>NZ_BAAAMV010000004.1:0-810264 GCF_039529455.1 Nonomuraea bangladeshensis
CGCAGCAGCCTGGCCGGAGCGATCTTCCATGCCGATCATGGAGCCCAGTACACCTCGGCCGAGTTCGCCAGGGTCTGCGCCGAACTCGGGGTGCGCCAATCCATGGGAGCCGTCGGGACCAGCGCCGACAACGCCGCGGCGGAATCGTTCAACGCGACCTTGAAACGCGAGACGCTGCAGGGAGCCAAGCGCTGGTCCTCGCCACGTGGTGTCCACACTTCAGGGCGAAGGCCCCACCCTGCGCGAGCTGGTGCTGGCCGCGGGCCGTCCGGCGCTGCACCGCATCACCTGGCGACATGGCAGCAAGCGCACCAAGGGCAACCCCACGGCGAGGATGACCTCCCGGTTTGTTCCTCACCGAACTCCGCTTGACCAGCCCAAAAGCCTGCGGGGCGGCCTGGCCTTTGCAAGATCTTGCACATGCTCCAGGTGTTCTTAGCCACTTGGAGCGGCCGATGCCCCACCTGCCATCAACGACCACCATTACGAACTAACAAAGCCACGCTTGATCAAATCCTTTTTGCCCGGAATCAAGGCAGCAGGCCGCTGGGCGGGTGTTCAAGAGTTGCGGACGAGTCGCCATCGGTTGTCGGCGGTTCCGTTGTCGGAGTCCTGAACGGCCTGGGCGCCGTTGGCGGTGGAGTTGTTCTGGATGGCGAGCAGCTTGCCGCTGTTCACGTTGCGGATCTTGTAGGTTCCGTCGCCGTTGTCGACCAAGGTCCACCGGTGGTCGGCTGTGCCGTTGTCGGACCACTGCAGGATGCGGGCACCGTCGACGGTGGACATGTTCTCCACTCCCAGCACCTTGCCGCTGTTGACGTTGCGGAACCGCACGGCGCTGCCGTCGGTCACCATCACCCAGTTGTGGTCCGCGGTGCCATTGTCGGTCCACTGGAGCGCGAGACCGCCGTCCGCCGTGGACATGTTCTGGATGCCGAGGACCAGGCCACTGGCCGCGTTGACCAGCCGGTAGCTTCCCGTCCCGCCGGTGCCCTGCCCGCTGACATTCCAGTAAACGGTGTAGTTGTGCCCCTGCGCATCGTAGAAGGGGATCAGGTTGACCGTCGCGTTGTCGGCGGTGGCGGTGAAGGTGAGCGCCGAAGTGCTGGTCCGGGCGATCGAGGAGGTGGTCAGGGCCGGAAGCGACGACAGCGAGGTGTTGCCGTAGTTGCCGGACAGCACGACAGGACCATACGTGATCGCCGCGACGTTCGCGTTGTCGTTGGCCGCCTTCATGACCACCCGCATGGGCAGGCGCACCGTGACGGTGTCGCCGGACGTCCACGAGCGGGTGAGGGTGGCGTAGGACCCGGGCGTGGTGTCGGCGCTCTGCTGCGTGCCGTTGACGCTGATGGTGGCGCCCGACGTCCAGGCGGGGATGCGGATCCGCATCGTCCACGAGCCGCCGACGCTGCCGGTGACCTGCAGGGTCGTGGTGTCACTCGCCGGGTAGGACGTCGTCTGGGTGACCGTGATGCCGCGCTGGGACCAGTTCAGTGTGGATGGCTGGAACAGGTTCACGAACAGCGTGGTGCCGTTGTAGGAGTAGATGGCGTCCACCAGGCTCGTGTTGGCCTCCACCCCAGTGCCCTGGCAGCACCAGAACGAGTTGTAGTCAGTGCTCCACGTGCCGCCGCCCCAGGCCGGGCCGACCCCACGGCGGCCACCGGGCCGCAGAGGGGTGAAGTAGGTGATGTGCCCGTGGGCGTCCGCCGGGTTCTGGGCACCGATGACGTGGTTGAACAGGGCCCGCTCATAGAAGTCCATGTAGGACGCCTGGCCGGGGTTCAGCAGCCACAGCTCGCGGGTGAGCTTGAGCATGTTGTAGGTGTTGCAGTGCTCGCAGGTGTCGTTGCTGAGGTATCCGGCGATGGCGTTGGGGGCGCGGAAGTGTTCGGCCTGGCTGTTACCGCCGATCACATACGTGTGCGCGTTGACGGTCATGTTCCATGCGTTGTTCGCGATGTCCCGATAGCGGGTGGTGCCGGTCGCCTTGTACTCCCGTGCCGCACCGATCCACTTGGGCACCTGCGTGTTGGCGTGCAGGCCGTTCAGCTGGTCCTGATTGGAGGCGAGCGGGGTGAACACGGCCGCGTGGTCGAACCGCTGAGCCGTCGTGAGCCAGCGCCCGTCACCCGTCTGCTGGTAGATGTCGGTCAGCACCGCGTTCATGCCGCCGAACTCGGTGCCCAGCATGTTCTGCATCTGGCTGGAGCTGAGCCGGGAGGTGCGCTGATCCACCCAACCCGCGAGCGCGAGCAGCACGTCGCGGGCCTGGGTGCTGCCGATCAGGCGCCACACGTCGAGCAGGCCGGCCAGCGTCTTGTGGATGCAGTAGTACGGCACATTGCCGTTGCTCAGCGTCCGCGCTTCGAGGGCGCTGAAGTCCGACTCGGGGAAACCGGAGAGGTAACCGGCGCCGAACCCGGCGGCACCGTTGTTCGCCTGGCATTTGGCGAGCTCGGCGACCATGAAGGTGGCCTTGTCCCGGCAGGTGGTGTCGCCGAGCAAGGCGTACGCCTGGGCCCACGCGGTGAGGAAATGCCCCTGCACGTGGGTGCGGAACGGGAACGACGGGGCGTCCCATCCGCCGTTCGAGGCGGCGCCGTTGGTGGAGAGCCGGTGATTGGCCCGGAAGTTGTACAGCAGCCGGTTGACGTCGACGAACCGGAGATAGGAAAGGGTGCGGTTCTGGTTGTCCAGCCAGCGGCCGGAGGCGAGCTGGACCTGCCCGAGGTCGAACAGGTAGGCCGACACGCCGATGTCGGCCCGGGCCGGGGCGACCGCGGCCACGGCGGCCGACGTCCCGGCGGCCTGCCCAACGGCCGACGCGGCAACCGCGACGCCGGCGGTCTGCAAGAGCTGACGGCGGCTGAGCGATGGGGATGACACGAGACCTCCAACATGGTGAGCTGCGGTCGCCCGAGGACAACGGGCGACGTCACGGCCGCCTCGCCGCACTCGGCAGCCATGGGACGAAGAGGGGAACAACGGCCGGAATCAACTGCGCAGGGTCCACCGCTGGTTGGCCTGGCCGTTGCAGGACCACAGGATGAGCTTCGTGCCGTTGGCGGTGGCGGCCGCGTTGGCGTCCAGGCACAGCCCGGACTGCACGCCGGTGACGGTGCCGTTGGTGTTGACGTTCCACTGCTGGTTGGCCTGGCCGTTGCAGTCCCAGATGATCACCTGGGTGCCGTTGGCGGTGCCCTGCCCGTAGGCGTCCAGGCACTTGTTGCCGTACACCTGCAACTGCTTGCTTGAGGTGGAGGTGAACCGCTGGTTGGTGCCGCTCCCGCAGTCCCACAACTGCACCTGGGTGCCGTTGGCGGTGCTGCTGTTCGGCACGTCGACGCACCGGCCGGACTGGCCGCCCACGATCTGGACGCCCTGCTGCGGGTTGTCGCCGCCCGCCGGCGCGTAGCCGGCGGCGGCGATGTTGGCCTGAACGGCGTCCTCGGTGGCGGCGGTCGGATAGCCGGAGGTCAACACGCCCTCGAAGAAGGTGCCGCGGCCGGAGACGCTGTTGTCGCCGCCGATGCCGAGCAGGATGGCGCCTTCCTTCTTCATCGGGTGGTAGCCGTTGGGGCGCCGTCCGTCGAAGTAGGTCGTCAGGCCGCCCGACTGTGCGTTGCCGCCCCGGATCGCCCAGTGGTTCGGCTCCCCCTTGACCATCGCCGTGACGAAACGGTGGTTGATCGACGGGATGTTGTTGTAGCCCGCGTTCACCCCCGAGAAGAGTCCCCACTCCAGGTCGGCCATGATCCAGGGACCGGCTCCGGCCCCGTAGCCCCACTGCTTGTCGGCGCCGAAGTAGACGGTCTCCATGATGGCGGGGGAGTCGGCTTGGCCGTCTGTCTGGGCGTTGCCGTAGTCGAAGCAGCACCACTGGTTGTAGTGTGTGCCGTCGACGACGGCATAGATGCCCTCGGGCTCGTCGCCCTTGGCGACGCCGTTGGTGTTGTTGTTGCGGTAGCCGGTGCCGGGCTCCACGCGGACACCGTACGCCTTCTGGCCGCCGATGGTGATCGGGGCCGCCTTCGCGTCGGCGAGGTTGTCCCATCCGCCCGGAGCGGGGCCCTTCCAGTAGCCGGGCGGCGCCTGCGTGAGGCGGTTGTTGCGGCCGGACTGGTCGTAGATGATCGTGATGACGCAGGTCGTGTTGGCGCAGAACGAGTCCTGCGTGGCCGCGTTGACCACCCCGCCCGCGCTCAGCACCCCGATGTCCCGGCTGGTGTTGTCGGACGAACGCCTGACTTGGTAGAGCGGGCCGTCGTAGGCCGCGTACAGGGCACGCGTGGTGCTGTGCGCCGCCACACACGGCGTCCCGCCCGCGGCGTAGATGTCACACGGCTGCGACGTCGCGGCCTGGGCTGTCCCACCGCCGACCAGGCAGGCTGTGGCGAGCAACGCACCCACCCCGGCCGCGAGTGGCCTTGTCAGGCGTCCAAAAAGCATCATGCCTTCTCTCCATCAGGACGGCGCCGATACGCGGGCCCGGCAAAAGTTGTGTTAGCGCTAACATCAGTGGATGGTCGAATCGATTCGTCGGTGACGCCAGTGCGGAGTCAAATCAACGAAGGCCCCGGCGTCAAGAACGTGGATCGAATCTCTCGCCACCCGGGACTACGCTGTCGGCGCTTCGCCTGGGTTCCTACCGTGAGGCGTTCGCCTCATTGCGATGAGATGTCGTGAAACTTTCATCCCCGCGTCCGCCGGGTGGCGAGCCGTCGCCCGCCTCACGGCCGGTCACCTCCTGCCCGGAGTCGTACGACGTGGCCATCCAGCGGCGGTTGTGGGCCGTCTCCGAAGATCTCGCCGGGGTGACGTCCCCCGTCGCCGCGCCCGCTTCAGGAGCGGCCGTCACGGCGTAGCGTGGATCGTCCGTAACGCCGGGCCCGGCAGCGAGGAAACATCTGAAAGCACATTCCTCGGCGAGGGCCGTCCGCGCCCTCCGTCAGGCGCGGCGATCGTCGCCGATCCATCAGGGAGAGATCTTGACGCACAGTGGCAAAGAGACGGACCCGCAGGATCCGGAGTACGCCGACGCCCCGGCTGCAAGGATCAATCCGCACATTCCTCACCCCGCCCGGATCTATGACTTCTTACTGGGCGGCAAGGACAACTTCGCCTCCGACCGTGAGGCCGCCAAGGGGCTCATCGCGCTGTCGCCGGGCACCCGTGAGGGCGTGCGCGCCCACCGTGCCTTCGTGAGCCGGGCCGTACGGTATCTGGCGGCCGAAGCCGGCATCACCCAGTTCCTCGACATCGGCACCGGGCTCCCCACCCAGGACCCCACCCACGTCATCGCCCAGCGGGCCGTGCCCGAGGCCCGGGTGGCCTACCTCGACAACGACCCCATCGTCCTCGTGCACGGGCGTGCCCTGCTGACCGGTGACCCGGCGGGCGCGACGGAGATGATCGAGGCGGACCTGCGGCAGCCACAGAAGATCCTGTCCGACCCCGCGATCCGGGAGGTGCTCGACTTCACCCGTCCCGTGGCCGTCATCCTGGCCGGGATCCTGCACTTCGTCACCGATGACGAGGACCCGTACGGGGTGGTCGAGCAGCTCAAGGCGGCGGTGCCCAGCGGCAGCCACCTGCTGCTGTCGCACATCACCATGGACTTCGCCGACAACCTGAGCCGCGAGGAGTTCACCAAGCCGTACGACAACAGCTCCGCCCCCATGGTGCCGCGCAGCCACGCCGAGACGCTGCGCTTCTTCGAGGGCTGGGACCTCCTGGACCCGGGCCTCGTCGAGGTCGTCACGTGGCGGCCGGACCCGGTCGAATACCAGGAACAGATCCCCGGCGGCCACGCCTGGGCCTACGGCGGCCTCGCCGTCAAACCCTGAGACCTCCCCGCGTGCCCGCCCGCCTGGCGTGCCGGTTGGCACCACCGCGGCGGCACCGAGGTCGGCGTCAACGGTGACGGTGCGGCTTGGTACGGCCGTTCAGGCGGGCGGGAGTCATGGGTGAAAAAGGGGTGCGGGAGGGTGAGGACGCGGCGTTTTTCCGGCCGATCGAGGGCAGGCGTCATGGCCGCGGCGACGTGAAACCGGACGAGCAGGCGGGCGGGGGCTCAGGGACGGGGTGCGGGGCTCGGGGACGGGTCCTGAGGGCTCAAGTGGACCCGCCATTACTCGTCGAGTCGGCGGCGGGACCGTCGGTCCGGATGGGGTCCACGCTCCTCCTCGATCAAGTCGGGTGGCTAGCCGCATTAAAAGAGGGGACTTTCGCCGGCACAAGGGTGAAATCGTTTACAAGTTAGGTAACGTTTCGGTAACTGGCGCGGAAAACTCGCTGAAATGCGCAGACATCAGCGATGCCAACTCGTTACGCGACGAAGGGGTTCACGGTCGGACATTCGCGTGTTACAACCCGATTAATTGATCTCAGAGATAAACAAAGGGGCAGGTGGTGCGCATGTCGTACAAGCCACCCGACCGCGCCCCGGGCGGCGCTGCACCGGCGGGTCCTGCCGCGCTGCGCCGGGCGAACCTCTCGCTCGTGCTGCGCGAGCTGCGCGACCACAGGGTCCTGTCCCGCGCCGACATCGCCGAGACGACCGGGCTGCACCGCGCCACCGTCTCCAACCTGATGGCCGAGCTGCTGGAACGGCGTCTCGTACGCGAGGTCGGCGTCAGGCACGCCGGCGCCGTCGGCCGCCCCCGGCGCGCGGTGGCCTTGCACGGCGCGCACGTCGGCGCGCTCGGCATGGAGATCAACGTCGACTACATCGCGGTCCACGGCACCGACCTCAGCGGCCGGGTCCTGGTCGAGCGCCGGATCGTGCACGACGCCGTGGGCAGCGGCCCGGACGGCTCCGTGCGGCGGCTCGCGGCCGTGGCAGGGCAGGCCGTCGAGACCATGCGGCGGGCCGGAGCGACCCCCGCCGGCATCGCGGTCGCCGTCCCCGGGCTCGTGGACGTCACCCGCGGCGTCGTGACGCTCGCCCCCAACCTGTCCTGGCACGAGCTGCCCCTGGCCGAGCGGCTGACCTCCGTGCTCGGCCCGTTGCGCCTGCCAGTACGGGTGGACAACGACGCGAACCTCGCCGCCCTGGCCGAGTACACCTCCGGCGTCGCCGCCGGCACGCCCTACCTGGTGTACCTCACCGGCGAGGTCGGGGTCGGCGGCGGCATCATTTTGGACGGCCGGCTGCTGCGCGGCGCGGACGGCTTCTCCGGCGAGGTCGGGCATCTCCAGGTGGACCCCGACGGCGACCAGTGCGGGTGCGGCCGCGCCGGATGCTGGGAGACCAAGGTCGGCCTGGCCGCGCTCGTCCGCGCGGCGATGCCCGAGCAGGCGTACGGGCTGCCCGGCAGGCCGGTGCCCGACCCCGGCGAACGGGTGAGCGACATCGCCGGCGGCCTGGCCGCGGGCGACCCGCGGATGACGGCGGCGGTGGCGCAGGTCGGCGAGTGGCTCGGGCTCGGCGGCTCGATCCTGGCCAACCTGTTCAACCCGCGCGTGATCGTCATCGGCGGCTACTTCGCCTCGCTGGCCCAGTGGCTGCTGCCGCACGCGCAGGACCAGCTGGACCGGCTCGTGGTGGCGGCCCCCGCCGCCCGGTGCCGCCTGGTCGCCTCCACACTCGGCTTCGGCGCCGCCTCCCGGGGCGCCGCCAGCATGGTGGTCAGCGACGTCATCGACGACCCGACGGCGATCATCGGCACACCACCCCGGCCGGCACCCGTCTGACGGCCCCGCAGACCTGGAGACGGCACCCTCCAGCACCCCGCAAGATCCGCTCCACGAAGTGGCAACAGCGCGGCGGCGCGCGCCTTGCCTGACGTCCCCCCGGTCAGGAAGGGTTTTCCATGTCACCACGTCATCGCACGTGGGCCAGGCTGCTCCGTGCGGCCCTGCCGTTACGCGGACGGCGCCTCAGGCGCCGAGCCGTGACGACGATGGCCTTGTCCGCCCTCGTCGCCCCCCTCGCCGTCCCTCTCGTCCCGATCCTCGCGGCGCCCGCGAGCGCCGAGGCCGCCACGGCGGCCGAGCCCGCCTACAAGGTCCTCGTCTTCTCCAAGACGACCGGTTTCCGGCACGACTCCATCCCCGAAGGCATCGCGGCCGTGCAGCGACTCGGCCAGGACAACAACTTCGCGGTCGACACGACCGAGGACAGCGCCCTGTTCACGGACCAGAACCTGGCCCAGTACAAGGCCGTGATCTTCATGTCCACGACCGGTGACCCGCTGAGCACGCAGGACCAGAAGAACGCCTTCCAGCGCTACATCCAGAACGGCGGCGGCTTCGTCGGCGTCCACGCGGCCGCCGACAGCGGCTACACCTGGGAGTGGTACGGCAAGCTGGTCGGCGCGTACTTCAAGAGCCACCCGGCGATCCAGCAGGCCAGGGTCAAGGTCGAGGACCCGGCGCACCCGTCCACCAAGGACCTGCCGACGACCTGGACCCGTAGCGACGAGTGGTACGACTACCAGGCGAACCCGCGCCAGACGGTCCACGTGCTGACGTCGATGGACGAGACCTCCTACACCGGCGCCACGATGGGCGCCGACCACCCGAACACGTGGTGCCAGGACTTCGACGGCGGCCGTTCGTGGTACACCGGGCTCGGCCACATGAAGGAGAACTACAGCGAGCCGAACTTCCTGAAGCTGCTGCTCGGCGGCATCCAGACCGCCGCGGGCGTCGTCAAGGCCGACTGCTCGGCCTCGCAGAGCTCCAGCTTCGAGAAGGTCACCCTCGACGACAACACCTCCAACCCGATGATGGTGGACGTCGCGAAGGACGGCCGGGTCTTCTACATCGACCGCCTCGGCGAGGTCAAGATCATCAAGCCGGCCGGCGGCACCGTGACGGCGGCCGATCTGGACGTCTTCACCGCCAACGAGAGCGGTCTGCTCGGCCTCGCGCTCGACCCCGGCTTCGACACCAACCACTGGGTGTATCTGTACTACTCGCCCACCGGGACGAACGTCGACCGGCTGAGCCGCTTCACCGTCACCGGCGACACCCTGGACCTGGCGAGCGAGAAGACGATCCTCGACGTCCCGGTCCAGCGGGCCGAGTGCTGCCATCACGGCGGCGGCATGGTGATCGACCCGAAGACCGGCGACCTCTGGCTGGGCACCGGCGACAACACCAACCCGTTCGCCTCCGACGGCTACACGCCGATCGACGAGCAGTCGGGCCGGTCGAGCTGGGACGCCCAGCGCAGCGCGGGCAACACCAACAGCCTGAGCGGCAAGCTGCTGCGCATCCACCCCGAGGACGACGGCACCTATACGATCCCATCGGGCAACCTGTTCGCACCGGGCACGGCGAAGACCAAGCCGGAGATCTACGGCATGGGCTTCCGCAACCCGTTCCGCGTGGGCCTGGACCCCAAGACGGGTCACATCATGCTCGGCGAGTACGGCCCCGACGCCAACTCCGCCAGCGCCACCCGCGGCCCGCAGAACACCGTCGAGTGGAACATCGTGTCCGAGCCGGGCAACTACGGCTGGCCGTACTGCGTCGGCGACAACACCCCGTACGTCGACTTCAACTTCGCCACCCGGCAGTCGGGGTCGGCGTTCAACTGCGCGGCGCCGGTCAACGACTCGCCGAACAACGACGGCCTGACCAGCCTGCCGCCGGTCATCCCCGCGACGGTCTGGTACCACTACGCGGCCGACCCGCAGCACTTCCCGGAGCTGAGGGGCGGCGCTCCCATGGGCGGCCCGGTCTACCGTGACGACCCCGGCCTGCAGTCGGACGTCAAGTGGCCGGCGTACTGGGACGGCAAGGCGCTGTTCGGCGAGTGGAACAACGACAAGATCTGGTCGTTCCAGCTCGACGAGGACGGCACTGAACTCGTCGAGATGAACCCGATCCTCGGCACGTTGTCGTTCAAGAAGCCGATGGACATGAAGTTCGGCCCCGACGGCGCGCTCTACCTGATCGAATGGGGCTCCGGCTTCGGCGGCGACAACGCCGACTCCGGCATCTACCGCATCGAGTACACCAAGGGCACCCGCCCGCTGATCGCCCGTGCCACCGCGGACAAGACGGACGGGCCGCTGCCGCTGGCCGTCACGTTCTCCAGCGAGGGCAGCAGGGACCCGGACGACAAGCCGATCACCTACGCCTGGGACCTCGACGGCGACGGCGAGACCGACTCCACCGACCCGAACCCGTCCTTCACCTACGAGGAGGGCGGCGACTACAACGCCGTCCTGACCATCACCAACCCCGACGGCAGGACCGCCACCGCGAGCGTGGCGATCAGCGCGGGCAACACCCGCCCCACCGTCTCGGTGGACCTGCCGCCGAACGGCTCCTTCTTCGAGTTCGGCGACCAGGTGAAGTTCGAGGTCACCGTCACCGACCCCGAGGACGGCACGATCGACTGCGACCGGGTGCAGATCCAGGCGATCCTCGGCCACGACAGCCACGGCCACCCGCTGGACCAGCACAAGGGCTGTGAAGGCGTGCTGCAGACCCAGCAGGCCGGCCACGGCGAGTACGACAACCTCTTCTACGTCATCGAGGCCAGCTACGCCGACGACGGCGCCAACGGCGCCAAGTCGCTGACGGGGCGGGGCGAGGTCCTGCTGGAGCCCAAGCGCAAGCAGGCCGAGCACTTCTCGCGGACCGGCCGGGTGAGCGGCGGCACCGGCACCGACGCCGCGGGCGTCGCGGCGGAGACGACCAGCGACACCCAGGGCGGCAACGAGCACATCGCGTTCATCCAGGACGGCGACTGGTGGTCCTTCGACCCGGCGAACCTGTCGAACCTGACCGCGATCCGGCTGCGCGCCTCCTCCGGCGGCCCCGGCGGGACCGTGCAGATCCGGGCGGGCGACCCCGAGACCGGCACGCTGGTCGGCTCGGTCGAGGTGCCGCCCACCGGCGGCTGGCAGACCTTCACCGACGTCACTCTCGACCTGACGGAACCGCCGTCGGCGAGCGGGCCGCTGTACTTCGTCGTACGCAAGCCCACGGGCGCGGCCGGCGACACCTACCTGATCAACGTCAACTGGGTCGACTTCGTCGGCAAGGGCGCGACCGACAACCAGCACCCGGTGGTGACCGCGACGGCCATCCCAGCGACGGGCGTCGCCCCGCTGCGGGTGGCCTTCACGGCGACGGCCACCGACCCCGAGGGTGACCCGCTCACCTACAAGTGGAACTTCGGCGTGGCCGGCGCACCCGAGCCCACCACCGCCGAGGCGAGCCACACCTACACCGCGCCGGGCACCTACACCGCCGTGGTGACCGTCAACGACGACAAGGGCGCGTCGGCCACCGCGCGGGTCCAGGTCAAGGTGGACGCCCAAGCCACGGTGTGCTTCACCGGCCGGTCCGACGACTTCCTCGGCGACCGGCTCGACCGTGACCGCTGGTCCGTCGTCCGCGAGAATCAGGACCTCAAGGTCGCGGACGGCAAGCTGGTGATCCCGACCTCGACCACCGACATCTACAGCACGGGCGGCAACACGCCGAACATCGTGCTGCAGCCGGCTCCCTCGGGCGCCTGGACGGCCACGGCCAAGCTCACGCTGGACGCGCGGGACGCGTACCAGCAGGCGGGCCTGGTCATCTACGGCGACGACGACAACTACGCCAAGATGGTGCTGCAGGCGCGCTCGACCTCGGGTTCCGACCACGCCAGCCGCATCTTCCAGTTCATCAGGGAGGAGAACGCCGCCCCCAACGAGGTGTCGGACAGCAACACGGCCTCCCTCGGCGACGCCTACCCCGACACCGTGTACGTGCGGTTCGTCAGCGACGGCAGCAGCATCACCGCCCACTACTCCTCCGACGGCAGCACGTTCACCGCGATGCCGCAGACCAAGTCGCTCGCCGGGATCACCAGCCCGAAGATCGGCCTGATCTCGCTCGCCGGGGCCAACCACCCGGTGGTGGACGCGGCCTTCGACTGGTTCCACATCACGCCGGACGACAAGGCGACCGCGCCCGCCCCGGACGACGAGTTCGACGGCACCGCGCTCGACACGTGCCGCTGGAGCGCGGTCGTGCGCCCCGACGCCACAGCCGCGCGGGTGAGCGGCGGCAAGCTGGAGCTGGACACCACGACGGGTGACATCTACGGGACCACCAACACCGGCCCGAAGAACCTCATCCTGCAACCGGCCCCGGACGGCGACTGGACGCTGGAGACCAAGCTGGACGCCTCGGCGCTCAACGAGCAGTACCAGCAGGGCGGCCTGATGGTCTACACCGGCGACGACGACTACGTGAAGCTCGACTTCCTCACCACCAACTCGCCGGGAGCCACGGTGGCGCGGGCCATCGAGCTGCGCAGCGAGGTCGGCGGCACCGTGCAGAGCCCGCAACCGCAGGCGAACAACCTCACCGGCGGCGAGTGGCACCTGCGGCTGAAGAAGGAGGGCGACACCTTCACCGGCTCCTACTCCTCCGACGGCCAGACCTGGACGGACCTGTCCGCTCCGGTGGAGAACAGCGCCGTGGCCGAAGACGCGAAGGTCGGCGTCTACACCATCGGCACCAACCAGACGGCCTCGAAGACGGTCATGTTCGACTTCTTCCGCCTGACCGGGGCGGCGCAGGTCGAGCTGGCGGTCTCCGCCGCGGCCCGCTGCATCGGCACCTCGGCGTACGTGGCGGTCACCGCCGTCAACACCTCCGAGACGGCGGCGACGGTGACGCTGACCACGCCGTACGGCACGAAGACCGTGGCCGGCGTGGCCCCGGGCAAGCAGGCGTACCAGTCCTTCAACAGCCGGGCCGGGCAGATCGACGCCGGCACGGTGACCGTGAAGGGGACGGCGACGATCGGCGGCCGGGAGGTCACCTCGTCGTACGACGCCGCGTACCCGGCGCTCGACTGCAGCTGAGACAGAACCCCCGGGGCCGGCCGCTGGGCCGGCCGGCCCCGCCCACTCATAGATGGAGCGATCACATGAGAATCAACAAGGCCGCGCGGCTGCTCGCCGCCGCGGTGGTCGGTGTCGCGCTCGCCGGCGCCGGCCTGGCCGGTCCCGCCGTGGCCGAGGACGATCCCGAGGACGGCATCGACGTGTCGGTGACCATCGAGCCGGGCACCACTACCGGCCAGGTGTCCATGACCGTCGCCGACAACGGCGGGGTGGCCCTGCAGGAGAGCGGCTCCAACGCCGCCGCCCGCCAGTTCGTCGGCACCCTGCCGACGGTCACGGTGACCGACACCCGCGATCCCGGGACGATCCCCGACGGTGACTTCTGGGCGGTCGTGGGCCAGGCCGGCGAGTTCACCGCGACGGACGGCTCCGCGCCGCCCATCGGCCCGCAGTACCTGGGCTGGCGGCCGCGGCTGCTGAGCGACTCCTCGACCGGCGCGGTCGCGGCCGGCGAGCCCGTCTCCAGCGTCATCTCCGACGGCTCGGGAGCGCCCACCGTCGGCCTGCAGGGCCAGGAGCTGCTGGTGTCCACGGCGAACTCCGCCGACGAGATCGGCACCTGGGAGGTGAACGCCGACCTGGCGCTGCGCACGCCCACCGACGTCGCCGCCGGCGAGTACCACTCGACCCTGACGCTCTCCCTGTTCAACCAGTCCTGAGCCGTTTTCCGGGGCGCGGGACGCCATCGCCGCCCGGGACCCTGCGGGGTTCCGGGCGGCCACGACGACGAGACTGGAGACATCCTCTGTTGACCATCAACCGTGCGCGAGGCGTCCTCGCCCGCCTCGCCGTCCTCGCCGCCCTGCCGGCCGCCGTCCTGGTGGGGCCGGCGGCCCCGGCGCACGCCGACACCACCTGGTCGGTCGTGCCGGCCAACGCGGGCGGGCCCGACGGCCGCAGCGTCATCGACCTCGAACTCCCCGGCGGCGGGCAGGTGGTCGAGCACGTCGCGGTCATCAACCGCTCCACCGAGCCGGTCGAGTTCGGGATCGACGCCAACGACGGCTACCTGACCTCCAAGGGCTACTTCGACATGCGGCCGTCGGACGTCGCGCCGGTGGACGGCGGCTCGTGGATCACGGTGCCCGAGAAGGTGACCGTCGCCGCCGGTGCCACCTCCGTCGTGCCGGTGACGGTGTCGATCCCCGGCAACGCGACGCCGGGCGACCATCCCGCCGGAGTGACCGCGTCCCTGGAGACGGTCTCCGGGCAGGTACGGGTCCAGAACCGGGTGGGCGTCCGCCTGAACATCCGGGTCACCGGCGACTACGTCGCCAAGGTGGCCGTCAGCGGGGTGCGGGCGGAGTACACGGGCTCGTGGAATCCCTTCGTCCCTGGGACGGTCGAGGTGACGTACACGGTGGCCAATGCCGGAAATATCCGGCTCGTCAGTGACAACCGGGTGCTGTCGTCCACGCTGTTCACCGAGAACTCCTGGAGCGACCCGTCGGCGGCCAGGGCCAGGGAGCTCATGCCGGGAGGCAGCCGTACGTACGTCGCGCGGGTGGTGGGGGCCTGGCCGCTGGGGCCGGTCCGTACGACGGTCGTGGCGGTCCCCTCCCTCACCGGTGCGGCGGCACCGGACGTCGCCGTGCGGCCGGCGGAGGTCGCCACCACGGTCTGGGCGCTGCCGTGGCCGCAGCTCGGCCTCGTCGTCCTGCTCGTCCTCGCCTTCTTCGCCCTCCGGCTGAACGCCGCGCGGCGCCGCAGGCGCATCGAAGAACTGATCAGGCTCGCCCGTGAGGGCAGGTCGCAGGAGGCGTGAGTCCCGTCACCCGCCCTCAGAGGTGGCGGCCGTCAACCGGCCCGGGCGCCGGCATCGAATCGCAAGGGAGCCATGTTCCATGAAGAAGGCATCGGCCTACGTCCTGACCCTCCTGCTGTCCTGGGCCGGACTGGTGCTCGGCGCACCGGCCGCCCACGCGCACGGCGGGCCGATCAAGCTGGAGGTGACGGGTGACGGGGCCGACAACGTCAACGTGCTCGTGACGTACGAGAAGGACGGCCATCCCGTCACCGAGATCGTCGCGGCGACGCTGACCGCCACCTCGTCCGACGGCCGTGCCTTCGGCCCGGTCCCGCTCCGGTCGGCCGGCGAGGGCCAGAACCTCTACCGCTCCGCCGAGCCGCTGCCCAGCGGCGAGTGGCGGGTGACGGTGAGGGCGACCGAGCCGGCCAAGGCGAAGAAGACGGTGAAGGTGAAGGCCGGCGTGGTCGCCGCGCCGGTGGCGGCGACCACGCCGGCACCGGGCCCGACCGCCGCGCCCGCGCCGGGTACGACGGCCGCTCCCGCACCGGGCTCGACGACCGCTCCCGCACCGGGTACGACGGCCGCCCCCGCTCCTGGCCAGGCGTCCGCACCCGCCCACCTGCACGAGGCCGCGGCGGGCGCGGCGGGTAAGACGGACGGGGACGGCGCGATGGGGAGCGTGCTGCGGATCGGCGTCATCGTCCTCGCGGCGCTCGCCGCCCTCGCGGCCTGGCTCGTCCTGGCCCACCGGCACCGGCAGACCCGCCCCTGAGCGCACGCCCCCGCCGCTCGTGTCAGCGTGTACCGCTTCGAAAGTCGTCGCAGGGTGCTTGACCTGCAGCCTCCCGGTGCAATTGGTTCGACCGGCGCTCGCTACTCGATCGCCGCTGCGACGAGGTCGGATGGGTCCTCTTCCAGCCTCCTGGCCACGGTCAGGTAGATGTCGGTGGTCGAGGACTGCGCGTGGTTGAGCATCTCCTGGATCTTCTTCACACTGACGCCCGCTCCGCGACGACCGCGTGGCTCTGCTCCTGTCCTGGCCATCTCTGGCCAACTGCGGTACCGAGGCCGCGGCCAGAGCGGGATCCTCGCCCTGAACGTCAACGCCGGCGCGTCGGCAGGTCCAGCAGGGTGATCGAGTTCGCCGGGTACGTCGCAGTGACCCGGCCCTGGCGCACCAGGAGATCGTCACCGCGCACGATCGAGCCGAGATCGGCCGGGCCGTAGGTGAACCGCTGCGCCTTGGCGTTGCCGTGCAGCCCGGCGATCGACAACGGTGCGGTCAGCTCACCGCCGGTCTTGTTGATGACCATCAGGGTCAGCGCCTTGTCGCGGGAGCGTTGCGCCCCATACACCGCCAGCTGCCCCTGATCGCCGCTGGCCGCCGACACGCTCACGTCACCGAACCGGCTCCCCGCACCGTCGTAGTTGCGATACATCCGGAACGCGTAGGCGCCGGGCTGGGTCGGCTGGGGTTCGCCCCAGATGGTGGCGAGGTCGAGGCCCTCGCGCCCGAAGATGCCGAGAACGTCGGCCTGCGCCAGAGCGCCGTTGATGTCGTCCAGCGCGCCCCAGTTGTACTCGGTGATCGCGGTCTTCGTCCCGGGGTAGTACTGCGCGACCCAGTCCTTCATCTTGCGGATGAACTGCAGTGGCGGCGCGTTCACCCCCGAAGGGCCGATCCAGGACTCCTCGACGTACGTCGGGTCCCACAGCGAACGCGTGGAGCGCAGCCGCCACGCGTTCGACTCGGGGTCCTTGCCGCCGTTGATCTGCGGGTAGTAGTGCTGGTCGAAGTAGTCGAGCATGCGCTTGCCGCCGTGCGTGTCGCTGTAGTCCTTCATGTTCTTCAGGAACCACTGCGACAGGTTGAGCCCGCCGTGCGCGGCCGCGTCGGCGCCCGGCGCGCACCCGTCCACCCCGGACGCGACCCACTCGCAGTACCCCCAGCCGGACGGGCCGAGCACCGCCGCGCTCGGGTCGGCGGCCTTGATCGCCGCGGCGGTCGTGGTGCTCTTGCCGCCCAATTCGTCGTAGGAGACCGCCTCGGGGTGCACGTCGCGGTGCGTGGAGCTCCACAGCACCGGCTCGTTGTCGAGCTCGTAGATCGGTACGCCGCCGCGCGCCGCCGTGCCGAACTGGCTCACCAGGTGCGACACCATCTCGCCGGTGAACGCGGCGTCCGCCGGGATCGAGGTGTCGGTGGGCACCGCCCCGGTGAGGTCGGCGTTGTCGCGCCGGCCGTTGCCGCAGCCGGCGTCCCACGGGTCGAAGGCGTCCTGTGCGGGGAACCGGGCGGCAGGGAATCCGCAGGCGAACGGGTGCTGGGCGGGCGAGTCCTTGGCCACCCACCCGCTCATCGGCACGGTGACGACCTGTTTGCTACCGCGGTCCCGGCTGGTCTTGACGTACGCCTCGACCGTGTTGTCGGGGCCGGCGACGATGTTCTCGAAGTACCAGTCGCTTCCGGTGTTGTAGGTGTGGTTCTTGAAGTTGTAGCGGGTGGTCGCGTTGCCGCCCCAGCGCGTCACCGGCAGGCCGATCTCGGCGGCGAAAGCCGGGTCGGCGCCGTTCATGCCATAGATGTCGGGACTGATCGGGTGCCGGGGGGCGGACAGGTCCACCGACAGCGCGGGCCCGGCCGCGGCCGCCGCCGGCTGCAGGGACGCCTGGGCGGTCAGCGTCCCCACCACGAAGGACACCGCCACGCCGAGGGTCGCGGCCGGTCGCAGCGTCCGCCGTCGTCGAGTATCCATCGTCGGCGCTCCCGTCATCCGTTTATGGTCAACAATCGACGAGCGTGACCAGCTGCCTTACGGGTGTCAAGGCGCTGCTGTGGCGTCCAGCGGGTGCTCGGCTCCAGTGAGGGGTACGTTTCCTGGTCAAGCCCGTCAGCGGCTTGTGAACGCCCCGGCTGCGGTTCCGGTGGCGGCCTGAAAGTTGCAGAGCCGGCTGCTCGGACGGCAGGGGAACGCGAGCTGGTGGCGAGCGGAGGTTGTGCTGAGGAGTTCACGAGCCCGTCGCCTGAACAGCCCGCGCAGTGAGGTGGCACGGCAGCCGAGTGCTGGTGGCGCCAGGCAAGGCCCATGTTCCAGCGGTAAAGGCCGCCGAGAGCGTCATCGCCACGGGCGTGAGCGTCCCTCGCTGAGATCACCAGCCTGCTGGTCCCGACGACGGCCGCCGTTGAGTCTGGCATCTCGCCCCAGGCCGCTGGCGTTACCGCAAGGCCTCCGGCGAAATCAGTCCAGCCTCGATGGCGGGCGGGAACGGCGGCTCATGTGGTCGTCAGGGCCGAACTCCACCGATCGACTAGGAGTGCGCTTGCTCGCTGGACGTCCGGGAGGCGGGTGGGGTCGGCGAGGGTACCGCGCAGGAGGAAGTCGGCGATCTCGCGAGGGAGGGTGTCGGGGTCCGGGGACGGGTCGGTGCCGCGGTCGCGCATGGCCTCCAGGATCAGGCCGCTGATGGCCCGTCGCACAAAATACGGGCCGCCGACGATCTGGAGTTCCCCGCTGTCGATGGCCTGCGCGACCAGTTCCTCGGTGAGGCGGTGCAGCTCGTCCCTTCGTGCCGCCTGGACGGCGAAGTCGGGAAGTTCGAGGACATCGTCGTTGTAGAGGCCGCGAGTGTCGTAGGGCAGGACGAGGATGGCGTAGAGGTCGGCTTGCAGGTAGGCGTGCAGCCGCGCCGCGGGGGAGCCCTCGGCGGCCAGGGCCGTGCGGAGGCGTTCGAGGGCGGGAAGCAGGTCCGCGTCGAGGAGTTCGGCGAGGATCTCGGCCTTGCTGGCGAAGTGGCGATAGAGAGTCGGCTGGCGTACCCCGACGGCGTTAGCGATGTCGCGGGTGGAGGTCCCGTGGTAGCCGCGCACGGCGAAGAGCTTGGACGCCGCGATGAGTGCCCGCTGGCGGGTGACGCCCTCCGGTCCGCGTACTGCCATGTCCGTCCTTTCCTTGCCGGGGTCACCGTACCGGGTGACCGGAGTAACGCGTCCGTCAAGTCTGGACTGCCTCTTGCCAGCACAAGCTATCAATCTATAGCTTTACCGCTCAGTCGATGTTCGACCTGCTAGGAGGTCCGTTGTGGCCATCACACAGATCCAGGTCCTCGTGCCGGGGGCCGGAACCGCCGTGGTTCCGTCTCCGGGTGACTACGACGAGGTCAGTGACGGATGGGAAGAGGTCGAGCATCGCGCCCGCTGGCCGGGTCGCGATCGAGCCGGATTCGACGGCTGCCGGCACACGCTCGAACCCACCCGCAAGATCTTCGTCGGCGTCTCGGCTCGATGAACTCCGCGGCCTTCGGGGGGCCGGGCCGCCAGGTCCGGTGAAGGCCGTCTCCGCAGATTCAGTCCGGAGCCGTCGAGGACGGCTCACAAGGAAGGCACCATGGACATGCCCCATCCCCCTCAGCACGAACTGCGCCGCGACGTCGTCAGCGCCCGGCACCTGGTCTTCTTCGTCGTGGCGGCCGCCGCGCCGCTGACCGTCTCGGCCGGCTTCCTGCCGCTCGGATTCCTGGTGGGCGGGACAATGCTGCCCGCCGCGTTCGTGATCGCCGGAATCGCCTACGCGATCTTCGCGGTCGGCTTCACCGCGATGAGCCGCCACGTCACCGACGCGGGCGCGTTCTCCGCCTACATCGACAAGGGGCTCGGGCGGACGGCTGGATCCGGGGCCGCGATGGTCGCCTGGGCCGGCTACACGCTCGGCCAGATCGGCTTCGCGGCCGCATCCGGCTTCTTCGCCTCGATCTTCCTGGAGACGTACCTGTCGGTGAGCATCCCCTGGGGGCCGTGCGCGACGGTCATCGCCCTCCTGGTCACCGCCATCTCGTATGCGAAGATCGACCTCGGCGCCCGGGTCGCGGCGGTCCTGCTGATCCTGGAGATCAGCGTCCTGGCAGTCTTCGCGATCGCGGTCTGGATCCAGGGCGGCCCCGAAGGCGCCCCCTGGTCCGCGTTCGACCCCGGCTCCTGGCAGGTGCCGGTCCTGGGCGGCACCTTCCTCGTCACCTTCCTGGTGTTCATCGGCTTCGAGCAGACCGCCGTCTACAGCGAAGAGGTGCAGGACGCCAGCACAGCCGTGCGCAAGGCCACCTTCTGGGCCATCGGCCTCCTCACCGTCATCTACGTCGCCGCCGCGTTCACCATCCTCATGGCGGTCGGCCCGGGCCGGCTGCTGAGCGCGCTGAGCGGCAACCCCTCGCAGGTCGTGTTCGACCTCAACACCTCCTTCGTCTCCTCGGTCATGACCGACGTGATGCAGCTGCTGGTCATCACCAGCTTCGTCGCCGGTGTCATCGCGCTGCAGAACGCCGGCTCGCGCTATCTGTTCTCCATGTCCCGGCGCGGCCTGCTGCCCGCATTCCTGTACGGCACCAGCGCATCTGGCTCCCCGCGCGCAGCGGTCCTCCTCCAGGGCGGCCTGGTGACCGTCGCGCTGATCGGCTTCGGCCTGTCTTCGCTCGACCCGTATACGCAGGTCGTCACCTGGACCAACGCGCCGACCCTGTTCGCCGTCCTCGCGCTGCAGATCGCCACCAGCGTCGCGGTGATCCGCTGGCTCGCGACACGCGGCGCGCGGGAAAGCCTGTGGGCGCGCCTCATCGCCCCCGCCCTGTCGGTGATCATCCTTGGGATCGTGCTGTACCTGGCGGTGGCGAACATGAGCCTGCTCACCGGGATCGGCGCCATCGGCAACGCCCTCATCATCTCCCCGCTCGTCATCGCGTTCCTGGTCGGGGCCGTCCGCGGACGCATGACCACCGGCCGCAGGCAGGAACACCTCGCGCCCGAACAGCTCTGAAAGAGGACCCTCATGAGTGATCAGCTGCCCGCCGCCGTACGCACCGCCCCTTCGCAGAGCCCGGCGCCTGCCCCGCGGTATGCCTGGTCCATTCCCGGTTTCGTGGTGGAACAGCCCGGGATGGGCGGCCCGGAGGCCTGGTGTTACACCGACAGGTGGACCTACTCGCCGGGAGAGGAGGTCCACGTCCACACCCACACCACCGCCGAGACGTACACGCTCACCCTGGTGCGCGACGGGCTCACCCCAGAGGTCGTCTGGTCCGCCATCGGTCTGCCCGGCCGGGCCCACCCGACCCCCAGCGACGCCTATGCCGTCGGCTGCGGCTGGCCCGTCGCGCACACCTTCACCATCGACCAGCGGTGGAAGCCCGGCTTCTACATCCTGATCATCGGCATCGAATTCGACGGACGTCGCCACGAGCGTGAGCACTTCCTGATCGTGCGCAACCCCGAGCCCGGCGTACGGACCCCGTACGTGCTGGTGCTGACGACCAGCACGATGACCGCCTACAACGACTGGGGCGGCGCGAACGCCTACCGCGGCCTCGGCGACGACCCCTGGACCGACGCGGCCAGCCCGCGCCTGTCCGTCCAGCGGCCGATCGCCCGCGGCATGATCCGCAAGCCGGACGAGGCCCCGCGCAGTTCCAACCCCGACACTCCGCCGCGCGGCGCCCTGCCCCGCCACCCCGCTTATGAGTGGGCGCACACCCACGGCTACTCCCGCCACCACGCGGATGCGTTCTGGGCCACCTACGAGCGGCCCTTCGCCTTGTGGGCGGAGAAGGAGGGCATCGAGTTCGACGTCCTCACCCAGCACGACCTCCACCAGGACCCCGGCTGCCTGACCCCCTACGCCTGCGCCATCTTCGTCGGCCACGACGAGTACTGGACCGCGCAGATGCGCGACAGCGTCGATGCCTTCGTCGACGGCGGCGGCCACCTCGCCAGGTTCGGGGGGAACTTCCTGTGGCAGGTCCGGCTCGAAGAAGACGACCAGGTCCAGGTCAACTACAAGGTCCCGCAGGACGACCCCCTGTTCGACAGGGATCCGGCCAAGGTGACCACCGCATGGGACTGGCCCCCCATCGACCGTCCCGCCGCCGCGACCATGGGGCTCACCGGCCTGTCAGGCACCTACAACCGCTACGGCTCGGCGATCTCCCGCTCCAGCGGCGGCTTCACCGTCTACCGGCCGCGGCACTGGGCCCTTCAGGACACCGACCTCGGTTACGGCGACGTCTTCGGCGGCGCGCCCATCTGCATCGCCGCCTTCGAGCTGGACGGCTGTGACTACACCTTCCGGCGCGGTCTGCCCTTTCCGACCGGCAGCGACGGAACGCCGGACAACTTGGAGATCATCGCCATGTGCCCGGCCACGTTCGGCGAGGAGGACCGGTGGAACGGACAGGTGCCGCTCGGCGCCCCCATCGCCGAAGTCCAGGGCATTCTCGGGCTGCTGTTCGACCCGCTGCCCGACCGGTTCGACGGTGAGGCGTACGGCTCCGGGATGGTCGCTGAGTTCACCCGGGGCAGAGGCGGCGTCTTCTGCGCCGGGACGACCGAATGGGTCAACGGCCTGCGCCTGCACGATGAGTTCACCGAGCAGATCACCCGCAACGTGCTGCGCCGCTACGCCGTCCGCGGCTGACCCCGGCCGCATCGCGCTGATCGCCGAGGCCGCAGCGCGTGGACAGGTCGGGCTGGAACTGGTCGGCGTGGACAGCCCGTACATCGCCGGCTGGAGACTCAAGCCCGGCATCGACGGCCCCATCCGGGTGGCTTGCACCCGCACGCCACCCGGACTCCCGACGCGCTGATCCGGGACCTGGCCCGATGAGGCGCCCGAGCCGGACCCCTGTCGCCGATGTGTCAGCCCTTGAAGGCACCGTCCATGATCCCGGCGACCATGCGCCTGCCGACGAAGACGAACAACACGAGCAGCGGCAGCGTGGCCAGGAACGAGCCCGACATGGCCAGGCCCAGGTCGACCACATAGTTGTTCTGCAGCGCCTTGATCGCGATCTGGGCGGTGTACATCTCGGGTGACTTCAGGACGATGAACGGCCACAGGAAGTCGTTCCAGGCGGTGACGAACCCGAGCAGCCCCAGCACGAACGCGGCCGGCCGCACCAGGGGGAACGCGATCCGCCAGAAGATCTGCCAGGTGGTCGCCCCGTCGATGCGCGCGGCCTGGAGGATCTCGTCACTGATGGTGGTGGACAGGTGCTGGCGCATCCAGAAGATGCCGAACGCGCTGGCCAGCCCCGGCACGATGAGCGCCTGCAACGTGTCCACCCATCCCAGCGACGAGATGATCATGTATTGCGGGATGACGGCGAGCTGGGTCGGCACGGTCATGGTCAGCACGACGACGAGGAACAGCGCGTTCCGGCCGCGGAAGCGCAGCTTGGCGAAGGCGAACCCGGCGAGCGAGCACAGCACGGCGTGCCCCACGCCGATCGAGCCGGCCACGATGACGCTGTTGATGATCGAGCGGACGAACGGCACGGTCGAGAACACCAGCCCGGCCAGGTGGAAGAAGTTCCCGCCGGGGATGATCTCCGGCGGCATCCGGGTGGCGGCCGCGGTGTCCGTCGTGGCCACCACGAACATCCAGTACAGGGGGAACACGCAGGCCAGCGTGGCCACCGCGAGCAGCAGATAGGTCCACCAGCGGACCCTGTCGGCCTTCTTCATCCTCGCTCCGGACGGATTCGCGTGGACAGGACATAGTTGAGCGACGCGAGGGCGATGATCAGTACGAACAGGGCCACGCCGATCGCGGAGCCGTAGCCGAACTGGAACTGGCCGAAGCCCTGCTCGTACAGGAAGAGCGTGAGCGTCTGGCACTGCCGGACGGGCCCGCAGGTCAGCGGCGAGGTGGTGGTGACGAGCAGCGGCTCGGTGAAGATCTGCAGGCCGCCGATGGTGGAGGTGACGATCGTGAACACGATGACCGGGCGCAGCGACGGGATGGAGATGTGCCGGAACTGTTTCCAGGCGCCTGCGCCGTCCACCGCCGCGGCCTCGTAGATCGTCCGCGGAACGGCCTGCAGCGAGGCCAGGTAGAGCAGGGTGGTGTAGCCGAACCAGCGCCAGGCCACCATCACGGCGATCATGGCGTGGCTTCCCCACCCCGACTGCAGGAAGTCGATCGGCCCGACGCCGACGAGCCCGAGCAGCCAGTTGAGCAGGCCGTAGTCGCGATCGAACATCTGGGCGAAGACGATCGTGGTGGCCGCCACCGAGGTGATGTACGGCACCAGCATCGACATCCGCCAGAACAGCGCGAGCCGCAGCCGCGCATGGTTGAGCAGGTGCGCCAGCAGGAGCGCGACCAGGAGCTGCGGCACGGTGGACAGCAGCCAGATGCTGATCGTGTTCCAGGCCGCGTTCCAGAACCGGGTGTCGCCGAGCAGCCGGCTGAAGTTGTCGAAGCCGACGAAGACGTGCTCGCCGATGGGGTTCCAGTCGAACAGCGCGACGTAGAACGTGAACAGCAGCGGGACGAGGCCGAAGATCGCGAAGATGAGGAAGAACGGTGCGATGTAGGCGTACGGCGCCAGCCGCTCGGACCAGTTCTGCCGCACCTGCGTCTCGGACTCGGACTCGGGTCGTGCCTGCGGCGGGCTGACCGTCGTCGTCACGTCACTTGCCGATCGAGGTCTTGATGTTGGCCAGTGCCGTGTCCCACGCCTTGGCCGGATCGCCCTTGCCCTGCTCGACGTTGGTGATCGCGTTCAGGAACTCCTGGCCGATGGCGGCGCTGTCCGGGCCGATGAGGAAGGGCTTGAGCCCGAGCAGCGACTCGGTGTAGATCTTCCCGGTCGGCGCGTCGGAGAAGAACGGGTCCTTGCGGCCGAGGAGCTTCGGGTCCTGGTAGGCGGACGGGGTGGTGGGCAACGCGCCGGAGTCGACGAAATGATCGAGCTGGCCTTGCGGCGACTGGGTCTTGGAGATGTAGTCCCAGGCCGCCTTGGGGTTGGCCGCGCCCTTGGGAATGGCCAGGTAGCTGCCGCCCCAGTTGCCGGCGCCGCCGGGGATCTTGGCGACGTCCCACTTGCCCTCGGTGTCGGGGGCGTTGTTGCGGATCTGTTCGAGCAGCCACGACGGCGCGGAGATGACGGCGTAGTCGCCCTTGCTCATCGCCGCGCTCCAGCCGTCCTCGAAGGAGCTCAGCTTGGCGGTGATCCCGGCCTGCGCCGTCTTGATCGCCAGGTCGAACGCCGTCTTGACCTGGGGGCTGGTGGCGTAGACGACATTGCCGGAGGGGTCGTAGTACTTCTGCGGCCCCTGGTTGACGGCCTGGTAGAAGACGCTGGTGGCGGCGTTGTCGACGAACGCCTTGCCGGTCGCGGCGGTGTACTTCTTGCCGGTCTCGATGAAGGCGTCCCAGGTCGGCCAGAGCTTGCTCACCTCGTCCCGGTCGGTGGGCAGGCCGGCCTGCTTGAATAAGTCGGTCCGGTAGGCGACGGCCATGCCGCCGACGTCGGTGGGAATGCCGATGATCTCGCCGGACCTGGCGGTGGACTGGCTGATCACCCAGTCCAGGTAGTCGCTCTTGATCTTGTCGGCGCCGTACTGGCGCAGGTCCTGGAAGTTCTGCGGCTGCTGGACGAACTTGGGCAGGTCATCCCCCTGGATGAGCACCAGGTCGGGCACCTTGCCCCCGGCCAGCGCCGTGGTGAGCGCCTGCGCGGTCTCCGTCGAGCCGCCCACCTCGGTGAGCTTCACCTGCACGCCCGGATTGGCCTTCTGATAGTCCTCGACGGACTTCTTCTGGTTGATGCCGCTGAACGACCAGAACTCGAACGATTTGCCGTCGCCCGAGGGCTGGGCCGAGCCGCCGCCGCCTCCGCAGGCGGCGGTCAGAGCGAGAGCCGCGGCGAGCACGACCGGGGTGGTTCTACGGAGCTTCACGGGTGATCTCCCCCTGGAGGTCGGGAGCGGCGGGAGGGGACAGGCGACACGATTCCGAAACTTTTTCGTAATAGTTTCGATCGTTGCTGCCGGACCATATTCGCGAAGGTCGAAATCCGTCAAGAACCTCGGTGAAAGTACGCCGTAACGTGGCAGGCCGAGGACCCGGACCCGGGTCAGGACCGCGGGACGGGGCCCGTCGAGTCGCGGACGCTGAGGGTGGTCGCCAGCTGGAGGTGCCGGGAGGCGGGCTGGACGCCGTCGGCCATGGCGAGGACGGTCTCGACGGCCATCCGGCCCATGCCGACCAGAGGCTGCCGGACGGAGGTGAGCCTGGGCGTGGTCCACTCGGTCTGCGGCGTGTCGTCGAAACCGGTGACCGACAGCTCGCCCGGCACGGAGATGCCGAAGTCCTTCGCCGCGGCGAGGACCCCGACGGCGATCTCGTCGTTGCCCGCGACGATCGCGGTCGGCCGCTCGTCGAGCGCGAGGAGGTCGCGCCCGTGCCGATGCCCCGCCTCTACGGAGAAGGCCTCATGGCGGATCAGCGCGCCGTCCGGCGCGATGCCGGCCGAGCTGAGCGCGGCCTGGTAGCCGTGGAAGCGCTCCAGCGAGGGGGCGGAGCCGATCGGGCCGCCGATCCAGCCGATCCTGCGGTGGCCGAGCTTGATGACGTGCTCGGTCGCCGAGCGGCCGCCCGCCCAGTTCGTGGAGCCGATGCTGACGAGGCTCGACTCGGAGGTGTCGATCGGGTCGATCGGGTCGATCGTCACGACGGGGACCATGAGCTCCTCCGCGGCCAGCAGCAGCGAGGCTGGTACGGCGATGGCGAGCGCGATGATGCCGACGACGCCGGCCGCCTTCTCCCTCTCCAACCAAGCGCGGGCCGCCGTCGGGGTCGTGGCGGCCGCCCCGTCGGACGGCAGGCGGAGGAGCAGCTCGGCCTGCGCGGAGGTCGCGGCCACGAGGATGCCTTGAAGCACCGTCCCGGCGTAACGGGACTCCACGATGTCGAGCACGGTGACGAGGGTGCGGCCCCGGGTCTGCTCGTGCCGCGCCGCGGTCGGCACGTAGCCGATCTCGGCCATGGCCTCCAGGACGAGCTCGCGCGTCCTCGGCCCGACGTCGCTGCGGCCGTTGAGCACTTTCGAGGCGGTCGCCAGGGAGACTCCGGCCATCCGGGCGACATCCGCCAAGGTGACGCGCTCAGAACGACCTCGCGATCGCATGAGGATTCCCTCCTGGGGCTCGAAACTCTTTCGAACCTACCACGAACCCCTTTTCTCCAGTTGCATGCGTTGACATGGCACAGATGCGGCACCTACTGTCCTCGCAGCACCGAACAAGTTGCGAAATATTTTCGGAACTCAACGCGAGGGTTGAGACCATGGACGCTTGCAGATCCTCGATCCACATCGACGGCGAGGCACGCGACGAGAGCGTGCTCCCGCACGTATGGAGCCGGTGTGTCGGCGCCGGGCGGGCCAACGAGGCGCTGCGCGCGGACTGGCAGCGGCAGTTCGCTGAAGCGGTCGCCACCGCCGGATTCCGGTACGTCCGTTTTCACGGCATCTTTCATGACGACATGTTCGTGTACCGGGAGCGGTACGGCGGCGGTTTCGGCGAGGACGCGACCCTCGCCTCGCCCGTGTACACGTTCAGCTACGTCGACAAGGTCTTCGACTTCATCCTGGAGTGCGGGGCCCGCCCGTTCGTCGAGCTGGGCTTCATGCCGCGCGATCTGGCGACGGTGACCGAGACGCTGTTCTGGTGGGGCGCTCACTGCAGCCCGCCCAAGGACGCGGCGCGCTGGGTCGAGCTGGTGACGAGGTCGATCGAGCACTGGATCGACCGGTACGGCCTCGACGAGGTGCGGGAGTGGCGCTTCGAGGTGTGGAACGAGCCGAACCTCGTCCCGCATTTCTGGACCGGGACGAAGACCGAGTACTTCGAGCTCTACGAGCAGACCGTCCGGGCGATCAAGAAGATCGATCCCGCGTTGCGGGTGGGCGGGCCCGCGACGAGTGTCTTCGTTCCCGACGACCGCTACAAGGGCGAGACCGAGGACCGCTCCGCGATGCTCGCGACGGCCACCGCCGCCGACGTGGACGCGCTCGACTGGCGCCCGGTGTGGATCGAGGACTTCATCTCCTGGTGCGCGGAGCGCGAGCTGCCGATCGACTTCATCTCGACCCACACCTACCCCACGGACTACGCCTTCGGCGCCGACGGCGAGGCGGTGCAGATCACCCGGTACGCCGACGCGACCTTCGACGACCTGACCCTGCTCGGCGAGCTCGTGAAGGACAGCGCGTATCCCGATGCGGAAATCCACGTCACCGAGTGGTCGACGTCGCCGTCGAGCCGCGACTTCATCCACGACACGCTGTTCGCGGCGACCTACATCACCCGGTCGTACCTGAAGTGCGCCACCCTCGCCGACTCGATCTCCTACTGGGCCTTCACCGACGTCTTCGAGGAGGGCGGCGCCGGGATCGGCCCGTTCCACGGCGGGTTCGGCCTGGTGAACGAGGCCGGCATCCACAAACCGGCCTTCCACGCGTTCACGATGCTGGGACGGCTCGGCGACCGGCTGCTCCTCGCCACGCCCGACGGCGTCGTGACCCGGGACAGCCGGACGTCGGCCGTGTCGGCGGTGTTCTTCAACTACCCCGAGGACATGGCCTTGAGAGGTCTCAGCTCGCAGGTCTCCTACGCCGCGACCCGCGCGCTGGCCGACGTGGGGCCGAGCCGCAGGATCCGCCACGCGATCGGCGGCTTGGAGCCCGGCACCACCTTCCTCGTCGAGATCCTGGACTGGGAACACGGGAACGCGGTCGAGGCCTGGTACCGGCTCGGCTCTCCCCTCAACCCGTCCCGCGCCGAGAGCGAGCACCTGCGCAGGGTCGGGGACTCGCTCCTCAGGTTCACGCTGACCGTGCCCGGCACCGGCGTTCTGGACCTCGATGTCGAGCTCGCTCCCTGGGGCGTGATGTCGCTGAGGCAGTCGTCCTGACGTGATCGTCTGGATGCGCCGCCTCGTCTCCTCCGACACCGGGCCTCTGCCAGTGAGCGCCTCGAAGGCGTGCCTGGCGGCGTCGATCGAACGCCCGGAGAAGATCGCGGAAGAGAGGAGCCAGGTGCCGCTCTTCGCCGGATCGAGGGCACCCGGCCACCGGATCCCCGGCCCTCCTTCGCGGCCTCTGCCGCCCGCCCCTCCCCGCCAGAACCCCGCTGGAACGCGGCCTTGACCTGGAGCGCGCTCCAGTTCCTAGCCTCGGTCCCACCGGAGATCGACGACAGGAGGACTCGCGTGAGGACCGTACAACTCGGCCGCACCGGCGAACAGGTCAGCCGGCTCGCCCTGGGCTGCATGATCATGGGCACCGTCACGCCGGAGGACGAAGCCGTCACGATGCTGGACCGGTACGCGGAGGCCGGCGGCACCTTCCTGGACACCGCAGACTGCTACGCCTGGTGGGAGCGCCGGGGCAGTCGCGGGGGAGAGAGCGAGGAGCTGATCGGCCGCTGGCTGGCGAGGTCCGGCCGGCGCGACCAGATGTTCCTGGCCACCAAGGGCAGCGCGGTCGTACGGGACCTGGACGCGGTCTGGGCCGGCGGCCGTCCGGACTGGGACGTCGCCTACCGCACCTTCGTCGGGGCCGGGGCGAAGACGTTGCGCGAGGCGATCGACGGCAGCCTGCGCCGGCTCGGCACCGATCACGTAGATCTCTACTACGTGCACGTCGACGACCGGGCCACACCTCTGGAGGAGACGCTGGAGGTGCTCGCCGGCATCGTCCAGGCCGGCAAGGCCCGCTACATCGGCTGGTCCAACGTACGGACGTGGCGGCTGGAGCGCATCCGGCAGTTGTGCGCCCAGCACGGGTGGCCGGCGCCGGTCGCGCTCCAGCAGCAGCACTCCTACCTGCGGCGCCGTGCCGGGCTACGGCACGCGTCCATCGTGGACGACGAGCAGCTCGACTACCTGGAGACGCACGACGACCTGACCCTGGTCGCGTACTCTCCGATCCTCAAGGGCATCTACGACGACCCGGGCAAGCGGCGGGGCCACGGGGCGATGGACCCGTACCAGGGCCCGGACGCCGAGGCCCGGCTCGCGGCGGTCGCCGAGGTGGCCGCGGAGGTCGGCGTCACTCCGAACGCGCTGGTCCTGGCGTGGCTGATGCACCAGAGCTCGCCGACGATCGTGCCGCTGATCGGGCCCCGCACCCTCCGGCAGTACGAGGCCGCGCTCCCGGCGCTCGACGTCAAACTCACGGACGAGCAGCTCAGCCGGCTCGACGCGGCCGGCGCCTGACGCGGGCACGGCCCAGCCTCCAGTTCGGCGCCGGCGCTACGGCCGGGGTCGGCACGCCGAGCGTCTTGGCGAGTTGAGGCACAAGGCGGAAGCGGGCGGTCTGGTAGTGGATGGCCGCCCTGCCCCTGCCGGTGCGGCACGGGGAGCCCGCGGGGGCGGGCAGGTGGACATTGCCACCTATGGAACGACGGGCGTCGAGCGGGCCCTGTCCCGCACGGTCGGCCGCCCCTGCTCGAACGTGACGCTCATGCGGTGGTCGTCCTCGGGTAGTGCGGGCGCAGAGCGGCGGCGGCGACGCGGTCGAGCATCCGGTCCGGCAGTATCCGCGACAGGCGGGTGAGCAGGGCCGCGTCCCGGCCGATGGTGTAGCGCGTACGAGGCTTCCTGGCGGTCACGGCCTTGGCGATCACCCGGGCGGCATCCTCGGCGGACGAACCGCCGGTGGTGCCGGCGGCAGTCAGCGCCATGACCGCCTGGATCAACGGCCCGTAGCGATCCCGGTGTTCCGGTGACATGGCCTCGGCCAGCCGGCCCGTGGTGGCGATGCCCCGGTCGCCCATCTCGGTGCGGACGCCACCGGGTTCGACGACCACCACCCGCACACCCAGCGGCGCCAGTTCCCGGCGCAGCGCGTCGCTGACCGCCTCCAGGGCGAACTTCGTGCCCGCGTAGGGGCCGAAGGTGGCCATGGCGACCTTCCCGCCGACCGAGCTGATGTTGACCACCCGGCCGCAGTGGCGCAGCAGGTCGGGCAGGAGTGCCTGGGTGACGGCGACGTGACCGAACAGGTTGACCTCGAACAGCCGGCGCCACTCGTCGAGCGGCAGGGCTTCGATCGGGGCGTTGACGGAGATGCCGGCGTTGTTCACCAACGCCCGCAGCGCACCTGCCTGCGCGTCGACGCGGGCGGCAAGCTCGGCGATGTGGCCAGGCTGGGTGATGTCGAGGATGACCGGCTCGACGCCCGGGGCACGGAGCGCGTCGGCGTCCTGGACGCGGCGGACGCCGGCGAGGACGTGAAATCCCTGACGGGCCAGCTCGCGGGCGGAGGCCGCGCCGATCCCGGTCGAGGCTCCGGTCACGACAACGCAACCACGGGTGTCCCGCGAAATTTCAGATGACTTTGTCACCTTGATGACGATAGGGAGCCCCGGATGACAGTGTCAACTGTAGAGTGGTGGGCATGGTCAGCCGAGTGGAATCCGCTGCCGCGACGCGGCGCGCCTTGCTGGATGCGGCCGCCGGTCTGCTCGACAGCGGCGGTCCGGGCGCGGTGACGTTGCGCGCGGTCGGGGCGCGCGCGGGAGTCACTCGTGGGGCGCCGTACCGGCACTTCCCCGACAAGGACAGCCTGCTGACCGCCGTAGCGGCCGAGGCCCTGGACCGGCTCGCGGATCAGGTACAGGCCGTGCGCGCCGATCCGCGGTTGTCCCCGGCCGACAAGCTGCACAGGGGCCTGTCCGCACTGATGACGGTCGGCCGCCGTCAACCGCACCTGTACCGGCTGATGTTCACCTACCCGGCCGGCGACCCGGCCGCGATCCACGCCGCGAAGCAGGCGGGCGATCGCGCGATGGACGAGTTCCTTGCCATCATCGGCGGTGTGGTCGGCGCAGAGCACACCCGCCGATTCGCGCCGCTGCTGTTGACCAGCGTGCACGGGATCACGGACATGGAGGTCAACGGACACTTGTCCGCGGACAAGTGGCACATCACGGCCGAGGAACTCGTCACGACCCTGGTAGCCATGATCGACCGACAGGCCCACAGCGGGTAGCCGTGCGGCGAGCGGCCAAGGCGCTGCTCCCGTTGTCACGCGAGTTCTGCCAGCTGGACAAGGATCGGGCGCAGCGGCCGGGCCCGGACGCGACCCCGCCGGGCGACGACCGCCGCCAGTACTGGACGGCGCTGGACCCGCGCGCGTTTGACCGTATCCACGCCGGCCTCAACCTGACCGTCTCTGCGCTGACCGGGATCGCCACCACCTCCGACAGCGGCACCGAGGACGAGGGCGAGTGGGCGCGCATGTGGCTGTCGGACCCCGACGTGCCCGGATCGTGGACCGCCGTCACCTGCCGGCCGTCACCGTGAGCGGGCAGGGCACGAGCGTGTGGCTGCACTCGCCGGACAACCCGCTCCCCGGCTGACCCGGCCGTCAGGTCGTACGGTCGAGCGGCGTGATGCGGAGCCCGCCGCGCGCCGTCGTGCGGACGGCGGGCGACGGGCTCTCTGGTGGAAACGTGCCGTTACGGCGCTCAGCAGGGGCCGAAGGAGCTCAGCTTGTCGTTGGTGTCGCTGCCGATGTTGGACGTGGAGCGCCCGGCCCCGACCGGGCCGAGAACCAGCGTGCCGTTGTTCACGCGCCAGAACATCTTGTTCCTGAAGTTGGTGTCGGCGTAGATGCAGATGTCGCGGTTGGTGCGGTTCCAGAACGAGCTGGTGTGGTCGTTGATGTTGAAGCCGAACGGCGCGGTCGCGGTGCCGACGTTGGGGACGTTGGCGGCGCTGCCGAAGAACAGACCCCGGTAACCCGTGTCGCCGAAGATGCAGAACATGCCCGGCTTGCACAACGCCAGCTTGTCAGCTGCGGTCTGTGCGACGGCCGGCGTGGCGGTGGAGGTGGCGATGGCCAGCGCGGCCAGGGCGGGGGCGGCGAGGGGGCGGACGATACGAGAGATCATGAGGGTGCTTTCCGTGATGTGGTGGACGTGCTGGTGACGGGGTCGTGCGGTCAGGTGCGGGCGCAGGCGGCGAAGGAGCTGGTCGCGTCGTTGGCGAGCTTGCCGACGTTCGGGGTGAACTCGTTCGGGGCGATGCCCACGGCGATGGCGGTGCTGTTGGGACGCTGCCACTGGAGCGGGGTCCTGAAGTTGGTGTGGGTGAACAGGCACATCGTGCGGCCGGTGCGGTTCCAGAACGAGCTGGTGTGGTCGTTGATGTTGAAGCCGAACGGCGCGGTCGCGGTGCCGACGTTCGGGACGTTGGCGGCGCTGCCGAAGAACAGACCCCGGTAACCCGTGTCGCCGAAGATGCAGAACATGCCCGGCTTGCACAACGCCAGCTTGTCAGCTGCGGTCTGTGCGACGGCCGGCGTGGCGGTGGAGGTGGCGATGGCCAGCGCGGCCAGCGCGGCCAGGGCGGAGGCGGCGAACGAGCGGGCGACACGAGAGAACATGAGAGTGCCTTCCTTGGGTCTGGGGTCGTCCGGGGACGAAGGCAGGGAGCGGCCCGGGGGTCGCTCGGTGGCGAGATACGCGCTTGGTCGCGAAGTGATCGGGGTCACGGCGGCTACCGGGAGGGCTCTACGGGGTGGTTGGCTCTGATCACGTCGCCCGGGTCGTAGGTCTGCTTGACCCGCCGCAGCTGCCGCCGTACATGGTCAGGTTCGAAGCCGAGCCCGTCGTCCGGCCGCCGCCGTTCGGTGAAGTTGCGGTAGGCCAGCGGCGCCCGCCAGGGCGCAAGGACGGCGGCGAGCGTGTCGAGGGCCGCGTGCACGGCGGCCGTGGAGGACGCGTCGAAGGTGAGGCCGCCGGAGAAGACGGCGAAGGCCGCGTCCAGCGAGGACACCGCGCCGCCGGGCAGGGCGCCCGGGGCCAGGGCGCCGCCCAGGTGGCGGGCCTCGACCGTCAGCAGCGGTACGTCGGCGTCAGGGCCGGCCACGGCCAGCAGGGCCGCCAGCGTCTCGTCGGTGAGAGCGGCGAGCTGGAAGCCGTCACCGGTGGCCGGGGTGGGGCCGGGCGGGTCCAGGTGCAGCAGGTCGAGCCGGGACGGTGGCGTGGGCGCGAAGGTGTCGAGCTCGGGACCCAGCTCCCGCAGCGGCGCGAGCAGGGCGTCGGCCGCTTCCTGGCCGAACTGGGCGACCGCTTCGACGGCGACCAGCGAGCGGCCTCGGAAGGGCTGCGGAACGTCCTCCAGCGGGGGGAAGCGCAGCAGCCGGCCCAGGGAGGTGATCGCGTCCGGCACGCCGGCGGTCCAGTCGCGCCACCGGGTCAACACCTCCCCGGCCCGCTCGATCGGCCAGTACAGCGCGCCCGCGTACACCTCGGTGATGGGGAACAGGGCGAACTCCAGCTCGGTGACGATCGCGTACGCGCCCCCGCCGCCCCGGAGCGCCCAGAACAGGTCGGGCTCGTGGCCGGCGTCCACGCGCAGCACGCGGCCGTCGGCGGTCACCACGGTGGCGCCGGTGACGTGGTTGGCGGCCAGGCCGTGGGAGCGGGCGAACCAGGACAGGCCGCCGCCCAGGGTGTAGCCGACCACGCCGACGTCGGAGGCGGTGCCGGCGAGCCCGGCCAGGCCGTGCTTGGCGGCGGCCGCGCTCACCTCCGACCACACCACCCCCGCGCCCACCCGGGCCAGCCGCCGCACGGGGTCGACGTGCACGTTCGCCATCTCGAACGTGCGCAGCAGGATGGTGTCGTTCATGTGTCCGAGCGGGGCGGCGTTGTGGCCGCTGGACTGCGGCGCGACGCGCAGGCCACAGGCGCGGGCCGTCTTCAGGGTGGCGGCCACGTCGGCGGCCGAGCGGGCCAGCACCACGGCGGCCGGACGCTGGTCCACGGCCAGCTGCCAGGCCGCGCGGGCGGCGTCCCAGCCCGCGTCACCGGGCAGGACCAGCGCTCCTTCGAGCCGCGAGCCCAGCGCCCGCAGGCCGCCGGCACCGGCACCGGCACCGTCAGCGCCGGGGCCGGGAGCAGGAGTGACAGGCATCGTTCGTCCTCTTCGATCAGTGATTGGTCGTCGTCCTGATCGACGATGGCGGGGCGAGGACGCCGATCCCATCCCGCCCGCCGGGGGCATTCAGGGCCGCCACCCCCCGCGGCTGCGGGATCGGTCAGGCGGATCAGGGGCGGCGGCTCGTCGCAGGCCCGCCTGATGTCACGACGCCGGCCCGCCCCCCTCAAACGGGGGATGGGAACCCGTGGGACGGCGTGCGACCATGGCGGCGTGGACACCATCGGGGGGTTAACCGGCGTGCGCGCGTGCGCCGGTGAGCAAGCGCTGGAAGTGTCGGGCACGGGGTCGGAGGTGTTCGCGGCGGCCGCGCGCCGCCTGCGCCGCATGGTTCCCTACGACGCGGCAGCCTGGATCGGCACCGACCCGGCGACCGTCCTGCCGGCCTCGCCCATGCGCGTGGAGAACATCGGCCAGGAGCACTGCGAGACGTACTGGCAGCGTGAGTACGGCGCGCACGACGTGCTGACCTTCCGCGACGTCGCCCGCTCGTCCGCCGCCGTGGCGACGCTCCGGCAGGCCACCGTCGGCAATTTAGGCAGGAGCGTGCGTTTCCGGGAGTTCATGCGCCCGCTGGGATACGTCGACAACCTGCGGGCCGCCTTCCGCATCGGCGCGGGCGTGTGGGGGGTGGTGGACCTGTTCCGCGCCGCCGACCGGCCGCCCTTTGACGAGCGCGACCTGCGGCACGTGGCCGCGCTGGGGCCGGAGATCGCGCTGAGCCTGGCCGGGCTGGCCGTCGCCGGCAGGCAGGAGGGCGGGGTGTCAGGCGCTTCCGACGCGCCGGGATCGGCGCTGTTCGACACCGGCGACCGGGTGATCTTCGCCGACGCCCAGGCTGAGCACTGGTTCGCCGAGTTGGGCGGCTCTCCTTGGCTGCCCTTGACGGTCAGCCTGCGGACGGGAGCCGTCGCCTCGGTGGTGGCGCGGGCCAGGGCCGTGGCCGCCGAGCGCGAATCCGGTCCCGCCGTCATCCGGGTGCGCGGCGGGAGCGGGCGCTGGGTCAGCATCCACGCCTCGGTGCTGCAGGACGGCCGGGGCCGGACGGGGCCGGTCTCGGTGGTGTTCGAGCCGGCGACGGCGACGCAGATCGTCCCCATCATCGTGGAGGCGTACGCGCTGACGCCGCGCGAGCGCGAGGTGACCGAGTGCGTGGCGCGCGGGCACACCACCGCGGAGATCGCCACGCGGCTGCGGCTGTCGTCGCACACAGTGCGCGACCATCTCAAGGCGATCTTCGCCAAGGTGGACGTCAGCAGCCGCGGCGAGCTGGTGGCGAGGCTGTTCGGCGAGCACGCGAGCCCCCTCCTGCATGCCCCCGGCGCCGATATCGGGCACGTGGACGTTTGAGAGCCGCCGCCGGCGCTGCTGGCCAGGCTCGCGCTGGCGGCCGGTCGCCCGGCTGACCGCCGATGCGCTGATCTCCGATCTGTGGGACGACGAGCCGCCGGCGGGTGCCACCAGCGCGATTCAGGCGGGTTGCGTTGCGATGGCCGGGGGTCGTCGGTGTCGGCCTGGCGTACGGCAGCGGTCACGAGCTTGCGTGATTCGCGAAAGGTTGCCTTTGCTCGGGGGAGCGTCATCATACAGTCTGAGTGATCCTATGAGGACTGCGGGGGCGCCATGCCTGGTGGAGCAGCCGAACCGATCGTGGTTCTGGGCGCGGGCCTCGCCGGCCTCGCCGCCGCGATGCGCCTGTCGGCAAGAACGGTCACCCTGGTCGAGCGCGAAGAGACGGTCGGCGGCAAAGCCAGGACTCACCGGCGCGACGGTTTCACCTTCGACGTCACCGGCCACTGGCTGCACCTGCGCGACGCCACCGTGCGCGCCCTGGTCCATGACCTGCTCGGCGGGGACGGCCTGGTCGACATCGGCCGCAGGGCGAAAGTCTGGATCAACGATGCGATGGTCCCCTATCCGCTGCAGGCCAACATCCACGGGTTGCCGGGGGAAGTCCGCAGACGCTGCCTGGCCGGATTCCTTCGGGCACGGGCGGGGCGGCTGGTCCGTCGAAGGCCGCCGCCCGAGAGCTTCCACGACTTCATCGTCGCCCAGTATGGGCAGGCCCTGGCCGACCATTTCTTCACGCCGTACTACAGCAAGTTCTGGGGCCTTTCGTGCGACAGACTGACCTTCGACTGGCTGTCGGGCTATTTCCCGACGCCGAGCACCGTCCAGGTGGTCGGTGGGGCGCTGGGCATCAGGCAGGACCGCGTGGGGTACAACGCCCGGTTCCTCTATCCGGCAAAAGGCGGCATCGACCTGCTGCCACGTGCGCTCCTGGAGGCGGCGAACGAGGGCGGGCGGCTGAGCGTGCGCCTTTCCACGGACGTGGAGGAGATCGACCTTCAGAGCGGCCGGATCAAGCTGACCGGTGAACCCTCGTGGCTGGACTGGCAAGCGCTGGTGTCCACCATTCCGCTGCCCGACCTGCTCGACCGCATCCCGGGGTTGCCGCCTCACATCGCCGCCGCCCGCCGCGCACTGTGCTCGATCCCCCTGCGCTATCTCAACGTCGCCCTGCGGTCGCCGACGATGATGCGCGAGCATTGGGTGTACGTGCCCGAAAGGCCATACCCGTTCTACCGCATGGGCGTGTTCACCAACGTGGTGCCGGAAATGGCACCGCCCGGCTGCGCCGCCCTGTGGGTAGAGGTCGCCGACCGGAGCAGCCTGCTGGACCTGCCCTCGGTGATCAGCGGGCTGGAGCGCATGGGCGCCATCGGCTCAGCCGACGACGTGCTGTTCGTCGAGCAACGCGATGTCGAGCATGCGTACGTGGTCTTCGACGACGCCAGGCGGGCGGCAGTGGACCTGCTGCTCGGCTGGCTGGCCGGGCACCGCGTGTTCTCGTGCGGCCGTTACGGCGGTTGGACGTACGGCTCGATGGAGGACGCCATCCTGGACGGTTTCCTCGCGGCGGGCCGGGTGATGGCGCTCAGTGGACGACAAGTTCGACGAGGAGAGTGCGATGTTAGCGGAGATCCCCTTTGAAGCTCTTGAGAGCTTTCTGGGTGACCGGCAGGCGCCGGGCGACATGTCGGACTTCTGGAAGGCGTCGCTGGCCAAGGCCGCGCGCTCGCCGCTCGACGTGCGGGCCGAGCCCGTACACGACACCCCGCTGCGTACGGTGGACGTCTTCGACGTGACGTTCGCCGGAGCCGGCGGCCATCCGATCAAGGCGTGGTATCTGGTACCGCGAGGCCTCGACGAGCAGCGCCCGACGGTGATCGAGTACATCGGCTACGGCGGCGGCCGAGGTCTGCCGCACGAACTGCTCTTCTGGTCGGCGTCCGGCTACCCGCATCTCATCATGGACACGCGCGGCCAGGGCAGCGCGTGGCGGACCGGCGACACCGCCGACCTGGGCGCGTCCGGACTGCCCCATGTGCCAGGCTTCCTCACCGACGGCCTGCCGGACCGGGACGTCTACTACTATCGCCGCCTGTTCGTCGACGCGGTCCGGGCCGTGGACGCCGCCGCCGAGCTTTCGCATCGCGCCTCAGCCGCGCTGGTCACCACGGGCACCAGCCAGGGCGGCGCGCTGTCGCTGGTGGCCGCCTCGCTGCATCCGGGTGTGGCCGCCGCCATGCCCAATGTGCCCTTCCTGTGCAACATCCGCCGCTCGGCGCATGTCGCCACGACGGGGCCGTATCCGGAGTTGGTCAGGTGGTGTCATACGCACCGCTCCCTGGTGGACGGGGCGTTCGAGACGCTCGCGTACTTCGACGTCGCGCTGCTGGTGGATCAGGCGCGCTGCCCGGCGCACTTCGGCGTCGCCCTGCATGACACCACCTGTCCGCCCTCAGGTGTGTACGCCGCCTTCAACCGGTACGGCGGCCCGAAGGACATCGTCGCCTACGAGTTCAATGGTCACGAGAGCGGCGAGGCTCACCACCTCGACCTCCAGGCCAGATGGCTGGCCGAAACCCTCGCCGGGTAGTCGTTCACCACCAGCCCGGCGATCGGCTCGTCTCGCAGGTGCGCCGCCCGACCTCGCCCTGGCCATAGCGGTAGACCGTCAGGGGCGCACGACAGCGGCCGGCCAGGCCTTCGACTCGTCGACCCTGGAGATCAGGCTGACGTCACGGATGTCGCCATGGTTGAGCACCCACATGAGGAAGCGCTCTACCCCCAAACCGAAACCGGACGTACGAAGGGGAGCCACTTCTCGCATCCGTACATACCAGGCATATTCGGATTCGTTCACTCCATGCAGGGCCATGGATTTGCGCAGTCCCTCAGCGTCCGCGTGCCGCTCGCCGGCGCCGGCCACTTCGCCCATCCCGAAGTAGAGGTCAGCATTATTTGCGATTTTTCCGGAAGGGTCGACGAATGCCTGGTAAAAGGGGACTGCGAGGCTGTCGAAGTGACGGACCCAGACGAACTCGCTGACGCGTTCCATGAGGAGCAACTCACCCTTGCGGGTGAAAGAACGCCAAACTCCGTTATCCAGCACCGCGCCGTCCTCATCGTTCACGACGCGCACGGCCTCCTCAAAGGTGAGCTGTTCGAACGCCTCGCGACGGCCCACCATGCGCTCCAGGTGAGAGATATCCCCCCGCGCTTGTGCCAAGCGGTCGCCCAGGCGGTCAAGAACCGTGGCCGCCAGGGTGCGGACATATCCATCGACATAGCGAATCAAGTCGTCCAGATCACCGATGATTTCAGCTTCGCTGTGGGTGAATTGGCCTAGATGGGTCGAGTCAGGTTCCTCCGCACGGAACGAAGGCATGATGGTGTAACAGCCACTACGAGCCATCCTGCAGCCGTACTCCAACGCGAACTGCATGGAGTCGGCGAGATAGGTGGGAACCCCGTTGACCTTCACCGGAACCGGCTCCGAGTCGCTACCCAGAGCAGTGGGACAGGTGATCGTCCTTGTGGTCAGGGGCAACTGCAGACTCTTGAGACCCCGTGAACTCGCATAGGTCACGGTGGTCGGCAGAATAACGTCGTGGAGGTCGGCAACAAGCGCAAACCAGGGAGAATTCAGCGCCGCAACCATAGATTCCGGAGCATTGTGGTCTGATATGTGCGGGGGGTTCACAGGGGTGTCGAACGATCCAGACATCGGCACAGAGACGCTTCCCTCTCTATCACGGCGCAGTGGTGGGTGCGGGAGCAATATTCTGGTTGTGGCGCAGGATGTTCTCCGGGTCATAGCGCTGTTTGACCTCGGCGAGTCGCCGGTAGCGCTCGGCACCGTAGACATCCGTGGCCTTGGCGTTCTCATCGTGCACGTAATTCACGTAGACGCCCGCCGACTGGAACTCCCGCAGCCGGTTCACGCTCCTTCTGGACCAGGCGATGTTCTCGGCGTCATCTTCGGGGTCGGTCCACTGAGCCGATGCGGTGAAGATGTATGGCGCGTCTCGATGCGGAAAAGCGGAGTTCTCGTCAGGAACGTCCGTCATCGCTCCCCTCAGGAACTCGAAATCGATCGAGGAGCGGCGCGAACGAATGTCCCGCGCCGCCGCTACGAAACTCGCCGCAACCCCTGTGGGAAACTCCCGGAGATAGCAGGACTTGGTGTAGTACCGATGACCATGAGGCTCGCCGTGGTCGCCGAGCGACTGCAGTTCGGGATAGGTGAGGGTCCGGATTCGGGAGGCTTCGGGAACAGCGGTCTCGAACAGGGGGGCTGTCCGGGCCTGGGCTTCGGCGAGGTCACCGAACCATGCGGCGGTCAGGAAGAGGAGCGGCTCGTGGCGTAACTTTTCCGGGATCCATTCCTGGACTCCGGGGTAGGCCAGGCTGCCCACAGTGTGCAGGTTGCGGCATTGCCGTTCCGCGAAGTCCCCATACGCGGCCAAGGCCGCCGATGCCGCGTCCAGCGTGTAGGCCCCGCTGTGCAGATGAACAGGACCGCATGGGCGCAGCCGTAAGGTGAAGCGGGTGACAATGCCGAAGTTTCCGCCTCCACCACGCAGCGCCCACAGTAAATCGTCATACTGACCTTCGGTTGCCTCGACGATCGAGCCGTCCGGCAGGACGATCTCGACCGCCATGATGTGGTCGCAGGTCAAACCCCACTTGCGAGCCAACCAGCCATACCCGCCACCCAGCGCGAGCCCGCCAAGCCCTGTGTGCGAGACCACTCCGGCTGGACACGCCAACCCCAGGGGTGTGGTTGCGGCGTCAAGGTCGCGCAGAAGGCAACCACCCCCGGCATGGGCCAGTCGTCCGGCGACATCGACTGCCACCTCGCTCATCAGCGAGAGGTCGATCATGACGGCATTGTCGGCCACAGCAGTACCGGCAACGTTGTGGCCGCCGCCGCGTACGGTCACCCGGAGATTCTCGGCGAGCGCGTACCGCAGGGCCAGGCTCACCTCGGCGGCTGTTCGGCAGCGCGCGATCAGTGCAGGTCTCCGATCGTGCATGGCATTCCACACGCGCCGTGACACCTCATATTCCCGGTCACGTGGAAACAGGAGGCGCGCGCCCAGGGCGGACTCGAGTTCGGACATCGAACCGCTTCGGGAAGTCAGTTTTCCCATCGTGTCCCGCCATCCCGGCCAGGGCCGATCGAAGAGGGCGGGCTCGTGTCGGGCTGGTCTCCGGAGCCTTCCGCAGCCTGGTCGGTGGAGATGGTCAGCGGGCCGTCAGGAGGCGATGAAGGCTCTACGGAACGAGCGGTGGCATGCAGGACGTCCATCCAGACCCGGTTGAGCAGCGTGATCAGCGCCAGGATCAGCCCTACGGCCACCAACGTGCGCAGCACAGTGCTGTCGGGGATGGCTCCGGCCAGCGCCAGGATACACACGGCAAGGTCGGCGATGGTGATCGTGGCGACGGTCAGGGCGTAGGCGCGCACTCGGGGTTTGGTCCAGAACCGTACTCCATCCGCCGAACCACGCGGACGAAGGTGGCGCCGCTGGGTTCGCAATCTCTCCAGGAACCGCGAGTCCCATACGAAAGCCAACAACAACACCGGCAGGACCTGGGCAACGGTGGCGTAGAAATCACGCGGCATAGGGCTCTCCGACGAATGAGGGTGAACCAGACAGCGGCTGATCGAGGTTCACGCCTTCCATGCCTTGTCCCTCTTGTTCGCGGCGTTCGGCATGAGCGGGGTGGGCAGGATCAGCTCGTCGAGCAGGGCGACCTGGAGACCACGGATCAGGCAACGTCGGATGCCGGAAGCGTCGCGCGTGATTTCCGCCTCCGTCTTGGAACGGCCATCCGTCACGCTGACGTGGGCGCATTCACCGCCGAAAAGCACGGTTCCCGGTGCGAGTGCCGCCAGCGCCAGGGTGATGCCGCCGGTAAGGGGCAGCCCCGGGTGCCATTGGCCGAGGTATATGGTCCGGCCGACTATCTGCCGTCCAGGCCCCCGACACGCGATGGCTGCTTTGGGGAACTCGCCGTCCAACGGTCCTCCGAGCAGTGCCCCGACGTGACGCCGCAGCCGGCACAGCCGGTCGAGAAGCGCCGGCCCAGGGTCGCGGGCGATCAGTGTGTCCGCGGTCGCACCGATGTCCGCAGCGTGGACGATGACATAGGGGTTCATCGCGTCCAGCACGCTCACCGGCACGCCTATCGAGCCGGTCGGCACCGCCAGCACGAACTCGTCGGCGCTCCGTCCAGCCAGGCCCTCGGTGAAGTCGGCTTCGACCAGTTCCCAGCTCGACCGGCGTCCGCATCGGCGGATCGAGGCCACCACACCCGTGCACCGATTACGCATCCGAAGGTCCGTACGCCCGGTTTCATCCGACACGGCGAGCATGGCCGCCACCATGGAATTGCCACAGTCGCCGCGCGTCTCCACGCGTATGCCGGCACCTGCTGCTGCCCCGCGTACCTGTATGAAGTCCACCAGGACTTCGCCATCGTGCACGCCCCGTATCACGATGGCCTTCGTGCAGGCCCATCCTCGGGCCCAGACGAGCGGCAGCAGCTCGGACACGTAGGCCCCTTGGTCGTCCACCGCGAGGCCGGGCTCGTCGAAGATGGCGGTGACCGATGGTGCGGCGCTCGTCGTGGCGATCCGGATCCGGGTGTCCATCGGTTCGTTCACCGCCGTAGGGGAGCGGGCGAACGGGACGGACTCACCACAAGGCCTCTTCCAGCGCGGCCCGCATCGCGAGTCCGAAAGAGTCGAGGAACAGCGGGTGGACGGAGGTGTGGGAGCCGACATTGGCGCCGTTCATCTCGATCGGCGCGATCCGGCCCGTCTCGGTGATGAGGAAGTCGACCGAGCCGTAGGCGAACGGCAGCGCCATTCCGGTTGTGACCCGCTCCGCGGTGACCGCCCGGCTCCACAGCAGGACCGCCACCCGCCCGAGTAGTTCGAGCTCCTTCTCCCCGATGCCGAGTATGGCCAAGACGTCTGGATCCGACAGCGGCAGTTCGCGCGGGATGGGCACCGCCTCGGCGTCAGGTGGAGCGTTGAGGTTCGTCAAGCACGTGGCCGTGCCGAGCTCGTCCCGTTCGCCGAACGGGATCTGCGCGAGGCCGACCGCGCCGGGGATCGCGCGTAAGGCTGAGGCTTGCGGATCGGCGACCACGAACATCCGCAGGTCACACACTCGTCCGTCGATCTTGCGGGACTCGACGAACGTCGAGAGCGTGATCGGGTAAGGGTCGGCTCGCCCGTACGTGTCCGCCATGGTCGCCTCCATCGCATCCAGGACCTCCTCGACTGCGCGTCGCCGTGGCTGAGAGCCGCGGGGGCCGAGAAACGAGACGGCGGTGCCGCGTGAGGACGCGAACGGCCGGTAGACCACACCGTGCCCCTGCGCGAACCACGCCTCGCTCGCCGCGACCGCCTCCGCGCGGTCCCATGCGACGCGTCCCTGCGGCATCGTCACACCGAGACCGGACAGGCTGTCGCGCCGGCGCTGGAAGAGTGCCATCTGCGCGGCCTTGAACAGCGCGAGTCCCGTTCCGTTGACCAGCCCGGTGCGCAATCGGTCGATGGCCGGGAGGTGGGCGAAGTCCGCCCCGCGCGCCGGCTTGGGCCACAGCCCCGCACGCATCAAGTACCCCATGATCATTTCGCTGGCCACCGCATGGACCGGTCGATCGTCGACCGTGAGCAGGGAGTCGGCGGTGATCGACAGGCGAGGTAACACGGCATCGAACGGGCAGAACAGCAGGATGTTCTCGGCGGGGTCGGTTTCGGCCAGAGCGCCGCGGTCGAGGCCGTACTCGGTGACGATCCGAAATCGTGGATGGGCGCGTAGAAACAGGTCGGCGCAGTTCGCGCGGTCGATGACGTCGGACGAGCCGCGCGGGTACGGCCACAGAAGCGTGACCCCCGGGGACGCCGATCCGCCGGTCCACCCCTGCGTCGCCGGCTTCGGGAGCGGCAGCGCGGAACGCTCGTAAATCTGGCGGGTGGTCCGCTCCGACTGGCGCTGCGCCACGGATTCTTCATTCGCCACCCACGAGCTGTGCTGCGCAGCCCGGAACAGTGCCTCGCGCATGGGCTACCTCGCCGGCGCTGGGAACGGTAGCCATGGAGCCGGTGGCCACCTTGGGGTTACCAACCGTACTGACACAATCGCCCTTTTGACAGGGGGCTGTCCTTGATCGGACAGCGATCATGCCGACCGTTGGATCCTGGTCCGATCCTCCCTCGTCCCGAAGAGGGTTCGATGGAGGTCCAGGGCGAGGACGCCGGTGCGGAGGCCGACGGTGATGGTGGCGCCGTCGCCGGTGCGTTCGCGAGCACGGTCGTCAGGCGCCTGCTGGAGCAGGGCGTGGACGGGAATGCCGAGCGGGATGGTGTGCACCGGTTCCCCGGTCATGGGGCGCCAGAGGCGGACGGTGCCGTCCTGGCTGCCGGAGACCAGCAGGCTACGGCCGTCGCCACAGGTGGCGACGGCAACGGCCCGCACCTGGTCGGTGTGGCCGGTCAACTGCTCCCCGGTGTGGCGATGACCGAGGGGGTCCCAGAGGCGGACCGTGCCGTCCGCACCGGCGGAGGCCAGCTTCGGCGTCTGGCCGGGACCGCCCGGGACGCGTGCGAGGGCCCAGACCCAGCCGCGGTGACCGATGAGGGGTTCACCATGCAGCGTCCAGGTCGCCACATCCCACAAGCGGATCGTGCCGTCGTTGCCGGCCGAGGCGAGCAGCGGCGGCGAACCGTCGCGATGAACGAGGCAGAGTGCGCGGACCGGGCCTTCGTGGCCGTGCAGCGGCGGCCCCGCGGGTTCGGCGGTGGAGATGGCCCAGGTGGTGATGACGCCGTCGCGTCCGCCGGTTGCGACCCGGGCGGGGGTGCCTGGCAGTGGTTGCAGCGCGAGTACGGCTCCGGTGTCGATCCGTATCGGCGGGGCGAGGTGTGCCGCGGTGGCCGGATCGGTGATGTGAACCTGCCCAGAAGTGTCGCCGATGAGGAGAACCGGATGGTCGGTCCCGGTCAGTGAGGCAACCGCTGAGGCGCGTTGGGTGCCGGGTGTCGTGGCCAGGCGGGAGGTGGAGGGGGTCCAGGTACTCAGGAGGCTGTCGCCGCGCAGGACGACTTGGTCAGTTACGTGGGTTGGGGACTGCGTGAGGGCCTCGGCCGCATCGGGCGCTCCGCCGAGCGGCGCGCCGACAAGTCGGCTGGTGGCCGGGTCCCATACCCGCACCGTCCCGTCATCTCCGGCGGAGGCCAGCAGCGCCCGCCCGGAGCCGTCCGGGACCGGCAGCGCACACACGGCCCTGATCGGGCCGGAGTGCCCGGTCAGGGGGGTGCCGACTGGCCGGCAGGTGGCCGGGTCCCACATGCGCACCGTCCCGTCGGACCCGGCGGAGGCCAGCAGCGCCCGCCCGGAGCCGTCCGGGGCCGGCAGCGCACACACCCATAGGATCGAGCTGGCGTGCCCCCTCAGGGTTCCCACTGGCCGGCCGGTGGCCGGATCCCACACCCGCACCGTCCCGTCACCCCCTGTCGAGGCCAGCAGCGCCCGCCCGGAGCCGTCCGGGGCCGACACCGCACACACCCATATGGCCGGGCCGGAGTGCCCGGTCATGGGGTTTCCCACCGGCCGGCCAGTGGCCGGATCCCACACCCGCACCGTCCCGTCATCTCCGGCCGAGGCCAGCAGCGCCCGCCCGCTGTCATCCGGATCCGGCAGCGCACACACCCCCGTGGCCGGGCCGGTGTGTCCGGTCAGGGGGGCGCCTACCGGCTGACTGGTGGCCGGATCCCACATGCGCACCGTCCCGTCGGACCCGGCCGAGGCCAGCAGCGCCCGCCCGGAGCCGTCCGGATCCGGCAGCACACACACCCCCCAGATCGGGCCGATATGTCCGGTCAGTGGGGTGCCTACCGGCCGGCCGGTGGCCGGATCCCACACTCGGACCGTCCCGTCGTACCCGGCCGAGGCCAGCAGCGTCCGCCCCGTGCCGTCCGGGGCCGGCAGCGCACACACCCCTCTGACCGGGCCGATGTGTCCGGTCAGAGGGGTGCCTACGGGCCGGCCGGTGGCCGGATCCCACATGCACACCGTCCCCTCGGCCATGGCCGAGGCCAGCAGCGCCCGGCCGGAGCCATCCGGATCCGGCAGCGCACACACCCCCCTGACCGAACTGGTGCGTCCGGTCGGGGGGTCGCCCACCGGCCGGCCGATGGTCGGATCCCACATGCGCACCGTCCCGTCGGCCCCGGCCGAAGCCAGCAGCGCCCGACCGGAGCCATCCGGATCCGGCAGCGCACACACCCCCCAGACAGGGCTGGTGTGCCCGGTCAGCGGGGTGCCTACCGGCCGGCCGGTGGCCGGATCCCACACCCGCACCATCCCGTCATCTCCGGCGGACACCAGCAGCGCCCGACCGGAACCGCCCGGATCCGGCAACGCACACACAGCCCTGACCGAACTGGTGTGCCCGGTCAGTGGGGTGCCTACGGGCCGGCCGGTGGCCGGATCCCACACTCGCACCGTCCCGTCGGCCCCGGCCGAGGCCAGCAGCGCCCGACCGGATCCGCCCCGATCCGGCAGCGCACACACTCTCAGAACCGGGCCTGAGTGCCCGGTCAGGGGGGTGCCTACCGGTCGGCCGGTGGCGGGATCCCACATTCGCACCGTGCCGTCGTACCCTGTCGAGGCCAGCAGCGCTCCCCCGGAACCGCCAGGATCCGGCAGGGCACACACCCCCGTGACCGGGCCGGAGTGCCCGGTCAGGGGGGTGCCTACCGGCTCGCCGGTGGCTGGATCCCACACTCGCACCGTTCCATCGGCCCCGGCCGAAGCCAGCAGCGCCCGCCCGGAGCCATCCGGGGCCGGCAGCGCACACACCCCCCAGATCGAGCTGGCGTGCCCGGTGATGGGCGTGCCTACCGGCCGGCCGGTGGCCGGATCCCACATGCGCACCGTCCCGTCGGCGCCGGCCGAGGCCAGCATGACACGGCCGTTGGCCAGGGTGACCGCGCAGATGTCCTCGATGGTGCCGGTGTGGCCAGTGAGCGGGGCTCCGATCGGGGTGACGTTCTCGGGGTTCCAGAGCCGGACCGTGCCATCGTCGCCGGCCGACGCGAGCGCGGTGCGCCCGCCCGGTAGTACGAACCCGCACACCTGTCTGACGAGTGCGGTGTGGCCGGGCAGCCGCACGTGCATGGTGACGTGTCCGGCCTGGGCTGCCGCGACTCCCCACCAGCCAGCGGCGGGTTCGTCCACCCGCTGCCGGGAACTGTGGGTGGTGGTGGCCAACTGGCGCAAACCTGCGCGGTCGCTCCGAGCAGCTTCCAACAGCGCATCGCGGGCGCCGATGACCCCGGCCACCGGAGGGGGGACCGGACGTCGAACGAACAGGGAACGCAGCGCGTCGGCGGTGACCGCGGCCGGGTCTAGTTCGTCCAGCACCTGCGGGTGCTCGGCCAGGTCGTCCCAGATGTCGGCGTCGGCGACGTGCCCGGACAGGTGCTGGGCCAGGTAGGCGGGCACCCCGGCCGGGTCATCGGCAGCGATGCGGGCGGCGAGATCCAGCAGGGCGGTGGCGGCCAGCCGTTGCCTGCCCGTGTCGGTGTCGTCCGGATGGCCGACGTCGGTGAAGTGTTCGACGAAGGTACGGTGCGCCAGCCGGTACACCGTCTGTCCGTCGGCCTTGCCGTCAGCTGCGCCGTCATCGGTTGGTTGCGCGGGTGCGCCGGCACCGGCAGCGGGGGCCCGATGCATGCCGGCGGTCTGTGTGTCGACGATGACGTAGGCCGCGGCCTGGTTCAGCAGTCCGTGCACGGCCGTCGACCAGCTCACCCCCTCGTCCGTCAGATCTTCCTCATCATGGTCGTCCACGACCCGCCGACGCGGTCGGGGGGTGAGCGCGGCCGTGACGGCTGCCCAGACGCCATCCGCCTCGGGCAGGCCACGGCCCCGGGCAAGGGACAGTGCCCGTAGCAGGATCGGATAGCGGTCGTTGTGCCGTGCGAGACGGTCCAACGCCTTGGCGAACAGGTCCTGGTGGTCCCCGTCGAGCAGATCCTCCAGCGACTGCGCTCGCCCCCGGGTCAACAGCCACGGGTCCTCGATCAGCTCGTACACGGCCAGGCGGGCGAACAGGAACTGCCGGTCTCGGCGCGCCACCGCAGCCGCGACCCGCTCCAGGTCGTCGTCGGTGACCCGTTCGAAGCCGGGCACGGCGACGCCGGCCACACCGTGGTCGCGGGCTTCCCGCAGACGCCGGCCCACGTACCTGCGTATCGCCTCACGCTCCCGGGTGACCCACACTCGGTTGTCCCCGTCATCGGCGGTGTCGGGGTGGACGACGCTGGGAGCGACCGCCAGGGCCTGGAGGAGGTTGTCGTCGCGAGCTGGTGCGTCGGGTGCCTCGTTGGTGGAGGCGCGGGTGCCCACGAGCACCCGGACCCCGGGCAGTGCGGCGATCCGGGCGAGGAGGGAGCGGGCGATTTCCAATGGGTCGGTTGCCTCATCCAGGGCGTCGACCAGCACGGTGAACGGCTCAGGCCATTCGGCGAGCCGGTCGGCGAGCCAGTCCAGGTCGGTGGCGACCCCGGCGGCCGGGTCGCTCCACGAGGGCAGCGCGCCGAGCCCGGCGCGAGCCACGCGGGCGACCACCTGGGACAGGGTCAGCCCGCTCAGATGGATCGCTGCGTCGAACACCCCGTCCGGCGGTAGCTGGACGGGGTCAAGAGCACGCAGCAGGCCACGGCGGGCCAAAGCCTGCCGCAGCTCAGGCAGCGAGTGGACCAAGACGTTACCCAGCAGCGCGGACTTGCCCGATCCCGCCCGGCCGGTGACCACCAGCATCCCCGAGTCGGCACACCGCAGCCAGTCCACGATCCGGGACCGCTCCTGTTCCCGGCCCTCGAAGAACCAGGACAGCTCTCCGTGCTCCGCCCCCTGAGCCTTGGCCAGGAAATGCCGCCGCGCGTCCGGGGTCAGCCCGTCCAGGACCTCCTCAAGGTGGCGGACCTCGTCCAGCGGCGCCGACATCCACGACGCCACCGGCAGATCGGTTGGTACCAGCGAGGCCTCGATGAGCCCATGCTGGTAGACCCGCGCACCGGGCAGCAGCCGGGGTAGTTGATTGGCGAGCTCCGTCAGCCGGATCCGCCGATTTGCTCGGAAAGTGTCCACCAATACGGTGCGCAGCGCGTCGGTGAACCGCCCCAACGACGTCGACCCCGACCCGGACACCCCCACCAGCAGTACCCGCTCCGGCGGGTCATAACTGGACAGTGCCGCGTTGAGCAGCTCGACGAACCGTGCTGACCGGCAGGTGTCGATCACGACCATCGCCCACCCGCCGCTGTCGTCGTCCTCTTCCGGTGAGATGAGGGCCTGGTGGGCGCGGACTGCGTCTGCCACCTGATCCGGGGTGACTCCCGCCATGGCGACTGTAGCGGGGCTGTCGGTGTGAGCGAGTGTGGCGCGGGTGCCGTCCGACCAGCCGTGACCGACCCAGTACAGCAACGAGCCCGGCACCTGGGTGCCCTCGGCCGCGGGGTGGCGCCATGCCAGCAACCGTCGCTCGACCGCGCCCGCCCCCCGCTGGCGGGCCGGCCACGCCCACCGTCGGTGCCAGGCACCGAACGGCGCCAGCAGGTCGAGCAGCCGGCCTACCTGGGAGTCGACGTCCAGGTCGGGCAGGGCCGGGTCGGTGTAGTGGCCGATCGCCACCGGGAACACCTCTAACGTCTGACCTGAGTCGGTGTCCTCGGTTCGGTCTCGATCTTCTTCCCCCATGGGGCCGCCGTGGGTCATGCTCGCGCTCCGCTGCCGATGAAGTTGGTGGCCGGCTCTGCGCTCTCGTCGGTGCGATGGCTCATCGGGTGCCGTTCGGGCGGTCGGCGCCGCCGTACGCGTCGTCTGGCAGGTCGGCGCTCAGCAGCATCTGCGTAACCGGTGACGCGCCCCCACCGTCCACCCGGATCTGGTACAGGCCTGGCGGCAAGGGTGTTCCCTCCGCCACGACCGCGCCGTCGCGCCACCGGGCGGCCGGGGTGTCCACCCGGAGTCCGGTGCCAAGGTCGACCACCGTGCACCGGACGTCAGTGGGGAGCCGCACGCCGGTGACTCCGAACCAGAACGTGCGCCCGGCCCGTACGATGTCGGGCGCGTCCAGGCCGATCTCGCCGGCGCCCAACCACGGGCCGGTCCGCCGGTCGAGCAGCGCGTCCTGGGTGACCAGCACCGCCTCGGCCGTGGCGGCGACCGCCCCGTGTGACTGCGCCAGCGGTATCGCCGGTCCGGGTGGCAACTGCGCCGACTCCCGCGGAACTGTGCTGTCCCCGCCCGTGTCGACCCGCGTCACTCCGCCCTGGTCCGGACGGTACGTGAACTGGTGGGCCGTCACCGCGCCGTTCTTGATCGTCACGGCCTGCACGGTCGGCTGATGCGCGCCGACGACCTGCACATGCCCGGCGGGCGGGAGGAGCGGCCGAGCCTCGCTCAGCGCCAGCGACTCGGCGGCGAGCTCGGAATCGCCGCCCAAACTCGAGATGTCCGAGATGTCAAGTCGTCGTGCCGAGCTCCCGTCGGTCACGCACCGGTAGGCCGGTAGCAGGTCGTAGACGCCGGGAAGAGTGAGCATCAGTTGCCTGGCGCGGTGACGGGGCAGCGGGACACCCCCGCCCGCGCCAAACAGCAGGACGGCCTTCGGAGCCCCGAAGAACGGCGTTCCCAGCGTCACCGTTGTCCGCACCCTCCGGGTCAGATCCGTGTCCTGACAGGCCAGCCAGGCCAGCAGTCCGCCCATCGAGTGCGCGACCAGGACGAGCCGTGGGAAGGGGTCGCTGTCGGGGCCGCTCAGATCGGCGCGGCCCGCCACGTACGCCGGATGGGCCTGCCACGTATCGAGATGCCGCATTGCGAACTCAGTCAGCCGGGCCGCGTTGTGCGCTACCGGAAGCCGCCAGTCGTACGCGAACTCCGCTACCGCGTCCCGGTGCCAGACGACGGCCTGCAGACCCTTGATGAGGGACCGGTACGGCATCAGTCCTGACAGCACCGGCACGAAAGCTGGAAAGCGGATCAATCGCGTCGCGCGAATCCGGCCATACCGCCCCATTCGCTCATCTGCCGACAGCTGCAACATGGCCAACGACGCCCCTGACGTCCATGCCGACACATACCATTGCAGGTCTGACAGCCCCCACAGCACGCGGCCCGACTCGGTATCCACCAGTTCGCTGCCCATGATTCCGGGAATCACGATCACCGCATCCCCGGTCCGAGGCCGATCTACCGCCACCATCGCCTCCGTTGCTTTGTGTAGGCCTGATCCAAAAGCGGAGCGATTCCGGCATGAGCGAATAGCCGTCCGGAAGCACGTAAACCTTGCTTCCCCCACCGTGCTGGGCAGGTCGAGCGCCGTGCCGCCGAACGCGCGCATGCTGACACAACGGGTCCGTATCCCCCTGCGGAGTCGTCGAATGGCTTCATGAGGCGGCCCTTGAGTGATTCTCATCGGTCGCCCCAAGGATGTCCGAACTCGCCGGGATCAACAAGGTGACCAGGACGAGGAAAAACTGTGTCGCAAGAAAGCACGCATTCCCGGTAAATCTGGATATGGACGACCATGTACTTCAGGCTCGAAGCAGGCCCAGTACCTTGCGCCGGAACTCCGGCGGGAAGCCATGCATCTGGCCGGTCGAGAAAAAGGCGTTCCGCCAGTGGCTGACACGGTGGCCGGCCACCATGCAGGGCTTAGTTGTTCAATCCATGCGCTGACCTGCAGCCCTCGGCGCCATGGCCGACGACGACATCGCCGAGGTGCTCCTCGTGTCCGAGCGTCAAGAAAGGAGATCGAGCCCCGATCAACAGCAGCCAGGCGTAGAGCCGGGCAAGGCCTCAGGCGTTGGCGAGAACTGCAGCCGTGTCGGGCCGTCGCGGGCAGCGTCCCAGGCCTCGAGCCCGCGGCGCACCTCCGCCGAGCGCCACAGCGATAGCTTCGAGTCGGCAGACCTCGCCGACGTCGGGGAGGCGCTCGGCACCTCGATGAGCAGTTCAGTCGCCGCTGATCAGCGCCTGGCGGGCGGCCTCGAGCACGCGGTCGGAGATCTCCGTACCGGCGGTGGCGCGGGCGAGCACGATGGCGCCCACGAGCGTGGCCACGTCGGCGAGGCTGCCCAGTTCCCGGGCATAACGATCGACGCCTTTCGCGTACGCGTCGACAGCGGTCCCCTGGTCATCATGCGAGAGATCGCCCCCGAAACCTGCCGCAGGGCAGCCGTCGCCGCGCCGGTCACGGTGCTCAGCGGACAGGTATCCCCGAACGAAGTCCTCCCGGCTCGCCGCCGCCAGGCGCTCTCCAGCCTCACCGAACGCCTGCGCCACCGCCTCGGCGACCAGCGCGTCCTTCGAGGCGAACTGCTTGTAGAAGCCGCCGTGGGTGAGCCCCACCTCGGCCATCACGTCGGCCACGCTGACCCCGGCCACGCCGCGCTCGCGGAACAGCCGGGCCGCCGTCTCGACGATCCGCTTGCGGTTCTCCCGCGCCTGCGCCTGCGACACCCGTCCCATGCCGTCAAGTATAGATGGTGGATGTCATCTATCACCTTGCTCAATTTAGATGTCAGGCGTAATCTAACGGGCATGGACCTCACGACTTCCGTAGCCCTCGTCACCGGCGCCAACCGCGGTCTCGGCCGAGTCCTCGCCGCGCAACTGCTCGAGCGCGGCGCCAAGGTGTACGCCGGCGCCCGCAACCCGTCCGCCGTCGACCTCCCGGGCGTTTTCCCCCTGCAGCTCGACGTCACCGATCCGGCCTCGGTCGAGCGTGTCGCCAAGGCGGCCCCCGACGTCACCCTGCTGATCAACAACGCCGGCTCCAGCACCGGCCAGTCCCTGGTCCACGGCGACCTCGACCGGATCCGCCTTGAGATGGAGACGCACTACTTCGGCACACTCGGCGTGACCCGCGCCTTCGCCCCGCTCATCGAGGCGAACGGCGGCGGCACGATCCTCAACGTGCTCTCCGTGCTCTCCTGGCTGCACCCGGGCGGGGCCGGCGCCTACAGCGCCGCGAAGGCGGCCGCCTGGGCGCTCACCAACGCCGTACGCGACGAGCTCGCCCCGCGCGGCATCGCCGTCTCCGCCCTGCACGTGGCCTACATGGACACCGACATGGCCGCCCACGTCCCGGCCGAGCAGAAGACCGACCCGGCGATCGTGGCCGCGCTCGCCCTCGACGGCATCGCCACCGGGGCCCGCGAGATCCTCGCCGACGACGTGACCCGCCAGGTGAAGGCCGGCCTCGCGGCCTGAGACCCGTCCCTTTCGCCGGGCGAGATGGAAAGCCGGGCGGATCGCTTTCCGGCGCGACGGCCGTGAGGAGGCTGCGATCGTCGAGCGGCGGCGCCGGCCGGCTGAGCGCCGGCGAGTACCGCGACAACCCCCGGCGGCCGGGTGGGCCGCTGGAACCTGGCCCCTCGCCGGCGGCGAGCCCGCCGAGGCGTACGCCATGGTCCAGCCCAAGATCCAGGGCGCGCTCTCCCAGGGCGACACCTGGCACCTCAGCCGGACCGGCGGCTCCGCCGCCGCAACGGCAAGCTGCTGGTCCACCGCGGCGGCCAGTCCCAGACCAGCCCGTTGCCCATCGGCCCCGAGACCTCACCGCCGAAGGACAGCGCGTTGGCCACGAACGCGCCGGGCAGCAGGCCATCAGGCCCACCGGGATCACGCGGGTCCATCCGTCGCCGGCGGAGCGCGTGACGTGCACGGTCCAACCCTGTCGCCGACGATCACGGCGCCGACGCTCCAGGCGACGGCTCCGGCGGCCAGCAGGAGACCGGAGATCCTGGTCTGGGTCGGGCTCGAGCGGGAGTGAGCCACGACGGGCTCGTGCGGATCGACGTTGTTGGGCGCGACGTGGTTGGACATGATGCTCCTCGGGTGCGCGGGTCGGTGGCAGCACTTTCCCGCCGGAGCGCCCCGGGCGCCCAGGGAGCACGGCCACGCACGCGGTCGGATGTACCCGGCCCGATCAGGGACCGCTGTCCCGGGCGGACGGGGAATTTCCCGGGAGCCCCGGTGAGGTCGGTCAGACAGGAGCTTTCGGGGTCCCCGCGGAACAAAAGCCGTCATGTGCCACCAGTCGGCCCGGCACACCCACCTGGCCTAGGAGGCGAGCGATCTCTGGCAGGCCGGCGCCGTCATGGTCGAGGGCAGGTCTCGCGATAGGGCGCACCCGTGACGTAACGCGCCCACTCCGTCCTGCTCAACGGGTTCCCGGCCCGGGCGCACACCGCCGCCGCGACCGCGCCCGGCTCGACGAGCTGCTCGCGTATCGTCCCGTTACCGTCGAGCACCAGCACCCTCGAACCGTCGGCGGCAAAGGCCAGGGCCCGCACCCCGTCCTGGTTGGCGTCGGCCAGCACACCCAGCGATGCCTTTCCCGCCAAGTCGAACAGCTGCACCCGGTCGTCCCGGGTGACCGCCGCGACGACGTCCTCGCGAGGTGATCTGACCGCGTACCCGCTGAGTTTCCCGCTGATCGCCTCCCCGGCCGGGCGGCGGGTGGCCACGTCGTAGACGGTCAGGCGCCCGCGCGAGTCCACGATGGCCAGCGACCGGCCGTCCCGGGTGAAGACCGCGTCGGTGAGCGTGATGCCCTGGCCCGCGCCGCCGAACGGGCCGCCGATCGGCCGGCCGGAAGCGGCGTCGTAGAGGCGCTCGGCGTCGGTGGCGACCGCCAGCGTCCTGCCGTCCGGCGCGAACTCCACGTCCTGAGCCCGGCGCACGTCGTCTGACCACAGCAGGCGGCGGGCCTTCCAGTCCCACATCGCCAGCGAGTACGTGCGGGCGGCGCCATCCTCCGGCCCCTCCACCACCGTGGCCAGCCGTGTCCCGTCCGGGCTGAACGCCACATGTTCGGTGGTGGTGAAGGTGTCAGGGGTCAGCCTGGCCAGCTCCCGCCGGGCGTTCACGTCCAGCACGGAGATCGTCCGGGAGCCGCCGATGGCCGCCAGGCGCCCGTCCTGGCTGAGGGCGAGCGCGGTCGGCCCATCGTCGTCGGCCCGGCGCTGAAGGATCTCACCCGGCCCGCCTGGCGTCATCATGTGGACCTCTTCACGGCCGTCGGTCTTGGCTCCCAGCAGGCGTCCCGGAGTCAGCGCGGCCTCCGCCCAGGACGTCCCCCCTGAGGCCGGCGACAGGTCGGCGAGGTTCACGGTGATGACCCGGTCCACCATGAGGTAGCGCAGGACGCGGCCGTCGAAGGCGACCTGGGGGATGGCACCCTGGGCCAGGGTCTCATCCGACAGGCCCTCAGGAAGCGTCACCTTGGTGAGGAAGTGGCCTTCCCGCATCCACACCTGGATGTCGTCGCGGGTAGCCGTGGCGAGCAGCCGCCCGTCGGCGCTGAAGGTCACCTCGCCCTGGTTCCAGAGGATGCCGCGGTCCCCGATCGTGTCCATGACCGAGCCGTCCGCGACCGAGGTGATCACCAGGCCGTCGTGCACCGCCTGCGCCAGCCCGCGGCCGTCCGGCGTGAGGGCGAGCGGCCATCCGCACAGGTCGCACCGACCGGCCGCGCGGCGGGTGGCCTGCGTGGCGAGGTCCGGGACGCGCCGCCGGTCGATCCGGGTGGGCGAGACGGAGCCGGAGGAGTAGATGGCCGTTCCCGACGGTGTCATGGGGCCGAGCGTGTCGGCGGTTTTGGCGCGGCGGTTCCGTTCCAGGTCCCAGAGGTAGTCGTCGTGGTCGATGCGGACCACCGCGTATCTGTCCACGCTGCCGTAGTCCACGGTGACCGGCAGGTCCACGCCTTGCCCGAGTTCCTTGTCGAACCGCCACGTCGCGATCCGCCGGCCCGTTCGCAGTTCCCACACCCCGGCCTGCGTGCCGGTGGCCACCAGAACCCGGCGGCCGGTCGGGGAGAGCGCGGCGTCGGCCGGGCTGGCGTCCCCGAGCCCCAGCCTGGCGATCCCGCCCGCGGATCTGCCCGTGGTCACGTCCCAGAGCCGTACCGCGTCGCCGCTCACGCTGGCCATCGTCCGGCCGTCCGCGCTGAGCACGCGAAGGGTGTCGCCCGCCGTCGCCGGGTCCCTGAACATCGACACCTCGCGCTGCGTCAGCGAGGCCGTCAGCGCCGTCCTGGTCCGCGGCGTGCGGTCCAGCCGCCAGGCGGCCAGGCTGAGGTGCATGGCCAGGCGGGGATCGCTGTGCCGGAACGTGTCCGCGACCTGTGCCAGCCGCGCCGCCTCCGCCTGGCCGAGCTGAACGGAGATGCGCGCCGCCCGCTCGTCGGCCAGCCTGCCCTGCTGCACCGCCAGGCCGCCCGCGACCAGCGCGATCGCCAGCAGCCCCGCCAGGCTGAGCGTGACCAGGCGGCTGCGCCTGGACCTGCGCCTGGTCAGTGCGGCGGCGGACTCCAGGAAGTCGCGTTCCGTGGGGGAGAGGGTGATGTTCCTGCGGGCGGTGGCCGCCCACTGGAGGGCGTTCTCCAAGGCCGAGCCCTGGAACAGGTCGCCGTCCCTGCGGCCCGACCGATCCCAGCGCCGCGCCGCGGTCAGGATCTCCCGGTGCACGGCCAGGCCGTCCCGGTTGGCCTCCACCCAGCGGCGGTAGCGCGGCCAGGCGCGCGGCAGCGCAGGACGGGTCAGCCAGACCGACTCGCCGTCCCTGCCCAGCAGGTACCCGAACACCTCCAGGATCCTGTTCACCGACGAGACCTCGGGCAGCGACCTGCCCTCGACCAGCTCGGGCAGCTCCGCCCGGCACGCCGACAGCCCGCCGTTCTCACCCACCGTGACCAGCCGCAGGAACACCTCAGGCACCAGCTCCCGCTCCTCCGGGGCGAGCATCCCGTACGCGTCCTCGGCCAGCGCCCCGAGACCGGGATCGGCGGCGCCGATCACTCCGGCAGCCTCCCTGCCGCCCTCTGCGAGCAACTGGCCCAGGTCCGGCCCGCCGCTGACCAGGGCGAGCAGCAGCTCGCGGGCGCTCGGCCGGCGCAGCGGCTCCTTGCTGAGCGCCGCCGCGACCAGCGGGCGCAGCGAGCCGGGCAGCGCCCCCAGGTCCGGGATGGACGACAGCACCCGGTGCATGACCGCGCCCAGGGCCTCGGCCTCGAACGGGTCCTTGCCGGTTGCCGCGTACACCATGATCGCGCCCCACGCGAACACGTCGGCGGGCGTCCCCGCCCGGTCGCCGGTGAACACCTCTGGCGCCATGTACGTCGGCGTCCCCCTGACCAGGCCGGTCGCGGTCAGCGACATCTCGGCCGTCCTGGCGATTCCGAAGTCGATCACGCGCGGGCCGTCCGGGCCGAGCAGCACGTTGTCGGGCTTGAGGTCGCGGTGGATCACCCCCGCGTCGTGAATCGCGGTCAGCGCGGTGGCCACCGCCGTCGCCAGCCGGTGCAGGTCATCGCCAGAGAAACGGCGGCCCGCGGTGACGGCGGCGCGCAGGCTCGGGCCCGCGACGTACTCACTGACGACGTACGGCCTGGCCCCCTCCAGCCGGGCCTCGATGACCCGCGCCGTGCAGAACGACGCCACCCGCTGGGCCGCCGCGGCCTCCTTGGCCAGCTGGCCGGCGGCCTGGTCGCTGTGCAGCACCTTGATCGCGACGCGGGCGCCGTCCTCCGCGTACCCCTCGTAGACCACCCCCTGGCCGCCCGCGCCGAGCCGCCCGGCCAGCCAGTACGTTCCCAGGTACTGAGGGTCCCCGTCGATCAATGGCTCCACGGAGCGTTGGATGTGCGGTCAGCCGGGAAAGTTTGCGTCTTCCGCGTTGCGCGCCAAGGCTCTGTCCCGCGCCGCCAGGACAGGAAGCCGCCGTCGAGAGGGCGGGCGTCGCAGCCGTGCTCGCGCAGCAGGCGCACCGCCTCGGGGGAGGCGAACACAAGGCGGAACAACAGCGAGAGGCCGAGGCGAGACGGCAGCTTTCGGCGGCTCTTGAAGAGGACCGACGTCGATTCTTGGCAACTGAGGAAGGGCAGCGGATCCTGCGCGAGGGATACCGGGGAGACTGACCGGCGTCCCGCGAATCCGCGGGTGGGCGTCCTGGCTGACGAGCGGGAAGAGTACCGGCGATGGCGGCGGAGCATTGCCGTCGGCGTTGCTCATCGTCAACCTCGGGGCGCCGATCCGCAGCCGCGCCGGCACCGACATCGAGACGGCCGGGTACGCCGGCGGCCGCGTGGTCACGGTGACCCAGACGGATCCTCGATACCTTTTCGTCGTTCCTGTATCGCCCGATGTCAGGCTTGCCTGTCTCTAGCCTTCGAGCAGTCTGAGGCCCACCACGCCGATGAGGATGAGGAGGAGACAGGCCAGGCGTGCCACGGATGCGCTCTCGCCCAAGACGAAGATTCCGGCGAGTGCGACGCCGAGTGCGCCGAGCCCGACCCAGACCGCGTACGCGGTGCCGACCGGAAGCGTGCGAAGCGCGAAGGCGAGCAGGACGAAGCTGAGCACGGCGGCGATCACGCCGACCGTCGCGGGGACGAACCTGGTGAATCCGTCGGACCGTTCGAGTGCGACGGCCCACACGATCTCCAGCAGGGCGGCGGCGACCAGAAGCGACCAGGCCATCGCGGTCAGGCCGTGGTCCCGGCGTCCACGATGATGGACGCCCCGGTGATGTTGCGCGCCCCCGGTCCGGCCAGGTGCGCCACGGTCGCGGCGATGTCGTCGGGGTCGCAGTAGCGATCCAGCGCGGTGTAGGAGCGTTCGGCAGGCGCGTCCGGCCCGTCTGCCGGGTTCATCTCGGTGTCGGTCGAACCAGGGTGGACGAGGTTGGCGGTGATGCCCCGAGGGCCGAGATCGCGGGCCAGCCCTTTGGTGAGCCCGATGAGCGCGGACTTGCTCATCGAATACAGGGTCCAGCCCGGCGATGTCACCCGCTCGACCAGGGCGCTGCCGATGCTGATGATCCGCCCGCCATCTCCCATGTGCCGCGCGGCGGCCTGGGCGAGCACGAACGATGCCCGCGCATGGATGGCCAGCGTCCGGTCCACGTCCGCCAGCGTGACGTCCTCAAGCGGGCCGTACGGGGCGATGCCGGCATTGTTGATCAGGATGTCCAGTCCTCCCAGCGTGGCGGCCGTGCGCTCGACCGCCTCTACCAATGCCGCAGCATCAGTCGCCTCTGCCCGCATGGCGAGCCCGCGGACGCCCATCGCTTCGATCTCCCTCACCACGGCAGTCGCCCGTTCGGCGGCGTGTGCGTAAGTGATGGCGACGTCCGCGCCCTCGCCGGCCAGCCTGCGGGCGATTGCCGCGCCGATGCCGCGGCTGCCTCCGGTGACGAGCGCCACCCGTCCATTGAGCATGGTGTTCACCTTCCCCGCTAAATCGGAACTCATTCCGGATAGAGTTAAGCGGAATCGATTCCGGATCGCAACCCGGTAGGCTTACGCCGTGACGCAGAGCCGGCCATCCTCGATGCGGGACGACGCGGGCGACGGGTCCAGTGATCAGCGCAGTGACGAGCGCGCGGACGCGGCGCGCAACCGCGCGAAGATCCTCGCCGCCGCGGAGGAGATCATGGCCGCCCGCGGCGTGGAAGCGCTGTCCATGGCAGACGTTGCTGCCGCGGCGGGCGTGGGCGTCGGCACGCTTTATCGCCGGTTCGGCGACAGGGCCGGCCTCGCCCACGCGCTCATCGACCGGCGCGAGCGGGAGTTCCAGGCGGCATATCTGGGCGGGCCACCGCCGCTCGGTCCCGGCGCGCCCGCCGCCGAGCGGATCCGCGCGTTCTTGCACGCGCTGGCCACTCGTACCGTCAACCAACTCGACCTCCTGCTCGTAGCGGAGACCGCGGCGCCGTTCGCCCGCTTCGGTGGGGCCTATCACGCCTACCACCGCCATCTGGCGATCCTTATCGCTGAAGCCAGGCCGGGCCGCGACGCGTCCTACCTCGCCGACGCCTTACTCGCCCCGCTGGCCGCGAACCTGCTGGCCTACCGGATCGGCGGAGAGCAGGGGCTCACCTTGAAGGCCATCCGGGCAGGACTCGACGATCTCCTGGCCGGCGTGACAGGACCGGACGGCGGAGCCGCCGAAGGCCGGCGGTGACGCATATGGCCGCGCCGGGGCGCGCTGTGCTGCCCCGCTGAGCGACGATCCCCCTGTACGGAGTGCGGTGGTCGTCCGACCACCCTCGAAGGCGCCTCCTCAGCGTGCGGGACGTAGGACGCGCCTGATGAAGCGGTGCGGTGCTCGGGTCCGTGCGATGAGCCCCGAAGTAGAACGTTGCCGCAGGCCACAGCGGGCCGGCTTTCATGTCGAGCCGCCCGGCTCCGCCCCACCATCGACGACCTCGACGCCGTCGGCCCGCTGGAGCTGACCGGACGGCGATGGAGCGAGCAGGGCCCGGATCACTCGCCGACCGGCGGATCGTCGCGGACCGGTCGCAGGGCGCCGGCGCGCGCGGCGGCGAGCGTGACGCGGACCGTCTGGTCGGCGGTGGCCTCGTCGACCGGTTCGGCGGTGATGAGCAGACGCAGGTAGATCGGTGCGGCGAGGGTCTTCAGCAACTCGGCGGGATCGGTTCCTTCGGGCAGCTGGCCGCGTTCGACGGCGCGCGTCACCACCGGCTGGGCTCTGGCGAGCCGGTCGTCGAACACGTGCCGCCGGGCCGCGGCGATCTCCGGGAGGTGAGCTGCCCCGGTGAACATGGCGGCGAGGATGGCCTGCCCGGCCGGGCTGTTGAACGCCTGGACGATCGAGCGGGCCAGGGCCCGCAGATCGGTCTCGAGCGATCCGGTGTCGGGCACGGGGATGTCCGTCGCCATGTGCTCGGCCAGGGCGTCGGTGAGCAGGCTCTCGCGATCTTTCCATCGCCGGTACACCGTCGTCTTGTGGACTCCGGCGCGCTGGGCGATGTTCTCGACGGTCAAGGCGGCGTAGCCCTTGTCCACGAGCTCGGCGAGGGTGGCGGCGTGGACGGCGGCGCGCACCTTGGCGCCGCGGCCGACGGGGCGGCCGGTGGAGGAATCGGACGGCATTGCAACTCCGAGTTGCGATATTCCGGGGCGAGCTGACAGGATCACCATATCGCAACTCGAAGTTGCGATAAATCGATCTTCATCCCCTCAAGGCGGCACATCATGCACCACACTCCCGCTTGGAGCCTGCGTTCCATCCCGGATCAGACCGGCCGTGTCGCGGTGGTGACCGGCGCCAACAGCGGCATCGGCTACGTCACCGCCCGCGAGCTGGCGCGCCGCGGCGCGCACGTCGTCCTGGCCTGTCGCGACCCGGAACGGGGGCGGTTCGCGCTGGCCCGCATGCAGGCCGAGGTGCCCGGCGCGCGACTGGACCTGCGCCGGGTCGACCTGGGCAGCCTGGCCTCCATCCGGGACTTCGCCGCCGGCTGGGACCGTGGCAGGCTCGACCTGCTGGTGAACAACGCCGGCGTGGCGATGGTGCCCTACGCCCGGACCGTGGACGGGTTCGAGTCGCAGTTCGGCATCAACCACCTGGGCACCTTCGCCCTGACCGGCCGGCTGCTGCCGCACCTGCTCGCCGCGCCCGATCCACGGGTGGTCATCGTCAGCAGCGAGGGCCAGCGCTTCGCCCGCTTCGACCTGAACAACCTCAATGCCGAGCGCGGGTACCGCACGGCGTTCGCCTACGTGCAGTCCAAGCGGGCCAACCTCTACTTCGCCGCGGAACTCCAGCGCCGGGCCGAGGCCGCCGGAGTGGCGCTGCGCAGCATGGCCGTCGCCCCCGGGCTCACCCGTACCAACGTGCTCACCGGCGGAGCCAACAGCAGCAGAGGAGCACTGTACGCGGCCCTCACGCGCCTGCTGGTGCGCGCGGCCTTCCGGCCGACGCCGGAAGGGGCGAAGACCTCGCTGTACGCGGCGACCGTGCCGGACCTGCCCGGCGGCAGCTACATCGTGCCCGACGGACCGCTGCAACTGCGCGGCGAGCCCGTACGCCGCACCCGCGAACGCGCACTCCACGACACCGGCACGGCCGCCCGGCTGTGGCAACTGTCCGAACGTCTGACCGGCGTCACCTACCTGTGACGCTCGCCAGGGACGGTCTCCTCCCGAGGCCGGGGCGTTCTGGTGGACAGCCTGCCGCTTGCGGCGTCGAGGGCCGAGAGACCACGCTGCGCAACTACGCAACAGCCTCGACATCCGAGACGGCGTGGTGGGACGAGGCGAAACACGCCGGGAGTGGGTCGGAAACGGTCGCCGGGGACGAGTTCCGGCTCGGCGGCGGCCGACTGCACTTCCCCTCGTAGCGTGGAGACCGAGACGGGAGAGGTCTGGTCGTGGCAGCAGTCACGTGGCGGCGCTTTGATCCGGAGTTCCGGGCGGGCGCGGCGGGGAACAAGGAACGCGCCGAACTGGAAGACGAGCGTGACGTGCTCAAGCGTGCCGTGATCTGGTCGATCGGCTCGGGAACGTCGATGGGTCGACCTGACCATGGAGATCGACCGCCTCTTCGAGGTGTGGGGTGGAACCACGGCTCGCCTCGTCATCATTGATGAGTCCGAACGGCTCACCACCCGCGCCATCGAGCAGGTCCGCGACTTCATCGGCATGCCCGGCATCGAAAGCGCCTGGCCCGCCATCCGCAGCTCCACAGCCGTATCGGCTTCGTCCACCTCTACCGCACCCTGGCCGCCGGCGAACTCGCCATCGTCATGACCACAGCCTTCGCCCACCTGGGCCTGGACATCCCGGACACCACTACCACTGAGGCCATCGCCACGATCAACCGCACCACCGCAGGCGCCGATGTCATCGACGTCGCCCGCGACGCCCTGGTTATCGGCGACAGCCGACTGCTGCTGTTTGTGACCTCCTCGCGTGCGCACGTATGGACCTGTCGGGAAGAACCGGGAACCCCAGTCCTGGCCGACAGCGCTAAACAAGCCTTCCCGAACAGGGCGGCGTTGCGCAGCGTGAACACCACCAGCACCCGCCACTGCTGCTTGTCCCCGCTGTTCCTCCTCCCGGATCGACGTCGCCAGCAGTGGCGCTACTTCAGCATGACGGCGCCGAATCGGGCATCCGCGGCGCTCACCCCGGTGGGAATCGCGTGCACAGACTGCGCAGCGGACGGGACCCCGGTGGCGGTGCCGGGAAGCACCGCGAGCATGCCCCTGCCGCCGTTCTTGCCGGGTACGCCGATGATCAGCTCGCCCTTGCCGTCGGCGGTGACGTCGATGATCGAGACGGCTTCGCCCATGCGGTCGTCCGTCACGGACTCCTCGGCGATCGGATCGGCCGAAGGCGCCGTGCCGGGTGGGGCGATGCCGTCCTGGGTGAGGATCTGGGCAGCGGAGACGTCCGGGCCCGAGGCGGTCCCGGGGATCAGGGCGACGGCTCCCGCGGCCGCCTTGCCCGCGATGGTCGCTTTGGGCAGGCCGACGGCGATCTCGCCGCGGCCGTCGCCGTTGACGTCGCCGACGGTGACGGTGATGTCGGTGGACCCGAGCGTGGTCAGCCAGGACAGGTTGCGGGCCGTGAAGCCGGGCTGGTACATGCCGGCGCCGTAGTAGGAGCCGTACCAGACGTGCACCGTGCCGGTGCTCGGCGTCACCATGACGACGTCGCGGTAGCCGTCGCCGTTCACGTCGCCGAGGCCGAGCTGTGAGTCGTTCCTGGTGCAGACGGGCTTGGTCGCGTCGGGGGTGTCGCAGGCCGCCGTGCTGCCCATGAGCATGGGGGTGTGCGTCGGGTCGCGCGGACTGTCGATGTACCACAGCGCACCGTTGGAGTGACCGACGGACGGGGCGACCAGCACGATCGCCTCCATGATGTCGTCGCCGTTCACAGTGCCGAGCAGAGTCGACTGCAGCATGGGGCCGCTGGGGGGCGTGGAGGTGCCGAACGCGGTCTTCTCGAATGCGCCACCGTTGTACCAGCCGCCGAAGACGGAGTAGTAACCCGGGGCGAACAGCCCCACGACGTCGGTCCGCGGGTCACTGTCGGCGTTGCCGACGGTCAGCCCCTGGTAGTACGACGAACTGGAGCCGCCCTGCCGGGTGACGCCCGCCGCAGTCCAGGAGAACGTGTGCCGCTCACGGTAGCCCGCGGTGACCAGGTCGGTCCTGCCGTCGCCATCGACGTCGCCCGCGGCCAGCCCCTTCCCCCAGCCGTGGCACACGCCGGCCGACTCACCCGAGCAGCCGGGGGTGGGCCGGATGAGCTGTTTGGCGCCGCTGAGCCCGTTCGGGCCGCCGTACAGGACGGCGATCATCCCGGTGTTGTCGGTGCCGGCATAGCCCGGATAGAGGGGCATGCCGACGGCGACATCGTTGTAACCGTCCCCGTTGAAGTCGCTCTTGACGGTGATGGCAGGCGCCGCCGCGGCGGGTGCGGCGGGTGTGGTGAGCCCGACGGCCACCGCGAGCGCCGCGGCCGACCAGACGATCTTGTTCACGCGCATGGGCCGAGGATTCCGCTTGCGCCTTGTGGCCGGGTTGAGGCTGACTGGCGACGACCGCCGAAGGGGACAGACGCGCCGAACTGGTCAGGCCTGGGGTCGCCGCCTGTGCCTTCGGCGCACTGCTCCCGGCGTCAACGGGGTCGGGGGAACGTCGGGGGAAAGTCGGGGAACACGGGCGCCGCCGCCCGCGGGGCGGGCGGCGGCGTCTGAAAGGGTGGAACGTCGGCGGAGGCGTCAGCGCCAGTAGACGACCGTGAGGGTCGGCGGCTTCACGCCCGCGTCCGGGTTCTCCGAGGCGGCGAACGCGCGCCAGTTGGTCTTCTCGGTCTCGTCCGCGCCGCGCAGCTGGATGCCGTAGTTGGGGGCGCCGCCGGCCCATGCCTTGGCGATGTCGGTCACCGGCCACGCGAGGTAGCCGGCGCCCGCGGCGCAGGGCTCGGTCCAGGTCCGGCCGCGGCCCACGCGGGTGGTGCTGGCGCCCTGGCGCGTGGTGGTGGGCTTGTTGTCCCAGTTCAGGTCGGTCTCGTCCCAGGGGCTGGTGACGCGCTCGGCGGTGAGGCCGGAGCCGACCGCGATCCCGCAGGCGTTGGTCTCCAGGTTCCACATGCCGAGGCCGGCCAGGATGACGCGCTTGCCGGTGATCTTCCGGGTGTCGAACTTGACCAGGCTGCGCATGATGTCGCCGCCCTCGCCGTTCTCCCACGGCATGGTGCCGGCGATGATCATAGGGTCGCCCGGGTGGGAGGCCCAGGAGGTGGCCACGTCGGTGTCGGTGACGACGCCGGGCAGGGTGATCGCCGGAGAGATGATCACAGGATAGGCGCGGGCGGGGTCGGCGAGGTACGAGGCGTCCGGCTTCAGGACCAGGACCTTCACCCCGTTCTGCGTCTCGACCGTGCCGGCGACCTTGGAGACCGCGCCGCCGCGCGGTTTGCCGCGCCCGGTGGCGTCGTACATGAGCGGCTGCGCCGCGGCGGCGGCCACCTTGCCGTCGGCGCTCCTCAACTCCAGGCCCCCGTCGGCGTCGGCCCGGAGGTCCACCCCCTGGGTGTCCACGGGAATGCGCAGCTCCAGCGGCCCCGCGGGCTTCTCGCGCAGCACGACGTCGTACCGGAATCCGGTCGGCAGCACGGTCACCACGAGGTCGGCCCCCTGACCGGCCGCGTTGGTGAAGGTGGCGACGTTGCCCTTCACCGACGGCTTGGGCAGGGGCGTGGGCCACCGGGGCGCGAACACGCGGCCCTCGGCGTCGACGAGCTTGGCCAGCGGACCGTCGCCCCCGGCCGAGACCTCGACCTTGACCTCGGACACGCGAGGCTTGAGCACCGAGCCCTGGGCCTCCAGCGTGGGGTCGGCGGCCTTCCAGGTGCCGTCCGCCATCCGGACGTTGGACGGGCCGGAGGTGATGGTGGCGGTGAAGCTGCCGTCGGGGTTGGCGACGGTGGTGCTGGTCTCGTCGGTCAGGCTCGGCACGGCCACGGCCTCGCCGGTCTTCGCGGCCTGAGCGGACGCGGCCGCCTCCGGGCTCGGCTCCACGGCAGCCACGGCCTCGAAACTGGTGGCCGCGGTGAGCGCGGCGACAGTGGTCAGCCCGAGCGCCAGCCGCCCGACGGATGCGGAGAATCGCATGCAACTCCCATTCGTAATGGTATGGAAAGGGATGAGGGCGCGACCGATCCGCGAGTGGGCACTCGCTCGTTCCCCCGTTTCCCTGAGCCCGGATCCTGCTTGTTTCCCCGTACAGGAATCGGGCTGGATCACAGGAATATCACTGCCGGTGGGCGAATATCGTGAATTATGGGTGATGTGGCATAAGTCACCATTTGCGGTAGTTGAGCTTATTGGCCCGGGGTGCCAGGTTCGAGTTGGGGCGCTGGCCGGTCTCGGTGCCTTCGGCGATGACACGGAAGATCAGTCGGCCGCCCGGGGTGGTGGTGCCTCGTGCAACGAGCGGAACACGATGCCGCGTTTTGCGCACGCCCGGTGACGATCGCGATCAGCTCCTGCGGCGAGCGGCCGAGCCGGTCCCGCGACGGAACGACGAGGGTGCCGCCGGCGCTCAGATGGTCCAGCGCACACTCGTCTATCGAGCTCTGCGTGCCCTGCTCCTACGCCGCCGCACCACAATTCTGCTGGCGGCCGGCATCGACGCGTCCATCGGCACGGTCGGCGACGCGCTCGACAACGCCCTGATGGAATCACAGATCGGCCTCTACAAGACCGAACTGATCAAACCCCGAGGCCCGTGGCGCAGTCTGGCCGACGTGGAACTGGTCACCGCTGAATGGGTGGCCTGTTTCAACAGCATCCGCCCGCACTCAGCCATCGGACACCTCCCGCCCGAGGAGTTCGAAACCATCTCCTACGCCCAGCACCGACCCAACGAAGCCCTAGCAATCAACCGCTGAGGTCTCCATCGAACCCGCCGTTTCCTGTCAGGGCTCTTCGTGCAGGGACGCGCGGCGGCGACTGAGCACCGCGGCGGCAGGAATGGCTGCGGCCAGGCCGCTGAGCAGGACGGCAGCGAGCGCTCCCAGGACGGCCGGCGCGTTGCCGAAGGCCAGACCGACGGCAGCCAGCGCCGGCCCCACGTTGCGCACCGCCGCGACCATGCCCATGGTGGTACGGCGTACCGGAGGCCCGGTGGCCAGGGCCGTGCCGAGCAGGAGGGCGAGGCCGGAGAAGACGAAGCCCGCCAGCAGGCTGCGTGAGCCGATCAGCGCGACGACGTCGCGCCAGTTGCCTGCGAGCATGCCCGCCAGCACGATGAGAAAGGTGATGTTGGAGGTCCTGGCGGCCACCGGTTGCCAGGCCAGTGCAGTGGCCGCAGCGTAGTGTCGCACGAGCAGTCCGACGGTGAACGGCACGAGCTGGAGGATCACGACGGTCAGCATCAGCACCGGAACGTCGAGTGCGACTGCGCGCGCCGGCGCCGGTCGCCTGAAGGACGATGTTCGCGGTGGGCCCGAAGGTGATGCTGCCGATCGCGGCCAGCAGGACCTGCATGGCGGCCCCGGCGACCACATCCCCGTTCTGTACCATGCCGAGTTTCGCGCCGAACGGTCCGCCCGGTGAGGAGGCGATCAGGAGCAGCGCGACGAACGCCGCCGAGGGCAGGCCGAACAGCACGGCGACCCCCCAGCCCAGCAGCGGCAGAACGACCAGGTTGGCCAGGAGCACCAGCACGAGCAGCGGGACGTCCACCACGACGGCGCGCAGCGCCGGCAGCGTCGCGCCCAGCCCGGCGGCGAACATGGTGACCGCGATGAAGATGACCGTGACGGCGTTGAACAGCAGCTGCAGCGTGTCCATGACAACTCCCGATCGTCGTATCGGGGGCGACGCCCCGCGTGGTCGGCCCGTGAGTCAGCGCGCGAGGTCAGTCGGTGAGGTCGCCGAGCCAGCGCAGCGCGCTCAGGCTGGGCAGGAAGCAGTATTCGCCGCCACGTGTGACGACGAAGCGCGGCAGGCCGGTCAGGCGCCGCCGGAAGGGACGGCGGGGAATGGTGTAATCGCCGGAGCCGTCGGCCGAGCCGGTCAGGGGATCCCTGGCCGATCCCGCGCCGAAGAAGACGCCGTCGTTCATCCATTCGGTCTGGACGAACTCGAATTGCCGGCCGAGATGGGCGCCGATGAAGGCGAACATCAGTCCGCGGTCGGCGCCGTCGTCGTCCAGGACGCCGTCGGGCAGCGGCGGCCCGTAGACGGTGCCGCGTCTGATCATGCGGTGCAACCGCGGCACTCCGGCCACCGCCGCGTCGCGAGGGTTGCCCCGGCGGATGTGGCAGCCGCCGGGAGTGCTGAAGCCCGCCGGGTCGTCGTGCTGGTAGAGGAAGGCGTTGCGGCGCGCGGCGTCGGCGCCGAGGGCCGGGTCGTCGTGATCCGGACAGAGGGCCAGCGGCGCGCCGCTGCGCCAGCGCCCCATCATCTTGGCCGCCAGCAGTTCCTCGTCCTGCGGGCCGGCGGCGTTGTCCCTCAGGTAGCGCCGGAACAGCGCGACCCGCTGATGCAGCTTGCGGAAGGCCACGTAGGTGCCGTTGCGTCCGAGTACGTCGGGCTGCGGCGTCTGGGTGCCGCCGAGCTCGTCGGGGTAGCCGAGCACGAACTCGCCCGCCTTGAGCGGCACCTCCAACGGGTTCGACCCGGCGACGCCGCTGCCCTCGATGGCGGGTTGGCTGACGCCGTCGCGGTAGCCGAAGGGTTCGGTCTCGGTGGGCAGCGCGTGGCAGTTCTGCCGCCAGATCGCCGTCACGCCCGGCAGGGCCTCATAAGCCGGACGGGCGTGGTCGACGGCCGCCTCCAGCCGGGTGCTGTCGGGCGCGAGCGCCACCAGGACCACGTGCACATCGGCCGAGCCGAGCGGAGGTTCCCAGTGGGCGGGGCCGCTGTCGCCGGCATCGCCCAGGGCGTCGGCGCGTGCGGCCATGCCCTGCCGGAACTCCCACGCGAAGGTGTCCATGGAGTCCTGGGGTACGCCGAGGGCCTTGAGGCCGTGATACGTGAGCGCGACGCTGACCCAGGTCTCCCCCAGAGGGCTCATCGAGGCGGCGGCGGAGGTCACCACGGCGCTCACCCGCCGCATCAGTTCCCGCCCCTGCGCGCGATCGTCGATGCGGAACAGGATGTAGGTGGCCGCGTACGGGGTCGGCCGCGGGCTGAGGACGCCGCGTTGAATGTCGTCCAGGTCGAGTGTGACGCCTGCCGGCTCGCTCACCGCCGCCCCGCCTCCTTCCGGTGTCACTTGGCTGAGACGAGGTTGTTCCAGAAGGCGCGCAGGCTGTCGTCCACGCCGAACAGCGAGCTGAAGATCGTGGAGTCGGCGAGGATGATGTCCCCGGCCCGGTCGCCGCGAGCAGGCATCCACAGGAACATGTTGAACTCGGTGTTCCCGGCCTCGACGAACGGGTGCGTCGGCCGGGACAGGTCGATCGGCTGCCGGCCCAGCACCCGGACGGCGTCGGGGTCGTCGGTGGTCACGGCGTAGTGGGGGAGATGCATGTGGAAGTTGAAGTGGGACACGCCTTCCAGCCACCCCTTGGTGTCCAGGTCCCTGGCGATGGACAGCGGGACGCTCTTGCCCTCCTGCTGCACCGCGGGACGCAGCCCGTGCCGGTTCTCCACCGGCACCCCCAGCCCCGCCATCAGCGACCGGGTGTACCTGCCGAAGCGCTGCTGGCGCGGCACCAGGGCGTCGCCGTGATGGTGGTACTCCACGTCGCGCATCGCCAGGTCGTCCGTCGCTCCGACGTCGTGATGCGGCCCCAGGGCCAGGCACGTCCCCTCGCGGGTGAGGAAGTCGCGCAGCGCCTCGATCTCGCCGGGAGTGGCGTCCTGTCCGGTGATCATGTGGTCCAGCCCCCACACGAACAGGGTGTCGGTGTCGGCCAGCACCCGTTCGTCCAGCGGCGTGTGGAAACCGGCCTGGTCGACGCGTTGATACACCGGCACGGGATATCCGGTGGCCTCCTGGACGAACTGCTGGAACGGCAGCCAGCCCCAGAAGAACAGCTCCAGCCCGCCCGCGATGCCCTGCTGGAAGCGCAGGGGGTCGGACCACTGCGGGTCCTCGTAGGCGGGCCACTGCACACGACGCACCTCGGTCATCGTGGAGAACCGGTTGTCCAGCTCGGCCACGTCCCTGCCAGCCTCGGCCGGGAAGCTCCATGCGACGTAGATGCTCAACCGCCGGCGGCCGGCGGCGTACGGGCGCGGCATGTGGTTCTGGTTGTAGGTGCGCGCCGTCGTGAACTCACTCATCTGATCTCCTCACTGCAGCTGGTCGAGCATCTCCGACAGGGCGCTCTTGATCCGCAGCGCCTTCTTGATCTCGTCGGCCGTCACGTACGGGTACTCGCCGTACTCGATGAAGCTCGGGCAGTGATGCTCGCGGACGAACCTGACGAACGCCTCCGGGTTGGTCTTCCAGTCCTCGGGGAAGCCCTCGAGGTTCTCGAAGGCCGTGTTCACTCCCGCCCTCGTGAACAGCGCTATGGCGTCCTCGGTGTACTTGTCGAAGTCGGTGTCGAAGATCCCCTGGTACATGAAGCGGGTATCGTCGTCGAACAGCACCCAGCGCAGATAGTGCAGCTTCAAGGGAGCCAGCAGGTGAGGGTCGTCCTCCAGCGCCTGGGCGAGCGTGTAGCCGTAGCCCCGAATCGCATCGGCCCGTCCTGGCTTGACCCTGGCGATGATGGTGAACCCGTAACACGCGGGGCTTCGCGGGAAGACAGGCCCGTACTTCCCCTGCTCCAGATGGTCGGTCTCCTTGGGGATGACGACCGCCTGCGGCCTGATCTCCATGGCCACCCTCTCCATCGTCGTACTCACGGGGAGGAACGGCTCAAGCAACCTGACTCCGGCCATCGTCTCATAGCACGACACGGAGAGTGACAACCATGGCCGTTCGAAGCAGGCAGCGGCGTGCGTCGAATGCACCAACGCCTTGCGGCCGACTGAAGCTGCCGATGTTTCTCAAGCGACCGCCTATGAAACATCGCTTCCGGCCTGGCGTGTCCAGTTCGCGCGCCGCTTTCGTAGGTCGATGCGGACAGATGGCGGATTGAGGGCGCTCACCGTGGCCACCCCACCGGTCCGCAAGCCGGGCACGCTCTGGATCGAGCTGCCCGCCCCGTCGCGCCGGGCGCCGGGCCGTCCGGGCACGTCCGCATCGGCTATGCCCGCGCCTCCGCGACGGTCGCGGCACGGAGATCGAATTTTGGACTCCGTCGAGCGCCTGCTGACCTCCGGAGGGGCGGACGCGATCCGGCTCGACGCGGTCGCGGCGCAGGCCGGAGTCAGCAAGGGCGGCCTGCTCCATCACTTCAAGTCCAAGCAAGCGCTGCTCGAGGGGGTGCTCGACCGTCAGGTGGAACGGTTTCAGGCCGAGCTGCCGCCGACGGGATCACCGCCCGGCTCCTTCATCCGAGCCTGGCTGGACGCCACCATCCCCGACACTGATATCCCGGCACGGGCGCACACCGACCAGGTGGCAGTGGCCCTGCTCGCCGCCCTGTCCGGCGGCCCGGAGGTACTCGACGCGTTCCGGCGCCGCTACGAGGCTTGGCAGGACAGGCTCGCCGACGACGGCCTCGACCCGAGCACGGCCTACCTCGTCCGGCTGGCCGTCGACGGATGGTGGATGGCACGGCTGACCAGGACTACACCAACCCGATCCTGACCGACTGAAACGCCTCGTTCGTCCTGCTCGACCTGGCCGCGAGCCTGACCGGGCCGGCCACTCTGTGCACCACGTCCTCGTCGCGGCCTCTGATGACCGTGTCCCTCACCATGACCAGCACGGCGGGCCTTCAGCAGTCGCCTTCTGGGCGCTACGCGGTGACTTCACCCTCACCTGGTGGCTGCCCAACCTGTTCCTCCTGCTGTTCCCGTTGCCGGCGCTCGTCGTCTTGACTCGTACGACCACGAGCGCGGCGGCCGATCGACAGCAGCGCCGGCGTCGCGAGCGTTCGGAGGGCTGGCATGCCCGTGTTGCGGCGGCGTGAGTCGAACGTGGAGAACCAGGTTTCGGGCCAACTGCTGGTTGCGCCAGCCCTCCGGGCTGCAGTAGCGGCAGCCCACCGACCAGACGAAGGCCTGGAGCGCCTGGTGCGAGCTCGTCCTGTCCCATCCGTCACTTACATCCGCAGATGGGATCATTAGAAGTAATCGGAGCGCAAGTCCGCGCAGCGCCCTTGAATCGGCTGCTCCGGTGACCACTCCCGGTCGGGCTGCTGTAGTCGCAGCTCAGCGGAGACGGTGCCGAATGCCGGCGACACCCGCGACGGTGGCCGACCGTTCAGGGGCGGGGGGCGAGAGCTTCGAGTTCGGGGGACGTGATCGCGCCGAGATGGTGCGCGGTGCTGACGAGGTCCTGGATCAGATCGGACTGTGCGGACGTGCGCCAGATCAGCGCCCACCGAGCGGGCGGTGCGTCGCGGATCGGCACATAGGCGATGTCAGGACGGGGGAAGTAACGGGCGGCGTGGGCGTGGGCGGGAGAGACGGCCTCGCCGTTGGAGAGCAGGGGCAGCATCTCGGCCGAGTTGTTGGCGACAGGACCGACGGGGATCGGCCTTCCCGTCGGCGTACGCCGGGGGACGAGCGCCTCACGCCAGTAGTCGGGCCGCGCGCCCCCCATGACCACCTCATCGGCCAGATCCTCGTACGAGACCGATGCTCGCGCCGCCAGCCGGTGACCGACACCGACGGCCAGGACCACCGGCTCGATGTAGACGACCGGGCCCACGGTGAGATCGGCCTCCCGGACGGGCAGCCAGGCGACCTGCACATCGACGGCCCCGGTCCGCACCGGCCCGAAGGGATCGTTGAAACCGACGTAGCGGATGTTGAGGTCGCAGGTGGGGCGGCGGGCCTCGAAGGCGTCCAGCAGCGGACGCAGGTCCTCGTGGTTGGCGTTGATCATGCCGATGCGCAGCACTTGCGTCTTGCCCCGAGCGGCGCGGGTGGCACGGTCGATGCCCTCGCGCATGCCGAGGTACATGGGCTGGAGGTCCTCGAAGAGCCGACGACCGATCGGGGTCAGCTCCACGTGCCGGCTGCTCCGATCGAACAACGCGGCACCGATCCGGCGCTCCTGCTTCTTGATTGCCTGGCTCACCCGCGACGGCGTCACGTGCAGGCGTTCCGCGGTACGGCCGAAGTGCAGTTCTTCGGCCAGCGCCAGAAAAATCTCGATGTCGCGCAGTTCCATCCCGCCTCCCGATCGTGAATCTATCGCTCAACGAACCGTGGCCGGAATCGTCGTTGTTCACCGCGAGGGCAGGCGCGAACCTGGTACCGCATCGCAGTCACGCTCGCGCGGTCCGTACCAGTGACCGTGCTGCACCACGTCGCTACAGGAGATTTGATGTCCACCACCCTCATCGTCGTCACCGTTCTGACCGCCGCCTGGGTCGGCTTCTCAGGCTTCTCGCTGCTGCGTCAAGCGGACTTCGTCGCCAAGCCGCTGGTCGAGTACGGCGTGCCCAAGTCGTGGTGGCCGTGGCTGGGAGCGGCCAAGGCTGCGGGCGCGGTCGGTTTGCTCGTCGGCCTGGCGGTGCCCGCGATCGGTGTGGCTGCCGGGATAGGTCTCGTGGTGTACTTCCTCGGCGCCGTCGTCACGGTGCTGAGGGCCCGTTCGCACAAAACGGTTGTCTTCCCCGTGTTGTACCTCGCCCCGGTCGTGGCCACTCTGCTCCTGGGGCTGAGCTGACCTCCCGCCGGCATGGGGCCGTACGTGCACCACGGCCACGCCTCCAGACGGAAGCCCTGCGACACTCACGGACTCCCACAGGGTTGCCCAAAGGGCTGTCACCGTTTCTCGCACGGCGTTTCCGGTACGTTCCTGGCGGAACGGGAAGCGGGTGGACACCGCCATGCCGCTGAGCCGTTTCCAGAGCGCCGCCACCGTGGCGAAGGTGCGTGAGCAGCTCGCCCGGGTGCACGAGCTCGTCCAGCGCAGGGCCGTACTCGACACCGCGGTCGCCAACCTGGCGATGACCCTGGACATCCGCCCCAGCGAGGCGGCCGAGCGGCTCAAGCAGATGGCGAAGAACAGCGGGGTGCAACTGCTCGAAGCTGCTCGGATGGTGCAGCCCCCGCCGCCGGACGACAGTCCGCTGCCCGAGGTCGCCGATTGGGTCCATCCCCTGCTCGAAACCTTCCACGACTCCGCCGCCTGGCTCTGTCCGGTCAGGGACTCCGTCGGACGGGTGGTCGGCTTCCGCGTCCTGGCCGCCAACAGCCACTGCACGACGCCGGCCGGCCAGCGGTGCGACATGATCGGCAGACGCCTGATGTCCATCAGCCCGGGCATCGGCACTTCCGGGCTGCTGGAGGACTACATCAGGGCGTACGAGAGCGGTGAGCCCTACTTCCGCCGCGCGATCGAGCATCTGGAGATCTCGGGCGAGCGGTTCTGGCCGGTCACGATGACCGTGCGCGCCGCCCGGGTGATAGACGGCATGCTGCTGAGCTGGTGCGTGCTCGACGAGAAGGACATGCTGATCTCCGGCTGGTCCCGCGCCCAGCGGCTGGCGGAGCTCGGCTGGGGCGAGTGGGACCTTGCCACGTGGCAGGTGATCTGGACGCCCCAGATGTACGACATGCTGGGCCTCGACCCCGGCGAAAAGCCGATCGCCCTGGAGGATTTGCCCAAACTAGCGGTGCCGGAGGACCTGGCCGCTGTCGAGGATCTGATCGACACGCTGCTGGAGTGCCGGGAGTCGGCCGAGACGGAGTTCAGAGTCAGGCACCGGCACGGCACGCGCCACCTGTGCGTCGTGGCCGAACCGTTGCTGGACTCCGAGGGCCTGCCGGTCAAGCTGCGTTTCCTCGTCCAGGACGTGACGCGTAACCGGCGTAGGGAGCGGTCGATGGCCAGGGTTCAGGCCCAGGCGGTGCGGCAGGAGGAACGCGCGCTGGAGCAGCAGCGGGTCTCCGAACATCTCCAGGCCGTGATCCTGCCGAACCGTCAGCGCTTCATGCACCTGCCGGGCCTGGCCGTCGGCGTGCGCTACCTGCCGGCCGAGGAGCTCGCCCGGCTGGGCGGCGATTTCTTCAAGGCGCGGCGCCTCGGTGAGGACAAGGTGCTGCTGGCGGTCGGGGACGCCATGGGCCATGGCCTGGCCGCGGCCGGCCTCATGCTTCAGCTGCGTGCGGGGCTGGCCGGGCTGGCCTACACCGGCGAACCGGCGAACCGGCTCGTGACCTTCCTGAACAGCGTGATCATGGATTTCGCCCAGAGCGTCAACCCCGTCACGGGCACCATGGTCGTCGGCCACTTCGACGCCACAAAGCGCACCTTCGTCTGGGCGAATGCCGGGCATCTCGCCCCCATGCTGGTACGGGACGGCTGCGCCAGGTTGCTGGACGGCGTGTCGGGGCCGCTGCTCGGCGCCTTCGAAGCCGACTACGAGCTGAACACCACCGAGCTGGAGGCCGGCGACCTGCTCCTGCTCTACACCGACGGGATCATCGAGAAGCGCGGACGGGACCTCGACGCGGGCATCCAGGTGCTGCTCTCGACCGCGCAGGACTGCTACCAGGAGGATCCCGAGGCGATGATCGACTGCATCTTGGAGCGCCTCGACGGCGGTCACGTGGAAGACGACGTCTGCATCCTGGCCGCACGGGTGCTCTGAAGGGGCACGGGTTGCGCGTCCCTGGCTCAGCTAGAGAGAGGGTCGGACCTCGTGACGAGCCGGTCCCTACCGCCGCCGTCGGCTCCGCCTCGCCCCGCCCCCTCCCGGCCCCCGCTGGAGAGGGCGCGGGCACGCTGGAGTTCCGCGCCCGGCAGGTCCGGCTCTGGATACCGGGACCGTGAAAGGCGTTCACCAGCAGCGGAGGTCCGCGGTGCCGGAGTAGGTCGTGTCGAAGGCGACCCATACGCGGTCGGCGGACTCCTGCGAGGCGAAGACGCTCAGCTCGGAGAAGTGCGCGCTGGGCCGTGATCGGTGATCCGCTGGGGGGCCGTCACGGCGGCGTACAGCAGGAGGAAAGGCGTGGCGGCGATGGCCGCCACGAGTGACACCCGCCTCAGACCAGATGGCCGGGAAGTCTTACCCACAGGTCGCACTCGCCGATGATCGCACGAGCGTCGGGCAGCCGCAGGCCCGCGCCGGCGCAGCAGTAGGCGATGGCCTGGCCCTGGTACAGGTACGTCGCCAGGATCTCCGCGGCGGACTGGTCGGGCGAGACGCTGCCGCCGCCCGGATGGGTGTCCCACTCCACGATGACGCCGTCGCGGGCGACGCTGCCCTGGTTGCCGCTCTTGGGGTTGGCGAACAGCCCGTAACAGACGGTGCCGGCCGAGAGGCGTTCGCTGACCCGGGGGCTCGACGGGCCGAAGCTCCAGGGCTGTGTGATCACGCAGCCGCCCGGCACGTCCGTGACGCCGACCAGGTCGAGGTTGTCCTCCCAGAGCTCGGCCGGATCCTCCAGGACCTCCTCCACCTCGTCCTGCGCGACCGGCTCGGCCTCCAGCCTGCGGACCGCCTCGGCGGCGGTGACGCCGGCCACGCACGCCAGGCCCAGGCCGTCGTCCTCGAAGTCGCCGAGCGCCGTGATCAGCCGTCGGGCCTCCGCCACGGCGGCGGACTCGGCGGGGGACAGGCCCGGCTCGCCCGGCGGCAGGGGGAACAGGTCCGGGGTCGGCGTGGCCAGGCTGAGCCGTCCTGGGGACCAGCCGGACATCATCGGCCGCCACGGGTCCGCTCCGGCGTCGGCCAGGACGCGGGCGTTGCCGGGGCGGTCGGCGAAGACGGCCTCCCAGAGCGCGGTGCGGCCCTCGTACTCGGCGTCGACGTCGTCGACCCGCCGGGCCAGCTCGGCGACCACCTCGGGCGAGCCGTACGCGGCGGCGGCGCGTAACGGCCGGCCGTAGTAGTACACGTTCCCGTGGGGGTCGGCGCCGGCGTCGAGGCGGGCGCGGATGAGAGCGAGGTCGCTCCAGTCGTTCCAGCGGACCCCGGACCAGTCGCCGGACGGGGGCGTGGTGGGCATGTTGCTCCTTCAGCCTGTGACGGGTGATGCGGTAGATCATGGAGGAGCAGACCGACAAAACGGAGAACGACCGGTGGCGGGTCGTTCCTGGGAGGCTGCATGCGGGGCTCATCCGGTCGCCTGCGCTGATGTTCGTGCTGGTGGGCTGCACCACGCCGGCCCCGGGCGGCCACCGGCGATCCCGTGCATGGGCTACCAGCTCACCCGCTGGGGTCGACAGGACTCCACCGGGGCGGCGAGTTGCCGCAGGACCAGCCGGGCCGCTTCGGCATCGCCACGAGCGCGGTTGCCGCCACCGACGGGAAGCCAGCGGCCAAGGGCTTGGCCGTTTCGTCCGGCGGGCGGCGTGCGTCGCGGATCAATGGCTCCAGCTCCAGGCCGGTATCAATATGGCGCTCCAACCCCGCAAGCCCCTATTCTCACCCATCGTGAAGCCCCTCAAGATCGCGGCACTCGCCTGCGCCCTCCTCACCCCCTTGACCGTCACGGCGGCCGCGCACGCCTCGGCGTATCCCGTGAAGAACCCCGTGCTCGTCAAGAACGTGTTGTACCAGGCCGGCCCGCTGCCCACCACGACCTGTAACGACCTGCCGGACGAGCCCGTAACGCCCGCCGAGGCCCGTACGTACATCAACGAGGCCCTGCGCTGCCTGGAGAACACGTGGGGACAGCACCTGAAGGCGGCCGGCCTGCCCTATGAGCCGGTCAAGGTGCGATTCGTGACCCGCCTGCCCAAGAACTACTGCGCGTCCGAGGACGGCGAGACGATCCAGCCGTCCACGGTGTGGTACTGCGACTGGGACCGCACGCTGTCCTTCAAGATCGGCGAGTACTGGCTCCTCGGACCCGTCACCGGCCTCGACCTCTTCCACACGATCGCCGCCACCTACGGTTACCACGTGCAGAAGCTGGCCGGTCTCTACGACGCCGGCGAGGACCTCAGAGCCGGCAGCAACGCCGAGCACCTCGAACAGAGGCGGCGCATGTACCTGCAGGCAGCATGCCTGGGCGCGGCCTTCGTCAAGAGCGTCTGGCCGCTGCCGGGCAAGACCGCGAGGGACTGGAAGAGGGTCACGGCGTCCTACTACCAAGACTCCGCCGAGTACGGCAAGGCCGCCAACCGCAAGCGATGGGTCAAGGCCGGTTTCCGCACCGCCGACCCGGCCTCCTGCAACACCTGGGCGGCAGCTTCGTCCAAGGTCTCCTGACGCGATCGACCCCGGCCTGGCCGGCCAGAACGTCCTGGTCGCCGCAGGGGCGGGCGGCATCGGCACGGCGATGCCACGCCGCTCTCATAGCGCTGGTCGACTATTGACCTGGGACAACCCAGCGGCAGAGGGTGAGCCGCACGGGCGTGTGCGGGCATGGGACCTGGCCACCGATCGACCGGCACCTGACCGGCGCCCCCGCGGACGAACGCAGCAACGCCCGCAGCGCCATCGGCGCCGAAGCGGATGAAACCTCGGCAGTTGGAGAACCAGGTCACTTCCGGTTCCGGTGGACGATCTCCTTGTCGCCCTTGCCGGGATACGCCATGATGAGCAGCCGCTGCCCGCTCTGCGCCTCGCCCTTCCAGGGGAACCAGGCGTAGTGCACGCGGATGCGGTAGTGCCCCTTCCGTCCGTTGAGGGCGAGGTTGGGCAGCTCGGTGCCGCTGAGGTTGTCGTAGAGCACGATCTCGCCGCCCGGGCTGTAGTAGCCGACCTCGACCACCTTGTCCCAGCCCTTGGTCTCGACGGGCGGCCGGCGGGTGTAGGTCTCCAGGGTGACGCAGAGGTCGAAGTCGGAGTGCGTCATGACGGCCAGGACGCCGGGCGCGGAGGAGACCAGTCCGTTGCCGGGGTCCAGGTCCGGCTCGGTCTCCCACTCTCCATCCCCTTCGTACGTCTGCAGCACCCCGTAGTCGGTCCACTGCGGCTCCTTCATCCGGATCGCCCGCGCCGGCCTGATGCGCGGACGGTGACGCGGCGTGGCGTCGCACATGGCTTGGGCATCGGCCTGCATCGCCGCGATCTCCTGGTCCTGCTTGGTCTTCGCGGCCTGGACGATGGTGGCGGCGCTGGGGCAGATGCCGGCCAGAGGATAGGTGAGGGACGCGCGGTCGATCTTCAGCCGGGCCAGCTCCCGTGGGTCGTTGCGGGTGTGGAGGCCGCACAGGCGGCGCCCGTAGGCGAGCACGACCTGGTCGGGCGTGGTGTCGGGGAACACGTGCAGGCCCCGTGCGCCGTGCTCGCCGCGCAGGGAGCACACGAACTTCTGCTCGGCCGTCAGCTCACGAGGCTCCGCCCTGCCCGTGTCGATCTCCCACGGCTCGGGCAAGGCGCAGTCCGTGACGGGGCCGCGGGCCGTGTCCGCTGCGGGCAGCAGGCACAGGATCACGGCCGAGGCGAGCCCCGCCAGCAGGACGTGGCCGCGGATGCGGTGAGCGGGCGGTGCGGCGTACAGGAGGAGCAGGATGAGGCCGGAGGCGGTGAGCGCGAGGGCGTACCAGAGCGGGGAGATGCCGGGGGACAGGAGCTGGGCGCCCTCGTAGGGGACCGTGGCGCCCGGCTCGACGTAGAGGCTTTCCGGGTAGAGCCACAGCTCCCCGAAGAAGGTGGAGTGGTCAGAGGTGAACGCGCTCACGGCGCCGACCCCGCCCAGCAGGAACAGGCTCAGCGTCGTGGCGCGCAGCAACGTGCGCGTCCGCCGCCGCACGGCGACCAGGATCAGCACCGCCGGCGCGCCGACGCCGGCGAGGAGGTCGAGCGCGAACCAGTACGCGGTGGCCTCCGCCCCGGTGTACTCGCGTACCACGTCGCCCAGCACGTTCTTCGGTCCGAGCCAGAACGGCACTCCCTGCGCGAGGTTCACGGCCGCGGGGACCAGCGGGAGCACGACCGCCACGGCCGGCAGCGGCCACCACCTGGCCCGCGCCCGCACGGGCTCCGTCCGGGGGACGGGAGGCTGGAGCGTGCCCAGGTCATGCGCGGACCGCGCCCACCAGACCAGCGAGAAGACCGAGACCGCGCCCATCAGCGAGGGAATCAGCAGCTTCCACGGCACCTCGTCCGGGCTGCCGAACGTGATGATCGACATCGAGCCGGGCGAAAGGAGCGAGAAGAGGACGGCGATCACGCCGGCCCGTACCGTCGCGCCGCTCCAACGCGGATCCCGTGCCTGCGCCACCAACAGCGACACCAGCCACAGCGACCGCAGGATGTCCAGCGCCCAGGTCCAGTTCTGCCCGGAGAAGAGGTGGTTGCCCGTCTCGTACGCGATGGTGGTGACGGCGTAGTGCACCACGCTGAGCGTGCCGGTCACGAGCATGAGCACCCGCAGCCATCGGCGGGTGGTCCCCGACAGCACGCGGTAGAACAGCCACATCACCGCGAGCTCGATCACGTCGGCGACCAGCGACATCCACCACAGGTAGGGGATCGGCAGTTCCCAGGCCAGGAGGTACGCGACCGTGGCGTAGAGACCGGCCCGCAGCAGCCGCACCTCCCGGCCGTTCCGCGCCGGCTCCCCGCGCAGCCGCCCGCGCAGCACCTCCCGGTACGCCCACGCCTGCACCGCCGCGATCGGCACCAGCAGGGCGGCCAGCCACGGCCACGCCCGGATCTGGTCCGCCGTGAAGCCGTTCGGTTCCGCGACGACTCGCCACAGCGGGACGAGGTCGCCGGTGACCAGTCCGACGACGGCAAGGACGATCACGGCGGCCAGGTAGAGAGCCGCGAAACCGGCGGCGAGCCGGCCGAAACGATGGCGGCGCATGAGGCACTCCGGGAGGGGGGTGAGGAGGAAAGCGCCCAACCCTACTGATCCCCGGCCAAGTTGATCAAGCGCCAGCGCGCGCAGTCCGCGGCCGACCGCGCCTCAGGGCGCCACGTCCACCGGGGCGCGTTCGTCCAGCAGGCCCTCGTCGCGCAGATCGGACCACAACCCTGCCGGGACGTGGGCCGAGAACGCGGCGGTGTTGAGCCGCACCTCCTGCGCCGAGCGCATCCCGACCACGATGCCCGCCACTGCGGGGTGGCGCAGCGGGAAGGCCATGGCGGCCTGGGGGACGGTCACTCCGTGCGCCTCGCAGACATCCGCGATGCGGTTGACCCGTTCCACCAGCCGCGGGTCGGCGGGCGCGTAGTCGAAACGCGCCCCCTCGGCAGGCCGGTCGGTCGCCAGCAGACCGGAGTTGAAGACGGAGGCGGCCAGGACGGACACGCCGCGTTCGACACAGGCGGGCAGCAGCTCGTCCAGGGCGGTGTGGTCCAGCAGCGTGTAGCGGCCCGACAGCATGATCACGTCCGCGTCGGTCTCCCGCACCAGGCGGGTCAGCTTGCCGGGGTGGTACATGCCCGCGCCGACGGCGCCGACCACGCCCTGGGCGCGCAACTCGGCCAGCGCCGGATACCCGTCGCGCAGGGCGGCCTCGAAGTGCTCCTCGGCATCGTGCAGATACAGCACGTCGATCCGGTCGACGCCCATGCGGGCCAGCGAGTCCTCGACGCTGCGCAGGATGCCGTCACGTGAGAAGTCCCAGACCCGGCGGTGGGTGGCCGGCACGGCGAAGCCCTCGTCCATCCGGCCCATCGGATCCTGCGGGACCAGCAGCCGCCCGACCTTCGTCGACAACGTGAACTCCGCCCGCGGCTTGCCGCGCAGCAGCTCACCGATGCGGCGCTCGGAGTGCCCGATGCCGTAGTGCGGCGAGGTGTCGAAGTAGCGGATCCCCGCGTCCCAGGCGGCCGTCAGCGCCTGCGCCGCGGTGTCGTCATCCAGCGGTTCGAACAGGCCGCCCAGCGGCCCGCCCCCGAAGCCCAGTTCGGTGACCTCTGTCGTGGTGTGCCCGAGCCGATGAGTGCGCATGCGGCATTTCTCCCTTGTGTACGGTTCCAGCTTCCAGTGTGAGGCGATCAGCAGGCGAGGAAGGTCCGGCCTGAGGGGTGAAAGCGGCCGCCAGGGACGACAGGATGGTACGGGCCGGGCGCGGGTAACTTTCACGGACGAGGCGCGCGGAACGACCGTTCGCAGAGCGCCGACGACCGTTCGCCGCACTTCTGCCCCTCTGCACCCGTGAGTGCGGCCCGGCACCTTAACGTCCCCATCGCCGCGATCCGGTGAGAACCGGGCCGGGCGGCAGACGTTCCCCTTCGTTCGTGTCGGTCGGCCAAAGGAGTGGACAGTGCACGTCTTACGGTGGTGGAGACTGCGGAGTGCGGCCTTCGTGGCGGCGGCTCTCGTGGCGGCTCTCGTGGCGGCGGCCCTGGTCGCGCCGCGGGCGCGGGCGTCGGCGGGCACCGGCGCCCCCGGCCGCGCCTGCTCCGGCTACGTGGGGCTGACCTTCGACGACGGGCCCACCCCCGGCAACACCCCCGCCCTGCTGGCCGCCCTCAGAACCGCCGGGCTGCGTGCCACCATGTTCAACGTCGGCCAGAACGTGGAGGCGTACCCGGACCTGACGAGGCAGCAGGTCAGGGCCGGCATGTGGATCGGCGACCACAGCTGGGACCACCCCCACATGACGCAGCTCACCGCCGAGCAGCAGGACGCGCAGATCTCCCGGACCCAGGACGTCATCACGCGGGTCACCGGCGCCACGCCCCGCCTGTTCCGCCCGCCCTACCTGGAGACCGACGAGGGGCTGCGCGCGGTGGAGCTCCGGCACGGCCTCACCGAGATCAACGCCGACGTGGACTCCCAGGACTGGAACAACGCCACCGCCGACCAGATCGCGGCGAAGGCCAGGGAGCTGCGGTCCGGCGACGTGATCCTCATGCACGACTGGCCCGCGAACACCGTCCGGGCCATCCCGCGGATCGCCGCCGATCTGCGCGAGCGCGGCCTGTGCGCCGGAAGGATCTCGCCGGTCACCGGCCGGGCGGTCGCCCCCGGCCACACCCCGGCCGGTGCCCGCACCGCCGGCCGGGTCGAGGATCTGGGCGACAGCGTGCGCTACACCTGGCCGGGCGTCACCTTCGAGGGCCGCTTCCAGGGCACCGGGGTCGGGATCGAGCTGAACGACGCCGCCAACGACTACGACGTACAGATCGACGGCGGCGCACCGGTCACGCTGCGGACGCCCGGCAGGACCACGCACTGGGTGACCGGCCTCGGCGGCGGCGTGCACACCGTACGCCTCGCCAAGCGGACCGAGAGCCCGTGGACGCCCGGCGAGTTCGGCGGGTTCGTCGCCGCGCCAGGGGGCCGCGTCCTCGCCCCGCCCGCCGCCCGCGCCCGGCAGATCGAGTTCATCGGCGACTCCTGGACCGCCGGCTACGGCAACATGTCGACCAGCCGCGACTGCTCGGCGAGCGGCGGGATCAACCCCAACTCCAACGCCGACCAGACCTTCGGCGCCCTCACCGCCCGCGCGCTGAACGCCGACCACCAGCTCACGGCCTGGTCCGGGATGGGCATGGTACGCAACTACAACGGCAGCAGCCCCGGCACCGACTTCCGCACGTACTACGACCGGACCCTCCAGGCGGCCGGCACCGCGGCCTGGCAGCCGCCCAGGACCTGGAGGCCCCAGGTCGTCGTGGTCGGCCTCGGCATCAACGACTTCTCCACCCCGCTCAACCCCGGCGAGCCGTGGGCCGACACCGCCGCGCTCGCCGCCGACTTCCGGGCCGCCTACCTGGGTTTCCTGGCCAAGCTCCGCCTCCGGTACGGCCCCGGCACGTCCATCGTGCTGACCTACCCGACGATGTCCGGCACGCCGCTGGCGGACTCCGTCCAGCAGATCGTCCGGGAGCGCAACAGCCAGGGCGACACCCGGGTGTCGGCGCTCCACTACGACAACGACGCCCTCGGGCTCGACCTGCTCGGCTGCGACTGGCATCCGTCGCTGCACGACCACCGGCTCCTGGCGGGCGCGCTCGGCCGCTTCATCGGGACGCTGCCCGTACGGTGGTGACGGTCCGGCCGTCCTGGTGGCGTTCCAGGACGGTTGCAACCCGTTCGCAAGAGCCGTCGGCCACGTTGATCACGTTGATCACGTGAGCCGGGCGAGGAGCGAGGGAGCCGAGCATGAACGACAAGAGGAAGATTCTTACGGCGGCTGGGCTGCTGGTCGCCGTCGGGACGGCCGGGACGGGGGTCGCGGTGGCGGCCGCCGCGGCGGCGTCCGATGAGGTGATCGTGGCGTGCGCCGGCGCGGACGGGGTGCTGCGCGTCCCGGGCGACCCGACGCCCACCCCGACCGCCACCCCCACCATCTCGCCGACCAGGAACCCGTCACCGAACCCCACCGCCACCCCGACGCTGAACCCCACCTCGACCCCGACCATCAGCCCCACCAGGAACCCGTCACCGAACCCCACCTCGACCCCGACGCGCAACCCCACTGCCACGCCCTCCTCGGCCGCCCTCGCGTCGAGCGCGTGCCGGGCCGGCGAGCGGGAGATCTCCTGGAACAGGACCGGCCCGCAGGGACCCACCGGGCCCGCCGGCCCCGCGGGCCCGGACCCCTTCGACAAGTCGGTCTGGGGCGGGCTCAGCGCGTTGATCCCGCCCCAGCAGGAGGCCACCTGGACGGGCGCGTGCCCGTACAGCGGCCTGCGGGCCGTGAGCGGCGGCTACGAGATCACCGACCTCGCCGCCCCGGCCAGCCCGATCCCGGACGTCCTCGTCGGCAAGGCGAAACTCGAACCGTTCGGCGACGTCCCCCGACGCTACGAGGTCCGGGCGAAGAACCGCACCGACAGGACACTGTCCATCAAGATCCACGTTCTGTGCGTCCCCGAATGAGCCCGGGGCCGGCGAGGGCCGCGATTTCCGTGATGGTGGCGGTCCTGGTCCGCCACGCGCGCGGCCGTCCACTCGGGCGCGTGACAGTTCGCCCTCAAGAACCCTGCTGGCTCATGCGTTGTTGCGGGGACGTTCGCCATGGCAGGCGGTTCTCAAGCTCTATCTCCAAGGAGAAGCTGAGAAAGGTCCGGACTATCACGATGAGCGCGAGGACGCCGACACTGGCAAAGGTAGGGGCCACGGCCACCGTCCGGATGATGTCACCGGCCACGAGGAACTCCAATCCGAGCAGGATGGCTCGGCCCAAACCCTGCCGATATCCCCGGTAGGCGTCGTGGAAGGGCCCTTGCCGGCTGATGGCACTGAGAGCGAAGCGTACGGTGGCCATCAGGGCGCCCAGCACGATGAGGGCGACACCGGCCACGTCAACCGCCTGGCCGACCCGTTCCACGAGATTCGCGAAACTCGTGTCCATGTCATGCCTCCCGGCCAGGGCTCATGAAACTGCCTTTCGTGAAATTCCCCGCCACAGGCACGACAACAGGGCGACAGAGGTCAGCACGTACGCTTTCGACCAGTGATGACCAAGCCTTTCACCTGTCTTGTCGAGCGTGCCGGCGGCGTCTCGGCGGGTCGCGCGTACCTGCCTCGGCATGTTCCAGCCGAGGACGCCCGGGAGCAGCCCTAGCCACCCAAGGCGCTCCCCCCACCGCGCTCGACACGGGCGGGGCGTCGGCGATACTGGGGGCGTGAAGTACGTGTCCAGAGTGCCGCGACCGCCGCTGGACGCGCTGATCGACGACCTCTACTACCTGGAGGGCGCGCCGCCGTACGCGCGGCTGACGCTGCCGCCGATGCCGGCGGCGTTGCTCATCGTCAACCTGGGGGCGCCGTTCCGCATCCGGGCCGGCACCGGCGTCGAGACGGCCGAGTACGCCGACGGCTGCGTGGTCACCACGCCCACCCGCGCCTTCGAGTTCGGCTATCCGCCGGGGACCCGGTCCGTCGGCGCGCACGTCAAGCCGTGGGGGCTGGCGCCGTTCCTGCCGATGCCCGCGGCCGAGCTGTGTGACCGGCCGGTGACGGTGGAGCAGGTCTGGGGCCGGGCCGCCATCGCTGAGCTGCGCGAGCGGCTGGCCGCGGCGGACGGACCGTACGAGATGCTGACGTTGCTCGAGCGGGAGCTGATGCGACGGCTGCGCGAGACCGCCGGCCTGGAGCTGGTCCGCCGCACGAGCGGCGTCATCGCGGCGGCCGGCGGGGCGGTGGCGATCGGCGACCTGAGCGTGGCGGCCGGTGTCAGCAGCACCCATCTGGCACGGCGGTTCAAGGAGCTCGTCGGCGTCACGCCGAAGCGGCTGGCCCGCAGCCACCGCTTCGCCGCCACCGTGTTCGCGATCGACCCCGCCGGGCCGATCGACTGGAGCGAGCTCGCGGGCGGCGCGGGCTACTTCGACCAGGCCCACTTCGGCCACGAGTTCCGGGCGTTCACCGGGCTCACGCCGACCCGGTACGTCGAGGTCCGGCGGCGGTTCCTGCGCGAACACCCCGGCCACGTGATGAACGGCTGGCCGCTGCCGGCCGATTGATTTCTTACAAGAGCGACAGCGCACGACACGCTAATTTGGGGCACCCCGAAGCAGAGGAGAGGTCCGTGGGCAAGGTCGTCATGTACAGCTCGGTGTCGTTGGACGGCTTCGTCGCGGACGAGAACGACCAGCCCGGACCGCTGTTCGACTGGTTGTCCAGCGGTGACGTCCCGCTGGACGAGAGCGGCCAGCTGAAGGTGTCGCGGACCTCCTACGACTACACCCGGGCGTACTGGGACCAGATCGGCGTCACGATCGTCGGCCGCCACGTCTTCGACCTGACGGAGGGCTGGGGCGGCAAGCCGCCGAGCGGCATCGACCACGTGGTCGTCGTGACGCACCGGCCGCAGCCCGAAGGCTGGGACCCCGAGGCGCCGTTTCACTTCGCCGACGGCGTCGAGGCGGCCGTGGCCAAGGCGCGGGAGCTCGCGGGTGACCGCTTGATCGAGGTCGCCGCCGGCGACGTCGGTGGCCAGGTGCTGGCCGCGGGCCTGGTCGACGAGGTGCGCATGGACGTCGTGCCCGTCGTGTTCGGGTCCGGCAAGCGCTACTTCGGGTCGGTCCACGCGCAGCACCTGTTGGAGGACCCTGACGTGGTGATCCAGGGCAACCGGGTGCTTCACCTGCGCTGTCGGGTGCGCCGCTGACCCGTCTGAGCCAAGCGGCTGCAGTGCCGAGCTTCGCTGCGGGTCTGAGAGGCTTTCGGGGTGCAAATTGTGCTGCTTGGCGCGGTGGAGGTACTGGCCGCGGACGGGAGACCGATCGACATCGGCGGCATGCGGCTGCGAACGCTGCTGGCCAGGCTCGCGCTGGCGGCCGGTCGCCCAGTGAGCGCGGACGCGCTGATCACCGACTTGTGGGACGACGAGCCGCCGGCGGGCGCCACCAGCGCGCTGCAGGGGCTGGTGTCCCGGTTGCGCAGGGCATTGGGCGAGGCGGGGACGGTGGAGCTGGTGGCCGGCGGTTACCGGCTGCCGGTGGCTGCTCAGGACGTGGACGCGTACCGGTTCGAGGATCTGGCCGCGCAGGGTCGGCGCGAGCTGGCCGCGAACCGGCCCGAGGAGGCCGCCGCCGCGTTGCGCGCCGCCCTCGGCCTGTGGCGGGGGAGGGCGCTGGAGAACGTCCAGGAGGCCGCGTTCGCCCGTAACAGCGCCACCCGGCTGCACCACCTGCTCGCCGGGGCGGCCGAGGACCGTTTCGACGCCGAGCTGCGGCTCGGCCGGCACGCGGAGGTGCTGGCGGACCTCGGCGCGGCGGCTTCGGAGCATCCGCTGAGTGAACGGCTGGCCGAGCTGAGGATGCGGGCTTTGTCGGCGGCCGGACGCCAGTCGGACGCGCTCGCGGTCTACGAGGAGATCCGCGCCAGGCTGGGCGACGAGCTGGGCGTGGACCCCTCACGGGCGCTGGCGGAGGTTCATCTCGCCCTGCTGCGCGGGGAGCTGGACCGGCCGGTGGCGCGGGTGGAGGCCGAGCCGAGCCGCCTGCCCGCCCGGCTGACCAGGTTCTTCGGCCGGGAAGCCGAGCTGCGGCAGGTGGCGGAGCTGCTGGCAGAGGGGCGGCTGGTCACCGTCGTCGGCCCTGGCGGCGCCGGCAAGACGAGGTTGTCGCTGGAGGCCGCGTCGGAACTGCGCGAGCGCGTGTGGTTCGTGCCGCTGGCCGGCGTGAGCGAGCCGGGCCGGCTGGCCGACGCCGTCCTCGGCGTGCTCAGCTCCTCCGACAGCCGCCTCTACGACAACGGGCGGCTCCAGCAGGCCACCCCGCTCGACCGCATCGCGAACCTGCTCGACGCCGGCGGGGGCGTGCTTCTCCTCGACAACTGCGAGCACCTGGTCGAGGCCGCCGCCGACCTGGCCGAACAGCTGCTCGTACGGCTCCCGCACCTGAAGATCCTGGCCACCAGCAGGGAGGCCCTCGCGATCAACGGGGAGACGCTGTGCCACCTCGGGCCGCTCGACCTGCCCGCCGCCGACACCGACCCGGCCGAGGCCGGGCAGGCGGCGTCGGTACGGCTCTTCGCCGACCGCGCGAGTGGCGTCCGGCCCGGCTTCGCCCTCGACGAGACCACGGTGGACGACGTGGTGGAGATCTGCCGCAGGCTCGACGGCATGCCGCTGGCGCTCGAACTGGCGGCCGCGAAACTGCGCGTGATGAGCGTCAAGGACATCGTGCGGCGGCTCGACGACCGGTTCAGGCTGCTGACCTCGGGCAGCAGGACCGCGCTTCCGCGCCAGCGCACGCTGCTCGCCATGGTCGAGTGGAGCTGGGACCTGTTGGACGACGCGGAGCGGACGCTGGCCCGGCGGCTGTCGGCGTTCCCCGGCGGGGCGGACCTGCCGGCGCTGGAGGCGATCTGCGCCGACGACGCGCTTCCCGCCGTCGAGGTGCTGCAGGTGATCGGCTCGCTGGTGGAGAAGTCCATCGTTCAGGAGGTTTCCGGACGTTACCGCATGCTGGAGACCGTACGTGCCTACATGGCGGACCGGCTGGCCGAGTCGGGAGACGACGTCGCCCGGCGGCTGTCCGAATATTTCCTGACCTTCGCCGAGGAGCACGAGCCGCTGCTGCGCACCGGCGAGCAGCTCCGCGCGATCAGCGTGTTCGACGCTGAACACGACAACCTGATCCACGCGCTGCGATGGGCGCTCGCCGCCCGCGACGCGCTCACGACGTCGAGATTCGTGCGTGCGCTGTTCTGGTACTGGGGCATCAGGGGCATGAGCCGCCAGTTCGAGACGTACGTCACCGAAGTGCTGGCGTTCGGCGACGAGCTGCCGGCGGACGTGCGGGCGGCCTTCCAGGTGGTCCAGGGGGTGGGGATCGACGGGCGAGCGGATCGGCAGCCGCCCAGCCTGGACCGGCGGGCGCTGAGCTTCCATCCGGCGGTGCCGCTGTTCCGGCTGTCCCGGCTCGCCTCCACCGACCAGGGCCAGGCCGAGCTGGAGCACGCGCTGAACTCTCCTGACCCGTGGGTACGGGCCAGCGCGTTGTGGGCGCAGGACTTCGTCCGTACCCAGCAGGGGGACATGACCACCGGCGCGCAGGAGCGGCGGGAGGCGTTACGGGCCTTCGAGCAGGTCGGCGATCGCTGGGGGATGGTGATGGCCCTGCTGGCCATCAGCATGGACGAGGACGTCCGCGGCAACTACGAGCAGGCGATCGGGGCCGCCGAGCGGGCCGTGGTCATCAGCTCCGAGCTCGGCACGGAAGAGCATCTGGCCTGGTCCAAGGGACGGCTGGCGGCCGCCCGGGCCCGCAGCGGCGACCTGGACGGCGCCCTGCGGGACATCGAGGCCGGTCTGCGCCAGGCCAGAGAGCGCGGCCTGCGACGCCTGGAGACCACGCTCATGAACCATCAGGCGGCGGTGTTCCGCCGGTCGGGCGAGTACCGGCGGGCCCACCAGGTGCTGGACCGGCTGGAGACGCTCGCCCATCGCACGCCGCTGCCCGAGGACATCGTCCGGGGGCTGATCGCAGGTGAACGGGTGTCGCTCCTGCTGGCCGAGGGCGCGGCGGCGCGGGCGCGCGCGCTGCTCCCGCAGGCCGTGCAGGGCTCTTTCGCCTACGGGAACCCCGGCCAGCTCGCCACCGCGTGCGAGTGGCTGGGCAGGCTGCTCGCCCTGGAGGGCGACGCGAAGGGCGCGGCGGGCGCGCTGGGCATGAGCGAGAGGATCAAGGGGGTGCTCGATCACGGCGATCCCGAGATCCGCGCCGTGATCGGCGAGCTGGTCGGGCGACTGGGCGAGGACGGCTACCGCGCGGCCTATCGCGAGGGCGCCGACCTGCCCCGGCAGCAGGCGATCGACCGGCTGGCCGAGGTCCAGGGACAGGACCCGGGACCCCGGTGACCCGGCCGCTACGCGACCGCGGCCGCCACCAGGGCCAGGGCGGAGCCGGCGAACACCACGACGTTCCGGACGTTCTGCAGGACCCACACCCAGGCGGGGAAGCCCTTCTCCGCCGCCTTGAGCAGCGCCCGGACGTCGATGCGCTGCAACATGGGGTCGCCCTTGCGCTCGAAGGCGGCCTGGACGGACTTCGCCGCGGTCAGGTTGCTGTACACGATGAGGACGTTGCCGGCGAGCACGATCGACTGGAAGACCCAGGTCAGCGTCTCTCCCCAGGGGTTCGCCAGCAGATTGAGCGTGGCCACGACCAGCATGACGCCGGCGACGGTGAGGGGGACCGCCGTCTCGTGTCCGCTGGCGTCGAAGCTGAGCTTGTTCTCGGCCAGGACGGTGACGGGAACGCCCTGGCGACGCAGCTCCGCCTCGGCGTTCGCCTTCGCGCTGCCGCCGAAGCGGTGACGGACCAGCGGGATGCTCACGAAGGCCAGGGCGACGAGCAGTTGCAGGATCGCGGCGAAGGTCATCATGTCGGGTTCTCCTCAGCTACGGGTCAGGTGATCGGTGCTGAGGACGATGATGGTCAGCGGCGCTGACAGCGCGCAGATGCGCCGCTGACAGGGGGCGCGCAGCCGGTCGTCAGCGCGATCGCGCCTCAGCCGGGCTGCCAGCGGGCGATCTTCTTGCTCGTGAGGGTGGCGCCGATGCGCTGGTAGAAGCGGTGTGCCGCCGTGTTGGCCTCGGCGACCTCCCAGCGGATCACCTTGCCGCCCGCGGCTTCGGCTGCCGCCCGCATGAGCTGCTCGCCCACGCCGTGGCCCCGCTCGGCGGCGGTCACGTACAGGTCGTCCAGGTGGAGGTAGTCCTGCCCGGACCAGAAGCTGACGCGTTCCAGCCAGGAGACGTAGCCGACGGCCCGGCCGTCCCGCTCGGCGATCAGGTACGTGATCTCCGGACGGGCCAGCATCCGCTTCAGGTCGTCGACGCTCACCGTGACGCCCCAGGACTGGTCCTGGTGCTCGGCGAGGCCGTGGATGAGGTCGTACACGGTGGGGGCGTCGTCAGGGGTGGCTCGACGGATGGTGACCACAGTGGTCCTTTCGGATGGGGGACGAGGGGCCGTCCGGTCAGGCGTCCGGATCCCGTGGTCCGTGGAGGGCCTTGCGGAGCAGAGCGGTTAGCTGGTCCTGCTCGCGGGCGGTCAGATTGGCGGCGGCGGACCGGGCGAACTCGAAGGACTTCTCGAAGGCGGCGTAGAGGAGGGCGCCCTCCGGGGTCCGGACGATCTGCCGGGAGCGGCGGTCGTCGGGGTGAGGCTGACGGCGGACGAGGCCGCGCGCCTCCAGCCTGCTGATGATCTGCGTGACGTTGGACGCGTCGCAGCCGAGCTCGTCGGCCAGCTCCCGCATCCCGACCTGCCGGGCGAGCCGCCCGAGCACGCAGGCTTGGGCCACGCTCAGCCCGTGCTCCAGGGCGGCGTTCTCGTAGGCGCGATCGTAGGCGTCAACGAAGTCGAACATCGCCCGTTCGGCGTCCGTCGACGCGGTGACGGGCCCCGTCGGTATGGCCATGGCGCCATCCTAGCAAGAACTTGATGCACTCAAGTATCTGTGCCAAGCTACGTGCTTGATTGAATCAAGCATCTGGCGAAGGAGTGTCCTGACGATGGTCACCAGCAAGGGACGAGCACGAGAGTGGCACCTGACCCGACGGCCGCAGGCGCAGGCGTCAGCCGACGACTTCGCGCTGGTCGAAGCCCCGATCCCCGAGTTGCGGCCCGGCCAGGTCCTGATCCGCAACACCCACCTGTCGGTGGACCCGTACATGCGTGGCCGGATGGACGACCGCCCGTCCTACATCCCTCCGTTCCCGCTGAACGCGCCGCTGGAGGGCGCAGCGGTCGGCGTGGTCGCCGAGTCCCGCGCCGACGGCGTCAAGCCGGGCCAGGTGGTCGAGCACTTCCTGGGCCTGCGCGAGGCCACCGTGACCGACGCGGCCGGGATCGTCCCGCTCGACACCGGCGATCTGCCCGCCGAGGTCTTCCTCGGGGTGCTCGGTGTGACGGGCCTGACGGCGTGGCTGGGCATCACCCAGGTGGCGTCGGTACGACCCGGCGACACGGTGTTCGTCACGGGAGCGGCCGGAGCGGTCGGGAGCATCGCCGGTCAGCTCGCCAGGCTGCGCGGGGCCAAGCGGGTGATCGGCAGCGCGGGATCAGCCGCCAAGGTACGTCACCTGGTGGACGACCTCGGTTTCGACACCGCCTTCGACTACCACGACGGGCCGGCCGGTGAGCACCTCGCACAGGCCGCGCCGGACGGCATCGACGTGGTGTTCGACAACGTCGGCGGCGCCCAGCTGGAGGCCGCGATCGGCCACCTCGGGATCGGCGCCCGGCTGGCCCTGTGCGGGATGGCCAGCCAGTACGACGGCCGGGAGCCGTACGGCGTGCGGAACCTGTACGAGCTGGTCACCAAGCGGGCGACCGCGCGCGGATTCCTCGTCACCGACCACCAGGACCAGATGCCCGCCTTCCGCGCCGAGGTGGGCGCCTGGGTGCGCTCGGGCGAGATCGTCCACCGGCAGACGGTGCTGGACGGCATCGAGCGGGTGCCCGAAGCCCTGCTGGGCCTGCTGCACAGCGGGGCGGCCACGGTCGGCAAGGCCGTCGTCCGGCTCCAGGAGCAGGCATGACCCGCACGGTGCTGGTGACCGGGGCCCGGGGCAAGACAGGACGCGAGGTGGCCGCCCGGCTGCGCCGCTCCGGGATCCTCGTCCGCGCCGGGTCGTCGCAGCCCGTCGGGGCGCCGGCGACCGGGACCGATGGGGTCCGGTTCGACTGGCACGACCGGGTGACCTGGCGCGAGGCGGCCGCCGGCGCGGACGCGATCTACCTGATGCGCCCCGACCTTCCCGCCGCTCCCGAACTCGTCGCCGGCCTGGTCGAGGTGAATCCGGCCGCGCATGTCGTCCTGCTGTCGGAGCAGGGGGCCGAAACCCTCTCGCCGGACCATTGGACGCGCCGGGTCGAGGACGCGGTCGTCTCTCGGGCCGCTTCCTGGACACTGCTCCGCCCGTCGTGGTTCCACCAGGTTCTGACCGATCCGCGGTTCTATCGCGACGCCGTACGGGACGACCGCGTCCTGAGCCTGCCCTCGGGTGGTGCTCCGATCGCGTGGGTGGACGTACGCGACATCGCCGACGTCGCCGTGGCCGCACTCGACGCGCCGGAGGATCACCACGGCCGGGCGTACACGATCACCGGCCCGGAGGCGGTTCCGGTCGCGTCCGTCGCGCGGGAGCTCTCCGTGCGCCTGGGCCACCAGATCCGCGCCGAGGACCCGCCCCCGCGGGAGACCCTCCACGGCCTCGACCCCTGGACGGCGGACATCCTCGACGACCTCTACCAGCGCGTCCGACACGGCGGCTTCGGCGAACTCTCGGCGGCCGTGCGGCAGATCACCGGACGTGAGCCCACGCCGATACGCGAGTTCATCGAAGCCCACCTCGACCAGTGGAGGACGAGCCCGATGCCGGCCCCGTAGCCCAGGCGGGAGGTGGGCGGTTCCGCTGTCCCGGCACACCCACTCGGCGGCGGCGTCGGGCGAGTCCTATGAGGCGTTTTCGGCAGGGGCGTCCGCGTCGCCGCACAGCGCCTGCCGCTTCAGGGCCGACAGCGCGTCGTCGATGGGGTGGCGCTGCGGCGTGCCCGAAGAATCCATCTTGTTCCACCGTACGAGGTTCATCGCGACGGAGATCCCACGCCTGCCGTCGGCGCGGATCCAGGTCTCCGTCTGGGCGCCCCAGACCGTCCCGTCGTTGCCCCAGAAGGTGCCGCAACCCGGAATCTCGAGAACGTGGAGGCCGAGACCGTAGGAGATCTTCTGCCCGGACTGGCTGATGACCGGGCCGGTGCGCTGCATCTGGGCCAGCGACGACGGCTTGACGATCCGGCCGGCGAGCAGCTCGCCGAAGAAGCGGTTGAGGTCCCCCACGGTCGACACCAGCGAGGCCCCCACCCCCGTCCAGGACATGTCGTAGACGCTGTAGTCGCGCGGCGGGTCGATCAGGCCGAAGAACGCCTCGTACATCCGTGAATGCGGTCCCTTGATCCGCGGTCCCGTCGGGAACATGGTGTGCCGCAGGCCGGCGCGTTCGATGACGTTGCGGGTGATGTACTGCTCGGCGGTGGTGCCGGTCACCTTCTCCAGGAGTTCGCCGAGGATCAGGTAGTTGGTGTTGGCGTACACCCCTGGCGATGCTCCGGGCGTGCCGACGGCGGGGGCTTTGAGTCCCATCTCGATCAGCTCGCGCGGGGTGAACCGCCTGAACCGGTTGTCGTCCAGACTCTTGGGCGACATGTCCGGCAGAGAGGGAAACTTCTGGAGGGACGGAAACGCGACGCCGAGGTACTCGGATATGCCGCTGGTGTGGTTGAGCAGCATCCGCACCGTGATCTTCTTGCCGCGTTCGCCAGGAACCAGGCGCGGCAGATAGCGGCCGATGGGCGCGTCGAGCTCGACCCGCCCCTTCTCGACCTGCTGCAGGACCGCGGCGGCGACGAACGTCTTGGCGAGGCTGCCGACACGATGCAGCATGCCGGGCGCGACGGGACGGCCGGTCTTCAGATCGGCGACCCCGGAGGCGTCGCGCCACACCTGCCCGTCGGCGCGCACCTCGGCGAACAGACCGGGCATGCCCGCGCGGTGGACGTCGTCCAGAGCGGACTTCAGCCGCGCGGGCTCGACGCCGGCCGTCGAGCTCGTGGCGTCGGCCGGCACGAGTGCCGGCTGGCCGGAGGCGGGCACCGCGGTCACCGTGCCCGCGCCGACCCCCAGCACGGCCGCGCCGGCCCATGCCATCAGTTGCATCTTCACGCCGTTCGTCCTTTCGTCGTCCATGAAAGCGAGCGTGCTTTCCGCACCCCGGCCCCACTCGGCCGCCCGTGACGGTGGGAGCACCGTCCCCGGCCGGGGTGGAGTCGGATCGCGTACATGCCGGACATCGTGGCCCGCGACCAGGTCAGAGGTCGTCCTGCCTCGGAAGACACCTCTGCCTGGCACCGGGGGAGCAGGACTCCGCCGCGACTACATCGTGAGAAGTAGTGGTCCCTTACGCCGGTTCCTCGACCCGCTGGACGCCACACCTGCTTCTCCACGTAGACGCGGATCAGGCGCCGGTGGAACATCAAGACTCCGTAGGTCTGCTCGACGACCCATCGTTTTGGCTGGGGCACGAAGCCTTTGTCGGCGGGGTTGCGTCCCGGCACCTTCTCAGCGACGTCCCGGCCGGTCGTGGACGCTTGGGGTGTCCAGCACAACTGGATCCGCAGACTGGCGGTGACACTACAAATCCACACGATCACATAACGACATCACGGATGGAGGCTCACGTAGGCACTCTCAGGGCCTCGAGGGCGGCCAGGACGAGGTCGAGGCCGAAGGTGAACTCCTCCGCAGGGTCGTAGCCGGCAGCGGCGAGCACTGCGGCGGACTCGTTGAGGTAGGGGAACTCGTCAGGGGGAAGCTGGGGCAGGAAGACGTCCTCGGTCATGTCCGCGAGCTCTTTGGCGGTGCCGAACGGCAGGCTGGCTTCCTGCAGGGCGAAACCGTACACATAGCTGTCGAGCAACCAGTTGGCGTGCGTCGCCATCAAGACCGGGAAGCCAGCCTTCCGCAGGCAGGCGGTGACCGCTTCGCGGTGGCGGAGGTTCGCGGGCCCCGGCGATGTCCGCGACTCCATCAGGCCGATCGCCCACGGGTGGCGTGCGAGAACCTGTCGGGCGGATATCGCCCGACGTCGCATCGCTGACTGCCAGTCGGTCTCTTCAGGTGGGAGCTCGATCTCCTCGAACACGACGTCGATCATGGCGTCCAGCAACTCCTCCTTACTCGCCACGTAGTAGTAGAGCGACATCGCGCCCGCGCCGAGCGAGGCAGCCAGCCGGCGCATGCTCAGCTCGCCGACCCCCTCGCGGTCGGCGAGCCGGACCGCCTCGGCCACCACCCGCTTCTTGCTCAGCCCCGCATCTGACGCGACCTGGCGTCGTTCCCTTGCAGACAACGGGTCTCCTCGCTCCCTCGAACGGCTTGACAAGCGTTCAACGTGAGGTCATCGTACATCGTACGAGCGTAGTACGGCGTACGACGTACGGTGTACGAAAAGAGTCGTAGCTGGGACGTGAGGAGGTTTCTGTGGGAGTCGAACAGGGACCGAATGCCGGAGCACGCCTGGTGCCGGGCCACGCCACGGCATCGCCGGCAGGGACCCCGCTGGCACGGCGGCAGCGGTCGGGAAGAATGTCACCGCTCTCCGCCCCCGGCGACGAGGTGTTCGGCCAGAGCACCGCTGGAACGCTCGCGGAGTCCGCCTGCGTCCCGGCGGACAACCTCTTGTCCGCGCCCGCCAACCTGTCGGTCGTGGACGCGCCAGTATCGCGAACGTTCAACCGGGCCAGACGGTGCTGGTCACGGGCACGTCGGGTGCGTATGTACGCCCCAACCTGCCGCCACTCCGGCGGACGGACCGCTCCTCTCGAAAGAAGAACCGATGACCATCCGGACGAAAACCCCGAACCTGCTCGACACCCCGCCGGTCCCCGTGCAGGTCAAGCTCGCCGCCGCATGGACCAGCTTCATGTTCCTCTACATCTACGTCGACTACTTCCACCTTTACAAGCCCGGCACCGTCGGCAACATCCTGGCTGGCGTCGTCTTCGAGTTCGACATCAGCGCGACGTGGCTGACCGTCATGCTCGCGTCCGTGGCGATCCCGGCCCTGATGGTGATGCTCTCCATGACGCTGCCCGCCCGGGTGAACCGCGCCACGAACCTCGTCGTCGCATCGCTCTACATCCCCTACTCGGTGTTCAACGCGGTAGGGGAGTCCTGGGACTGGGCCCCCTTCTACGGCCTCTCCATCGGAATCGAGGTGCTGCTCCTGGCCTTCATCCTGCGCTCCGCCTGGACATGGCCTCGAACCCCCGCCGCCCCAGCCGGCCCCGCGACGACCGACCCTCGACAGTAGGTATCCGTGTAAGGCTCTACGGCATGAAGCCCGCCGCCGCGGACACCGGGCCGACCGTGACCAGCTCAGTCGCGGACGGATGTGATCCTGTCACGCTCCATCGGGCCCAGCGCCGGACCGCCGACGTGGAAGGTGGCCAGACGGCAGCACGATGGAACAGGATCCGGGTTATTCGCGTGCCATTTCTTTTTCCGGACCATAAACCACTGTCTTGCGGTCGGCCCGTAAAATAGCCGCTCAAAAACGCGGGTCATTCCCTATGGATATCTATGAAAGCTGTGGTTACGATCAAGCCGGAAGATCGACACCGAAGGAGGTAGCTTATGGGCCGCATCAAGAAGTTCGCCGTTTCGGCGGCCGCGGCGGCGGGGATCGCCGCCGCGACGACTCTCCTGTCACCGGCTGCGCCCGCTCAGGCGGCGACCTGCAGCACCGACGCCCAGATCGGCACTCCCGGCGGCACCGGCTGGGCCTTGTGCAGCGGCACCGGAGTGACTCAGACGCGGGTCGTGCTCTTCTGCCAGGCCAGCAGTGGCGCCTACACCACGGTGTACGGCCCCTGGGTTGCCAATTCCGTTAAATCAAATGCTAAATGCAGTGGCACCTCGTGGCCGATCTCGGTCGGATATCAGAATCTCTGAGCCGCCGCAAGCTCATTCGGTCGCGGTGTAATTCCGGGTCGATCGCCGGCCGGGCCGGCGGCTTTCCTTTTCAGCGCGCTCGTGGTCGGTGCAGCCGGTCCAGCGGAACCGCGGGATCGGCCAGCGCGCTCCGGTCCACCGGGGAGCCGGCCAGGACGAGGGCCTTGAGCTGGTCGCCCTGGTCCCAGATGTTGACGTTCATCGCCGCGAGCACCGTGTCGTCGTCGCGCAGCCAGAAGGCGAGGAACTCCCGCGTGGCCACATCCCCACGGATGACGACATCGTGGGGAACGCCGGGCGGGACGTGGCCGAGGTACTCCATGCCCAGGTCGTACTGGTCGGTGTAGAAGTAGGGCGGCTCATCGTAGACGGCCTCGCGGCCGAGCATGGCGCGGGCGGCGACGGCGGGCTGGTTGAGTGCGTTGGCCCAGTGCTCGACGCGGACGTGCCGGCCCAGACGGGGGTGGTAGGCGTTGGCGACGTCACCGGCGGCGAAGATGTCGGGGTCGCTGGTGCGCAGGTCGGCGGTGGTCTTGATGCCGTTGTCGATCGTCAGGCCCGCGGCGGCGGCCAGTTCGGTGTCGGGGACGGCGCCGATGCCGGCCACCACGGCGTCCGCTTCGAGGTGGGTGCCGTCGGCCAGGCGTACGCCGGTCTCGGTGATCTCGGCGAGGCGGGCGCCGAGCCGCAGGTCGACCCCGTGCTCGCGGTGCAGGGCCGTGAAGACGGCGCCGATCTCGGGGCCGAGGGCGCCGAGCAGCGGCTGCCGCTCCTGCTCGATCACGGTGACCTCGACGCCGGCCGCGCGGGCCGCGGCGGCGGTCTCCAGGCCGATCCAGCCCGCGCCGACGACGGCGATGCGCCCGGCGGCGGAGAGCGTGGCGCGCAGCCGGTCGCAGTCGTCCACGGTACGCAGGTACAGCACGTTCCCGCGGTCGTGGCCGGGCACGGTGAGGCGGCGTGGGGTGGCGCCGGTGGCCAGCAGGAGCTTGTCGTAGCGGAGGCGTTCGCCGCCGGAGAGCGTCACCTGGTGGGCGGCCGGGTCGATGCCCGTGACCGACACTCCGGTGCGCAGGTCCACGGCGTGGTCGCGGTACCAGTCCGCGTCGTGCACGAAGATCTTCTGTCGTTCGTCGCCGCCCTGCAGGTAGCCCTTCGACAGCGGGGGCCGCTCGTAGGGCAGGTGCGGCTCGCGTCCGGCGAGGACGATCGCGCCGTCGAAGCCCTCCGCGCGCAGGGCCTCGGCGGCCTTGGCCGCGGCGAGTCCGCCTCCGGCGATCACAAAAGTGGCCGGCATCGTCGATCTCCTGTCCGTTCGTTCGGCAACGCGTGGGTGTGGGGGAGGCCCGGCTCAGTGGACCCCGGACAGCGCGAAGAACTCCTGCCGGGAGCGCGCGTCCTCGCGCAGCAGCCCCTGCAGGGCGGAGGTCACCGTACGTGACCCGCGCACGCGTACGCCGCGCATCGACATGCACAGGTGCTCGGCCTCGATCACCACGCCGACCCCCTTGGGCTCCAGGTGCTGCTGCAGCCAGTCGGCCACCTGCTTGGTCAGCCGCTCCTGCACCTGCAGGTCGCGGGCGAACAGCTCGACGACGCGGGCCAGCTTCGACAGTCCCAGGATGCGGTCACCGGGCAGGTAGCCCACGTGCGCCACGCCCTGGAACGGCAGCAGATGGTGCTCGCACAACGACTGCACCGGGATGTCGCGGGCCAGCACGAGCTCGTCGTATCCCTCCTCGTTGGGGAAGGTCGTCAGGTTGAACTCGCGCGGCGCCAGCAGCTCGGCGTACGCGTGCGCGACCCGCCTGGGCGTGTCGGCCAGGTGCTCGGACTCGGCGTCCCGGCCCAGCGCGGTCAGCAGGTCGGCCACCGCCCGTTGCGCGGCCTCGACGTCCACGCCGGCGCCACCGCGGACCACCCGCAGGCGCCGCTGCTGCTGGTCGGGCTGGTCGGGAGCCGTGAGGGTCTCGCTCATGCCGCCCGCCCGTCGTACGCGTCCCGCATCACGCCATCCCCTTCTTCTATCGACGACTTTCGTTAACATTAGAAGAGGATCGGCGATTTAGTCAACAGAAATGGGTTTTAGAGATGGGCGAGATCAACGGCGCATGGCAGGCACGCATCTCCGCCATCGCGGCGCTGGACGAGCCGACCCGGCGCCGCCTGTACGAGTTCGTGGTGCGGCAGCCCGCTCCGGTGAGCCGCGACCAGGCCGCCGACGCCGTGCAGACGCCGCGCAACACCGTCTCCTTCCACCTCGACAAACTGGTGGCCGAAGGGCTGCTCGAAGCCGTCTACCAGCGCCGCACCGGCCGCACCGGCCCCGGCGCCGGCCGTCCCTCCAAGCTCTACCGCCGCGCGCCCGGGCAGATCGCCGTCTCCCTGCCGGACCGGCACTACGAGCTGGCCGCCCGCCTGCTCGCCGACGCCCTCCAGGAGGCCCAGACCTCGGGGGAGCCGCCGCGCGACGTGCTCGACCGCCGCGCCCGCGAGCTGGGCCACGACCTCGGCCGCGACGCTCCGGCGCGCGGCACCCGTACCGGGCTCGTGCAGGCCCTGGAGGCCCTCGGCTACGAGCCGCGCGCGACCGGCGACACCATCGCCCTGGTCAACTGCCCCTTCCACAGCCTGGCCCGGCAGCACACCGCGATGGTCTGCGGCATGAACCTGTGCCTGCTGACCGGCCTGCTCGAAGGGCTGGCCGCGACCGACGTCACCGCCCGCCTGGAGCCCACGCCCGAGCACTGCTGCGTCCGCCTCCACCCGACCGGCTGAACCGGATCACCGTCAGGCCGGCTGCCGCACCCGCAGGGGCAGGTGCCGGGGGCCGCGCAGCATCGCGTTGCGCCGGTAGGGCGGCGGGTCCTCCACCAGGGTGACGGCCTCGAGATGGGGGATCAGCGCGCTCAGCGCGGCCTGGGCCTCGATCCGGGCCAGCGGCGCGCCGTAACAGAGATGGATGCCGCCGCCGAAGCCGAGATGCTGGTTGTCCTCCCTGGCGGGGTCGAACCGGTCCGGGTCACGGAAGCGCCTGGGGTCGCGGTTGCCCGACGCGATCACGAGGATCAGCGGCTCGCCTCTGGGCACGACGGAGCCGGCGATGTCGAGGTCGACGAGGGGGACGCGCCGGCGCAGATGAACCGGAGGCTCGTAGCGCAGCAGCTCCTCCACCGCGCCGGGCAGCAGGCCCGGGTCCCGGCGCAGCCGGTCGAGCTGGTCAGGATGGCGCAGCAGCGTCAGAACCCCGTTGGTGATCAGGTTGACCGTGGTCTCGTGACCGGCGATGAGCAGCAGGACGGCGGTCTCCGCGAGCTCCTCCCGCGTCAGCCGCAGGGCCGGGTCCGGCTCGTTGACGAAGGCGGACAGCAGGTCGTCGCCGGAGCCCCCGCGGCGCTGCTCGGCGAGATCCACCAGGTAGCGGCCCATCTCCATCCGCGCCTGCCGGCCCGTACGAACCCGCTCCGCGGCCTCCTCGCCCGGCTGGACGTCGGCCGAGGCGACGATGAGGTCGGACCAGCGCCGGAACAGCGGCTCGTCCTCGTGCGGGACGCCGAGCAGCCGGCAGATGACCGTGACCGGCAGAGGGTAGGCGAAGTCGTCGACGAGGTCGATCTCCGCCCGGTCGCGGAGCCCGTCGACCAGCTCCCCGGTGAGCTCGGCGATCTGACCGCGCATGGCGTCGACCCGGCCGGGGCTGTGCGGCGGTCCGAACGGCCGCATGGCGAGCGTCCGCAGCCGGTGGTGCGCGGGGTCGTCGAGGACGAGAAAGGGGAGCTGCTCCCGCTCCGGCGGATCCGGGTCATGGCCCAGGCCCTTACGGGGATCGACGCTCACCCGCGGATCGTGGAGCAGGGCGTTGACCTCGTGGTAGGTGCCGACCAGATGGCTGCCGTCCGCCTGCCGCACCACGGGACCGGCCTCGCGCAGCTCGGCGTACAGAGGGTAAGGGTCGGGGCGGCTGGCGTAGTCCGTGATCCGTTCCAGCAGGGTGTCGGCGGTCATGGTGTCTCGGCTCCTCGTGGACGAACGGAACGATCAGGCATGCCGCACCAAGGTCAGCCGCCGGTCCGGCAGATGACCGGTGAGCGCGACCGTCGGGCCGTGCGACAGCCTCTTCGGGTCCGGCACGTCGGAGGGAAGCGTCAGCTCCGCGGCGAGCGGCCGGTCCGCCGCGCCAGGCCCCGGCGGGAACGGAGCGGCCGTCTCGATCAGGTGCTGGTAGTACTCGAGCGACTTGGCCATGTTGACGGTGACCGCGGCGGTCACCCGGCCCCGGTAGCCGTACACCACGGCCAGGCGGCGCTCGTCCAGAGACCCCTGCGCGAGCACGATCTGGTCGGAGAACGTGGGCACGCCCACCGACTTGATGTTGAGCCCGAACTGACTCGACCAGAACGCCGGCAGCGACAGATGGGGACGCCGCAGCGGCCCCGGACTGATCATGTTGTGGGCCGCCACCTCGGCCTGCGCCACCGCGTTGCCCCAGTGCTCCAGCGAGAGCAACTGGTACTCGAACAGCGGATGCGGAAAACGGGAGACGTCACCGGCGACGAAGACGTCATCGGTGACGATCCCGTACATGTCGAAAGCCCGGCACCCGGCGTCGCAGGCCACCCCGCGCGGACCCGCCGCCAGCCCGGCGTCCGCCAGCCACTCGACGTTGCGGACCGCCCCCAGCGCCACGACGCACACGTCCGCGTCGACCCGGCCCCCGTCGGACAGTTCAGCCCCGACGAACCGGCCCTTCCCGTCCCCGCGCAGGGCGGTCACCGTGACCCCGCAGCGCAGGTCCACGCCGTGGGCACGCTGCACCCCGGCGGCGAGCTTCGACAGCGTGCCGCCGAGCGCCCCCACCAGAGGCGCCGGGCCGCGTTCGGTGACCGTCACCTCCAGTCCCCGTTCGCGGCAGGCCGAGGCGATCTCCGATCCGGTGAAGCCGCCGCCGATCACCAGCACCCGCCGCGGCCCGGCCGCCAGCCGCTCGGCCAGCCGCCCCGCGTCGTCGCACGTACGCAAGGTGAACACCCCGTCCAGGGCCGCTTCGTCCGGGTTGGGCCAGGGTCGTGCCCGGGTCCCGGTCGCGATCAGCAACCGGTCGTAATCGAGCCGTTCGCCGTCCGCCAGCAGCACCCGCTTCCGGAGCGGATCCAGGCCGGTGGCCGGCACCCCGAGCAGCCATTCGGCGTCCGGGTCGCGCCGCATCGGCAGGCCCGTCGTGTCCGCCGCCGCCTGACCGAGCAGCACCTGTTTCGACAGCGGCGGCCGGTCGTAGGGCGGATGCGGCTCGTCCCCCACCACGGTCAGCGAGCCGGTGAAGCCCTGTTCGCGCAGCGTCTCCGCGGCTCGCAGCCCCGCCAGCGACGCGCCGACCACGACGATGCGGCCCTCGCGCGGATCACCGGCCACCTGAGCCCACCTCCTCGCCGAGGAGGATGGCCTGGACCGGGCACGCCGCCGCGGCCTCGCGCACCCGCTCGACCTGGCCCTCGGGGACGGCCGGGTCGTACAGCAGCGCCTCTTCCCCGTGCAGGTGGAACACCTCTGGTGCGAGGAACACGCACTGCGCGTAGCCCTGGCAGCGGGTGAGGTCCACGACGATCTGCATCCCACCGCTCCCTCCGTCGCCTCCCCTCGTTCCTGCCCGGGGCGACGGCAAAGAGAAATCGGCGGTGCGGTGAGGACTCGGCAATGCCCGACGGCCGGCAGAGCGGACCGTCGGCGAGCTCAGTCGTCGGTGAAGACGGGGAGCACGGGCGGGGCGAAGCGGGCGCCGGCCTCCGGGTCGCCGGTCGACTGGGTCAGCAGCAGCCGCGTCGTCTCAAGGAGGTGATCGCGCATGGCCTGGGCCGCGCCTTGGTCGTCCCGGGCCTGGATGCGCTCAAGGATGCGCTCGTGAACCCGCCAGATGTCCCACAGGGTCCGCGTCTTCGTGGTGGACAGGCCGCGCGCGGCCATCTGCGCCCGCATCGTCGCGACGGACTGCGTCACCCGCGTGTTGCCCGCGGCCTCCAGGATCATCTCGTGGAAGGCCACGTCCTCCTCCTGGAACAGCCGCTCGTCGCCGCTCTCGCAGGCCTGCCGCATCCGTTCGAGCGCCTTGGAGAACGGCGCCATCTGGGCCTCGGTCATCATGGTCGCGGCGCGGTACGCCGAGGGGACTTCGAGCAGGTAGCGCAGCGTGTAGATCTCCTCGATGTCGCGCGTGTCTATCTTGAGGATCCGCACCCCCCGGCTCCGCTCGAACCTGACCACGCCGTGCGTGGCGAGCTGCAGCAGGGCCTCACGGACGGGCGTCCGCGAGACCCCCAGCTGGGCGGCGATCTCCACGACGGAGTGCAGCGAGCCAGGCGCCAGCTCACCCGTGACGATGGCCCGGCGGACCGCCTCGAAGGTCTGGGCCGCCAGCGACGTCTGGTCCGTCGAGATCTGCTCCATATGGACTTGGCTCCCGGTCAGTCGGTCCGCGCAGCGCCAGAACGCCTTGGTCGGCCGAGACGATATCACTCAGTACGAAGATGCGGCATGTGGCATGCAATGCCCCCGGTCAGAGGGCCGCCTGCCAGAGGGCCGCCGGTCAGAGGAACGACAGGTCCGCGCCCTCGCTGGCCGGCAGCACCGTCTGCGCGTACAACCTCCGCCACCCCCTCGCGGGCAGCTCGGGCGGGACGAAGTCCGCGCGGCGGCGCTCCAGCTCGTCCTCGTCCACGAGAAGGTCGAGCCGCCGCGCCGCGACGTCCAGCCTGATGAGGTCGCCGTCGCGGACGAGCGCGATCGGCCCTCCTGCGGCGCTCTCCGGATCGCAGTGCAGCACCACGGTGCCGTACGAGGTGCCGCTCATCCGCGCGTCGGAGACCCGCACCATGTCCCTGATGCCGGCCTGGGCCAGCTTGGCGGGGATGGGCAGGGCGCCCGCCTCGGGCATGCCCGCCGCGATCGGCCCCGCGTTGCGCAGCACCAGGACGTGATCCGGCGTGACGTCCAGATCCGGGTCGTCCAGGATCCGCTGGGCGTCCTGCGCCGAGTCGATGACGAGGGCCGGTCCGGTGTGGTTCATCAGGTGGGGGCTCGCGGCCGCCGACTTGATGACGGCGCCCCTCGGAGCGAGCGTGCCCTGGAGCACCGCGAGGCTGCCCGCCGCGCCGAGCGGGTCCTCAAGCGGGCGGATCGTCGTCTGCCAGTCCTCGCGCGTGGGGCTCTCGTCGATCAGTGCGCCGAGCGGCTTGCCCGAGACGCCGACGGTTTCCCGTTCGAGCAGCGGTTCGAGGACCTTGAGCAGGGCCGGCAGCCCGCCCGACCGGTGGAAGTCCTCCAGATATCCCGATCCGGCGGGCTTGCAGTCGACCAGGAACGGCACGTCGGCGCCGATCACGTCGAAGTCCTTGAGCGTGAGGTCCACTCCGGCCCGCCGCGCGACGGCGATCAGGTGGACCAGCGCGTTCGTCGACCCGCTCATCGCGGAAAGCACCCGGACGGCGTTGCGGAACGCGGCCGGGGTGAGGATCTCGCGGGGGAGGGGGCCGCCCGATCGGGCCAGCTCGACGGCGCGGCGGCCGGTCGCGGCGCCGTGCCGCAGGCGGGCGCCGGTGGCGGCAGGAGGGGTGGCGCCGCCGGGCAGCATCATGCCGAGGGTCTCGGTGAGGCAGGCCATGGTGGACGCGGTGCCCATGACCGCGCACGTGCCCGCGGTCGAGACGAGCTCGTTGCGGACGCTGGTGATCTCGGACCCGTCGAGCTCGCCGCCGCGGTGCCTGCCCCAGAAGCGCCGGCAGTCGGTGCAGGCGCCGAGGCGCTCGCCCCGCCAGCTGCCGGTCATCATCGGCCCGACCACTTCGAGCAGGACCGGCTTGTCGGAGGAGGCGGCGGCCATGAGCTGGGCCGGCACCGTCTTGTCGCAGCCGCCGAGGAGGACCGCGGCGTCCATCGGCAGGGCGCGGATCATCTCCTCGGTGTCCATCGCGAGCAGGTTGCGGAACAGCATCGTCGTCGGGGAGGTCAGGATCTCCCCGAGAGAGATGGTCGGGAAGTCCATGGGCAGGCCGCCGGCCTCCAGGACGCCGCGTCTGACGGCGTCGAGCAGCGCCGGCATGTCGCGGTGGCAGGTGTTGTAGTCGGACTTGGTCACCGCGATGCCGACGATCGGCCGGTCCAGCGCCTCGTCGTCGTACCCGCTGGAGGCCAGGAAAGCACGCCGCAGGTAGGTGCTGAAACCGTCGTCGCCGTAGGAAGTACGGCTCCGGTCGATGGCCGACTCAGTCGGTCGGGCGGGCATGGGGACCTCCGGGGGTCTGGCTGGTGGGGAAGAAGAAGGCCGGAAGGATCACGGGCGCAGCGGCATCGCGAGCGGGCGCATCGGGGCGCCGGTGGCGCCGCGCAGTTTCATGGCGGCCGCGACGAAGGCGAACTCGTAGAGCCGTTCGGCCGAGATCTGCTCGCAGTCGACCACCTCCATGATGGGGACGCCCGCCTCCCCCAGAAGATAGGTGTGGACGACCTGCCAGTTCTCCTCGTCCGCGCCGGGCATCTGCTCCAGGGCGAGGGTGTCCCCGCCGATGACGGACGCGCCCATCCGGGCGAGGAACTCGGCCCCTTCCAGGTTCAGCCCGGGGCTGTTGTCGATGTAGGCGTCGATCGCGGGCCAGGCGCGCATCCGGCCGGTACGGACCAGCGCCACGTCACCCGGCCGGAACTCGACGTTCTGCCGCCGCATGGCCTCGCGCAGGTCGTCCGCGCCGATCCCGTGGTTGTCGGGCAGGATGTCGGTGTCGTACAGGGCGGCGATGTCGAACAGCACGCCGCGGGCGATGATCGGCGGGATCTTGTCCGCGCCGCACTTGGTCCAGTGCCGGGAGCTGATGTGCTCCTCGGCGGAGAACCCGTTCCAGATCTTGCCGTTGTACCCGAAGTGGTTCAGGGTGTCGATGTGCGTCCCGCAGTGGGTGTACATCGAGATCGCGTCGCCCGAGTAGGAGACCAGCTCGTTCTGCTCGCGGCCCACTCCGGTGATGTCGTCGAGGACCGTGCCGGCGGGGGTGTGCGTCATCCACTGCTGGAAGTTCGGGTCGCCGGCCTTCGTCCACGAGGGCATGCCGACGAAGTAGTCCACCGACAGGTCGATGACGCTGCCGCCGTCCGCCCTGCTCAGCACCTCACGCGACGCCTCGGGAGTGATGAGGTTGAGCATCCCGATCTCGTCGTCGGGACCGAAAGGGCTGCGGGTGACCTGGCGGAACTCCGCGCAGTACGCCGCGATCCTGTCCCTGGTCGCCTCGCTGATGAGCGCTGGTCCACACATGGTGATGTCGGCCTTCCTGTTCGATCCGATTACTGGCCGGTCACTGACCCGTGGCCATCGGGCGGGTGAGCTCGCCGTACATCTCGGGACGGCGCCCGGAGAACACCGGCAGCTCGAACTCGCCCGGCTTCTTGATCAGCCGCTTCGTCCGGGCGACCCGGACGTCGATCGACGCCCCGAACAGCCCCTCGTCCTGGCCCGCGTCGGCCAGCACCTCCCCGGAGGGGGAGATGATCTGGCTCCTGCCCATGAAGCGGGTGCCGGCCTCGGCGTCGGCGCGGTCGGCGACCGCGAGATAGACGAGGTTCTCCAGCGCGCGCACCCGCGTCATGTGGTCGGCGAGCAGGTCCGACCCCATCGGCCAGTTGGTGGGCATCGCGATGAGGTCGGCGCCCTGGAGCGCGAGCTCGCGGGCCGATTCGGGGAAGCGCAGGTCGAAGCAGATCATCACGCCGACCCGGCCGAAGGGGGTGTCGGCCACCCGGGGCGCGGCGTCGGCGCCCGGGTCGACGAACCGGTCCGCGCCGAGGTAGGGCAGGTGCTGCTTGCGGTAGCGGCCGATGATCCCGGAGGGTCCGAGCACCAGCGCCGAGTTGTGGACCCGCCCGTCCGCCTCCTCCAGCAGGCCCACCACCGCGTGGACGGCGTTCTCCGCGCAGGCCCGCACGATGCGGGCGATCCTGGGGTCGGCGGCGCTGATCGCGGCGGCGCGCGTCTCGGCGCGGGAGCCGAACAGGTAGCCGGTGAGCACGCACTCGGGGAAGACCACGAGCTGATGCCCGCTCGCCGCGCCGGCCCGCAGGGTCTCGATGACCCGTTCGACGTTGGCGGCCACGTCCGCCCGGTCGACGCTGATCTGCGCGACCCCGACCTGGATGCCGCTTGCGGTAGGTGAGCCGGTCAACGTGCCATCCCTCGGTCTGGTGGTGGGTGCGTACCCGGCAGAGTGGCATGCAGCATGCAGCACGTCAAGTCGTTGACATGCTGCACGCTGCATGCAATGGTGACCCGACTAATCGGACATTCCGCTGGAGAGAGGCAGAGTCGTGCCAGAAGTAGTGATCGTCAGCGGTGCCGGAGGCGGCATCGGCGCCGCGACGGCGCGCGAGTGCGCGGCGGCCGGCACGTCCGTCCTCCTGACGGATCAACGCGTCGAACACGTGGAACGGCTCGCCGCCGAACTCCGTTCCAGCGGGCACGACGCTCTGGCACACGGGCTGGACGTCACCGACGAGGACGCGGTCGCCGACGCCGTCAAGCTCGCCACCGACCGGTGGGGCCGCCTCGACGGCCTGGTCAACTGCGCCGCCACGATCGTGGCGAAACCCCTGGTCGACACCACCCTTGAGGACTGGAACCGGGTCATCACGGTCAACGCGACCGGCACCTTCCTGCTGTGCAGGCAGGCGGTGACCGCGATGCTCGCCCAGGGGACGCCCGGATCGATCGTCAACCTCTCCTCGATCTCCGGCACGGTCGGCCTGCCCGGCCAGCCCGCCTACTGCGCCTCCAAGGGAGCGGTGCTGCAGCTGTCCCGACAGATCGCCGTCGACTACGCCGCCGCGGGGATCCGGTGCAACGTGGTCAGCCCCGGATCGGTCGCCACCGAGCAGCTGGCCACCTACCTCGGATCCCAGCCCGATCCCGACTCCGCCCGGCAGCGGCTCATCGCCGGTCACCCGATCGCCCGCCTGGCGGACCCCCACGAGGTGGCCAAGGTGGTCACCTTCCTGCTGAGCTCCGCCGCCAGCTTCATGACCGGCGCGGACGTGGCCGTAGACGGCGGCTACACCGCCATCTGAGCACGGACCCGCGGTCCCTGCGGATTTCCACGGAGGTACTCGTAAATGTCTCGGCGTACGACCTCGCCGCCGGCCAAGCGCGCCGGACCTGGCGGACTGATCGATCTGCGTCGCCTCAGAGCCGGTCGCTTCTCCTCCATCTGGCTGATCACGCTGCTGCTCTTCGCCGCCAGCCCGCTCATCTCGCCCGGCAGCCTGTCCGGATCCGCGGTGCTGTCCATGCTGCCGTTCGCGGCGGTGATGGCGATCGCCGCGCTCGGGCAGACCCTCGTCGTCGCCCACGGCGGCATCGACCTGTCGGTGCCCGGCGGGATGGCGCTGGCCGCGGTGCTCGCCACGAAACTCCCGGCCGCGTCGGGAGTCCCGGTCTGGGCGGCCGTCGGGCTCGCGCTGGTCGTGGGCGCGCTGGGCGGGCTGATCATCGGCTTCGCCGTGGTCCGGTTGTCCATCGCGGCGTTCGTGGCGTCCCTGGCCGTCAACTCCATCCTCATCGGCGTGGTGCTGCAGGTCTCCAGCGGCTTCCCCGCCTCGGCCGGCGCCGCGCTGAGCGCGTTCGCCGTCGGAGCGGTGGCGGGCGTCCCCAACCTGCTGCTGGTCGCGGTCGTCGTGGTCGGGCTCGCGCACTGGATCATCCGCCACACGGTGCTCGGCCGGCGCTTCATCGCCGTCGGCGCCGGACGGCCCGCGGCGCGGCTGCTCGGCCTGCCCACCGGCTCGTACGAGATGGGCGCGTACGTCGCGGCGGGCATCTGCTACTCGCTGGCCGGAGTCCTGCTCGCCGGCTACCTGCGGACGCCGGACATCCTGCTCGGCAACACCTACCTGCTCCCCACCATCGCGGCCGTCGTCCTCGGCGGAAGCCTGCTGTCCGGCGGCATCACCAACCTGGCCGCCACCGCCGTCGCCGCGCTCTTCCTCACCCAGCTGGACCAGGTGGTCCTCGCCGCAGGCGCGTCCACCGCGACCCAGCTCCTCGTCCAGGCGGTCGTACTCGCGCTGAGCGTGGTGGCCCGCGGCGTGCCGTGGAGCGCCGTCCGCGCCCGGCTGACGACCCGCACCCCCGACCCCGCACTGCCGTCGCGCTGACCGACCAGGTCCCCCCACATGTGTCCCCCAGACAGGAGAGCCCCATGACCTCGACCAGAGCCCGATTCCGGGCCCGCGGCTCGGCCGCCGTCCTGGCCCTCGCCCTCGGCGTGACGGCCTGCGCCGGTGGGCCGGGCGCCTCGAACAACGCCACCGAGGGCGGCGTCGAGGCCGTCTACGACAACGCGGCCAAGATCGGAGACGTCTCCCAGCTCCGTCCCATGTCCGACTTCTGCGGCACCAAGCCGGTCAAGGTCGCGCTCGCCGACGGCACCGGCGACAACGCCTTCCGCAAGACCGCCCGCGCCGAGTTCGAGGACGAGGCCGCCAAGTGCCCCAACATCACCGTGCTGCCCTACGCCGACGGCCAGAACAACCCGCAGAAGGCGATCAGTGACATCAAGGCCCTGGTGGCCCAGGGCGTCGAAGCCCTCGTGGTCTTCCCCGACGCCGGCGAGGCGCTGCTGCCGACGCTGCGTGAGGCGTACAAGGCCGGCGTGCAGGTGGTGCCGTGGACGGCGAACCCCGGCGGCAAGCCGGGCGCGGACTACACCGCGTTCGTCGGCCACAACACGGTCAACGACGGCGTGACCTGGACCCGCTGGATGTGCGAGGCGCTCGGCGACAAGGGCGGCAACGTCGTCTTCCTCGGCGGCACGCCGGGCAACACGCAGAGCCTCACCGAGATGGTCGGCATCGAGAAGGAGCTCAAGGAGAACGCCGCCTGCGCGAAGGTCAAGCTGCTGAACGAGCCGGGCAAGCCGATCGACACCAACTGGAACCCCGCCCAGATGCAGAAGGTCGTGGCCGGGCTGCTCACCAAGTACCCGACCATCGACGGCGTGATCACCGACTCGGGCGACGCGTCCCTGGGCGGCATCCGCGCCTTCCTCCAGGCCGGCCGGCCGCTGCCGAAGTGGACCGCCAACGACAACAACGGGTTCGCGTGCGCCTGGAAGGAGAACGCGGACAAGAACCCGACCTTCCAGACCGTGACCGTGTCGGCGCGTACCTGGATCATCCGTCTCGCGCTGCGCAAGGCCGTCGCCGCGCACCAGGGGATCAAGAACGACGAGCCGGAGATCATCAACATCCCGATCTTCGAGAACACGCTCGACGAGAACAAGCTCCCGAAGTGTGACACCGACCTTCCCGCCAGCGCCGTCCTGTCCTCCGAGCTCACGCCGGAGCAGCTCAAGCAGGCCTACAGCTGATCACTTGTCGCCTTCCGCCGGGCCCGCGCCCGGCGGAAGCGATGAGCCGAGTGAGGAGTGATCCTTCGCATGGCCGATTCGACAGCCGGACTGGTTCTCCGCGGAGTGACCAAACGCTTCCCCGGCGTCGTCGCGCTCGACGCGGTCGACTTCGAGGTGCGCCCCGGCGAGATACACGCCCTGGTGGGAGGCAACGGCGCCGGGAAGTCCACGCTCATGGCGGTGGCGTCAGGAGCGCTGGCCCCCGACGCGGGCACCATCGAGATCGCGGGCGAGCCGATGCGGCACATCTCCCCGGTCGCCGCCCGGGAGCAGGGCCTCGCCATCGCCTTCCAGCACCCGGCACTTCTCCCCGACCTCACCGTCACCGAGAACCTCCTGCTGAGCGTGCCGAAACGGCTCCGGCCGTCGTTCGGCGACGCTCAGGACTGGGCCAGGGAACGGCTCCTCCCCATGGGGATGGACATCGACCCGGCCGCCGTGGCCGGCCGGCTGACCCTGGCCGAGAAGCAGGCGCTGGAGATCTGCGGGGCCCTCGCCTGCGAGCCCAGCGTCCTGATCCTCGACGAGCCCACCGAGCCGTTCATGGTGGCCGAGATCGACAGGCTGTTCGAGCAGGTGCGCAAGGCCGCCGCCGGCGGGATGGCCGTGGTCTACATCAGTCACCGGCTCCCCGACGTGATGGCCCTGTCCGACCGGCTCACCGTGCTCCGCGACGGGCAGATCCGCGGCACCTTCCTCGCTTCGGAGGTGACCGAGGAGGAGATCATCACCCGCATCGCGGGCCGGGAGATCGACGCGCTGTTCCCGCCGCGGCCCTCCTCCGTCGGCGACGTCGTGATGGAGGTACGCGACCTGCGCTCGGACCGGCTCCGCGGGATCACCACGACCCTCGCCCGCAACGAGGTCCTCGGCCTGGCCGGCGTGGAGGGCAACGGGCAGCGCGAGTTCATCCGCGCGCTCGGCGGAGCCGACCCGGTCACCGGCGGCGGCGTCACCGTCGCCGGCCGGCCCGTGGAGCTCGGCAGCCCCCGCCGCGCCCGGCGGGCCGGCGTGGTCCTCATGCCCCAGGAACGGCACGTCGAAGGCGTCGCGACCGTGCTCTCGGTCAAGGAGAACCTCGGCGTCGCCGCCACGGACCAGACCGCCTCGGCCGGGGTCGTCAAGGGCTCGGCCGAGAACGCGCTGGTGGCCGAGGAGATCCGGCAGCTCGGCATCAAGGTGGCCTCGCCCGACTCCGCCGTGGAGCACCTGTCGGGCGGGAACCAGCAGAAGGTGGTGCTCGGCCGCTCGTTGCTGTCCGGTCCCAAAGTGCTGCTGTGCGACGAACCCACCCAGGGGATCGACGTCGGCGTACGCTCCGACATCTACCACCGGCTCCGCTCCACCGCCGAGTCGGGGACGCCGGTGGTCGTGCTCAGCTCCGACAACGTCGAACTCGCCGGGCTGTGCGACCGCGTGCTCGTGTTCTCCCGAGGGCGGGTCGTCCGCGAGCTGACCGGCGACGAGATCTCCGAGCACGCCATCACCGAGGCGTCCCTGACGGCGGCGACCTCGGACCAGAGCCCGGAGGCCGCCGGGCCGGCCCGGCGTACGGGGCCGCTCGGCAGGTTCCGCCGCCTGCTCGCCGGCGAGCAGGCGCCCAGCCTGTTCCTCGCGGCCGCGATCGTGCTCCTGGCCCTGGTGAGCGCCACCAGGAGCGACCGCTTCCTGTCCGAGTTCAACATCGCCAGCATGCTCGGCCTGGCGGCGCCCGTGCTCTTCCTCGCCGCCGGGCAGCTCATCGTCATGCTCACCGGAGGAATCGACCTGTCGGTCGGCCCCCTGAGCGGGACCCTCGTGGTCATCGCCTCGTTCTACGTCCTCGACGGGTACGGAGCCGGGTGGTGGATCGTCGGACTGGTGCTGATGTTCCTCGCGGCGGCCGCCGTGGGGCTGGGCAACGGGATGATGGTCAGATACGCCCGGGTGACACCGGTGGTCGCCACCTTGGTCACCTACACCGCGCTCCAGGGGCTCTCCCTGGTCATGCGCGACTCGCCCGGAGGATCGATCTCCAGCACCGTCACCGAGGCGCTCGGGGCACGCATCGGCCCGGTCCCCTACGCGGTCATCGCCGGCGCGGCCGTCCTCATCGCGCTGGAGGTGATGTCCCGGCGTTCGATGATGGGGCTCCGGCTGCGGGGTGCCGGCTCGTCCGAGCACGCCGCACGGAACCGGGGAATCCCGGTGGCCCGCGTCCACCTCGCCGTCTACGTCGCCAGCGCGCTGCTCACCCTGCTCGGCGCGCTGCTGCTGATGGCGCAGATCGGCGTGGGCGACCCCACCGCCGGCGTCAGCTACACGATGGCCAGCATCACCGCCGTCGTGCTCGGCGGAGCCTCGATCTTCGGCGGCCGGGGCAGCTTCGTCGGCGTCCTGTTCGGCGTCGTGCTCCTGCAGGTCATCCAGAACACCACGGTGTTCCTCGGCCTGTCGCAGGCATGGCAGTACTGGATGCTCGGCCTCATGGCGCTGGCCGCGACGGCCATCTACTCGCAGGTCCGCGCCGCACGAGCGTAATGAGGAGTGTGATCATGGCTGGGACTTCGGACGCCGCGCTCCGCGCACGGGCACGCCGGGTCATTCCCGGCGGGATGTACGGACATCAGCGGGCGGGCCTGTTCCCGGAGAACTTCCCGCAGTACCTCTCCCACGGTGAAGGGGCCCTGATCCGGGACGTCGACGGGCGCGAGTTCGTCGACCTGCTCTGCGGATACGGGCCCATCGTCCTCGGCTACCAGCACCCGGGGGTCGAGGCGGCCGCGGCGGCCCAGCGGCGGCAGGCCGACTGCCAGAACGCCCCCTCAGCCAGAATGGTGGAACTGGCCGAGCTGCTGGTGGACGTCGTCGACCACGCCGACTGGGCCTACCTGGCCAAGAACGGCACCGACGCGACGACCACCTGCCTGACCATCGCCCGGGCCGCCACCGGCAGATCCGTCGTCCTGGTCGCCCGGGGCAGCTATCACGGAGCGGCCCCCTGGTGCACCCCCGGGCTGGCCGGGGTGCTCCCGTCGGACCGCGCCGCCCTGCGGTACTTCGACTACAACGACCACGCGAGCCTGCGGGCGGCCGTGGACGAGGCCGGCGACGACCTGGCCGGCGTCATCGTCACCCCGTTCAAGCACAACGACGGAGAGGACCAGGAGCTGGTCGACCCGGCGTTCGCCCGCGAACTCCGGCAGGTGTGCGACGCCAGGAACGCGGTGCTCATCCTGGACGACGTCCGCTGCGGATTCAGGCTGAACTTCGGCGGGAGCTGGGAGCCGCTGGGGATCCAGCCCGATCTCAGCGCCTGGGGCAAGGCGGTCAGCAACGGCTACACCGTCTCGGCGGTCCTCGGCGTCGAAGCCCTGCGGGACGCCGCCACCAGCATCTTCAGCACGGGCACGTACTGGTTCGCGGCGGTGCCCATGGCCGCCGCCATCGCCACCATCAACGCCATCCGCGACGAGGACGGCATCGCCAGGATGGAGCGCGCGGGCGACCTGCTCAGAAGCGGCATCGTCGAGCAGGCCGGAGCGCACGACCTCGGCATCTCCTACACCGGTCCCGCGCAGATGCCCTACTTCCGCTTCCTGGCCGACACGGGCTTCGAACGGATGACGCACTTCGCTCGCGTCGCGCTCGACAACGGCGTCTACCTCCATCCGAGGCACAACTGGTTCGTCAGCCTGTCGCACACGGACGAGATCGTGGCCCGGGCGCTCTCCGGCACCGAGGCCGCCTTCCGCGCGGTCCGCGCCCGGTTCGGCGACGGTTGAGCCGGTAGCGGCCGAGGCCGGTGACGAGCGGCGTCGGTCGCTCGTCACCGGGCCGTGGCAAGGACGGCGACTCCGGGACCGGCGAGCTCGTCCAGCGCCACCCGTCGCCCGGAGACGGCCAGAAGCAGCGCCAGCGCGTTCCCGCTCACTTCGGGACCGTCTCCGATCGCCAGGTCGACGTCCGACGCCGTCAGCCTGACCCGGGCCGTGAGCTCCCTGGCCCCGCCGAAGGACGCCGGGGTGCGAGCCTGGAGGCGGAGCGACCTGACGACGGCCTGCTCCGGATAGGAACGGGCGAGCCCCAAGGGCCGGCGGATGTCCTCGCCATGCACGAGCTCCTCGACCAGCCGGCTCTCCAGGGGCGCCGGCGGAGTCGTCCTCCTCAAGGCGACCTGACGAAGCCGCTCCAACGTCTCCCGCGGCGAGGCGCCGCGCTCGCGCTCCACCCCACGCGCGTTCTGACGGTGAAAGTCGAACCGCGCCCGGACAAGACCGGCCACGAACCCGAGGCGCGTCGTCCGAGCCGTGTCCACCAGATGGGCGGCCACATCATGCACGGTCCACCCTGCACAAAGTGACGCCTTCCCCCACTGCTCGTCATCAAGGTGCATGAGGTCATCGATCAACGCCCCGCGCTCCGCGTGCACCATCGGCCAGACATCGTCGTCCTTCACGGCTGCTCCATCGCTCGACCTGGTGTTTCGTCGAGTGAGACTCGGGGCGCGGCGAGAACTCATCGGCACAGTGGGGCGCAAGTGGTTCGAGCTTGTCCGAACGCCTTCAGCATCCATGTCTCCTCGGCGGCAACGCTTCCGTCAGGGCTCACGCTCGCGCGCTTGCCACCCGCCTGAGCGGGGCGGCGGTTGTCAGCCTCCAGGTTGGGAACTATTGTTCCGGAACATGTCTTCCGAAAATGTCCGAGAGCTTCGCGACCTCGATGCGCTCCGCGCGGTGGCCAGCCCGGCCCGCCTGGAGATCCTCGAACTGCTCCGCGAGCATCGCGTGCTCACCGCCTCACGCTGCGCGGAGCTGCTCTCGACCACGGCGAAGAGTTGCTCGTACCACCTGCACGTCCTCGCCCGCAGCAAGCTGGTGGAGCAGGTCAGCACCCAGGACCGCCGTGAGCGCCCCTGGCGCCTGACCTATGACGTGGCCGAGACCGCCCCCCTCGGCGACGAGGAGTTCAGGGAGGCCACCGACGAGGTGGTGAGGGTCTCCGCCCATCACACCTACCAGGCGATTCTCCGCTTCATCGCCGCCCGCCACGAGCTTCCCGGGCACTGGCTGCAGGCGACGACGCTCACCTCACGGGTCGCGATGTTCACCGCCGAGGAGCTGCAGGAGTGGGCGGAGGCGGTCGAGGACCTGACCCGCCGGCACGTGGCGAAGGCGAGCAGCTCCACCATGCCCGAACGCCGCCGCGTCCGGCTGGTGACGTACGGGTTCCCGGACGACAGGAGTCCAGCGACCGCACAAGGTCTGGAGCCACCGGACGGGGACCGACCATGAGCGATTCCCCGGGACCGGACGCACCCTCCACCCAGGCCCGCCCCACGCCGCCGCCTTCCGGTGGCGGCTACCCCGCTCTCCTTCGCCACCCCGTCATCCGGCGGGCCGCCCTCGGCGCCTTCATCGGGCGGCTGCCGACCGGCGTCACAGCCCTGGCAATCATGCTGCTGGTCCAGCAGCGCGGCGGCACCTTCCGCGATGCCGGGACGGTCGTCGCCACCTACAGCCTCGCCGCGGCGATCAGCGGGCCCTTCGTCGGGCGGTTGGTCGACCGGGCCGGCCCCCGAGTGCTGTTTGGGTGCGCCGCGGTCAACCTGGCCGGGATGGTCGCCGTCGTCGCCGCCTCCGGCGCCGGCGACCTGCTGTGGACGGCCGCCGCGTCACTTGTCACCGGGGCGGCGCAGCCGTCGCTGACGTCGGCCTTCCGGGCCTTGTGCGCGAACCGGCTGAGCGATCCCCGTACGCGGACCACCGCCTACAGCCTGGACGCGATCACCATAGAGATCATCTTCGTCGCCGGTCCGCCGCTCGCCGCCGCCGGCGCGGCCACCGGTCGTCCCGAGCTGTCACTGTACGGAGCCGGGCTCGCCACAGCGCTCGGCACCGCACTCTTCGTGTCGGCCGCGGGGCTGAGGCCGCAGACCGGCGATGCACGCACCCGCAACCCTGGGTCGCATGTCCTTCGCGAGCGTGTCTTGTGGACGCTCATGGCCGTCTCGGCACTCGCCGCGGCCGCCGTCGCCTTCGCCGAGGTGAGCGTCCTGGCCCGGTCAGTGGAGGCGGGCGCGGGCGCGATCAGCGGGCTGATCCTCGCGCTGTGGGCGGCGGGCAGCATCACGGGCGGCATCGTGTACGGGTCACGCTCCTGGCCAGGAACGAGCCGCGCGCAGCTCGCTCTCGTCCTGACGGCGGCGGCGCTGCTGTTCCTGCCGCTGGCCGCCCCGGGCTCCCTTCTCATCCTGGCTCCGGCCGCGATCGTAGCAGGCATCGCGCTCGCACCCGCCTTGACGATCATCTCCTCCATCCTCGGCTTCTGCGTGCCACCACGCGCGAAGACCGAGGCGTTCGGCTGGGTGGCCGCCGCGTCCACCCTCGGCAGTTCGTTCGGCTACGCACTCGCTGGAGCCGTCACCGACTTGGCGAACGAACGTGTGACCGTCCTTTGCGGCACGGCATTGGCGGCCCTCGCCGTGCCACTCGCGCTCTGCCTGCCGCGCCGCGCTGACAGGGCCGTCACACGGTGAACGGACCTGGCCTGCACCAGACGTACGCCGATCGCGGCCAGCTGGTCCAGCCGGCTGGGTGGTTCTGCTGGTCAGGAGACCTTTAGCACGAGCTTGCCCGTGGTCGTGCCGGACTCGATGCGCCGGTGCGCCTCGGCGGCCTGGTCCAGCGGCAGTTCCTCGACGCGCAGCCGCAGGTCGCCTGCCGCCACGGCGGCGACGGCACGGCGCAGTGCACGTCCCGCCTCTGCGGGAAAGGCGGCGGAGAAGGCGGCCAGGTTGAATCCCGACACGGTCTTGTTGGTGAACCACAGCTCGTTGGCCGGGATGCCGACGTCGTCGGCGCCGCTGGCGTTGCCCATGACGATCAGGCGGCCCATCGGGTTGAGGGCGTCTATTCCGGTACGGCGCGTCGTGCCGCCCACCATGTCGATCACGATGTCGAACCCGGAGGGGTGTTCCTCGCGGAGCACCACTTCCTGGTAGCCGAAGCCCTTGGCGGTCTCGATCTTGGCGTGGCTGCCGACCGTGCCGACCACGCGGCCCGCGCCGAGCAGCCTGGCTGCCTGACCGAGCTGGCTGCCCACCCCGCCGGCCGCCGCGTGCACCAGGACGCTTTCGCCGGGCGCGATGCGGGCCACCTTGTCGAGCACCAGGAACGCGGTGGTGCTGTTGGACGGGATCGCCGCGGCGACGTCCAGGCCGAGGTCCAGGCCGTCAAGTGGGGCGACCAGGTCAGCGGAGGTGGTGACCACCTCGGCGTAGCCGCCGCTGTCGACGATGGTCAGCGCCGCCACGGGCTGACCGACGCGCAGGCCGGTCACACCGGGGCCGAGGGCGCGGACGTGGCCGGAGACTTCGATGCCGGGCACGAAGGGCAGCGGCACCGGGGCGACGCCCTGCCGGTAGAGGATCTCGGCGAAGTTGGCGCCCGCGTAGGCGACGTCGATGGCGACCTGGCCCGGACCGGGCTCGGGGGTCTTCACCTCGGCCGCCCGCAGGACTTCCGCACCGCCGAACTCAGGGATCGTGATAGCTCTCATGCCCACGATCGTGCCGCTTGCCAGGGACGATACCCAGACTCCAGTTATCGTGGGTGTGCCACCACCAGCTTGTCGAGTCTGGTCTCGGTCTCGGTGCCAGGCCGGGGGTTGTGCAGCACGAGATGCAGGCCGGGGTGGTCGTTCAACGGCATCTTCAGGGCTTCGAAGTGGAGGTCGCCGACGTCCGGGTGACGGATCGACTTCACGGCCGAGTTGCTGTTGGTGACGTCATGCCTGGCCCAGATCTCGGCGAACTCGGGGCTGGCCCCGACGAGTTCGCCGGCGATGCGCTCGAACTCCGGGTCGTCGGGGTACTGCGCGGCGTCCGCGCGGAACCTGCCCACCACCTCGGCGGCGTGCTTGGCCCAGTCCAGGCTCATGGCGCGGAAACGCTCGTTGGTGAAGTAGGCGACCAGGCAGTTCTGGTCGGTCTGGCCGTACCCGAAGACCGCGCGGGCGGCGTCGTTCACGGCCACGAAGTTCCAGTGCTTGTTCATGATGTAGGCCGGCCGGGGCATCCAGGCCTCCATCACGCGGCGCAGCTCCGCTGTGACCGAGCCGGCCGCCGTCGCGGCGGGTGGCGGTGGAGTCAGGCCGGCCAGCAGGAACAGGTGCCGGCGTTCGGCGTCATCAAGCCGCAGCGCCCTGCTGATCGCGTTGAGCACCTCGCCGGAGACGGTGATGTCGCGGCCCTGTTCGAGCCAGGTGTACCAGGACACCCCGACTCCTGCCAGCACGGCGACCTCCTCGCGCCGCAGGCCGGGGGTGCGCCGCCGGCCTGCCTCCGGCAGCCCTACGTCGGCAGGGGTGAGCCGGCCGCGCCGCGATCGCAGGAAGTCACGCAGTTCCGCGTGACGGTAGTCATTTGCCACGACTGCCAGGATATGGGCCGAGGGAATCGATCGTGGTCGGCAGACTCCAGTGCTGGTGGCCATGGAGCCGCTGCTGAAGTCCGGCACCCACACCCGCGGCATGGAGCAGCTCAACGCCGATCAGAACGACGAAGCAGAAGAAGACCGGGATTCCAGCCACCTGGGCAATTCTGAACATCACATTTTCCAGCCGGCCTCAGCTCGTACGGAACGTTCGTGCCGGGAGGGAGCTCGGCCGCGGGGCCTTTGATCACCACGGCTTGCAGCCTGTGAATGAGCAGGTTGGCCGCAGCCGCAATCCGGGCGGTGCGTGGTGTGTCGGGCCTCGGTTGCCGGTGGAGTCGTCGGGACGGCGGCGCTATTGCTGGGATGCGTGCCGGTCGAAGCCGCGCCGGTTGTGTGGGCGAGCTGCGCGTTGTGAGGCGCTGGCGGCTGTGGTCATTTCCGCTGAGGCTGCGGTGTTGTTGGAGTCGCTGGCGGCCCGGCAGGCCAGAATCGCGGCGTGGACGCGCTGTCCGCAGTGCGGTGCGCTGGTGTGGGCCGGGGTGAAGCGGCGCGCGGAAGCGGTGCTATTGCTCGGCGCGGTGCCGGACGAGGGACTGGAGGTCGCGGCGGGACGACAGCGCGTCGGATCCGGCTTGTGAGCGTGACGCTTAGCCGTCACCACGGGGTGGACGGGGCGGGTGTCGGTGACGGGTGTGCGTCACGCTGCGGCGGCGAGTGGCGGCTTGGCACGGCAGGGTCGTTTGCGGGTGAGGCGTCGGGTCATCAGGGTGATCGATGTCCAGAGGATGTGTGATTCGCTGTGGCGGGCCAGGCGTTCGTAGTCACGGCAGTTGGGGGGTGTCGATAAGACTGCTGCCACCCGGTACACGCGATTGGGTCAGTGCAGGTCAGCTCTCTTGCTCCGCGGCCGAAACGTCCCGGTACTCCTAATAGCCTGCAGAACAGACGATCAACCATCCCAGATCATTCTGTTAGGAGTCCTCGATCAGGCAGGGCTGTGATGGCGCTCATGACCGGGTGGCGGGGACTACGGGCATGCGCAGTGTCGCCGCTGTCGCGACGAGCAGGGCCGCGAGGAGGACGATCGCCATGAAGACCTGCCCGTGCAGTCCGAGGACGAAGACGGTCCGGTCGGCGAACTGTGGGTCGTAGGTGGCGGTGCCGGGGAGCAGGAGCGCACCGATCATGCCGAGCCATGGGGTGGCCAGGATGGCGGCGGCGTGCAGCAGGGTGTTGCGGCCTGGCCGTAGCGCGAGGGCCAGGCCGGTAAGGCCGAGGAGCACGGTCATCACCATGTATTGGGCGTCGTGGAATTTGGCGTGGGGTGGCCAGGCCGGGTTGAAGGCGTGCTGTGCCGCCAGGTCGGGGATGACGAGGTCGGCGAGCACGGCGCTGACCGTCGTGATCGCTGCGACGGCGATGATCAGGATTCGGGGGAGGGGCATCAGATCGTCCAGGTGTAGGCGGGGGTGAGTGAGCGGGCGAAGAACGCGTTCGGGAGGAGCGGGAGAACCGCGTCCCGCAGGGTGGTCACCGGCGTGGAGGTCCAGTGCGCGGCGGCGCCGGCCTGGCGCGAACGGCGGACGATCAGCTGGGTACGCGGCCTGCGGTCGCGGTCGTAGGCCGCCAGCCCGTCGCGTACGCCGAGGGTGTCCACCGCGTGCGCGAGCGTGACCGCGTCCTCGATCGCCTGGCAGGCGCCCTGCCCCAGGTTGGGCGTCATGGCGTGGGCCGCGTCGCCGAGCACGGCCACGTTCCCCGAGACGTACGCGGGCAGCATCGGCAGTTCGTGGGTGTCGTGTTGCAGCACCGTCTCCTCATCGGCGGAGTCGAGGAGCGCGGGTATGGGGTCGTGCCAGAGGGCGAAGCGTTCGCGCAGCTCGTCCAGGCCGACGCGGGAGCCGGCCGGGGCGTTGGCCATCACGTAGCAGTAGACGCGGCCGTCGGGCATCGGCACCTGCCCGAACCGTTCGCCCCTGCCCCACGTTTCCACGCTCCCGTCGACCGGCTGAGGCGGGGCGATGAGACGCCAGGTGGTGTAGCCGACATAACGCGGCCCGGGAAGATCGGGCCAGAGGGAGCGCCGGGTCACGCTGTGCACGCCGTCGGCGCCCACTACGAGATCCGCGGTGGAGACGCCCCCGTCGTGGCGGACCGTCCCGTCGGGCCGCACATGCTGAACGTCGATGCCGGGCCGCAGGACCTCGGGCGGCAGCGCCTCTCGCAGCACGTCGACCAGGGCGGCCCGGTGCACGGTCACCCACGGACCGAAGCGGCGTTTGAGGCCGCCGACGTCGTTGCGGATCAGCCAGTCCCCGCGCCTGCTGCGGATCCCCGCCAGCGGGTCGGCCAGCCCACCGGCGCGCAGCCGGTCGCCCAGGCCGATGGCGTCCAGCGCGCGCAGGCCGTTGGGCTGGATGGTCAGCCCGGCGCCCACCTCGGTGAACTCGGCGGCGCGTTCGAGGACTTCCACCTGCCAGCCGCGCCGGTGGAAGGCGACGGCCGTGGCGAGTCCGCCGATACCGCCGCCTACGATGATCACTTTCATGTTCGGGTCTCCTTGACGTTAGTGCAGGCCCCGCTGGCCGGGGGCCCAGAACGGTTTGGTCGTGATCGAGGTCCGTGGCCAGTTGCGTTCGCGTACCAGGAAGTCGCGTACCAGCTGGCAGGTTCTGGCCTCGTCTGCCACGTGGGCGGCGCCGGCGTTGCCCGGCAGGTCGAGTTCGGCCACGGCCGCGAGCAGCACCCGGGGGGCGATGGCGGGGGCGCCGTGTCGGTGGACGCGGCGCAGCGGCGGTGCCCCGGGCATGGGCAGGCCGTGCTCGGGGGTCTCGCTCTCCAGGACGCCGAACACCTCGGCCGAGGCTCCCAGCGCTCTGATCATCGGGCCGAAGGCGGCGCCGGCGGTCTCCTCGCCGATGAACACGTGATAGGCCGCCTCACGGGTGAAGAAGTCGCCCTGCGGCCACCAGAAGGTCGCCCGGTCCCCGGGCCGTGCCGCCCGCGCCCACGTCAGGCCGATGCCGTCGCCCGCATACAGATGGACGCGCAGTTCGATCGCCGTCCGGCCGGGGTCGAGGCCCCAGATCGTGTAGGTGCGCAGTGTCTCGGCCGGGGGCGTAGGGGAAGGCGACGGGCTGGTCGGTTTCCTGCCGGATCCGGCGCATGGCGGGGTTGACCTGCTCGGCGACCGGTGACGGTCGCCTCCACGGCGTACTTGCCGAACAAGCGGTCGCGCAGCGTGCGGGCCATGTCAGGAGTCCTTGCGCCGCCGCAGGTGGGCGGACCTGGACATCCGCCACCACACAGCCGTAACCAGCACCACCACCGCGAGAAGAATCCACCACACAGGCCCACTCCTTACGAGCTCTAGATTGTTTAGATCCATTAAGGAAGCATAGATGCCCTAAGATGTCAACGGCGGCCACGGAACGACAAGAGGGGTGATGATGTCCGCACACACCAGCAGGCGGGAACGGCTGCGCCAGGCCACCCTGGAGGAGATCCACGCGGCCGCGCGCAAGCTGCTGGTGGAGCAGGGATCGGCCGCGGTGACCATCAACGCGGTCGCCCGGCAGGTCGGCATGAGCGGCCCGGCCCTCTACCACTACTACTCCGGCCACGACGAGCTGGTCGGCGCGGTGACCGCCGACTTCTTCCGCGAACTGGCCGCCGTCATGGAGCAGGCCCGCGACGCCCGTGCCGACGCGCCGACCGGCGACCGCCTGCTGGCCGCCTGCCGCGCCATGCGCGCCTGGGCCATCGCCCACCCCGCCGAGTTCGGCTGGATCTTCGCCAACCCCATCGCCCCGCCGAACCGGCGGCCGGACTCGGTGCGCCACCAGGCCGCGCTGCGGTTCGAGCAGGTCCTACTTGACCTGACGGTCGAGCTGTGGCAGACACGGCCGTTCCCGGTGCCCGACCTGGCTGGCCTGCCCGCGTCCCTGCGTGAGCAGCTGACCGCCTACTCCGCCGCCATCGACGGACGGCTGCCGCCCCAGGCTGCCCACGTCTTCCTGGCGTGCTGGATCAGGCTGTACGGCCTGCTGTGCATGGAAGTCCTGCACCAACTGGACTTCGCCTACACCGACGTGGAGCCCGTCTTCGAAGAGTGCCTGCGCGGCCTGGCCGCCGCCCTCGACCTCGACGGCCACGCGACGGCATGACGTCCGACACCGGCTGCCGATCTCACTTCCGTCATGGGGCGAACAGGACACGGGATTCGAGGTCGAGACGCGTTGTGGGCGCGGTGGCCGGCGGGTTGAGGTTGAGGATCCAGTTGCCGAATCGGCGGATGACGTGGGTGATGTAGGGCGAGATGGTGGCAAGGTCATCGGGATCGACGGGGCGGCTTCGGCCGCGATCCGAGGCTCCCATCCTCATGCGCGGGTGGGGCCCATCCCAGCGAAGAGGGCGTCGAGGATCCGGTCGACGTAGTCGTGAGTCAGTGGTTCCTGCGTGATCAGCAGCTGGAAGTACAGCGGCCCCGACAGGATCGCCATCGCCAGCTCCAGATCGAACTGCGGGGACAACTGCCCCTGGTCCCGGGCCGCCCTCAACCGGGCGATGGTCTTGTCCGCCTGTGGCGCGATGAACCGCTCGTTGAGCGCCGCGGCGACCTGCGGCTCGTGCTGGGCCTCGCCGATCAGAGCCTGGAACAGGGGCCCGAAGGGCGGCCTGGCCAGCAGATCGACGGCTGCGTGAATCTGGACCCGCAGGTCGGCGGCGATGTCCCCGGTGTCGGGATAGTCCAGGCCCGCCTCGTTCAGCGACAGCAGCGAGTCCAGCAGCAGCGCGCCCTTGGACGGCCATCGCCGGTAGATGGTGTGCTTCCCGGCCCCGGCGCGGGCCGCGACGGCTTCGATGCTCAGGTTGGTGTAGCCGATCTCCTGGCCCAGCTCCAGCGTGGTCCGCATGATGGCCTCGGTCCGGTCGGCGGCGCGTTGGCTGCGCTTGTCGGTCATGAAGTCACCATAGCGGTACGGCACGTGCCGTGTTGACACATTCTCCCCACATTGGCATGCTGCGCTCACGACACGGCACGTGCCGTACTAACATCGGGAGCCTTCCGTGAGATCGCCAACCACAGCGCCGGCACTACGACTCCACGACCTCGTCAAGACGTTCGGCGAGAAGATCGCCGCCGACCATGTCGAGCTCACCGTCCCCCGGGGATCCTTCTACGGCCTGGTCGGGCCGAACGGAGCCGGCAAGACGACCACCCTGTCCATGGCCGTCGGCCTGCTCAGACCGGACGCGGGACGCGCGCTGGTCTGCGGGACCGACGTGTGGAAAGAGCCGCTGGCGTCGCGCCGCCTGATGGGCGTCCTGCCTGACGGACTGGCCATGCCGGAGCGGCTCACCGGCCGCGAACTCCTCGCATACCTTGGACAGCTCCACGGCCTGAACGCCGGGGAGGCCGACCGGCGGGCGGCCGAACTGCTCGCCGTCATGGAACTCGACGGCTCCGCCGAACGCACCCTGGTCGTGGACTACTCCACCGGCATGCGCAAGAAGATCGGCCTGGCGACCACGCTGCTGCACGCCCCCAAGGTCCTGGTGCTCGACGAACCCTTGGAGGCCGTCGACCCGGTCTCCGCCGCCACCATCAAGAAGATCCTCAAGAGGTTCGTGGAACGCGGCGGTTCGGTGCTGCTGTCCAGCCACGTCATGGCGCTCGTAGAGGAGCTCTGCGACACCGTCGCCGTCATGGCCAAGGGACGCATCGTCGCCGAAGGCCCCCTGGATGAGGTCCGCGGCAGTCGTACGCTGGAGGAGGCCTTCGTCGACCTGGTCGGCGTCACGGTCGGCGGCGGGGCGGGGCTCTCGTGGTTGGGGTCCTGATCCGGATGAAGCTGGCCGTGCTGCGCCACAGCAGGACAGATGCGACGCGGGCGCTCAACGGCCTGGGCTACGGCGTCGGGATCTGCCTTGCCGTCACCACCGTCGTCCTGGCCTTCCTTGACTTCTCCCACCCCCGGCTGCTGATGGACCTGCTCGCGGTGACGTTCGCCCTGTGGGCGCTGGGCTGGGTGGCCGGTCCCATCTTCGCGGGTGAGCCGCCGCTCAACGGGGAGCACTTCCACCGCCAGCCCGTTCCGCGCCGCACGCTGGCCATGGGCCTGCTCGCCGCCGCTCTGGCCGCCGTCACCACCGCCGTCACCCTGCTGGCGTTCGGCGCGCTGATCGTCTTCGCCGCCCGGCTGAGCTGGGTGGCCGTCGTGGTATCGGTCCCCGCGGTGGTGCTGCTCCTGCTCCTGGTGGTGCTGTTGTCCCGGGTGGTCACGCTGCTGTTTCGCATGCTGGCCAAGTCCCGGCTCGGCGGGGTCGTCACCGCGACCGTCACCGCCGCGATGGTCTCGCTGTCCTCCTTCTCCTGGATCCTGATCATCGGGGTCTCCCTGCTGCTGGAGTACGGTTTCCCGCCCGCCTTCTCGATGGTGGTGCGGTCGCTGCCGTCCAGCTGGAGCCTGATCGCCGTTGAGGCGGCCGGCCGCGGCGACTGGCCGTGGACGGTGGGACCGCTGCTCGCCCTGGCCGTGGTCGTAGCCGCGCTGTTCCTGGCCTGGAGTGCCCTGCTCGGACCGCAGCGGATCGCCCGCCCGGTGGTCCGCGGCTCCTCCGCGCAGCAGGCCGTACGGTGGGACCCGCTGATCCGAGCCCTGTTCCGCGGCGACCAGGGAGCCATCTACCTCAAGGAGCTGCGTACCTGGTGGCGCGACCCGGTACGCACCCAGAACATCGTGATGGGCCCCGCCTTCTCGATCATCACCGCGCTGTTCCCACTGATCTTCGGCGTCACCGCCGCCTTCCCGTTCGTCGGCGCTGCCGGCGCGCTGATGGCTGCCGCGACCTGCGCCAACTCCTACGGCCAGGACGGCACCGCACTCTGGCTGACTCTGACGGTGCCGGGCCATGAGAAGGCCGACGTCCGTGCCCGCCAGTTGGCGTGGCTGACCGTCTTCGGGCCGCTGACGCTCGCGCTGACACTCGCCGGCTGCCTGCTGCACGGCGACCCTGTCCTGGTGCCGTGGGCGCTGGCCGCCACCCTCGCCGCGCTCGGCGGCGGTTCCGGCCTGCTGGCATGGGTTTCCGTCGTCGCTCTGGTGCCCGGTCCGGACCCGCACAGAAGTAAGAACTCGCCGATGGACCACGGCGATGTCACCGGCCAGTCGTTCCTGATGTGTTTCCTGGTCATCATCACGATGTGCCCCGCGCTCGGGGCCGCCTGGGCGGGCCATGCCCTGGACCTGCCCTCCCTGCTGTGGGCAAGTGTTCCGGTCGCCCTGCTCACCGGCGTGCTCTGTCATGTGATGCTCGGCTCGGCGGCGGCCAGGACGCTGAGGGACAAGGGGCCCGAACTGCTGCACCTGATGCGATCAGGCAAACCGGCCGTCCCCGCCGGGAAGGCGGGGGAGGACGCCGTCGAGTCCCCGTTCTCGACGATGTCGCGCCGGCGTCAGACGCTTCTGTGGTCAGCCATGGCCGTGGGCATCCTCGGACTGTTCCCGCAGGGCCTGGCACCGTTGGGCATCAAGCTCAACGGCTCGCAGGACAAGGTGTGGTTCCTCGCCCTGCACGTACCTGAACCGTGGCAGTGGCCGGTGATCGCCGTCATGATCGCGATCGGCCTCGCCGGCCTCTGGGCCGCCTACCGGGTGTACCGGACGGAGAAGAGCAGGCTGCAGGCAGCCGCTCCCCGAGCCGGGGCGGACCAGCTCACCAGCGCCTGACCTCAGGTCTCCGCTGCCGGCTGCCTCCCCAGGTGCATCGCCGTCGGCTGTCATCGCTGGGGAAGAGATCGGGGATCATGATCGTCGATCTCGGCTGCGGCGGGCGCCGACCGGTGAGGTCTCCGACAGCGAGGATTTCCTTGGCGCCGAAGGCGCGGCTGGCGCCAGAGGGGGTTGCCGTAGTATCCGCCGAACATTCACCACATTTTGCTGTCCAGCGGAAACGCTGGCCAATGACCGGTGGGTCAAAGCCGTGGCAGGCGTCGCTCCGTGCTGGCGTCGCGCTCGCGCAGCATGCGCAGGACGGTGGCCGGGGACGGATGCCGGCCCCTCTTCTTGCCCGTGGTGATGATGAGCCGGGCGGCGATGTCGCGCAGGCTGAAGTTCTGCGCGCGCAGGTGCAGGGCCATGGAGAGCATGGCGTCGTCGGTGACGGCGGCGCCGATGGTCTTGCCCCGGGTACGGGCGGATTCGTGGCCTTCCAGGGTGCGGTCGCGGATGTACTCGCGCTCCATCCCCTACAGCGCAGCCAGCACGGTGAACACCACGCCGGACGGGTCGTGGCTGCCCTGCAGCTCGCCGGTGAGAAACTCCAAGCCGATGGAGGAGGCGCGCAGCTGCTCGGCCAGGGCGGCCAGGTCGAGGCTGCGGCCAAGCCGCTTGTGCTCGTGCACCACGAGGGTGACCGCGACGCCTGCCGAGCGGAGCTCGCGGGCCAGGGCGACGGCCTTGTCGAGCTCGGGCCGGACGGTGGCGCGGGTGGAGATCTTCTCGGCGAAGACGCGGGTGATGCCGGCGGCCGCCAGCGCATCGAGCTGGGTGTCCAGGGACTGGCGGACGGTGGAGGCGCGGGCGTAGCCGATCCGCACATGCCCGGCCGGTTCGGCGCCGGTGGCGGCGGGGCGGGGCAGCTCGATCCAGGCCGTGCCCGGCTTGCGGACGGTCGGGGTTCGCCACGGTGAGTGTCTTGGCGAGCGCGGGCACGAGCCGGAAGCGGGCGGTGTGGTACTGGACGGCGACCTTGCCCTTGCCGGTACGGCAGGGGAGCCGGCCGGGGCGGCGCAGGAGGTCATCGGGCAGGCGTTCCGGTCGACCCCCCTGTGGGTGCGCCGGCAGTACTGGTTTGTGCCTTGTGTGGCGGCAGGTCGGGTGCCGCGGGGACCGTGATGAGAGCGGGCACGCGGCGGGAGTGGATGACTCTCGCGGTGAACCCGACGGCCGCGATGGCGGCGGGCACGGCCAGGTAGCCGCCGCTGAGCACGAGTGTCAGCGCGGTCAGGGCGGTGGCGGCGACGGCGGTCGCGCGCATGCGGCCGGCGGGCAGCAGCCGGGTCGCCGCCAGGGCGCCGATGAACATGACCGCCGCGAGACAGGCGGAGGTCGCCCGCAGCAGCGGGTCCAGGCCGATCGGGCGTACGAGTGCGACCGCGCCGACGACCGCGATGGCCGCTGCGAGCACGGTGAGGCTGCGGTGCGGGGACGATGCGATCCGGCGGGGCAGCAGTCGCTGCTGCGCGAGGGCGACGCCGAGGCGAGACGCTCCGGCGATGTAGGTGTTGATCGCGCCGAAGGTGAGCACGAGGGCCGCGATCCCGGTGACGGGTTCGGCGGCCGCGCCGAGGCTCGTCCGCATCATCGCGGTCAGCGGCACCGGCGAGGACGCCGCACCGGAACCGACGACCGTCACCGCCACGCTCAGGTAGATGACCGTGATCGCCGCCAGCGTGAGAGCGGTCGCGGTGAGCAGGCGCCGGCCCGCGAAGTCGGCGGACAGGTGGCTGGCGGCCTCCCAGCCGACGAAGGCGAAGATCAGCACACCGACCGCGCTGCCGACACCGCCGAAGCCGTACGGCAGGAACGGCTCGAAACGCTCGGCGCTGACCGCGGGCAGGCTCGCCACGATCGCGGTGGCGAGGACCGCGAGCAGCAGGCCGACCATGACGACCTGCATGCGGCCGCTGGTGCGCAGCCCGGCCGCGTTGGCGGCGAACGCGACCGCCAGCAGCGCGAAGGCGATCACCGTGGCGGTCCGGCTGTCCCAGCCGAACGCGTCCGCCGTGTAGATGCCGCCCGCGAGCGCCCCGGCGAGGGTGCCGATCGGCACGGCGGCGATGAACCACCATCCGACCACCGCGTACGCCCAGCGCCCGATCGCGGTCCCGGCGAAGTGGGCGACGCCGCCGCCGTCGGGGTGGCGCAGGCCGAGCAGCGCGAAGGTGAAGGCGATGGGAACGCTGACGATGATCAGCGCCGCCCAGGCGAGCACCGATCCGGGTCCGGCCGCCTCCGCGGCCAGGTGCGGGAGCACGAGCATGCCCGGTCCCAGTACGCCGCCGAGCACGGTCGCGGTTCCTTGCCAGACTCCCAGCCGGTGTCCTGTCATGGCTGCACGGTAGGCAAACGTTCGGCCCCGTGGTGGGTCAGCCGAACGGATGATCGGAATCCGGTGTCATGATGGGTGCGTGGACGAACTTGATGCGGGGATCATCCGCCTTTTGCAGTCAGATGCCCGGCTCTCCAACCGGGAGCTCGCCCGGCAGCTCGGCATCGCCCCGTCGACCTGCCTGGAACGGGTACGGTCACTCGCCCGCCGCGGCGTGATCAAGGGTTACCACGCCGAGATCGACCCCGCCGCCCTGAACCGCGGTGTGCAGGCGATGGTCGCCGTGCAGGTCCGGCCGTTGAGCCGGGCCGTCATCGACACGTTCAAGGCGTCGGCGGCGAAGATGCCCGAGGTGCTCAGCGTCTTCGTGCTGTCCGGCGGCGACGACTTCCTGCTGCACGTGGGCGTGCCCGACCTCGACGCCCTGCACGCGTTCCTTCTCGACCGGCTGAGCAAACGCCGCGAGGTCACCGGCTTCCGTTCATCGGTGATCTTTCAGCAGGTCAGTAACCCGGCGCCGAGTCGCCTGGCTCAGTCTTCCTAGCCCCGGCACTGAGGATCGGCACGCCGACGAACAGGTCGTCCTCGGGAAGGTCGGCCGCGATGCGCGAGCGCGCCACGGACCTCGGGCCGGTCCAAGGCGGGGTCGAGCACGGTGCCGCGTTCACCGCCCGTGCAGGTGACCACCAGGTCTTCGGCCTGCTGGGACCGGCGTTGACCGACTACGCGGTGAGGCCGGTGCGGTGGCGGGAACCGGTCAGTTCGTCAGGGTGAGCGGATTGACCAGATCGGCGTAGACCAGCAGAGCCGCCGTGATCATCATCGCCAGCGCGGCCACGTACGTCAGCGGCAGCACCTTGGCGACATCGACGTGCTTCGGCTTCGGCCGCCGCATGATCATGGCGAAGCCCCGCTTGAGGCCCTCCCAGAGCCCGCCCGCGATGTGCCCGCCGTCCAGCGGCAGCAGCGGGATCAGGTTGAACAGGCCGATCGCCAGGTTGAAGCCGGCCAGCAGGTTGACGAAGGTGGCGATCTTCTCCTTGTCGGACAGGTCGTCGGAGGCCAGGATCTCGCCACCCAAACGGCCCGCGCCGACCATCCCCACCGGGCCGTCGGGGTCGCGTACCTCGCCGGAGAAGGCCGCGTGCCAGACGCCGACCATCTTCTCCGGCAGGTTGACGATCGAGCCCGCCACCTTCGCCGTCAGCCCGCCCATGTAGCCGATCACCTGGCCGACGCTCTGCTGCTCCATCACCTCGGTGGGCCGTACGCCGAGGAAGCCGACGTTTCTGGGCGGTGTCGCGCGCCGACTCGATCAGGCCCTGCCACGGGCCGGTCGCCGTGCTCCTGAGCTTGCCGGGCTCGTCACCGGGACGGGCCTTCGAGGAGGCTAAGCGCAGAAATCAGCGGTAGCGACCTGGGGCTTCTTGGTCTGTTAGTGATCCGTGATGGCCCGGACTCTCACCGCTCCAGCAAGCCGCCCGCTCAGTTGATCAGTGGGTACGGCGACCGGGGCGCCAAAACCTCGGTGACCTTGGCGATGGCCTCAGGCCCGGGCTTGACGTAGCGCATCGCGGTGCGGGGGTTCTTGTGTCGGGTCTTGCCCATGATGAGCTGCAGCGGCACCTCGGTCTCGCCGAGATGGGTGGCGGCGCTGTGGCGCAGCTGGTGCAGGTCGAGGCCGGCGTACTTGTCCAGCAGGACGCGGACGCGGTCGTAGCCGAGGCGGGCGCGGCCGGTGTGCGGGCAGATGTCGGCGGTCGCGGGGCGGCGGGCGGGGACGGGGCGCCGTTCGGACAGGAACAACGGGCCGTGGGTACGTGAGGTGCCAGCAGGAAGCCGGAGCAGGCGAGGGGCAGCAGGTGGGCGGTGCCGCTGTCCCAGTACACCCATTCGATGGCGCCGCCCTTGGAGCGGACGGGGGCGCGGCGGTGCTCCAGGTCGAGGTCCTCGACGTTCAGCGCGAGGATTTCCGCGGCCCTGGCGGCCGTTTCGTAGAGCATGCGCCAGGGCGCCCGCTCGCGCAGCGGGATGTCGCGGCGGGACAGCAGCCGGTGGATGGTGGTCTTGGCCACGGCACGGGTCTCGTCGGCGCTTTCCTTGCGGCGTTCGGCCCCGGCCGGGACTGACGGGGCGGCCCAGTGCTTCTTGGTCTGGCACCAGGTCAGCCAGGAGGTGATGGCGGCGCGGTTGCGGTTCCAGGTCGCCGGCGCGCATCGGCCCCACAACTCGGCGAGCGCGGCGCCGGTGGTACCGGTTGCGGCCGGAGCCGCTGGCGGACATCGACGCCTGGCTCAAACCGTACCGACGGCTGTGGGCCGACCGCCTCGACGCCCTGGAACGCCACCTCGACGCCACCTCAACCGACTAACCCACCATCACCCCACCACCCACCCACGAGCACAGGACCAACAGGACGGGCACCACGGGCGGTGTCGCGGCATGCAGGACGTTGTCAGCCAGGCTGGCGGCGTTCGCGCTCACGTTCGTCCGCCGCGAAGATCTCTAGCGGTCCGCGGCCCAGTGGACGTGGCCGTCGGGGCGGATCAGGGCCGCGCCGACCTCGCGCCACTCCCTTGGCACGTCGTCGCCCAGTTCCCCCTCGTACGTGGCCGCGCCCAGGCGGTGGGCGCGATCGGCGACTGGGGCGGGAACGGCCGGGCCGCTCAGGTCGAGGAGAATGTGGCGGGCCTCGTGCAGCAGTTGGTAGAGCGTGCGACCGTCGCGTAGCGGAAGGTCGGGAACGCGGGCGCCGGTGAGCGGGTGGGCTGCGGGTTCGGCAGATCCAGCGGCACTGGGGACACCGGCAGGTGGGTACGCGACGTCGAGCGCCGCCAGCCGGGCCGCCAGCCTCAGCGACAGCTCCGGGACCTCGGCGATCAGCTTGCCGAGGAGCGCCCGCAACGCCTGCCCCTCCGGGCTGAAGGCCGTGATCAGCGCCGTCTGCGCCTTGCTGCTCTCCAGCAGGTCCGCGCCCACCGGATGGCGTTCGGCGTGGTAGCCGTCGAGCAGGCTCTCCGGGGCACGGCCGTGAACGACCGCGGCCAGCCGCCAGCCGAGGTTCATGGCGTCCTGGACGCCCACGTTGAGCCCGACGCCGCCGGTCGGGAAGTGCATGTGCGCGGCATCGCCGGCGAGCAGGACCCGGCCCGCCCGGTACGCCGCCGCCTGCCGCGAGGCGTTCCCGAACCTGGACAACCACACCGGGTCCCGCATGCCGAGGTCGCGCCCCAGCACCCGTACGACGTACGAGCGCAGCTCCTCCAGCGTCAGGTCGCCGGCAGGCTCGCCGGGCACGACGCCGACGACCCGGTGCAGCCCGCCGGGCATCGCGACGACCATGACCCCGCCGTCCTCGGCGAGGGCGGACGTGCCGGGCCCGGCGGGCGGGTCGTCGAGGCGGACGTCGCCGAGGAAGCCGTACACGGTGGCGTCGGTGCCGGGAAAATCGATGCCTGCGGCGCGGCGCACCGTGCTGCCGGCCCCGTCGCACCCGGCGACGTAGCGGGCGCGGACCGCGTACGGGCCGTCGGGACCCTCAACGGTCAAGGAGACGGCGTCGGCATCCTGCGTCAGCCCGGTCACCGCGTGCCCCCGTAGCACGCGGGCACCGAGCTCGCGGGCGTGCCGTTCCAGCACCTCCTCGGTACGGGCCTGCGGGAAGAACAGCGTGTACGGGTGCCGCGTGGGCAGCGGCCGGAAGTCCAGCCGGGTCTCCAGCATCCCGAAGTGCCCGTTCGGGAGGGTGATGCCGGCGTCCAGGAACTCCTTCTCGATCCCGCGCATGGCCAGCACCTCGATCGTCCGCGGGTGCAGGGTCAGCGCCTTGGAGTGCGGGCTCGGCCGCCCGGCCCGCTCGAGCACGAGGACCGGCACGCCGGCGCGCCGCAGCTCGCCCGCCAGCCACAACCCCACCGGCCCGGCCCCGACGACGATCACGTCTTCCATGAGGACCCTTCCTCTCTTGGTCAGTGACCAACAGTGTGGCCCGGATATCCTTGGTCGGCAACCAAGAGAGGCGAAATGGGGTCCCGGTGGCGAACACGCGGCGGCAGGACGAGATCGCCACGACCGCGCTCGAACTGCTCGACGAGCGGGGCGCGGACGCGGTCAGCCTGCGCGCGGTGGCCGAGCGGATGGGCGTACGGCTGAACACGGTGTCGTGGCACGTCAAGACCAAGGCGCGGCTGCTGGAGCTGATGGCCGACGCGATCGTCGCCCGCGTGTCGCTGGAGGACCTGCCGCCGGACCCGGCCGAGCGGTTCCGGGAGGTGGCGCACCGCTACCGGCGGGCGCTGCTGGGCTTCCGCGACGGCGCCCGGGTGGTCGCGGGGACGTACCCGGCGGGGGAGCACACGCTGCGCACGGCGGAGGCCGTGGTCGGGGCGCTGCTGGAGTGCGGGCTGGACGAGCGGGAGGCGGCGTGGACGGCCTGGACGGCGGTGTACTTCACGCTCGGGTTGACCCAGGAGGAGCAGGGGGCGCCCACCTCGATGGGCGACGTCCTGCGCACGGCGGTGACCCCAGAGGCATATCCGGCGCTCACCCGCACGCTGGGCCACCTGGCCGGGGGGACGTTCGAGGAACGCTTCGCCTTCGGCCTGGACCTGATCTCGCGTCGGGCCGGCCCCTGAGCTGGAACGCGCGTGGGTTCAGCGGTCCTCGGCGGGCTTGCGGTGGATGACGGCCCGGTCCCCCGGCCTCGCCGCTCCCGTCCCCGAAGCCGACCTCGACGACGTGGTCCCGGCCCTCGCTCTCGACCGGCGGGCGGCGCGTGCAGGTCTCCAGCGTGACGCAGACGTGAAAGTCGGAACGCGTCCCCGCCACCACGCGGCCGGGGGCGACGTGGCCTTCGCACGGGCGGCAGCTGTGGTCGAGCGGCGCCTGGTCGGGAGTGGTGGCGGCGAAGGCGGGCGCCTCGCCCTGACATGCCGAGCCGCCGGGTACTGATCAAACCAGGCAAGGCCCGGGGCTACGCGCCGTGGGAGGGCCGGGCGGGTGGGGGCGCGGCCGAGACGATCAGGACGGTGGCCGGTCCGCCACGTGACCACAGCGAATGCCGCGCCGAGGCGTCGAAGTGCAGCGCGTCCCCGGCGGCCAGCGCCACCTCCTCCCCGCCGATCCGCGCCGCGACCTGGCCGCGCACCACGTAAACCCACTCCTCCCCGGCGTGCACGGCGGTCCGCTCGGGCCGGTCGGCGGTGAGGTCCAGGCGCACCGCCTCCAGGGCGGAGCGCGGGCCGAGGCCGGTCATCGTCGCGTAAGGCCCGTCGGGCCCGTCGTGCACGGGCGCGGTGGCGCCGCGCACCACGTGGTGCTCGGCGGGCCGCCCTTCGCCGACGAGCTCGCCCAGCGAGATCCCGTACGCCCGCGCGAGCTGGAACAACGACCCGATGGACGGCTGGCGCTCGCCCTTCTCCATCCGGGACAGGTGCGCGGCGGAGATGCCGGTCCAGTCGGCGAGCGTGGTGAGTGTCAGCCCGCGCTCGCGCCGCAGCTCGCCGAGCCGCGCCGCGACCCGCTGCTCTGGATCTTCGCCGCCCTGCTCGGCCGGCACGTGAGAGGCCACGGCCGGGATTCTAGCGTCTTTGCCTGAGAGACGAATTATCTTGCCTCAGAGGTTGACGTACCAGCCGGGCGCGTCCCATCCTGGGCACACGCCGAAGGGAGCCCACCATGACGATCTCCACCCAGGACGGCCCGCCTCCCGAGCTCGACCTCGACGAGGCCCCCACGTACGCGTCCGCCCCGGTCGAGGAGCAGCGGCTGCACCGCAAGCGCCAGCTCGCCGCCGCGTTCCGGATCTTCGCCAGGTACGGGTACGACGAGGGCGTGGCCGGCCACATCACCGCCCGCGACCCGGAGCTGACCGACCACTTCTGGGTCAACCCGTACTCCGTGCACTTCTCCCGGATCAAGGTGAGCGACCTGCTGCTCGTCGACGCGCGGGGCCGGATCGCGCACGGCGCGCGGCGCACCAACAAGGCCGCGTTCTGGATCCACTCCTCCGTCCACGACGCCCGCCCGGACGTGGTGGCCGTGGCGCACGCGCATACCATCCACGGCCGGGCGTGGGCGGCGATGGACCGGCCGCTGGATCCGATCGTGCAGGAGTCGTGCGCGTTCTGGCGCGACCACGTGCTCTTCGACGAATACCGCGGGCTGGTGCTCGAACGGGACGAGGGCGAGCGGATCGCGGCCCGGCTGGGTCAGGCGCGCGGCGCGATCCTGCGCCATCACGGCCTGCTGACGGTCGGCCGGACCGTGGAGGAGGCCGCCTGGTGGTTCATCGCGATGAACCGCGCCTGCGAGATGCAGCTGCTGGCCGAGGCCGCGGGCACACCGCGGGTCATGACCGACGAGGAGGCCGAGGTGGCGCACCGCCAGTTCGGCAGCGCCAACATGGCCCGCAACAACTTCCAGCTCCTGTCGTCACTGATCTTCGAGGAGGAGCCCGATGTCCTCGACTGACCCGCGCCGGACGTACGTGCTGGTCCACGGCTCGTGGAGCGGCGGCTGGATCTGGTCCCGGCTGTCCCCGCTGCTCGTGGCGGCCGGGCACGAGGTGCTCGCGCCCACGCTGCCCGGGCTCGCCGAGCGGGCCGGCCACCCGCGCGGCGCGGCGATCGGCCTGGCCGCGCACATCGACGATCTGCTCGCCCAGCTGGAGCGTTCCGACCTGCGACAGGTCACGCTGGTGGGGCACAGCTACGGCGGCATGGTGATCACCGGGGTGGCCGGCCGGGCGCCGGAACGGGTGTCCGGGCTGGTCTACCTCGACGCCTTCGTTCCGGAGCCCGGGCAGTCCTGCTTCGACCTGGTGCCGTGGCTGCCCGGCGTGTTCGCCGAGCTGGCCCCGAACGGGGAGTTCGCCCAGCCGCTCGACCCGGCCGCGCTGGGCGTGGACGACCCGGACGACGCCGAGTGGCTGCGCGCCCGTTCCACCGCGATGCCGATACGCACGCACAGCGAGCCCTTGCCAGGACCGGCGTGTCCCGCGGACCTGCCCACGATGTTCGTCCGCTGCCTGGGCTTCGAGGCGTTCGCCGACACCGCCGCGCGGTTCCGGGCGCTCGGCCGGCCGGTCGCGGAGCTCGACTCCCACCACTTCGCCCAGGTGAGCCGACCCGCCGAGCTGGCGGAACTGCTGCTCGCCGACGTGCCCGCCGGAACGGGGACCGCCGCGTGACCGCCCTGGAGCGGGTCGACCCGCCCGCGCTCTGCCAGCCGGTACAGGGCCTGTACACCCAGGTGGTGATCGCTCCGGCCGGGCGGACGGCGTACGTGGCCGGGCAGGTCGCGCTCGACGCCGCCGGCGAGCTGGTCGGGCCGGGCGACTACGCGGCGCAGGCGCGGCAGGCGTTCCGCAACGTCCGGCTGGCGCTGGAGGGCGTCGGCGCCAAGCCCGCCGACCTGGTGCGGCACAACATCTACGTCGTCGACCACCGCCCCGAGCTGGTATCGGTGATCTTCGGGGCCGCCCAGGAGGCGTACGGCGACCCGTGGCCGCTGGCCGCCAGCACCCTCCTCGGCGTCCAGGCCCTCGGCCTTCCCGGCTGGCTCATCGAGGTCGAGGCCACGGCTCTCCTCCCCTGAGCCCCGTCCATCCTCCCGAGGGCGGCCGCCCCTGGGGGGATGGCGACAATCCTCGTTCCACAAGCTTCGCCCGCGAGGCCCTGTTCGGCGGCTTCCAGGGTTCCTGTGATCTGCTCTGACGGTCAGGGGAAATCCTGGTAGGTGGTCAAAGAAGCCGCTGGTAGACGGCCTGTCCGGCCTACTGTGGCTGTGACTGTCTGGACGTGGTGAATCGCCGCCGACGAGATGGGCGTGCCACTTGCGTCCGTACGCGTGGAGTACGGCGACTCCGACCTGCCGCCCGGCCCCGGCGCGATCGGCTCGGGTGCAGACCGCCAGCGCCGCGGCAGGCGTCATCGACGCCTGCGCCAAGCTGAAGAAGACCGTGCTCGCCCTGGCCCGCCGCGCCACTGCACGGCCCAGCCGAGCTTGGTCGCCGCCCGGACGGGCGCCGTCACCGAACCGGTACGAAGATCAACTCCCTGCCGCTGATTTCTGCACTCAGCCTCCTCGAAGGCCGACGCGGCGGCAGCATGCCGATCACGCGGATGTAGCCGCCGAACGGGATCCACTTGACGCCGTACTCGGTCTCGCCTCTGCGCCGGGACCAGGTGGCCGACCTCGTGCAGTGCGATGGAGATCATCAACCCGAGGGGGAAGAGGGCGATCCCCGCGACGTAGAGCGAAAGGTGCGAAGATCCAAGTTAGTCGAACCGGGCCGCTCCTGTCGGCTGCGGGAGGCCGGCTCGGCGGGATCTGGTGAGTGACCACAGGGATGCCGCCATGAGCAGGGCGGTCAGCCCGCCGCAGATCATGACGGTGGAGACCGAGAAGGCGTCGACGACGCGCCCGCCGAGGAAAGCGCCGAGGGCGAAGGTCGCCTGGAAGGAGGAGGTGAAGACGACCGTGGCGGCTTCGGGCGCGTGAGGGGCGGCGGTGAGGAACGAGGCCTGCGAGCAGACGGGCACGCCTCCGTAGGCCAGGCCCCAGATCACGAGCAGCACCACGGCCCCGTTGGCGGTGCCGCCTGCCGAGGGCAGCAGCAGGGTGGTGGCCGCGATCAGGCAGCCGCAGGCCACGAATGCGGCGCGCAGGCGGGTGCCGGTGGCCTTGCCCGCCAGGAAGTTGCCGGCGATTCCGGCGATGCCGTACGCCAGCAGGACGGCGCTGACGGCCGCGGGAGGCAGGCCGGTGAGGTCCTGGAGGAAGGGCGTGACGTAGGTGTAGGTGCCGAAGTGGGCCAGGACGATGAGGAAGGTGGCCGACAGGGCGATGCCGGCGCCCCGGGTGCGTAGCAGGTCGAGCAGGACGCGAGGGGTGGTGACCTGGTGGGCGGGCAGCGGCGGCAGCAGCATCAGCAGGGCGGCCAGGACGAGGACAGCCAGCGCGGCCAGGACCAGGAAGGCGGTCCGCCAGCCGGCGAGGTCGCCGATGAGGGTGCCGGCCGGTACGCCGAGCACGGAGCCCAGCGGCACGGCGGAGAAGATCACGGCGGTGGCGGTGCCGACGGCGTGCGGCGGCATCAGGCGGCCGGCCAGCCCGGCCCCGATCGACCAGAAGCCGCCGATGGTGAGGCCGACGAGCACCCTGGAGATCAGCATGACCCCGTAGGAGGTCGCCACCGCCGCCAGCACGTCGGCCACGGCGAGCACCACCATGAGGGCGCACAGCATCACGCGGCGGTCCAGACGCGCGGTGGTCAGTGTGACGGTGGGCGCGGCGACCGCGGCGACGATGCCGGGCAGGGCCATGGTCAGCCCTGTGATGCCGTCGGAGATGCCGAAGTCGGCGCCGATGGCGGTCAGCAGGCCGATGGGCAGGATCTCGCTGGTGACGATGGCGAAGATGCCCAGCATGAGCGCGGTGACGGCGAGCCAGTTGATGAGGGGCGGGCGGGGTCGTACGAGCGTGATGGTGGACATGGTTCCCGTTCAGGCAGGTGCAAGTGGCGTACAGGGACCACAGCCAAGCAGGGGGGAAGCAGGAGGTGCTGGCATGTTTCGGACGCAACCGTCGCCATGACTCGCGCACCGTCAGCGCTCGTGCGGTCGTCAGGGCTGGAAGGCCGTTAGCACCCGGGCACAGCTTCGAGCCCACTGTCCGGCGCAGGCGCGGCCGGTCCTGTACGGACACGGCCGCGGGCAACGCAGGGCTACTGGATCGCGGCCAGGTCCAAGACGTACATCTCGTTCTTGATCGGGTAGGCCATCAGCCGGTCGAGGCCGCCGTCGGGGATCGCCATCCGTCCTTGCGCGTCCGGCCGTACGCCGAGGTCGGCGGACCTACCGGTGTCGGCGTCGTAGAGCGTCAATATGCCGTGGTTTTCCGGTCCCCTCAACGTGACCTTGAAGAAGCGCTCCAGGCCGGCGTCGTCGCCTTCCTGGAAGGTCATCGGCAGGTCGCGCTCGTGGGAGCCGTCACGGTCGCGGACGAACCATCGCAGGGTGGTCCGGTTCCGTACGGTGTCCGGGCAGCGGCGGGTGCCGCACTTGATCTCCTTGCCGGAGCGGTCGCGGGGACGCTCGACCTTGACGGTCTTGTAGCGCACGGCCACGCCCGCGCACCGTTCGAGGCCGCACCTGACCTCCTCATCGGCCTTGATCACGGCGTCGCGCCGCTCACCGGTCTCGACGTTGAGCAGCTCGCGGAAGGTCGACTTCCCGTCGTGAACGCCCACCCACGGCCACTGCAGGATGTGGTGCCGCTCGGCGCCCTTCACCGGCTGCGGCGAGCCCCCGCTCAGCGGCACCCGGTAGACCCCTCCCTTCTCGTAGGCGAAGACCACGTCCGAACCCGTCACGGCCAGCCCGTTGATGTGCCCCTCCTTCATGACGTTCCCGAGGGGGACGTCGGTCACCGGCCGGGGCCGGCCGCCGGCGGCCGGTACCGTCCAGATCCGGGCGACGCGCGGGCTGCCCGCCTCCTTGTAGGACGCCCACCAGACGATGTTGCCGCCACCGGCGGCGACGCCGTCGGCGAAGATCGCCGATCCCTTCGTCGGGGGAATCTCGGCGATCTTCCTGGGCCGGCCGGTGCCCAGGTCGTAGCTCCACAGGAACTGACGCTTTCCGTCGTTCACGCCCGTCATGACCAGCAGCGTGCGATCGTCGAGGAGCAGCTGCGGGTAGTACGTGCGGCCGTCGGGCAGCTTGGCAGGGATCTTGTGTACGGCCTGCGGCCACACCTTCTCGACGCGTGGCGGAATCTTGTCCGCCGGCGGCTCGGCCTCGCCGGTCGCGCTGACCGCCGGCTGCGGCTCGGCCGACGCGCCCAAGCCGCTCACCGCCGTGCCCACCCCGCCGGCCACCAGGACCACGGCCGTGGCCGCGTACACGGCGGCGGTCCGGGCCCGCCGCCGGCGATGGCGTGTCTTGACCGTTGCGAGCAGCCCGGCCGGCGCCTGCGGCGCCCGCTGCGCCGCACCGGCGAAGGCGTGGCTCAGCTTGTCTTCCAGCTCGGTCATCGCATGCTCCTGTCGATCGCCGGTGCGGAGGAGAGGGAGGAACGCAGCTTGTCCAGGCCCCGGAAGGCCTGGCTGCGCACGGTTCCTGAGGAGATGCCGAGCACCTTGGCGATCTCGGCGTCGCTGAGCTGTTCGTAGTAGCGCAGCACCAGCACGGCACGCTGCCTGCGGGGCAGCGCGGCGAGCTCTTCCCAGAGACCCTGGTCCTCGTCGGGAGGGAAGACCTCGTGGTGAATGCGGTCCGGCGGCTCTCCGGCGAGGTGTTCACGCCTGCGCCGCCGCCAGACGCTGATGTGCAAGCGCGCCATCGTGGTACGGACGTAACTGTGCGGGCTGTCCTTGCGTCTCACTCTCGACCAGGCGCCGCACAGCCGTACCAGAGCCTCCTGGACCAGGTCGGCGGCATCATGGGGGTTTCCCGTCAGGACGTATCCGTAGCGGAGCAGCGCGTCCGTCTGCTCGGCCACGAAGTCGTCGAAGCCGGCTTCGTCATCCACTTGTCGTAGTCCCTTCGGCAGTCACGTCCCAGACGGCCGAAGGGACGAAGATGTTGCATCGCTCGGTCCATGCCTTCTCCGGCACCTGACGAAAGTAGGGGCGCGGGCCGGTCTTTCGGGCATGTCGGGCAGGGTGCCGTCATTCCTACAGTGCTGCGCATGATCAGAACTCGACGCACCCCCGCAGCCCTCCTCCTCGCTCTGGCGCTGGCCCTGCCGGCGTCGCCCGCCGTCGCCTCCACTGCGACCTCCGCCACGACCTCCGCCACGGCCCCCTCCGACGTGCGCTTCGCGATCCCGCACCCCACAGGCCGGTACGCGGTCGGGCGCGACACCCTGCACCTCGTCGACGCCGGCCGCCGCGACCCCTGGGTGCCCACGGCCGCGCGCGAGCTGATGGTGTCGATGTACTATCCGGCTCGCGCCGGCGGGAGCGCCGCTCCGTACATGACCGCCGACGAAGCTAGCGCCCTCCTCCAAGGACAGAGACTCGACACCGTCTTCAAGGCCGAACAGCTCGCCGGCACCGTCACGAACGCCCGCCTCGGCGCCCGCCCGGCCGGCGGCAGGCACCCCCTGGTGGTGCTCTCCCCGGGATTCACCCTGAACCGCGCCACCCTGACCACGCTCGCCGAGGAACTCGCCTCCAAGGGGTACGTCGTCGCCCTCGTGGACCACGCCTACGAGTCGTTCGCGACCACGTTCCCCGGCGGCCGGACCCTGACGTGCGTCGCCTGCGAGACGGTGGAAAGCGCCCCCTCCGACGAGGCGGAGAAGGAGCTGATGGCCAAGGCGGCGCTGAACCGGGCCGCTGATCTGTCCTTCGTCATCGACCGGCTGACGCGCTCCGCGCGATCCGTACCCGTCTGGAAGCACTGGCAGACGATCGACCCGCGCCGCGTCGGCGCCGCCGGCCACTCGCTCGGCGGCAACGCCGCGGCGAGCGTCATGGCCACCGACCGGCGGGTCCGCGCCGGGGTGAACCTGGACGGCTCGTTCTTCGCCCCGGTCCCGGCCGCCGGCCTCGGCGGGAGGCCGTTCCTCATGCTCGGCACCGAGGCCCAGCACGCGCCCGGCGCCGCCGACGCCACCTGGTCGCGGGACTGGTCACGCCTGGACGGCTGGAAGCGCTGGCTGACCGTGGCCGGCTCCGGCCACTTCACCTTCATCGACCTGCCCATCCTGGGCGGGCAGGCCGGGATCACCGACCCTGCCGCGCCGCTGTCGGGCAAGCGGTCGGGCGAGATCACCACGGCGTACGTGGGCGCCTTCTTCGACCAGCACCTCAACGGCGAGCAGCAGCCCCTCCTGGACGGCCCGTCCGCCGCCGACCCGGAAGTGTCCTTCCAGAACCCGTGATGCCCCCGGGCGTCCGGCAGGCCGGACGCCGCCCCTCAGGCCAGCAGCGACGCGCCCGCCGCGCCCGTCAGGACGGCGAGGATCAGGAACCAGCCGCTCAGCGGCAGACGCACCCGATGCCACGCCCGCCGCCCGCCCGTCACCGTCGCGGGCTGTCGGGGCGTGGGCGCGGCTCGTACGGCGGCGGCCGCCCGGACGGTGGCGGCGACAGGCGCCCCGGTACCACTGCTGGGCGAGCGCCTCCCACAGCACCCACTCCTCGTCCTCCGATCCGGCCTCGTGACCCAGGTGCGCGAGCAGGTCGCCGCGGTAGACGTCGAAGGTGACCTTGACCTGCTCGCCGTACAGGCGGGCCGGGCCGAGCGCGCACGCGTAACTGAGCAGCGCGACGGCCGCGCCTCCGGTGTGGCACAGCAGGAACAGCCCGGCCGGCGCGCCGGTGGCGAGCAGGAACAGGCCGGAGGCCGTGGAGAAGAAGCCGGCCAGGAAGGAGATCGTGAGGAAGAACTCCAGGTCGGCGCGTACGGCGGCGAGCGTGGCCCGGTGGTCGGCGGGCAGCAGAGGGTACAGGCGCGGCCAGACGAGCGCGGCGTCGATGTCGTACCGCTCCTCGGGGTGGAGTACGGCGTTCTTGAGGATGTTGCCGAGCCGGGTCGGCATGATCTCCGCGACGTCGGACGGGTAGCCGGAGTAGAGGCGCTGGTAGTCGGGCAGCTCCGCCGGCCGCAGCCCGGCATGGACGTGGGTGTGCCAGTGGCGGCCCGCGCGGGCGAGGAGGCGCCAGGGGCGGCGGGTCCAGTCGCCCTCGTACCAGCGCAGCAGCAGCGTGCTCATGCCGGACAGCCAGGTCGCGACCAGCACCACGGCCGCCAGGAAGGCGATCGAGTACGAGGCCGTGAGCCGCGCGTCCTGCCGGCTCCACGCGGCGAGCCTCGATGTGACAAAACGTTGCGGTCGGTGTGAAAGGTCAGCCCGACGTCTACCCGGGGGGTAGGTCGCTGTGTTCAGCGGTGCTCGGGCTCCACCGGAAGCCACAGTTCGGCGTCGGCCTCGGTCTTCTCCGGCGACAGCTGGACACGGAGGATCTCGGGGCCGGAGCGGGTGCGGTACGGGTTCGACGGGAACCACTCGGTGAACACGTCCCGCCACAGCTCCTGGATGGCCCGTGGCGCGGGCCCGGAGGTGGTGAAGACCGCCCAGGCGCCGGCCGGGACGGCCAGCGTGGTCGTGCCTTCCGGAGCGGCGGCGGAGGTGATCACGCCGTGATGGTAGTCGAGCTCATTACCCTCGGCGCGGCTGGGTTCCAAGTCGTCGCATACCGCGACGATGCCGTACGGTTCCTGATCCGACAGCTTTTCCAGGCGTTCCAGAGCCTGTGGATCGATTCCACGGACAAAGTCGATGATCGCCTGGTTCGGGCCCGCGTGCACCAGCGGTACCCGGGCCTTGAACCCGACGACGGTGAAGTCCGCCCTGTCCACGACGCGGTACCGCATGCTGCTGCTCCCTTCGATGGTGAGGCGGAAGGCCATTCGGGACTGGGAGGTGAGCGCGGCGCCGGTACGCCGGGCCTCGCCTGGTCCGATGCCGTGCATGGCACGAAACGCCCGCGCAAAAGCCTCACCGGAGCCGTAGCCGTAGCGCACCGCGATCTCCAGCAGCGTTTCACGCCCCGCGAGTACTTCGGCGCCCGCTAGGGTGAGACGGCGGCGCCGGACGTACTCCGCGAGCGGCATGCCCGCCAGCGCGGAGAACATCCGGCGCAGGTGCTGCTCCGAGGTGGCCGCGATGCGTGCCAACTCCGCCACGTCGACGGCCTGGTCGAGATGGCCCTCAATGTGCTCCATGGCCTGGTTCAGCCGCTCCAGCATGCGTGCCCTCCGTCCGCGGCCTCTTCAAGGCCGCCTTGCCGACGATAGTCGGCAAGCACCTCTATCCAGCGCCGCCCCCGTCCCGTCCCAGCCCCTGGCGGATCGCAATCTCCACCGGCGAGTACGCGCCGTCGGCCCGATCCAGTTCGTACGGCGCGGCCGGCAGGAGCGGCGGCTGGGCCATGAAGCGCGGCCGTACCCCATGGTGCGACTGCGCAGCGTGCACCAGGAACGGATGGCACAGGAAAACGTCGCCCGGGGACCCGGTGGCGAGGGCGAGCGGCCGGTGGTCGGACGCCGCCACCAGATCGGGTGCGAGGGTCAGCCCGCTCGCCCCGTCCTCCCCGTACTTCTCCAGCACCTTCGGCACGTCGAGGTGTGAGCCGACCCGGATCCGGGTCGGGGCGTCCGCCTCACCGACTTCGCTGAACAGGAACAGCATCAACAGCGCCCGCCCCCGGGAGCGCAAATTCGTGAAGTACCAGCTCTCGCCCTCCGGCAGATAGCTCCCTTCGATGTGCCAGCCCGCGTCGTTCGGCTCCTCCTCGTGGGGGAAGCGCAGTGGGAACGTGCCCAGTGAGTAGCGCGGCTCCCAGCGTCCCGCGCCGACGAGCAGGTCGTACGCATGATGCAGAGCCGGGGAATTGGGTGCGGCCGCGAACGGTCCCTGCGCCATACCGGCCACCCAGTGCACGGGCTGCGTCCACGTCGATGGGTCGTCCGGGTCGCAGCCCGTCTCCCGCCACAGCAGCCGCGCACAGTCGGCGGCCACGCGCGGCGCGACGGCACCCTCCAATTTCACGAAGCCGTCGCGGAGGAAATGGGAGATCAAGGTCGTGTCATCCATGCCCCCATCGTGCGACGACACCGGCCCGGATCGCCCGACATCCTCGCTACCGCTTTTGTCGGGTATGCGGATGGGCGTACGGTCTCCGGCCGCCGCTCCCGCACCATCGCGGCCGGCGAACCCTATCCCCGACAAGGCCGACCAAACGCTGCCGTCGGAAGCGGGACACGATCTTGAGGGTCAGGCCGAGGCGGTCGCGCGCCCAGTCCGCCAGCGGGCACCCGTGGGCGCCGCCGATCGGCCGGGCAACCATGAAGGCCGGCAGCGAGCCGCCGTCAATCCTGAGGAGCCACGCCGGATTCCGGCCGGGTGCGGCTCCTTCTAAGATGATGCGCACGATGACCAAGCCGAACCCCGACAGGGAAACGCTGAGGGTACCCAGCCGGCACGGCCCCGCGTTGCCGGCGTCGCCGTCTGATCGACCAGTTCATCGCCGCGGGCCGTGTCCGGTGGACGGCCGATCCCGATGATCGCAGGCGGATTCCCATCGAACTCACTTAAGACGGCTCGGCCGAGTCACCGGCGCCTACGCGGCGTTGATCGCACTGCATGACGCGAAGCACACCATCGAAAGGACGATCGCAGTTGAGCGCGGAAGAGAATTTCAAGCAGGTCGGCGCTGAGCTGGCCGACCTGGGTGTGCAGCTGTCCAGAATGATGGGGCGTCCCGCGCTCAAAGACCAGGCGGGGAAGGTGTTCGCGAGTTTGCAGCGCGACGGCGCGATGGTGTTCAGGCTGGTCAGGGACACGCCCGAACACGTGGCCGCGCTCCAGTTGCCCGGGGCGTCCCTGTTCGACCCCACGGGGAAGGGCCGGGAGGTGAAGGACTGGGTGGTCGTGCCGCACTCCTCGGCCGATGCATGGACGGACCTGGCCGAGGTGGCACTCAGCCGCCCACGCTGACCATTCTTCGGAGGCCTACGAATATGGTTTCGGCCTGGGCGCAAGACGGGTTGAGCAGATCGCGTCCCGACTTTGCTGTGATCGTTTCTCGGCCGCCGCCGCCCTCCTTCGCTTCCATGGCTTGCCGTCTTTCTGGTCGCCGTCATGGGCTTGCGCATAGAGGCAGCTGTGCAGGACCGTTCATCGCGCTGAACGGTCCTGTCCAATCTTTCGATGGTCGCATCTGTCCCGTGTTTCGGGCGTGATCCGATCGCGGCAGCATCAAGCCCATGAGAAAGATGCTCGCAACTGTGATGGCCTGTGCTGCTCTGCTGACCGGCGCCGCTCCCGCGCAAGCAGTAGTGACCAAGGATCCCGTCCAGGCGCTGAATGCCGTTCTGGTGCCCGGCCACGGTATGCACTTCACCGAGACGACCACCCTCTTAGATGGCACTGACGAACGGTCAGAACGCCGGCGCAAGGGAATCTTCGAGTTCGACGCCAAGGGTGGCGTCAAGTCCTTGGACGTCACCACCACGGGGGGTGAGTACGGTCGCGAACGTGTCATCGGTTTCAACCACGACATCGGCGGCACCGGCTACCAGTCCGGCGGTCTTGTAGGGAAGTGGCTGAAGAAGGGCAAGACCTGGTGGAAGGACTCCCACCAGTTGTACCTCCGGCACACCGAGTTGCTCGACTACGACGAGCAACTCGTCAATCCGGCAGAGCCCGCGACCCTGGCCGCCCTGTTGAGGAACGGGCAGCGGAGCGGGGACACCGTCACCGGCGCGATCACCTTCAGGGAGCTCGAGCGGGCCTCCCGCTGGGCGGAGCACTCGACCCATGCCGGCTGGGATCCGGACACGAGGCTCACCTACACCATCACGCTGACCTCCTCGGGCCTGGTCGGCAGGGTGCAGAGCATGTTCACGTTCTCCGACGGCCTCGACGAACTGGTGGGCAAGACCGTGCACGTCGACACCCGCTACAGCCGGTGGGGCGACAAAGTATCGATCAAGGCGCCAGACCCTCGCAAGACGACCACCGAGCTGTGCATCGAAGGTTTCTGCAATTGGCGCCTTCCGGGCTGACACCGACCGTCGCCTCGACCCCGTCGCAACGGGAACGAGTGGGTGACGGCGGGTCGGGTCGCCGTCACCCGGGCGCCGGGAGGTTACGCGGGCGGCTGGTGGACGGTGACCACGTGGGTGGTCTTCGTCGGCTCGACGGCCGAGCCGCCGACCAACGTGACGTTGTACGTGTGTTCGCCGGCCGTGGTGGGCGTGTCGGAGAAGCTGAACGACCCGTCGGCGGCGGGCGACAACTTCATCAGGCCCTTCATGGTGACGGTGCCGTCCGGGCTGACGACCCTGCGCGTGACGGTGATGAGCGTCGGCGGGAAGGTGATGCCGTAGGCGCCGAAGGTGCCGCTGAAGTCGAGCCGTTCGCCGACGTCGCCCGTCGCCGGTCCGGTCACGGTGAGCGTGGGTTCGTACCGGGCCACCGTGACGGTCACCGAGGAGAGGCTGGGCCCGAACCATGAGTTGCCCGGCCAGTACGCCTGATACTTGAACGCTCCTGCCGACGGCGGGGTGTCGGTGAACTCGTAGGTCCCGTCCGCCGCCGTGGTGATCACCTGGTACGGCCTGGAGGTGCCGTCGGGGAGCCAGCGGTACAGTCCGATCGTCTTTCCACCGGCTGGCATCCCGTTGCTCAGCGTGAGTCGTCCGCTGAAGGTCGACTGCCTGAGCGCGGTCGCCTTGGCGGGAGCCGTCAAGGTCAGCGTGGAGGTGTGGTAGGGCGAGGACAACCACCAGAGGTGCATCCGCCCGGTGCCGGGCTCTCTCAGCACCGCGAAGGTGAGTATCCCGTAGAACTCGATGCTGCCCTCCACCACGGTCTTCCCCTGGTGGGCGGCTGTGGAGATGACCTCCGCGGTGGTCGCGTCGTACACCACGAGTTCGGCCGCGTCGCCCTCGGAGGAGTTCCAGCCGCCCACGACGTAGGCGTCGTCCGCGCTGGCCGCGACAGCGGTGGGGAGGCCGTGCTCGCCGAATCCACTGCTGTCGAAGGCGCGGCGCTGGGTCAGGGTCTTCGTGTCCCAGTCGGTGATCTGGTGGGTGTCGTTCGACGCCGACAGCGCCGTCGACCCGCGCTCGGCGAGTGCGAGATCCCGCAGGTCCGGCAGCCCGTTCTCTCCGCGGATCTCGCCGCGCGAGGTGGCGGGCGTGGTGCTGATGTCGTACACCTTGATGGTGGCGGGGCTGACTCCCGGCTCCGCGGTCGCCAGCCTGTTCCCCCTGATGGCGATGATCGGAGCCCGGGTCGTGGCCGGCCCGAGCCGGACGGGCGTGGGTGTCGCCGCCGTCGGAACGAGGCTGACAACGCCTCCCTCTCCCGGTTCGCCGCAGCCGAAGCCGATCCACAACCGGTAGTCGTACGACTGCACCAGGCTCGACGGGCACGGGTACGCGCTGAGGTCGATGCGTTTGGTGATGGCGAGTGTGGCGGTGTCGATCTCGATCACTTCGTGCGAATCACGCAGCGCCGCGTACACCTTCCCGCCGATCTCCGGCGAGGCCAGGGCGACGGCACCGGACAGGCCGGTGATCCTCTCGATGACGCCGACGATGGACACGACCACGATCTGGTCGCCGGCGGCGACGAAGATCTTGCTGTCGCGCGCCACCACGTCTCCGCCCTTCCCGGAGACGCCGAGGTCGGTGACGGCCGTGTCGGCGGCCGTGGCGGCGGGCGCCTGAATGACGAGCAGGGCCGCCGTCAGGAGCAGGGTCCCGGCCCAGGCGACTAATCGGCGGGACAGAGGAGCACGAGCAGAGGTTGATGGGTGCACAAGCACTCCATTCTGGAGATGAAGGGAGTCGAACACCCCGGCATGACTACGAGGCCCGCTCCCACTGACGATCTTCGTCAACCGAACGAATATTCACATACCGCGGAATTGCCGTCCAGAGCCTGGCCGCGACGCTTGAAGGTGACGGGAGTATCCGATGTAGCCCGGCCGAACAGACCTCGCCCTCTTTGCCGGACCGGCATACCGAACCGGTGTACGACACTGAGAGTTGCGACTGATGACCGTCCGACAAGGATGCGACCCGGTGTGACCCCGCCCACCCGCACGGTACAGCCGCGGCTCTGTACTTCGGCGGCGCCTTGTCGGTCACCGGCGCCGTGGTGCTGATCTTCAGCTCCTCCGCCAGCTCTGGCTCGTCCTGGGCCAGCTGGCCGCCGCGATGGGCGTGGCCCTCGTGCCTGCGCCCTGGCAGCGCTTCTCGCCCCGGCAGCTGCTCATCCATGGCCTGTGCACGATCGCCGTCCTGATCGCCGGGCCGGCCCGCCGCTTCCGCCAGCAGGAATGGCGAACTGATCTCCGCGAGAGCCGCAAGCCCGCGCGCTACGCCCTGGGCCTGGTCAGAGCGAGCGTCCGGACCAGTCTCGAGGACCTGCTGCATCTGTTGCGGCTCGCAGGCTGCTGGGTTCTGAGCACAGAACCGCGCACCTGGAGCCTGCTCATCCCCGTCATGGTCGCGGGACTGCACCAGATCATGCAGTCCCAAGGCTGGTGGTCGGCGCTGCCGGCTGGATGCCAAGGCGCTGGAAGCGCTCGTGTGTTCAGGATCCTGAGGCGGCGCTGGCCGAGCTGAAGGAGCTCGGCCAGCGCCCACCATCCCGGAGGCGATTGCCCGCTTCAGGCTCGCTGTTCGGTGAGCAGCTCCACCACCCGCTCGGCCAGGGGGGCGGCGCTGGCCGGGTTCTGGCCGGTGGCGAGGCGGCCGTCCACCACGACCTGCGCCTGCCAGTTCTCGCCGGGCTCGTGCCGCGCACCGCGCGTAGTCAGCGCGTCGGCCAGCAGGAACGGCACGACGCCCGCCACGCCGCGCAGCTCCTCCTCGGCGTTGGTGAAGGCCGCCACCCGCTTGCCCGCCACCAGGTACGACCCGTCGGACAGCGTCAGGTTCACCAGCGCCGAGGGGCCGTGGCAGACGGCCGCAACGACGCCGCCCCGCTCGTACACCTCGCGCCCGATCCGCCGCACGTCGGGGTCATCAGGGAAGTCCCACATGGTGCCGTGGCCGCCGGCGTACAGGACGGCGTCGTAGCGGGAGGCGTCCACGTCGGCCAGGCGGGCAGTGTCGCGCTGCTCGGGCGAGGCGACGAACGCGGCCTGGGCGGGGTCGCCGGGGTCGTAGCCGTCCTGGGGCGGCTCGCCGCCCTTGACGCTGGCCACGTCCACGTCGAAGCCGGCCTTGCGGAAGATCTCCCACGGGTGGGCGGCCTCGGGCACGTAGTAACCGGTCTTCTCCACGCCGCCGAGGTCGTCGTTGCTGGTCAGGGCGATGAGTACACGCTTCGTCATGCGTTCAGGATGCCTCCGCCGAGCCATCAGCAACAAATAACGAACGCGGCCCCAAGCCATCAGAATAGTGATATGTCGCCACTATCGCTCGACCTGCTGCGCACCTTCCTCGCCGTCTACAGGACCGGCTCCATAACCGCCGCCGCCCAGACGCTCGGCTTGTCGCAGCCGGCGGTGACCGCGCAGGTCAAGACGCTGGAGGCGACGCTGGATCGGCCGCTGTTCGACCGGCTGGCGCGCGGGGTCGCACCCACGCCCGCCGCAGACGAGCTGGCCCGCCGGGTCGCGCCGGGCCTCGACGCGCTGGACGAGGTGGTGGCCTCGGAGCTGCCCTCGGACGAGGCCGTGCACCTGGGCGGGCCCGCCGAATTCCTGAGCGAGGTGGTCATGCCGATGCTGGCCCCGCTCGTCCGGGACGGGCTGCGGCTGCGCGTCACCCTGGGCCTGTCGGACGACCTGCTGGCCGGATTGGCGGCCGGGCGGCTGGACCTCGTGCTGTCCACGATCCGACCCCGGCTGCGCGGCGTGCAGGCCGACCCGGTGTACGACGAGGAGTTCCTGCTGGTCGCCGCGCCCGGCGCCGGGCCGGCGGAGCCGCTGGTCGCCTACGCCGAGGACCTGCCCATCGTGCGCCGCTACTGGCGCAGCGTCTTCGGCCGCCGCCCGTCGATGGCGGCGCAGGTCGTCATGCCCGACCTGCGGGGCGTGCTGAGCGCCGTACGGGCGGGGATGGGCGTGTCGGTGCTGCCCGCGTATCTGTGCCGGCGGGACCTGGAAGCGGGCACGCTCGTGACGCTCGCTGAGCCGGAGGAGCCGCCGATCAACACCGGCTACCTCGCGGTCCGCTCCGGCGCGCGCACCCGGCCGGCCGTGGGCCGCGTGCGCGACCACCTGGTACGGGAGCTGCGCGCCGTGCGATCGTTCTGAAGCGGTTGACATGAGCGGGTCACCGGAAGCCCGACCGGCGGAAACACACACGATCGCGTGATCGCGCTGGATTTACTCCGCTCTGTTCGAGCGTAATCGGCCACAGCACCTCGGTCGGGCCACGCGCTACCTGGGCGGCTCACCGCACCGACCCGAGCCTAGCTTCGCGAGATGCGTGCGCAGTTAGCGATGTTGAGCAGTGAAGTGCCCTCCTCGTCCCGGATCATGGACTTCACGTTGGTCGAGACCGCGGCTGGGCCGCTCGTGGTCTGCGCCGACTCGAGGTATGGAGGAGTGTGAACGTGGGATCCCCTGCGAGACGTGTGGCAGGAGCGGCCGCTGGCCTTCGCCTACGCGGGGGACCCGCTGACCGCCCAGTATCCCCATGCTGACAACGACACCATAGGCGGCTACTGCGGCCACTCACGGTGGCGTTGGAGGGCGAAGGCGGGTATTCCCGAGACGGGGAAGTACCCCTCATCGTGAAGTGAAAGCGGAGGTTGGCTTCATTCAACGATCGTTATCTGAAGAGCACGCCTTGCTAGTGCGAGTCGTAGGGTGGTCGGTGCCCAGCACCCGCTCGCAGTCGGCCGGCGTCGCCTCGTACAGGGGAATGGCCCGGCCCAGATCCCCCGCCGATTCGTAGGCGCCAGGTCTGGTCCGCTTTCCGCCGCAGCCGCTCAGCGGTGTCTCGCTTGACCTTGACACTGTGACAAGGTCTTCACTGGCGTCAAGGAGGTGGTCCCGATGGCCATGGCGAAACAGGACACGGATGCGTTCCCGGCTTTGCAGGGGCTGGAGGCCGGCGACTCGTCAGTACGGCTGCGGGCGGCGCTGGCGCTCGGCACGAGCCCTGACCCGCGTTTCATCGACAAGCTCATCGAACGCTGCGCGGTCGAGCCCGCGTTCCCGGTGCGTGACATGCTGACGTGGGCGCTCACACGCCACCCGGCGTCGATGACGGTCCCGGCGCTGGTCGAGGAAGTCCGCTCGGAGCACGCGCAGGCACGAAGCCAGGCGTTGCACACGCTGTCCAAGATCGGGGACCGGCGCGCGTGGCCGGTGATCACGCGGGCGCTGCTGTGCGACAGCGACGACGAGGTGGCGCGGAGCGCTTGGCGGGCGGCGGTCTTGCTCGTGCCCGACGATGACGTGCCCGAGCTGGTCGCGGTGCTGTCGACGCAGCTCGGGCGGGGCGGGCGTGAGATGTGGCTGAGCCTCAGCAGGGCGCTGGTCGCGCTCGGTGAGGTGATCGAGCCGACGCTGCGCGCCGCCATGACGGACCCCGACCCACGGGTACGCGCGCACGCGATCGCCACGGAGAAGCTGTTGCGCGACCCGGATGCCGGGATGGCGTACGCGATCGAGGAGGCCAAGCGTGTGGTGGCACTCGGAGGCACCGGCGAGGGGGAATGACAGGCCGTGTTGATCGGTGAGGTGGCGCGCCGGTCGGGGGTCAGCGCCCGCATGCTCCGGCACTACGACTCGCTCGGCCTGGTACGGCCGACGGGTCGCAGCGACAGCGGCTATCGCGAGTACTCCAGCGAGGACATCGAGCGGATCTTCCACATCGAGAGCCTGCGCTCGCTGGGGCTGTCGCTGCGCGAAGTCGGGCGCGCGCTCGATGATCCTGACTTCAGGCCCGCGGAACTCGTCGGCGACCTCATCCGCCAGACGCGAGAACGCATCGCCGCCGAGACGCAGCTGCTCACGCGACTGCGCCGGATCGGCGCTGCCGAACCTACGGACTGGCAGGACGTGCTCCAGACCGTCGCGCTCCTGCAAGCGCTGGGCTCGAAGAGCGCCGGCAGGCGCCAGCGCGCGGCCCTGTCCTCCGTCGAGGAGGGTCCGGCGCCGGTGGAAGCGCTGGTCGAGGCGGTGCTGAACGAGACGGACCCGAACGTCGCCGGCGCCCTCCGATGGGCGCTGGCGCAAGCGGGCGACGACGGGTTGGCGCTGCTCGCGGAGGGTCTCGGCTCGCCGGTGGCCGAGGTGCGCAAGCGGGCCGTCCAGTCCATCGCCGAGATCCCGGACGGTACGGCGACGGCGCTGCTGCGCGAAGCCCTCACGAGCCCCGACGTCGTGGTCCGCAGGTACGCGGCTCTGGCACTGGGTGCCCGTGGCGTGGCCGAAGCCGTACCGACGCTCGTCGACATGATCGTCGAGGGGACGAACGACGTCGATGCGGCCGATGCCCTGAGCGCGCTGGCGACTGGTCCCGCGTCGGCGGATCGGATCGCCGCCATGCTCGTCGATCGCCTCGCCCATGACACCGTAGAACCGCCGGCACGCCGGAGGCTGACCCAGGCGTTCGCCGACATCCCTGGCACCACGGCGTCGCGAGCCCTCGCGGACCTGTCGCATGACGAAGACCGTGCCGTCGCGCTCACCGCGGCGTACATCCTCGGGATCCGCGAGCAGGTGTCATGACCGGCATCTACAAGTCCGAAGCCGGGGAACGTGAACTCCTCGAGCACTACCGGCAGGCGCTGGAGGCGTGGCCGGTTCCTGCCGAGCGGCTACGGGTGCCCACCCGTCAGGGCGAGACCTTCGTCCTCGTCTGCGGCCCGCCCGACGCGCCGCCCCTGGTGCTGCTGCACGGTTCGGGGGCGAACGCGTCGATGTGGCGAGGAGATGTCCCCACCTGGTCGCAGGGCTTTCGCACCTACGCCGTCGACCTCGTCGGCGAGCCGGGGCTGAGTGCGCCCTCGCGCCCCGCCCTGGACTCCGACGCCGTGGCGCTCTGGCTGGACGACGTGCTGGAAGGGCTCGGGATCACCGACGCGGCGTTCGTCGGCATTTCTCTCGGCGGCTGGACGGCCCTGGACTACGCCATCCGCCGTCCAGAACGGGTGGCCCGGCTGGCGTTGATGTGCCCAGGGGGCGTGGGACGGCAGAAGGTCGGCTGGATGTTCAAGGCCCTGCTGACCCGCCTGTTCCGGCGTGGCGGACTGCGCGAGTCGGCGATGGCGGTCGCCGGACTGGACGGGGACAGGGACCGGCAGGCGCTCGACGCCGTCGTCCTGACGTTCACGCACTTCAACCCGCGCAGGGAGAGGCTTCCGGTGTTCTCCGACGAGGCGTTGCGCGCTCTCACCATGGACGTCCTCGTCATCGTCGGCGGCCGTGACGCGATGTTCGACTCCCAACAAACGGCGCGGCGGGTACATGAGTGCGTCCCGCACGCGACCGTACGTTTGCTGCCCGAGGTGGGGCACGCTGTCTTCGGCCAGGCTGAGCCGATCGCCACGTTCCTGCGGGCCTGAGGGGCTCTCACCTCCGGGCGCCGGTCGCCGCCAGGTGTCATTCGGCCCAGGCACGCTCCAGCAGGGCGCCGAACGTGGCGGGCTCCCGTCCGATCAGCCCGGCGAGTGTCGGGTCGACGGCGGTGAACTCGCCGTTCCGTGCCGCCGCGAAGATGCTCAGCATCAGGTCGGCGATCGGGGCCGGGGCGCCGTGCGCCAGGAACTGCTCGTGGAAGGCGTCGTCGGAGACGACGGTACGGGTGAAGGGCCGTCCGGTGGCCTGGGAGGCGAGCTCGGCGACGGCGTCGAAGTCGAGCGCCGCCGGGCCGGTGAGCGGCGGGGTGGGCCCCTCGAAGCGGCCCTCCTCGGCGAGGATCGCGGCGGTGGCTTCGGCGAGGTCGTCGTGGCCGGTCCAGGCGACGGGGCCGTCGGCGGGCAGGGCGATGTCGCCGGTGTGGCGGGCGGGCTCCAGGAAGTGCAGGGCGCTGGCCGCGTAGAAGCCGTTGCGCAGCGCGGTCCAGGGCAGGCCGGTGGCGTGCAGCAGGTCCTCGGTCAGGGCGTGGTCGCGGCATGCCTGGAAGCGGGAGTCGTGGGCGGCGCCCATCTGGCTGGTGTAGAGGATGCGGCCGACACCGGCCTTGACGGCGGCGTCGATGGCGTTGCGGTGGCCGGTGACGCACTCCTCGCCGACGCGGTCGAGGGAGACGAGGAGCACCTGCTCGGCGCCTTCGAAGGCGCGCACGAGCGAGGCGGGGTCGTCGAAGCTGCCCTGCCGGACCCGGACGCCGCGGTCGGCGAGGTCCTGGGCCTTGCGGGGATCGCGGACGCTGACGCCGACGCGGTCGGCGGGCACGCGCTCCAGGAGGCGTTCGACAGTGCGGCGGCCGAGCTTTCCGGTGGCTCCGGTCACGATGATCACAGGGTTCTCCCCACGCTGTTTCCAGTGGAATCAATTTCACGTTAACACTGAAATATCAGTGGAACCAAATCCCCGGTATCGTTGGTTCATGGCTACCCGCGACACCACCGACACCACCGACAGCCCCCGCCGCCGCATCGTCGAGGCGGCCGTCGCGCTGCTGGAGAGCGGCGGCCCCGACGCGGTGAGCACCCGCGCGGTCGCCGCCGCGGCCGGCATGCAGCCCCCGGCGATCTACCGGCTCTTCGGCGACAAGGAAGGGCTCCTGGAGGCCGTCGCCGAGCACGGCTACGCCCAGTTCCTGGAGAGCAAGCGCGCGCTGCTCGACCCCGAACCGCAGGACGCGGTGGAGGACCTGCGCCGCGGCTGGGACACGGTGGTGGAGTTCGGGATCTCCCGCCCCGAACTGTTCGCGGTGATGAACAGGGCCACCGGCCGGGGAGCGGACATGGCACACCGCGCGGGCCTGGAGATCCTCCACGGCCGGGTGCGCCGGCTGGCGGCCGGGGGATGGCTGCGGGTCGGCGAGGAGCTGGCCGCCCAGATCATCCAGGCCACCGGCCGGGGCGCGGTCATCGCCTGGCACTCCACCCCGCCGGAACGCCGCGATCCGGCGCTGCTGACCGTTCTGCGCGAGGCCATGGTCGCCGCCATCACCCGCGCCGAACCGATGGTCCCCGCCGAGGAGACGGGCCCCGCCGCGGCGGCCCGCGCGCTGCGCGCCGCTCTGCCCGACGAGGCCGACGAGGCCGGCGTCCTGAGCGAGGCCGAGCAGCACCTGCTGCGCGAGTGGCTCACCCGCCTGGCGGCGGACGGTGGCGCGCCGCGTGATCAGGCGTACCGCCGAGAAGATCACGGCGCTTGACCATGACGTAGCGTCAACGTTTCTAATGACCGCATGAGGATCAGCGAGCTCGCGGCGATGGTCGGGGTGTCCACCCGGACCGTACGCCACTACCACCACCTGGGGCTCCTCCCCGAGCCCGAACGGCTGGCCAACGGCTACCGCGAGTACCGGCTGCGCGACGCGGTGGCGCTCGCCCGCGTACGGCGGCTGGCCGAACTCGGCCTGTCTCTCGACGAGGTCCGCGACGTCCTGGCCGACGACCAGGGCCGGGAGCTGCGGGAGCTGCTTCTGGAGCTGGACGCCGACCTGGCCGGGCAGCAGGCGGCGATCACCGCCAGAAGGGCCCGGCTGGCGGCGCTGCTGGCGGAGGCGGACCTGCACCCCGACTCGACGGTGTCGCCCGACATGGCCGAGGTGCTGCGCGGCCTTCCCACGGGAGGTTCGGCGTTCGCCGAGTTCGACCGCGAGCTGCTGACCCTGGTCGCCACCGTGGGCGATCCGGCGGACCGGGCCGAGTTCGCCGATCTGTTGCGTCCCCTCACCGAGCCCGAGGCGTACGCGCGGGGAAATGCCCTCATCGCCCGGTTGGACGAGCTCGCCGACGCCGACCCCGGTGATCCGCGCGTCGCCGTGGTCGCGCGTGACCTCGCGGACCACCTTCCCGACGAGATGGTCTCGGTGATGCTCGCGAGCCTCGACGACGCCGGCAACGGCCAGTGGCTGGAGGAGCTGCTGCGGGAAGTGCCCGCCGCCCAGGGCGAGGTCTTCCGGCTGCTCGTGACACAGCTGAAGGAGCGCGGGTGATGGTGAAGGTCGCGCGTGCCGCGTTGTTCGCCGTGGTCCCCGTGGAGCTGGTGTTCGCGGTTCTGCTCGTGTCCGGCGTGTCGCTGCCGCTGCCCGTGGTCGCGGTGGCCGAGGTGGTCGTCGTCGCGGTGCTCGTGCTGGAGGCGGTGACCGCGTACCGGCTGTACGCCGCGGCGCGCCGGGGCGGCGCGGACCGCTGGAGGGCATGCCGTGCCGCCTACGAGCAGCTGGTTCCCGAGCAGGTGCGGCGGATCATGGGGTTCGACCTGAAGGGCATGATCAGCCTCGCCCTGTGGGTGGCCCGCCGCCGCCACGGCGTGCCCGACGGCGCCACCGCTGTTTCCTACTCCCGCGCACAGACCCTCACGATGATGATCTTCCTGGGCGCGATGGTCGTGGAGCTGGTCGTCGCGGAAGTCCTGCTGCGGGCGTTCGGCGCGCCCGCCGGCCTGCGCGCCGTGGTCCTGGTCGCCGACGCGTACGCGGTCCTGATCGTGCTCGCGGTCATCGCGGCGTGCGTCACCCGTCCGCACGTCGTCTCGGAGGACGAGGTGCGCATCCGTTACGGGGCGTTCTTCGACCTGCGGGTCCCGCGGGAGCGGATCGCGCAAGTGCGGCAGGTCCGCAACCTCAACGAGAGCGGCACGGTCAAGGTGGACGGTGATCGGCTGGCCGTGGCGGTGGCGTCCCAGACCAACCTGGTGCTGGAGCTGACCGAACCGGTCACGGCCGTCCGGCCACTCGGCAGGCGCGCGGAGGTCCGTACGATCCGCCTGTTCGCCGACGACCCCGCAGCCGCCCTCGCCGTCCTGCGGTCCCGCCGCCTGCGATGCTAGGGTCCGGCCATGACGCACCAGCGATCAACGGGACCGAGCGGCTTCCAGTAGCGCGCCAGGAGATACCTGGCGGTGCTATCGAGGGAGCCTCATGTCCCGCACCGCCCATCACATCGGTCGTCCGACTCTCAGGCGATCGGTGACGATAGTTGATCTCCGTTACAGTGACGCATGCCTGCGCCAGGCCCAGCGGACCGGCCACCGGCCACGCCCGATCCCCCTGCGCCGCCAGGTCGTCGTCTACTCCTGGGCCAGGTCGGACCCCCGAGACCGTTCGGTGTCCGAATGGGCCCACATCGAGGAGCGCCGGGCACGCCAACGCCTGCGTCTCAGGCTCGAGGCCATCCGCCGGAGGATCAACGCCACAACCGGCGGTCCTCTCGCCGTCGAGGCGATCGACGACCTCGAAGTCCACCCCGCGCGGCACCGCCGCAACGCCATCTGGTTGTACTGATCACGGCGTCGGCAGGGGAGAGACGATCCGGCCGGCGGAGGGACGGGTGATCCCATGTCCGATGAGCCACTGGATCATCAGCATATGATCATGCGCATATGAGCGGCATCACCGAACCCCCGATCGCCCGGGTGGACGTCGCCCGCGAGGCCCTCCACGGCATCACGCTCGAGGACCCCTACCGGTGGATGGAAACCGAAGGCGAGGAGTTCCACCACTGGCTGGACGGCCAGGCCAGGCACGCCCGCGAGCACCTGGACGCCCTGCCGCACCGCGCCGCCCTGCTGACCCGGATCCGCGAGCTGGGCAGCGCGCTCACGCGGTACTTCGGCCTCGCGTTGACAGCCGACAAGGTCTTCGCCCTCGTACGCGAGCCGGACGCCCCCGTGCCGGTGCTGACGGTCACCGAGGCCGGCGGAGCGAGCAGACTCCTGTTCGACCCCGGCACGGTGCCCGGCGACGGGCACCACGCCATCGACTGGTACGTGCCTTCCCCCGACGGCCGTCACGTCGCCTGCGCCGTCTCCGCCTCCGGGTCCGAGGACAGCGCCATCCACGTGATCGACGCCGACTCCGGAGCCCTGCGGGAGACGATCCCGCCCACGACGCGTTTCGCCTTCCTGAGCTGGCTGGAGGACAGCCGGTCGTTCGTCTATCACCGCTACGCCGAGCAGCACCGCCTGGACAGCCGCTCCTTCCTGCATCACCTGGGCGCCGACCCGGCGCAGGACACGGTGGTGCTGGCCCGCGGCCTCAACCCCCACGTCGGGCTGACCCCGCGGGACCGGCCTTTCCTGGTGGTGCCGCCGCACGGCGAGTGGATGCTGGCGATCGTCTCCCACGGCGCGCTCAGTCCCTGGCCCTGGACCCGCGAGCAGCTGAGCGACTGCACGATATACGTGGCGCCGCGCACCGGACTGGCCGACCCTGCCACCTGCCCGTGGCGGCTGGTGGCGGGCGCAGCGGACGGCGTGACCGCCTTCGCCACCAGCCACGACACCCTCTACCTGGTCTCCCACCGGGACGCGCCGCGCTCCCGCGTGCTGGCCGTTCCGCTTGCCGCACCAGACCTGTCCCGAGCCCGAGTGGTCGTGCCCGCCAGTGAGCGGGTGGTGGAGACGGTGCGGGTGGTGGGCGACCGGCTGCTGGTGCGCGATCTCGACGGTGGCGTCAGCCGGGTACGGCACGCGCCCCTGTCCGGTGGCGAACTCACGGACCTCCCGATGCCGATGGACGGCGCCATCCTGGAGTGGACCACCCACCCCGAGCGGCCCGAAGCCCTGCTGCTGATGGCCGGCTGGACCGACGCGCCACGGCTCTACCGCTACGACGGCCAGTCCCTCCAGCCCGCCGGGCTGGCGCCCCGCTCACCGGTGGACTTCGGCGACGTGCACGCCCGCACCCTGCACGTGCCCGCGAGGGACGGGACGCCGATCCCGCTCACGGTCATCCACCACAAGGACCTGGAGCTGGACGGCGACAACCCCACCGTGCTCACCGGCTACGGCTCCGACGGGATGATCGACCTGCCGGAGTTCCATCCCGAGATGCTCGCCTGGTACGAGCTCGGCGGCGTCTACGCGGTCGCACACCTGCGCGGCGGCGGCGCCTACGGCCGCGAATGGCACGAGGCCGGGCGCGGCGAGCGCAAGGAGGCCACCATCACGGACTTCATCGACTGCGCCGAACACCTCATCGCCCTCGGCTACACCCGCCCGGCGCGGCTGGCCGCCAAGGGCGTCAGCGCCGGCGGCATCCCCACCGGCGGCGCGCTGGTGCGCCGCCCCGATCTGTGGGCGGCCATGGCACTCCAGGCGCCGACGGTGAACGCCACGCGCAACGAGTTCGGCGAGAGCGGGCCGGTCAACGTGCCGGAGTTCGGCAGCGTCAGCACCGAGGAGGGCCTGCGCGCCCTGCTGATCATCGACGCCTACCTGCGGGTCCGGGACGGCGTGCCGTACCCGGCGGTGCTGCTGACCGCCGGCCTGCGCGACTCGCGGGTGCCGCCGTGGCAGCCGGCGAAGCTGGCCGCCCGCCTGCAGGCGAGCACGGCCTCCGGCAGGCCGGTGCTGCTGCGCGTCGAGGAGCACGGCGGCCACGGCGCCGGCTCGACCAGAGACCAGGAGCAGGCACTGCTCGCCGACGTGCTGGCCTTCGTCCTGCACGCCTCCGACGGGTCATGATGACGACAGACATGTCGATCCCGGCGGAGACGGGGTGTCGGTACACCGAGCCGTACGACAGCAACAGCGCGATGGCGTTGTTGGAGCGGCCCTCCGCCATCATGGCCAGCACCTCGCGTTCCCTCGGGGTGAGCGTGCCCAGGGTTTCCGTGCGGCGGCCGGCGCCCATGGTCTGGGTGACGACGCGGGGTGCAGTCCGAGTCGTACACCGCGCCGACGTCCTCGCCCAGCCCGAGATTTCGGCGTCCGGGCGCAAGGTCTTCGGCCTCGCCATCGCGGGCGTCCGTCTCGCTTGACCTCTTGCGCGTCAGTCCGGCAGCCAGTGCAGCTCGTGCGCCAGGGTTTTGGCGACGGCGCGGATGCGGCGGTGAAGCGGCGACTGCTCGCGTGGGAGGACCAGGTGAATCGTCAGGCTGGGCGCGCCCCGCAGCGGTCGCCAGGTGAGACCGGCCGGTGATGCCGTGACCGCGGCTTCTCCGGCCGGGGCGAGGGTGACCCCGTCGCGCAGGTCGCGCTGAGACATGTCGAAAGAGGCTGCGGGCGTGTGGAATCGGGGGTGTGGTCGGATGTCCCGGAACAGTGCGGACAGCTCATCGTGGATCACGGGGTTGGCCGCGCGGTCCGGGAGTCGCAGCGGATACGCGGCCGCGTCGGCGATCTCGATCTCCGGGTGTTCGGCCAGTGGATGGTGCTGCGCCAGCTGGACCCCGATGCGCTGACGCCGCAGCAGGTGCCGGCGCACGCCACGGCCCGGCTGTTCGCCGCGGGTGATCCCGGCATCGATGCGGCCGTCGGCGACCGCGGGGGAGATCTCCGGTGTCGCCATCGGGACCGCGCCGACCTCGAGTCCGCTGTTGTCGCGAATCAGCCTGTCCACCAGGGCCGGTGCCGTCTCGGCCCCGGCGCTGAGGCTGTATCCGATGCGCAGCGTGCCCAGTTCACCGGCCGCCGCGCTCCGGGCGGTGTCCCATGCCCGGTCCAGCGCCGCCAGCGCGGGCGGCGCGGACTCCGCCAAAGCCGCACCGGCCGTGGTCAAGACGACGCTACGCGTGTTGCGGACCAGCAGGGCCGTACCGAGTTCCGCCTCCAATCGGCGCATCCTGGCGCTGAGTGCGGGCTGTGCGATACCGATCCGTGCGGCCGCGCGGGTGAAGTTCAACTCCTGCGCCAGCACCAGGAAGTACCGCAGGCTCACCGTGTCCGGCGCCACGTGCTCTCCCTGCCGATTGATAACGATCCGTTCTGAGTCTATCCCGTACCGGTCTTTCCCTCGGCCGCACAGCAAGCCCTAACCTGCGCATATGACGATTCAACTGAGTCGGACGTGTCCGGCCGAACACAGGAATTTCCATGGCTAAGGGCTACTGGGTCAGTGTCTACCCCGCCATTTCCGACCCTGAGAGGCTGACTGCCTACGACAAGCTGGCCGGTCAGGCTGTCCAGGCTGGGGGCGGGCGCGTCCTGTCCCGGATCCCGTCCCGTGGCGGTCGAGTCGTCGCCCGCGAAGCCGGAATCACGCAACGCGTCGTTCTGATCGAGTTCGACAGCTTTGAACAGGCCGTCGCGGCGTACGAGAGCGAGGCATACCAGAAGGCGCTGGTGGCCCTCCCCGACGGCTTCGAGCGCGACTTCCGCATCGTCGAAGGCATCGACTGACCGGCGGGCGGTGGAGCCACCACGTTGACGCTCCACGCGGCCCTGACGCGCCAGGAGACCCTGCTCGTCACTGTCGAGGACGACGGACATGGCGGAGCCTCACCGGGAAACGGAACCGGACTCACAGCCGAGGCGCCGCCGCCTTCGCCGAACACATCAACCGCATCTTCGCCAAGCTCGCCCCGGGTGCCGACGACTCCGTTCGCGAACGCGTCCAAGCCGTCCTCACCTGTCTGCGGCGCTGATGCGAGCCCTGCGTCACGCCGGGCGGGTGGCCAGTTCCGCGGGGGCTTCCATCGCCGCGGACCGTTCGATGGCGGCGAGGAGCCGGTGGTGGCGCAGGCCGGTCTCGAAGCTGGGGTGTGGCTGCCGGCCTTCGGTGATGGCCCGGGCGACCTCCTGGTAGAGGGCCGCGATGTTGGCCGGCGGGCCGGACCGAACGCCGGCGGGGACGGTGCGGTAGGCGTCGGGCACGGCCAGGATGTCGTCTCCGATCCTGATGTCCCAGTCGCCCCAGTGGATGAACGTCCCGCGCTGGGCCGGGACGGCGGTCAGGGTTCCGCCGCTGCCGACGAGCTTGAGCAGGAACCCGTCGCGGGCGGGTCCGTTGCCGCCGTGCACGGCGACGGAGGCGGTGGCGCCGCTCGCGAGCAGCCCGTGCAGCAGCACGTGGCTGGGGGTGGCGTTGGGCACGGTCCGCTCCGTCCCGGCGACCAGCACGCGGTCGTGCGTGCGGGGGAGTCGTGCGGAGACCTCGGTCAGCGGGCCCGTGACCCGTTCGAGTGCGGCCAGGAAATGGCCGGCCATGATGGTCAGGATGTTGGTCGCCTCCGCGGGGTCGAGGCCGAACACCAGGTCCGGCGGTATCCGGCTGCCGCCCAGGGGCGCGCCCTCCGCCACCAGCGTGACCGATTCGAGCGTGCCGATCCGGCCTTCGGCCAGGAGGTCGGCGGCGAAGCGGGCGCTCGGCGAGTGGTGCCCCTGGAGGACGACCGCGTGGACGACGCCCGCGGCGCTCGCCGCCTCGGTCAGCTCGCTCGCCTCGTCGGCGTCCACGCCCAGCGGCCACTCGGACACGACGTGCTTGCCGGCGTCGAGCGCGGCCCTGGTCACGGCGGCGTGCCCGGAGGCCTTCACCGAGACGACGACCAGGTCGACCTCGGGGTGTGCGGCGAGCTCGCCCGCGTCGGCGAAGGCGTGCCGTACGCCGTGGGCGGCGGCGGCCCGGTCCGCGCTGGCCTGGTTGGTGGTCGCGACCGCGGTGACGTCGAACTCCTCGAGCGCGGCGAGCGCGGGCAGGTGGGAGCCGCCCGCCCAGCCGCTTGCCCCGACGACTCCGACTCGGATCATGTGCGTCACCCCTTAGTTATGTACCTTGCGGTATGAAACTAGGGCAGTGCGATGCTCTCCCGCAAGAGGTAACGTACCGAGAGGTATAAAACGTGAGAGGAGCACGGAGGACGGCATGCCCGGCGGACGCCCACGCTCGTTCGACGCCGACACCGCACTCGACCGCGCGTTGGAGGTGTTCTGGCGGCATGGCTACGAGGGCGCCTCGCTGGCCGACCTGACCGCCGCGATGGGCATCAACAAGCCCAGCCTCTATGCCGCCTTCGGCAACAAGGAGGAGCTGTTCGGCAAGGTCCTCGCCCGCTACCTCGACGGCCCCGGCGGCTACGCCGCCGCCGCGCTGGACGCCCCCACCGGCCGGGAGGTCGTCGAGCGGCTGATCCGCGGAGCGGTGGACCTGACCGCGGGCGAGCACACGCCCCACGGCTGCCTGTGCGTCAACAGCGTGCACGCCTGCGGGCCCGACGCCCGCACCGTACGCCAGGACGCCATCGCGGTGCGCAAAGCCGGCGAGGCGGCGCTGCGCAGGCGGCTGGAGCAGGCCACCGATCTGCCCTCCCGCTACGAGCCGGCCACCCTGGCCGCGCTCGTCCACACGATCTCGGACGGCATCGCCGTCCAGGCGGCGGCCGGCCGCAGCCACGACGAGCTGCGGCAGATCGGTGAGGCGGCGCTGCGCGCCCTCTGGGACTGAGAGCCGCCCGTCGGAGCATGAGGCATGCCGCCGTACGGGTCACCGCGATCACGGCATCCACCTGCCGCGACGATCGCGTATGAATGACGGATCTTCACGCATTCAGCGTCCAGGATCATCGCTCTAGGGTCGTACGCGTTCCTTCCTGTCACCCGTCGGGAGACGTATGCCCCAGAGCTCGCGCTGGCGCGCGTTCGCCGTGCTCAGCGCCGTCCAACTCATGATCATCATCGATTCGAGCATCGTGTACGTGGCGCTGCCCGCCATCCAGACCCACCTCGGATTCTCCGCCGCGGGCCTCGCCTGGGTCGTCAACGCCTACATGGTCGCCTTCGGTGGCCTGTTGCTGCTGTCCGGGCGGCTGGGCGACCTGATCGGGCGCAAGCGCATGTTCGTCATCGGCCTGAGCGTCTTCACCGTGGCCTCGTTGCTGTGCGGGCTGGCGGTGAGCCAGGAGATGCTGGTCGCCGCCCGGTTCGCGCAGGGGGCGGGCGGGGCGATGGCCTCGGCCGTGGTGATGGGCATCATCGTGACGATCTTCCAGGAGCCGCGGGAGCTGGCCAAGGCGATCGGGGCGAGCGGGTTCGTCGCGGCCGCCGGCGGGGCGGTCGGCGGCGCGGCCGGCGGGCTTGTCACCCAGGTCGCCGGCTGGTCCTGGATCTTCTTCGTGAACGTGCCCATCGGGGTCGTGGCGACGGTCCTGGCCGTACGGCTGGTGGCCGGCGACCGCGGGCCGGGTCTCGCCGCGGGAGCCGACGTCGCGGGCGCCGTCCTGGTCACCGCGGGTCTGATGGCCGGCGTCTACGCCATCGTCAAGGTCGAGGAGCACGGCTGGGGATCGGCGCACACGCTCGGTCTCGGCGCGGTGTCCGTCGTCCTGCTCGTGGCGTTCGTCGCGCGCCAGGCCCGGGCCAGGAGCCCGCTGGTGCCGCTGCGCGTCTTCCGCGCGCCGAACCTCGCGGGCGCCAATCTGGTCCAGGTGCTGATGGTGGGCGCCATGTCCGGATTCCAGTTCCTCACCGTCCTGTACATGCAGCGGGTCCTCGGGTACGGCGCGGCCGAGACGAGCCTGGCGGGACTGCCCGTCGCGGTGGTGTTGGCGGCCGTCTCGCTCGGCCTGTCCGCCCGGATGATCACGCGCTTCGGCCCGCGTGCCGTGCTGCTGGCGGGGCTTTCGCTCCTCACGGCGGCGCTGGTTTGGCTCACCCGTGCCCCGGTGGACGGCCGGTACGCGGTGGACGTCCTGCCGTCGATGGCGCTGCTCGGCGTGGGCGCGGGCCTGGCGATGCCCGCGGTGATGACCCTGGCCATGTCGGGCGTGCGCCCCGGCGATGCCGGGCTCGCCTCCGGCCTGGCCGGTACGGGAGCGCAGGTGGGAGGCTCCCTCGGCCTGGCGGCCCTGGCCTCGCTCGCCTCCGGGCACACCGCCCGGCTGACCGCCGCAGGGCAGGGCGGCCTCCCAGGGCTGAACGCGGGCTACCACCTGGCGTTCGGCGTCGGCGCGGGGCTCCTCGCCGCGGCCGTCGTCGTCGGTCTCCTCATGCTGCGCTCCGCGGGGCCTGACCTCGCGGCCGACCGCGACGACGCCGCGTTCGAGCCGCACCCCCGGTAAACATCCCTCACCAACGGAAGAAGTCAGATGTCCTCCTCCCAGAAGAACCGATCCGTCACCACCACCAGGCCCCTCGCGATCGGCGGCGCGGTGCTGGCCACCGGCCTGCTGTGGCTAGCCGCCCGGCTACTGGAGATCGATCTGCGGGTCGACCAGCCAGGCGACGGGCAGCCACCGGTGACCGTCGGCCTGCCGCTCGTCATCGGGGCGACGCTGGTCCTGTCCCTGCTCGGCTGGGGTGCGCTCGCGGTGCTGGAGCGCTTCACCCGCCGGGCGAGGACCATCTGGAGCGTGAGCGCCTGCGCGGTCCTGCTGATCTCCTTCGTGCCGATCGCCGGCGTCGAGGCCGCCCTGGGCACGAAGATCATCCTGTCCCTGATGCATCTCGCCGTCGCCGCCGTACTGATCCCGATGCTGCGGGCGCCGCGGAACCGAGCGTGAAAGATATGCAGAAAGAGGGACGCCCGGGCGGCCCGGCCCCCGCCATCCTTCCAGAGTGAACACCGCTGCCTCGCTCATCCTCGGCGCCGCTCTCGCCGTCGCACCGGTCACGCCGCCGTCGTGGCAGGACTGCGGCGACGGCCTGCAGTGCGCGCAGCTCCAGGTGCCGGCCGACTGGGCACGCCGATCGGGGCCCAAGGTCGGGATCGGCCTCGCCAAGCTGCCCGCCAGGGACCAGGCCCGCAAGAAGGGCGTGCTGCTGGTCAACACCGGTGGGCCCGGCGAGCAGATCGCGCTGCTCCGGCAGGCCAAGCGGGCGTTCGCCGACCTGACCGAGTGGTTCGACGTGGTGATCTTCGACCCGCGGGGGTTCGGCGGCTCGACGAAGATCAACTGCCCGATCCCCGCGCCCTTCGCCACCGAGTGGGTGTTCCCCACCAAGGCGGCCTACGACGCGTACGCCGCGAAGAACCGCAGCTTCGGCCAAGCCTGCGCCGAGGAGGCCGGCGTCCTGTCGGGCACCCTCAACTCCTGGCAGATCGCGCACGACATGGAGGCGATCAGGAAGGCACTCGGCCAGGCCCGGCTCACCTACTTCGGCAACTCGCACGGCACCGTGCTCGGGCAGGCCTACGCCGAGCTGTTCCCCCGCAGGGTCGGCCGCATGTACCTCGACAGCGTCCTCGACCACACCACTTCCGACCTGCGTGCCTGGCTCCGGCCGCGCGCGAAGGCCCTGGAGGGCAACTTCGCCCGGTTCGCCGCCTGGTGCCGGAGCACCGTGACCTGCGCCCTGCACGGCAAAGACCCGGTGGCGGTCTGGGACGAGGTGATGGCGAGGGCCCGCCGCGAGCCCATCCCCGCCCCCGAGGCCGGTCCCGGGGCGCGGATCAGCGACACCCAGATCGCCTCCCGCGCCACCTTCTCCTTCGCCGACACCTGGGAGCGGCTGGCCGCCGGGCTGGCCCGCGCGCAGGCCGGTGACGCCTCGTACTTCGCCAAGGTGGAGGGGGCTCCGGACCCCGACCTGTCCCGCGTCGTCCTCTGCGCGGACCTGCCCTACCCCGGCTACGACCAGGTCAAGAAGCTGGAGTCCGCCCTGCGCCGGGACACGCCGCACATCGGCTGGCGAGCGGTGTGGCCGATGGCCAACCACTGCGCGGGCCTGCCGGCGACCCGGACCTACCCGCCCCACCCTGTCGCGGCGCCGGGCCTGCCTCCCGTGCTCATCGCCAATGGCGAGAACGACGACACCACCCCGCCCGCCGACGGCCGCCGGCTGGCCGGCCAGCTGCCCGGCGCCCGCTACCTGAAGGCCGCCGGAGGTCATGCCCTTTACCTGTCCGGCGACCCGTGCGTACGCGAGCACGTACACCGCTATCTGGTCGGCGGCCGGCTGCCCCCTGCCGGGACGACGTGTGAGTGATCAGGGGAAGCTTGGACTGACCGGAACGGGAGGAAAAATGGCGGCATGGGCGCGGCGCAGGAAAGGGAGGCTCCTGCTGGGCGGATTGGCCGCGCTGGTCGTGGCGGCGGCGGCCGGGGTGGTGTTGGCCTATCCCTCCGTGGCGGCCACCACCTGCCCCGGCTGTTACGGCCTGGCGGAGCTCCAGCCCGGCGTGTACGCCGAACCGGACCTGTCGGAGGCGCAGCGGCGGCACGTGACCGACGTCGTCGAGCAGGCGCGGCAGCGCGTCGGAGCCTTCTACGGCGGCCGCGAGAGCTCGCCGAGCGTCCTGGTGTGCCTGACGGACGCCTGCTACCGGCGGATCGGCGGCGGCGGGGAGCGGGGGATCGCGGTGCTGAACCGGGCGGTGATGCTGTCGCCGCGCGGCGCCGACCCGGTGATCGCCTCGCACGAGCTGTCCCACGTGGAGCTGCACGTCCGGCTCAGGGGCAAGGAGGAAGAGGTGCCGCAGTGGTTCGACGAGGGCTTGGCGGTGCTCGTCTCCGGCGATCCTCGCTATCTCGCGCCGGAGACGGCCGGGGACCGATGCCTGGTCGACACCGGCGGCGCGCTTCCCGAGTCACTGAAGGACTGGTTCGGCATGGCCGGCCGGGACCCCCAGGCGTACGCGAAGGCCGCCTGCCAGGTGAGCCGCTGGGTCCAGGCGAACGGCGGACGTGACGCGGTGCTGAAACTGATCGACCGGCTCGCGGCCGGGGACGACTTCGCGCAGCTCGTGACGGCGGCACCCTCGGGAGGCGACGCTGCGGACGTTTCGTGAGCGGCTGGTCGGCAGGCTGCCGAAGGGAACCCGGCTGGACGTCCTGGTGGTCGTCATCGCCGCCATCGTCCTCATCGCCGTCACCCTGCTGGAGAAGCGGTTTCCGGCTCCTGGGCTGCCGGTGGTGGCCGGGTTGAGCGTGGCGGGCTGCCTGCCGGTGCTGATCTGGCGCAGGCTGCCCCTCACCGCCGCCGTCCTGTCGGCCGGGGTGGCTCTGGTCGGCATGGTCGTGCCGGGGTGGCCGGGGCGGCTGGTCGCCACCTGCCTGTTCTGCGCGGCCGCCGCCCATCGGACCCGGCGGCCGTGGCTGGTCCTGGCCGCCTCCGTCGTCTGGGTGGTCATCTACGGGACGCTGCTGCCCCAGTCGATCGGGGCCGCCACGCTGACCGACCTGATCGTCCTGGGCGTCGCCCCCGTGGCGGTCGGCCGCATGCTGAGGCTGCACGCCGAGCGGGCCGCGCAGGCGGCACGGCTCGACCACGCCGAGGCCAGGCGCGCGCTCGCCGAGGAACGCGCCGGGCTCGCCCGGGACGTGCACGACAGCGTCGGCCACCACCTCACCGCGATCCGCATCCAGGCCACGGCCACCCGCCGGGCCCTGCGCGGCCGGACGCCCGCCGCCGACAAGGCACTGGGCACCATCGCCGACCTGTCGTCCTCCGCGCTGGAAGAGGTACGCGCCCTCCTCGACACCCTCCGCGAGACCTCCGTGGAACCCGACCAGGGAGACCTCGAAGAGCTGGCCCGCCGGCTCTCCACTCCGCACCTGCGGATCTCGGTCCACCGGACGGGCCACGGCACCCCGCTGCCGCCCGGCGTGAGCCGTACGGTCTACCGCATCGTGCAGGAGGCGCTCACCAACGCCGCCCGCCACTCGGGAGCCACCGAGGTGGAGGTGCGGGTCCGGCGCGGCCGGGCCGCGGTGGCGGTCTCGATCTCCGACAACGGCCACGCCCGCGCCGGGGCGGAGGGGCGCGGCATCAGAGGCATGCGCGAACGCGCGCAGCGGCACGGCGGCACCCTCACGGCGGGCCCCGGCCCGCGGCACGGCTGGCTGGTCGAGGCCACCGTCCCGATCGACGCACCACCGGAGCTCTGAAGGAGGAAGTGGCGTGACCATCCGGGTGTTGATCGCCGACGACCAGCCGGCCGTACGCGAAGCCTTGATCTTGACGCTGGACGGCGAGCCCGACATCGAGGTCGTCGGTGAGGCGGCCGACGGGGCCGAGGCCGTGCACCTGGCGCTGTGGCGGCGGCCCGACGTGGTCGTGATGGACCTGCGCATGCCCTACGTCGACGGGATCGCCGCGATCCGGCAGCTCGCCGAGGTGGAGACGCCGCCGAGGGTGCTGGCGCTGACGACGTTCGACACCGACGAGTACCTGTTCGGGGCGCTCCAGTCGGGGGCCTCGGGGTTCCTGCTGAAGGACAGCGACCCCGAGCTGCTGCTGGAGGCCGTACGGGCGCTGCACGGCGGGCACGGACTGGTGGACCCGAAGGTCACCACCCGGCTGATCCACCGTTTCGCACGGCTGTCGCCCGCGTCGGCCGCCGACGCGCGGCAGCGGCTGACCACCCGTGAGCTGGAGGTGCTCCGCCAACTGGCCCGGGGGCTCAGCAACGCGGAGATCGCCCGTGCCCTCACCATCGAGGAGGGCACGGTCAAGACCCACGTCGCCAGCATCCTGCGCAAACTCGGGCTGCCCTCGCGGGTGCGCGCCGTCATCTACGCCTACGAGCACGGCCTGACCCCGCGCGACTAGACGCAGCCTTTCCGCTTCACGGACGTGGACCAGGCCGGGAGCACGTCGGCGAGCTGCGGGCGGGTGAGGGACCAGACTTCGCGCCCGTGCCCCGGCACGAGCTCCTGGCCGCCCAGGAGGACGTAGGAGCTCCTGTCGAAGATGAGGGATTCGCGGGAGAGGGCACCTCCGGGGCCGCGGTCGTCCACCCGGGTCACGGCGATGCCCGATCGGCCGGTGGCGTCCTTGAGCTCCTCCGTCTCGATGCCCGGCAGAGTCGCGGCGATCCTGAAGATGGCCGCCTGCTGCTCGGGTGGGACCGGCCTGCCGAGGAGGTCGATGACGGCGTTCCAGGTCCGGGCCGCAGCGTCCTTGCCGGCGGTCATCGGGTATCCGGCCAGCTTGCGCCGGAGCTGCTCCTGGTCGGTCGGCCACTTCCGGAGGTCGGCGTAGGCGGGACGTCCGGCGCCGCGTTCGGGGCAGCGGGTCAGGAGTTCCTTGTACTCGGGCCTCTGCGGCCTGGACTTGGGCGGCTTGTGCCAGAGGAGTCCGGGGCGGGAGCCGTCGACGGACTCCCAGACCTCGCCCGTGACGTGGCGCGGGCCGACATTGGGGACCCCGTTCTCGCTGCGGGTCTCCGCGATCCGCTCGTAGTGGAGGTACTGGTCGTCGCGGGGCTCCGGCCACGGAGCGGCGGTCGCGGCCTCGGCCGCCAGCCGCAGGACCTCGGCGGCGTCCGCGGGCGCGGCGGAGCCGAACGTCTGGACGGCGATCACTCCCGCGGCCATCGCCGCGACCAGCCCGCCCGCCAGCGACACGCGCCGCAGCGCGACCGGCCGCCGCTTCGTACGCGCTTCGGCCAGCAGGGCGGTACGGGCGGGGGCCAGGCGCTCCGCCGTGGGGTGCGGCTGGTCGGCGAACAGGTCGCGCAGTTCGGCCAGGTCGGTCCGGTCGTTCATGAGGTCTGCTCCGTCGTGGGGTCGGTGCTGCCGAGGACGTCGCGGACGATGGCCCGCGCACGGTTGAGGCGGGAACGCACGGTCCCGACCGGGATGGACAGGGCGTCGGCGACCTCCTCGTAGGTGAGGTCGGCCCAGGCCACGAGTAAGAGGACGTCGCGGTCGCGGCTCTTGAGCGAGGCGAGCGCCTGGGCGAGCGGCCGGCGGACGGCGTGCGCGCTCGCCCGCTCAAGGGCTTGTTCGGCAGCGTCGCCGGCGTCGGGGAGCGCGCCCACTTTCGCGTACGCCTTGTAGCGGTGTGTCTCGGCGCGCCGATGGCGGCGGATGAAGTTGGTCGCGAAGCCGTACAGCCAGGGAAGGGCCTCCGGCCGGGCGGTGTCGTAGTCGCGGCGCTGCCGGAACGCGGCGAGGAACGTCTCGGAGACGACGTCGTCGGCCACGTCGTCGCCGAGCCGGCGGGCCACATATCGGTGGATCTGTCCGGCGTGCCGGTCGAACAGCAGGGCGAAGTCCTCGGGATCTCGCCATGACCGTTCGATCAGCTCGGCGTCGGACAGGGTCGTGCTGAGCGGCATGTGGTTGGGCCTTTTCAAGGAAGTAGTGTCGCCCGTCTTTCACCTGAGCCGGGAATCGAGTTCACGGCGTGCTCTCCTGCCGTGTGCGGCGATCGCCGCCGCGAGCGCGAAGGCGGCATATCCGCACGTCACCGCCAAACCCGCCCACGGCGAGAGCGGGTAGTAGCCCCCGAGCAGTGACGGACCGACGTCCACGTGCGCGAACGTGGGGACGCTCTGCGTGATCGCGAACCCGGCGGCGGGAGTGACCACCAGCAGCCACGGAGCCAGGCCCGCGATCCCCAGCCCGTACGGCACGACGACCAGCGCGACGGACAGCCCGGCGGCGACGACACCCCGCCTGACCAGCGCGGCCAGGCCCAGCGCCAGCACGGCAGCGGCCGCGGTCAGCGCCGCGTGGCCGACCACCACCCGGAGCCCGGTGGCCAGGGTGATCGGCTGGATCGGATTCTGATGGGCGCGCAACAGCGTCAGACCGGTGGGGACCACCACCCCCGAGGTCACCAGCCCCGCCACGAACGCGACCGCGCCGAGCACCACGGCCCGGGCCACCAGCCGTCGCGCCCGGCGCTCCGCCGTGCAGAACGTCACCGCCGCCACGAGCACCGGGATCAGCCCCACGGCCCCGCCGATCAGCATGAGGTCGGCGCGGATGCCGCCCTCCACCGTGGCGGGCCCGATGTCGCCGCCGCCGGTCACGATGAGCTTGTCGCCGGACTCGACGACCCCGCCCGGGTGGTGCGGGGTCCTGCCGTCGGACTCCAGGCCGACGCCGACGTCGTCGTGCCGCCACGAGCCGTCCGCGCCCTGCAGCGTGATCCGGTCGAAGGTGGCGGTGGCCTGGGCGAAGGCTTTCGCCATGTCCCACAGGACGCCCGGCGAGGTGGCGAACAGCCCGATCTCGACCGTCTCCGGCAGCCCGGCCAGCTCGACCGTGCCGATCCGGGTCCACGTCCTGCCGTCGTCCGACTCGTAGCCGCTGATCGTGTCGCCCGACCTGGCCAGCCTCAGCCACTGCGGGCCGTTGTGAGGACCGCCGGGAATGTCGTGGACGTAGTTGTGCTGCATCCGCACGCCGTGAGCTCCGGTGAGCATGACGGCGGCGTACGGCGTGCCCTGCCTGAGGCTCTGCCTCACGAGGAGCCCGGCCTTGGCCCAGGGCACCACCCCTTCCGCGACGTTGCGCACGCCGGGCACGACGTCCGGCAGCCGCAGCTGCCCGGTCAGGTCCGAGACGCGGGCGGTGATGCCGCCGTTCCCCTTGAGCGGCCGGTGCACGAAGTAGTACTTGTCCTTGACCGCCGTGCCGTCGGGTCCCAGCAGCGGCGCGGGGCAGGGGCCTTCGCCCTTGCCGGTCACGCAGGTGGTGCGGACGCCCCCGGCGATCAGCAGCCCGAGCGACACGGTGACCAGCACGGAGGCCGCCATCGCGAGCAGCAGGCCGCGCGAGGAGCGGAGCCTGGCCCACTCCGCGCGCAGCGCCTGGGAGAAGCCGTCCTGTCCGGCCGTGGATGATCTCATGGCGACGGTTGTACGCGGCGTCCGGTTCCAGCCGGGTCGCACCGGCTGCGACCCGGCTGGAACCCGGCGTCTGGCATCGTGGGCGCATGGCTCCTCGACCCACCGGACGGCCCGCCCGCACGAGGATCGGCGGCGGGCATCGCCCCCTCCGGGCCCGGGGTCACCTGTTACGAGGACGCGCCGGACGGCGGGATCCTCATCCACGCGGGCGTCGAGGTCTCCGCGCCCCTCGGCGAGGACGACGGGCTGCGGATCGTGGACCTGCCGCCCGTCGAGCAGGCGGCGACGGTCATGCACCGCGGCTCGATGGACGCCGTCCTGCCCCCCGTCCAGACCCTGGGCCGCTGGATCGACGCCAACGGTTACCGCTCGATCGGCTATCCCCGCGAGGTCAACCTGGAATGCCCTGACGACCACGACGAGTGGGTCACCGAGCTCCAGGAACCGGTCACCGTCAGAGGTTGACCGCGACCTCGTGGTGCGTGACGCGTTCGTCCCATCGGGTCAGGGCGCGGCGGGCCGCGTCTTCGACGACGGCCTGCTCCGGGTCCTCCCCGGCGAACACGCGCACGTCCTCCATGCCGGCGAAGAACGTGATGGAGGTGAACATCACTTCCTGATCGTCGTGGTGGCGCAGCAGCCGGGCGCCGCGGAAGCCGGTGACCTGCTGGAGATGCTCGGCCACCTCGGACTCGTAGTGGCGCTGATAGTCGTCGGCCGTCGCTGTCGGGGCCCATCCTCGCCATGTTCGCGCGATCATGCGGTGCACCTGGCCTTCCTTGTTCTCGCCCGCGTCTCAGGGTCGGGGGCTCATGCCGGCGAAGACTGCTTGGAGCACCCGATCGTAGTACGCGGGCGTCAGCGGCTCGTGGGAGATCGAACTGCCCCTGCTCCCTGGCGAGAAGCGCTCTCCAGCTGGTTCGGCTCGCCCAACTAGTAGTATTTATTCGCAGAGTCATAGTACTGTGCGGCTGTGCGACGACTCGACATCCCGCGACAGATCCCCCCACCCGCGGAAGGCCACCTGCGGCTGGGCGATCTCCCCGACCAGCCCGACGCGATCACCGTGAACTCCCGGCACCTGAGCCGGAGAGGCAGACCGTGGTTCCCGATCATGGGAGAGTTCCACTACGGCCGCTACCCGGCGGCCGAATGGCGGGAAGAGCTGCTGAAGGTACGAGCGGGCGGGGTGACGGTCGTCGCCACGTACGTCTTCTGGATCCTGCACGAGGAGCGGCGCGGCGTCTTCGACTGGAGCGGCGACCGCGACCTGCGCCGATTCGTGACCACCTGTGCCGAGCTGGGGCTCGACGTGGTGGCGCGGATCGGGCCGTGGGGGCACGGGGAGTCGCGCAACGGCGGCTTCCCCGACTGGGTGCTGGAGGCCGACTGCGTCCCACGCACCGATGACCCCCGCTACCTCGAACTGGTCCGGCCGCTGTACGAGCAGATCGGCGCCCAGCTCGCCGGCCTGACCCGCGAGCACGGCGGTCCGGTGGTGGCGGTGCAGGTGGAGAACGAGCTGTACGACCAGCCGGACCACCTCGTCACGCTCAAGCGCATGGCGAAGGCGGCCGGCATCGACGCGCCGCTGTGGACGGCGACCGGCTGGGGGCACGCGCAGTTGCCGCCGGACGAATTGATCCCGCTGTTCGGCGGGTACTCGGAGGCCGCGTGGGACACCGCCCATGACGGCTGGCCGCAGCAGAGCCGGGCCCACTACTTCTTCGGCCCCGGCCGGGACGACGACTCCATCGGCGCGGACCTGCGCACCACCGAGGTGACCGGCTCGGACGAGAGCCATCTGGCGCGCTACCCGTTCGCCACCTGCGAGCTGGGCGGCGGGATGTACACCTCCTACCACCGCCGGCCGATCGTGAAGGCGCCCGACGTCGCCGCGCTGGGGCTGGTCAAGCTGGGCAGTGGTTCGGTGTGGCAGGGCTACTACATGTACCACGGGGCGTCCCAGAAGATCGGCGTGCTGTCCACGCTGCAGGAGTCGCACGCCACCGGCTACCCCAACGACTGCCCGGTGATCAGCTACGACTTCCAGGCGCCGCTCGGCGAGTACGGCCAGTTCCGCGACTCCTTCCGCCACCTGCGGCTGCAGCATCTGTGGCTGGCCGCCGACGGACCGGACCTGGCCACCATGACGCTGGTGATGCCGCCGGACGCCCCCGACGACACCGCCGACCGGGAGACGTTGCGCTGGTGCGTACGCTCCGACGGCCGCTCGGGTTTCCTGTTCGTCAACAACCACCAGCCGGTCGAGACCCTGCCCGCCCACGAGGACGTGCGGTTCACGGTCGAGCTGGACGGCCGCGAGCTCGTCGTGCCGCGTGAGCCGGTGACGGTGCCGTCCGGGGCGTACTTCGTCTGGCCGCTCGCGCGTCCGGTCGGCGGCAGCCTGCTGCTGACCGCCACCGCGCAGCCCATGGGGGTGCTCGACGCCGACGAGCCGGTCCACGTCTTCTGCCAGACCGCCGGCGTCCCGGTGGAGCTCGTCTTCGACGCCGCCACCGTCGCCGAGGCCGAGGGCCCCGCGACCGTGGAGCGCGACGGCGACCGCCTCGTGATCACCGGCCTCGTCCCGGGCCCCGGCTGCCTGGTGCGGGTGCGCGACGCGTCCGGCGCCCGCGCGGCCGTCCTGGTCCTGGACGCCGCCACGGCGCTGACCGCGGCCCGGGGAACGCTCTGGGGAGCTGACCGGCTGGTGCTGAGCGAGCGGCCGGTGGTGATCGAGGAGGACCGCCTGGTGGTGTACGGCCAGGGCTCCTCCGACGTGCGGATCTTCCCCGCTCCGGACTCCGCGCCGCGGACCGACGGCGTGTTCGGCCTGCTGCCGGCGCCCGCCGCCGGCCAGGTGCCCGAGGCGAAGGTGGAGGAGGTCAGGCAGGCGGGTCCGCCCCGGCGACCGGTGATCGACGCCGCCTCCGGCCGGGCCTCCGCCCCCACCGACGCGGACTTCGAGCAGGCCGCGGTGTACCGGATCACCGTCCCCGCGGAGGCTTTCGCGGGCGCGGGGGAGGTGCTGCTGCGCCTGGACTGGGCCGGCGACGTCGGCCGCGCCTACGTCGGCGGCCGGCTGGTTGCCGACCAGTTCTGGTACGGCCCTGCCTGGGAGATCGGGCTGCGCCGCTTCCGCGAGGAGATCCTGGAGCACGGCATCGAGGTGCGGCTGCTGCCGCTGAGCGAGGACGCCCCTGTGTTCATCTCGCCGGAGGCGCGGCCCGCCTCCTACCCGGGCGGCTCCGTCCTGGAACTGCGCTCGGTCACCCTCATCCCCGTGCCCCGCACCGTGATCACCGAGGACGGGCGATGACGACACTGGACGACGCGCTGGCCGCCCTGCCCGTCATCGCCATCATCAGGGCCGCCGATTCCCGCCACCTCAACGCCGTGCTGGAGACCCTCGCCGGCGCCGGCGTCCGCGCGATGGAGGTCACCATGACGACTCCCGGCGCGGCCGAGGCCATCCGATGGGCCGCCGGGGGCGGGCTTCCCGGAGTGGCGATCGGGGCGGGCACGGTGCTCGACGCGGACGCGGCCCGCCAGGCCGTGGACGCCGGCGCCGGTTACCTGATCACGCCGGCCGTGCTGCCCGAGGTGATCGGGGAAGGCCGACGGCTCGGCGTCCCCGTCCTGCCGGGGGCGTTCACGCCGACGGAGATCCTGCAGGCGTGGTCGCAAGGGGCCGCCATGGTCAAGGTCTTCCCGGCGGGCGCGGCGGGCGGCCCCGGCTACATCAAGGACGTACGTGCCCCGCTGCCGCAGATCCCGCTGGTGCCGACGGGCGGCATCGGCATCGGGGACGTGCCGGGCTACCTACGGGCCGGGGCGCGGGCCGTGGGGATGGGCTCGCCGCTGCTGGGCGACGCGTGCGCGGACGGCGACACGGCGGCGCTGGCCGCCCGCGCCGAACGGCTGGTCGAGACCGTCAGAGGCTCGGATGGGTGAGCTGGTCACCCTGGGCGAGGCGATGGCGGTGACGCGGGTGTCCGGCATCGGCCCGCCGTCGCCCGGCGCCGCGGCCACGCTGTCGTACGCGGGCGCGGAGGCGACCGTCGCCATCGGGGTGTCCAGGCTGGGACACCGCGCCACCTGGCTGGGGCGGCTCGGCCGGGACGCGGCGGCCGACATGATCCTGACCTCGCTGCGGGGCGAGGGCGTGGACGTCTCCCGTGCCGTCCGCGACGACGACCGGCCCACCGGGCAGATGACGCGTCACCGGCGGACCGCCGACCGGGTGGTGGTCGCCTACCACCGCAAGGACGGGGCCGGGGTGCGGCTGTCGCCCGGCGACGTCGCCGCCGAGGCGATCAGTTCGGCGGACGTGCTGCACCTGACGGGGATCACGCCGGCGCTCGGCCCCGGACCCGCGGCCGCCGTGGAGCGGGCGCTGGCGGTCGCCGAGGAAACGAACGTGCCGGTCAGCTTCGACGTCAACTACCGGTCCCTGCTGTGGCCGCCCGAACAGGCCGGCGAGGTGCTGCGGCGGCTCGCCGGCCGGGCGGAGGTGGTGTTCGCCGGCCTGGAGGAGGCGCGGCTCGTCGTGAACGGGCCGCCGGCGGGGGACGACCCGGCCGTGCTGGCCCGGCTGCTGCTGGAGCTGGGGCCGCGCGAGGTCGTCATCAAGCTGGGGCGCGAGGGCGCGTACGTCACCGACGGCGACGAGGCGCTGCGGGTGCCCGCCCGCCAGGTCACCGAGGTGGACCCGGTCGGGGCGGGCGACGCCTTCGTCGCGGGTTACCTGGCCGGGCGGCTGGACGGGCTCGGCCTGGCCGGGCGGGCGGAGCTCGGCGTGACGTGCGGCGCGTTCGCCGTGGCGACGTGGGGCGACTGGGAGGGGCTGCCGCGGCGGCGCGAGCTGGACCTGCTGGCGGCGGGTGACGGTGTGGCCCGCTGACGCTCGGAGAACAGGCCGGACGATCAGGGTCCGGCCTGTTCTCCGTGCACCTTCTTGGCCAGCTCGACGTCCGCGATCGAGCGCTCGATGAGCGCCCGCATCGCGGCCTCGGCCGCCCTGGGCCGCTGCTTGCGCACGGCGAGCAGCACCTCGGCGTGCTTGTCGGCGGACTCGCTGGTGAGCGTCGCGTGCACGAACTGGTCGCGCAGCCGCAGCCCCGCCTCGATCGCGGTGGCCATCTGCGCCATCAGCTCATTGTGCGCGGCGCGCAGCAGGGCGTGGTGGAAGCCCAGGTCGGCCTCCACGTGATCGACGGCCGGCCTGCCCGCCGCGATCCGCATGGCGGCCAGCGCGTCCTCCAGATCGGCCAGGTCACGGTCGGTGCGGCGCTGCGCCGCCATGCGCGCCACGGCCGGCTCGACGGTGAGCCGCACCTCGCCCAGCTCGTCCAGGAACGTCTCGTCCACCCGGTCGGCGAAGCGCCAGCGCAGCACGTCGGCGTCAAGCAGCGCCCAGTGCTCACGCGCCGCGACGAAGGTGCCCCGCCGGGGCCGGGCTCCGACCAGGCCTTTGGCGGCCAGCACGCGCAGCGCCTCGCGCACGGCCGTCCTGCTCACGGAGAAACGCTCCTGCAGCGCCGCCATGTCGAGGTCGTCGTCAGGGGAGATGTCGCCGTTGACGATGGCCGCGCCCAGGCTGTTGACCACCCGGTCGTGCGCGCCGGCTCTCCCGATCTCCGTCATGCCGGAATCATGCCACGCCCGCACTCCGCGCCGCCGTCCTCATAGATCGCTGATGCCTTCCGCTGATCATACTAGTCTAAAAAGTAATCGTATTTATTGTTGACTTTGACGAGGTGGGGCGGCATTCTGCTCGTCAAGTCCCGTATCCGGGCATCTCACACCCCCAACGAAGGAGTCGACGATGAGCGACGTGACGCGCCGGGCCTTCCTGCGTCGGACCGGTCTGATCGGCGGTGGTCTGCTCGCCGCACCGATGCTCGGCGCCTGCGGCGGCGGGGCCGGCGGTGGCCAGGCGGTCACGTCGGGCGCGGTGACGATCGGCTTCTGGACGCACGACCCGGGCTACGTGAAGACCTTCACGGCCTCGGCCAAGCGGCTCAGCGACGCGCCGGGCGGCGCCTTCGACTACACGCTGAAGACCACCCAGGCCGACAGCGAGGCCCTGGTCACCAAGATGGTCTCGCAGGGCGCGGCCGGCACCGGGACCCCCGACATGATCGGCATCGTGATCAGCGTCTTCCCGCGGGTCATGACCGGCGGCATCGGCAAGCAGCTCCTGCTCGACCTGGACGGCCTCGTCGCCCCCGTCAAGGACGACCTGCTGCGCACCGCCCCGTACAGCATCGACGGCAAGCTGTACGCGCTGGAGTCCGACACCTGCCTCAGCGTCATGTACTACCGCGAGGACGAGTTCAAGAAGAACGGCATCCCGGAGGACGTCGGCACCTGGGAGGAGCTGGCGGAGATCGGCGCCCGGCTGCACGAGAAAACCGGGCAGTCGCTGGGCATCGTCGGCACGGGCGACAACACCTCCATCACGAACATGTTCCTGCAGTTGCTGCTGCAGCGTGGCGGCGGTTACTTCGACCAGGGCGGCAACCTCATCCTGGATTCGCCGGAGGCCGTCGAGGTGCTCGACTTCATGGCCAAGGGCGTCGCCAGCGGCTTCCTCCTGGCCCTGCCCGACCCGTACGGCGCCCCGAACACCGCCGCCCTCAAGAACGACAAGCTCATCGCCACCGTGATGCCGAACTGGTACAACGTCTACGGCCTGCAGGCCAACGTGCCCGAGCAGAAGGGCAAGTGGCGCATCCGCAACCTGCCCAAGTTCGCGGGCGGCGGCCACATCGCCTCCGCGCTCGGCGGCACCGGCTTCGCCGTGCTCAAGGACAAGCCCAACACCGCGGCCGCCACCGAGCTGCTCAAGCAGACCTACCTGACCAAGGAAGGGCAGCTGCTGCGCTTCCGGCAGGGCGGCTTCCTGCCCACGCTCAAGCCGCTGTACCAGGACAAGGACTTCCTCGACTTCGAGGACGAGTACCTGGGCGGGCAGCGCCTGTTCGACGTCTACACCCCCGCCTCCCAGGACAGCCCGGTCTTCTACCAGAACGCCCAGCTCAACGTGCTCATCGAAGCGCTCGGCGGCCCCATGCTGGAGACGCTGCAGGGCAAGAAGAAGCCCGCCGAGGCGATCAAGGAGGCGACGGCCGCCTACACCAGCAAGAAGGGCAACTGAGGTGCTGTCCGTCGCGCGGCGTCGAACGTTGGCGCCTTACGCGTTCATCTCCCCGTTCTACCTGCTGTACGCGCTGTTCCTGGTCGTCCCGATCGGCATCGGCGGCTACCTGAGCCTGACCGAGTGGGCCGGGCTCGGCACTCCGCTGTGGGTGGGGCTGGACAACTACATCCGGCTGTTCGGCGACGCGAGCTTCGTGACCGCCGTCGTCAACACCGTGCTGTACGTGCTGTTCTCGGTGTGCGTCGTGGTGCCGGCCGCGCTGCTGATCGCCCAGGCGCTCAACGCGCGCGGCCTGCGCGGCCGGGACTTCTTCCGGCTGACGTTCTTCGTCCCCGTCGTGCTGTCGCCGATCATCATCGCGCTGGTCTTCACGCTGTTCTACGACCGCGAGTACGGCCTGTTCAACGCCGCGCTCCGGGGGTTCTTCGGCTGGGGCGGCATCGACTGGCTGGGCGAGCCCTCCTGGGCGAAGGTCAGCGTGATGCTGCTGGTGCTGTGGCGCTGGACCGGCTACCTGACGATCTTCTTCCTGGCCGGCCTGAAGAACATCCCGCGTGAGCTGTACGAGGCCGCCGACATCGACGGCGCCGGCCGGGTGCACAGCTTCTTCAACGTCACCCTTCCCATGCTCAAGCCCGTCACCGCGTTCGTCGCCGTCACCGTCATGGTCGGCACCGCGCAGATCCTGGAGGAGCCGATGCTGCTGACCAAGGGCGGCCCGGGCGAAGCGACGCTGTCGGTGGCGATGTTCATCTACCGCGAGGCGTTCACCCGCCAGCAGCTCGGCTACGCGGCCGCGGCCGGCGTCGTGATGTTCGTCATCGTCTTCCTCGTCGGGCGCACCGCCAACGCGGTGTTCGGGGTGGGGAGGGAGAAATGAGCCGCGGCTCGGCGACCCGCCGGCCCCGGCTGGTGTACGTCCTGCTGATCGCCCTCGTGGTGATGTTCGTGCTGCCGCTGCTGTGGGCGCTCAGCTCGTCGTTCAAGCACCGCGGCGACATCTTCACCTACCCGCCGCAGCCGTTGCCGTCGCCGTTCACGCTGGAGAACTACACCCGGCTGCTGGAGACGCAGCCGTTCTGGGGCTGGTTCGCGACCAGCACCATCGTGGCCGTGGTGTCCACCGCGGTGTCGGTGTTCGTGTGCGCGCTGGCCGGGTTCGCCTTCGCCAAATACCGCTTCCGCGGCAAGCGGCTGCTGTTCGACGTGATGTTCAGCTCCATGGCCGTGCCGTTCGCGGTGATCGTCGTGCCGTTGTTCGTCATGCTCGTCAAGGCCGGCGTCACCAACGTCTACTTCAGCCTGATCGTGCCGTGGGTGGCCCCCGCGTTCGGGATCTTCATGATGCGCCAGTACGCCGAGCAGGCCGTGCCCGACTCGGTGCTGGAGGCGGCCCGCATCGACGGCGCGTCGGAGTTCGGGCTGTTCACCCGCGTGGTGCTGCCGCTGCTGCGTCCCGCGCTGGGCGCGCTGGCCGTGTGGGGCTTCCTCAACAGCTACAACAGCTTCCTCTGGCCGCTCATCGTGGTCTCCGACCCGGCCCAGTACACGCTGCCGCTGGGCATCCAGTCGCTGTACGCCGCCGAGGCCCGCCAGGTCGACCTGGTGCTGGCCGGCAGCGTGCTCGCCGCCGTCCCCAGCCTGATCATGTTCATCCTGCTGCGCAAGCAGCTGCTCGACGGCCTGACCGCGGGCGCCGTCAAATCCTGAAGGAGCCGATCTCTTGTCCACGTTGACCATCACGCTCTGGGACTTCACCTGGTACACCAGGACCGGCCCCGGAGAGCCGTTCGAAGACCTGGACCGTGCCTTCAGCGAGGCGGTGGCGCGCGGGTACAACACGGTGCGCGTCTGCGCGATGCCGTACCTGCTGTTCGGGTCCGGGCTGGACACCTCCGCGCTGACCTTCGCCCCCTTCGGCCGCGGCTACGGCCTCCGCACCCGCTGGTACGACGTCCGCGAGACCACCACGCTGGACGGCCGCGCGCACCTGCTGGCGCTGTTCCAGGCCGCCCGGCGGCACGGCTGCCAGGTGATCGTCTCCTCCTGGGAGTACCAGCAGAGCTCCAGCTTCCTGACCGACCCCGCCTGGTACGAGGCGTTGCGCGCGGTGCCGGCAGAGCGTCGCGCGAACGCGCTGGCCGAGGCCCTCGCCGACCTGGTGGACTTCGTGGCCGGGCACGGCCTGGCCGAGCAGATCGCGTTCGTCGAGCTGCACAACGAGATCCAGGCCACCTGGCTCACCGAGGCGCTCGCGCCCGGCGAGTCCCCGGTGCTCGGCCTGCGGCCGTACCTGGAGAAGGCCGTCGACGCTTTCAAGACCCGGCACCCGGACACCCCCGTGACGGTGAACTACGCCCGGGTGCCGCACGGCGAGATGCGCGGCATCCCCGCCAACATCGACGTCGCCGTGTTCCACCCCTACGTCTACGGCGTCCTGGACGAGCTCATCGACACCTTCGCGCTGCGCGACACCTCCGTGCCGTTCCCGCAGGAGCGCGCCCGGCGGGAGCTGCTCCGCCCGGACGCCCCCGACCTCGCGGACTGGCACCCGGAGCAGCGGTGGCGCGGCGCGGCCACGGTGGTGCCGCCCCGCGAGGTCTACCTCCACGACTGGTGCGACCCCGCCCGGTTCGACCGCTGGCTGTACGACCGGCACGCGGGGTACCGATACGGCATGGCCGAGAGGCTGCGCATCTGGATCGAGGTGGCCGCCGACTGGGCCGCCGCCCGAGACCTGCCCCTGGTGTTCGGCGAGGGCTGGGTCGGCTACACCCCGCTGCACGGCACCTTCGAGGAGGGGCCCGTAGGAGCCGGGATCTGCCTGGACGCCGTCCGGCACGCCCGGCGCGTCGGCGCGTGGGGCACCGTGGTGTGCTCGAACGCGGCCCCGCACCACCCGATGTGGGCCGACGTGGACCTGCAGGTCACCGCCAACGCGCTGTTCACGGGGCAGCGGTGAACGGCCGCTTCGAGGCCAGGACGGCCCTCGTCACCGGCGCCGCGTCGGGCATCGGCGCGGCCACCGCCCGCCGCCTGGCCGCCGAGGGGGCGCGGGTGCTGCTGGCCGACATCGCCGACGAGCGGGGCCGCGAGGTCGCCGCCGCGATCGGCGAGCGGGCGGCGTTCGTGCACCTGGACGTGTCCTCCGCGCGCGACTGGGCCGTCTGTCTCGACGAGGTGCGTGACCGGTTCGGCCGCCTGGACGTGCTGCACGCCAACGGCCCAGGGCGGGTGATCCCCGCCCGCCCCGCGCACGAGATGCCGGAGGCGGACTGGGACCTGCAGATCGACGTCACGCTCAAGGCCGCCTACCTGGCGGCGCGTACGTTCTGCCCGCTGCTGGCCGAGACCTCGGGCGCCCTGGTCGTCACCTCCTCGGTGCACGCCCAGACCGGCATCCCGGGCTGCGCGCCGTACGCCGCCGCCAAGGGCGGCCTGCAGTCGCTGACCCGGCAGCTCGCCGTCGAGTACGCCCCCCGGGTGCGCGTCAACGCCGTCGTCCCCGGCCCGATCATGAGCCCCGCCTGGGACGGCATCGACGAGCAGGCCCGCGCCGCCACCGTCGCGGAGACCCCGGCAGGCCGCTTCGGCACCCCCGACGAGGTGGCGGCGGCCGTCGCCTTCCTGGCCGCGCCGGAGGCCTCCTTCATCACCGGCGCCTGCCTCAACGTCGACGGCGGCTGGAGCATCTCCACCACCTCCTCCTAGAACGGACCCCCCATGAAAATCGTCTCGATGGACACCTTCCTCGTCCCGCCGCGCTGGCTGTTCCTGCGCGTCCGCACCGACGAGGGCATCACCGGCTGGGGCGAGCCGGTCGTCGAGGGCCGGGCCGAGACCGTCCGGGCCGCCGTCGCCGAGCTGGCCGACCACCTGATCGGCGAGGACCCGCTCCGGATCGAGGACCACTGGCAGGTCCTGACCAAGGGCGGCTTCTACCGGGGCGGGCCGGTGCTGTCCAGCGCGGTCGCCGGCATCGACCAGGCGCTGTGGGACATCGCCGGCAAAGCCGCCGGCCTGCCCGTGCACCAGCTGCTCGGCGGCCCGGTCCGGGAGAAGGTCCGCATGTACGCCTGGATCGGCGGCGACCGCCCCGCCGAGGTGGCCGAGCTCGCCGCGACCCAGATCGAGGCCGGGTTCACCGCCGTCAAGATGAACGGCTCCGCCGAGCTGACCGCCATCGACACCCCGGCCCGCACCATGGAGGTCGTCCAGCGCGTCGCCGCCGTCCGCGAGGCCATCGGCGACCACCACGACCTGGTGGTGGACCTGCACGGCCGGGCCTCCACCGCCATGGCCCGGCGGCTGCTGCCGCTGCTGGAGCCGTACCTGCCGCTGTTCGTGGAGGAGGCGGTGCTGCCCGAGCACTCGCGCAACCTGGCCGCGCTCGCCGCGAGCACCTCGATCCCGCTCGCGACCGGCGAGCGCCTGTACTCGCGGTGGGATTTCCGCGAGGTCATCGGGCACGGCATCGCCGTCGCCCAACCGGACGTCAGCCACGCCGGCGGAATTTCGGAGGTCCGCCGGATCGCCTCGATGGCCGAGACCTATGACGTGACCATGGCCCCGCACTGCCCGCTCGGCCCCGTCTCGCTGGCCGCCAGCCTGCAACTGGCCTTCGCCATCCCCAACTTCCTCATCCAGGAGCAGAGCGTCGGCATCCACTACAACGAGGGCAACGACGTCCTGGACTACCTCGTCGACCCCGCCCCGCTGACCTTCCCCGGCGGGTACGCCACCCGCACCGCCCTCCCCGGCCTCGGCATCGAGATCGACGAGGCCGAGGTGGAGCGGATGGCGCGGCAGGGCCACCGCTGGCGCAGCCCGCTGTGGCGGCACGCCGACGGCTCCTTCGCCGAGTGGTGACGGTTAGGCTCGCCTCACCCTCCCGTCACATCACTCTCCGCTGTCACTCAATTACTTTCAGTGAGAGACGAAGGCGAGGTGGCGGGTGCATCTGACTCCGCATGAACGGGAACGCCTGATGATCCATGTGGCCGCGGACGTGGCCCGCAGGCGCAAGGAACGGAAGATCCCCCTCAACTACCCGGAAACGGTCGCGCTCATCACGGCGCACGTGCTGGAGGCGGCCCGGGAAGGCAAGTCCGTCCACGAGATCATGTCCACCGGCAACGAGATCCTCTCCCGGGACGACCTCATGCCGGGCGTCGCGGAGATGATCTCCGACCTCCAGATCGAGGCCACGTTCCCCGACGGCACCAAGCTGGTCACCATCCGCGACCCCTTCGCGGATGGTGACCAGGCGCGGTCGCCGCTCCATCCGGGGAAGATCGACCACCCGGCCGGCGCTGTGCCGGTGCCCTTCAACGAAGGCCGCGAGATCACGACGGTGACCGTCACCAACACCGACGACCGCCCCATCCAGGTGGGCTCGCACTACCACTTCTACGAGGCCAACCCCCTCCTCGACTTCGAACGCCCCGCCGCCTACGGCAAGCGCCTGCACATCCCCGCCGGCAGCTCGGTCCGGTTCGAACCCCGGTGCACCCGTACGGTGAAGCTCGTCCCCATCGAGGGCAAACGCGTCGTCGCCGGCCTGCGCGGCCAGGTCGGAGGGCCGCTCGATGGATGAGGCCCCGGACGCAGCCGACGCCACCGCGGACACGCTCGCCGAGCCGGTGGCGGACACCCCGCCGCGCGAGCCCGCGCCCGGCGGGGAGACCCCGCCGATCGACCTGCCGCTGACCCGTGTCCAGTACGCCGACCGCTACGGCCCGACGGCCGGCGACCGCGTCCGGCTGGCCGACACCAACCTGCGCATCGAGATCACCGAGGACTGGGCCGGCGGCCCGGGACGCAGCGGCAACGAGGTCATCTTCGGCGGCGGCAAGGTGATCCGCGAGTCGATGGGCCAGTCGAGCGCGCCACGTGACCCGGCGCGTCCCGGCGCGCCGCAGCCGCCCGACACGGTCATCACCGGCGCGCTGATCCTCGACCACTGGGGCGTGGTCAAGGCGGACGTCGGCATCCGCGACGGCCGGATCGTCGCGCTCGGCAAGGCCTACAACGACGACACCATGGACCGGCTGCACGACGGGCACGAGCACGCCACCGACTTCCTCATCGGCCCGGAGACCGAGATCATCGCGGGCAACGGCAAGATCCTCACCGCCGGCGGCATCGACACCCACGTGCACTTCATCTGCCCCGAGCAGGTGCACGAGGCGCTCGCCTCCGGGGTCACCACCCTGATCGGCGGCGGCACCGGCCCCGCCGAGGGCAGCACCGCCACCACCGTCACCCCCGGCTCCTGGCACCTCGCCCGGATGTTCGAGGCGCTGGACGCCTTCCCGGTCAACATCGGGCTGCTCGGCAAGGGCAGCACCATGTCCACCGAGTCCCTCTACAACCAGGTGGAGGCCGGCGTCCTCGGGTTCAAGATCCACGAGGACTGGGGGGCCACCCCGGCGGTGCTGCGCCGCTGCCTGGAGGTGTGCCGGGCCACCGGCGTCCAGCTGGCCCTGCACGCCGACTCGCTCAACGAGGCCGGCGCGGTCGCCGACACCATCGAGGCCATCGGCGACCATCCGATCCACGTCTTCCACGTCGAGGGCGCCGGCGGTGGCCACGCCCCCGACATGCTCACCATGGCGGGGCTGCCGAACGTGCTGCCCGCCTCCACCAACCCCACCCGCCCCCTGACCGTCAACACGGTCAAGGAGCACATCGACATGGTGATGGTCTGCCACCACCTCAATCCGCTGGTCGAAGAGGACCTGGCCTTCGCCGAGTCGCGGATCCGGCCCTCCACCATGGCAGCCGAGGACGTGCTGCACGACCTCGGCGCCATCTCGATCATGTCGTCCGACGCCCAGGCGATGGGCCGCATCGGCGAGATGATCATCCGTACGTGGCAGACCGCGCACGTGAACAAGGCCAGGCGCGGCCCCCTGGACGGCGACCAGGACGGGGCCGACAACCACCGCGCCCGCCGCTACGTCGCCAAATACACCATCAACCCGGCCATCGCGCACGGCATCGACCACGAGGTCGGCTCCGTCGAGGTGGGCAAGCTCGCCGACCTGGTGCTGTGGGAGCCGAAGTTCTTCGGCGTCAAGCCGCACCGGGTGATCAAGGGAGGTCAGATCGCCTACGCGCAGGTGGGCGACGCCAACGCCTCCATCACCACCCCGCAGCCGATCCTGCCCCGGCCGATGTGGGGGGCGACGGGCCGGGCGCCGGCCGCCAACGCGGTCAACTTCGTCACCGAGCACGCCATCCAGGCCGGCCTGGCCGAACGGGTCGGCGTGGGCAAGCCGTTCAAGGCCATCCGCGACACCCGTGGGGTGTTCAAGGCCGACATGCGGGAGAACAACGCCTGCCCCGACATCGACATCGACCCCGACACCTTCGAGGTGGTGATCGGCGGAGCGGAGACCAAGGACGTCAGGACGGAGATCGACGATCAGCCCGTCGACGGCACCCGGTTCGCCGACACGCTGCCCATGGCCCAGCGCTACTTCCTGTTCTGAGCGCTCCCCGATGACGACGGAAGGTGAGCCGCTCACGATGAACCGTGCCGCCCTGCTCGTCCTGGCCGACGGCCGGTTCCCCGCGGGCGGGCACGCCCATTCCGGCGGCGCCGAGGAGGCCGTCGCGGCCGGACGGGTGCGCGACGTGGCGAGCCTGAGGGAGTTCTGCCGCGGCCGGCTGCACACGGCCGGCCTGGTCGCGGCCGGGCTCGCGGCCGCGGCCGCCGCCGGGTACGACCCGCTGCTGCTGGAGGAGGCGGCCGACGCCCGCACCGCCGCCCCCGCCCAGCGGCACACCTCGCGCCGGCTCGGCCGCCAACTGCTGCGCGCCGCCCGGGCCGCTTGGCCGTGCGCCGAGCTGGACGCCCTGGCCGCCGCCTGCCCGCGCGGCGCCCACCAGAGCGTGGTGCTCGGCCTGACCGCCCGGTGCGCGGGGCTGACGCCGCTGGACGCCGGCTACGCCGCGGCCTACGAGAGCATCGGCGGGCCGGTCACCGCGACCGTCCGCCTGCTCCGGCTGGACCCCTTCGACGCCACCGCCGTCCTGGCCCGCCTGGCCGCCGACCTCGACCGCGTGGCCGCGCAGGCGGCCGAGGCCGCGCGGCGGGTCCACACCGACGGAGCCGCCGCGCTGCCGGCCGCCTCGGCGCCGCTGCTCGACATCGCCGCCGAACGGCACGCCACCCGCCCGGCCCGCCTGTTCGCCTCCTGACCACTCCTTCTGCCTGGAGCAGCCATGCACCTTCACCACGACGACACCTTCCCCGAAGGCTCCACGCACGGCCCCGGCGGCTCCACGCGCGGGCGTCCCGGCGGCGGTCATCGCGCCTTGCGCGTCGGGCTGGGCGGGCCGGTCGGCTCCGGCAAGACCGCCACCGTCGCCGCCCTGTGCCGTACGCTGCGCGAACAGCTGTCCCTGGCGGTCGTGACCAACGACATCTACACCCGCGAGGACGCCGAGTTCCTGCTGCGCGAGGCCGTCCTGCCCGCCGAGCGCATCACCGCCGTGCAGACCGGCGCCTGCCCGCACACCGCCATCCGCGACGACATCTCCGCCAACCTCGAAGCCGTCGAGGACCTGGAGGACCGTCTCGGCCCGCTCGACGTGATCCTCATCGAGTCCGGCGGCGACAACCTCACCGCCACCTTCTCCAAAGGGCTCGTCGATGCCCAGATCTTCGTCATCGACGTCGCCGGCGGCGACGACATCCCGCGCAAGGGCGGCCCCGGCGTCACGACCTCCGACCTGCTCGTCATCAACAAGACCGACCTCGCCGTCCACGTCGGCGCCGACCTGGCGGCCATGGCCCGCGACGCCGAGGCCCAGCGCGGCGCCCTGCCCATCGTCCTGACCGCGGTCAAGTCCCCGGAAGGCATCACGCCCGTGGCCGGCTGGGTGCGCGAGCGCCTGGCCGCCTGGACGGCGGGCGCCGCATGAGCCGAACGGCCCTGCCGCCCGTGCTGCCACCCGTGCCTGCTCCGCCACCCGTGCCCGCTCCGACGCGGGGCGTGCACGCCACCGCCCGCATCGAGGCGGCCCGCGTGGGCGGCGGCACCGGCCTGCCCGTGCTCGCGGGCGACGGCCCCTTCGACCTGCGCCGTGCCCGCCCGCACGGCGACCAGGCGCGGGTGTGCGTCCTCGGTGTCATGAGCGCCCCGCTCGGCGGCGACCGGCTGCGCATCGAGGCCACCGCCGGCCGCGACGCCCACCTGCACATCACCACCGCCGCCGCCACCATCGCCCTGCGCGGCCCCACCACCGCCCACGCCACCTTCGACGTGCGCCTGAACGTCGCCGAGCACGCCAGCCTGCACTGGGCGCCCCAGCCCCTGATCTCGGCGGCACGCAGCAACCTGCGTCAGAGCTGCACCGTCGACCTGGCCCCGACCGCCCGGCTCCTGCTGCGCGAGGAGATCGTGCTCGGCCGCTCCGGCGAAGGGCCGGGCCGCCTGTCCACCCGCCTCACGGTCCGCCGCGACGGACGCTCCCTGCTGGAGCAGCAGACCGCGTACGGCCCCGGAGCGCCCGGCTGGGACGGCCCCGCCATCGTGTCCTGCCACCGCGCCGTCGGCCAGATCCTCATCGTCGACCCCGCCCTGGACCGGCGACCGCCCGAGGCCCGCCTGTTCGGGGACGACCCGGCAACCGGTCAGGCCGTGCTGACCCCGCTGGCCGGCCCCGCCGTCCTGATCACCGCGCTGGCCCCGGACACCCTGCACCTGCGCCGCCTGCTGGACGAGGCACAGCCCGCCGCGCTCACCAGGTGACCGGGAGCTCGTGCAGGCCGTAGATGACGGCGTCGGTCTTGTACGGCAGGTCCTCGGCCGGTGCGGCCAGCCGCAGGGTGGGGACGCGGCGGAACAGCGTGTCGAAGACGATCTGCAGCTCCATCCTGGCCAGGTTCTGGCCGAGGCACTGGTGCGGGCCGAAGCCGAAGGCGACGTGGTGGCGGGCCCCGCGCTCGACATCCAGCTCGCCCGGGTCCTGGAACGCCGCCGGGTCCCAGTTGGCCGACAGCATCGAGACGATGACGCCCTCGCCGGCCCGGATCCTCACCCCGCCGATCTCCACGTCTTCGGTGGCCAGCCGGGAGGTCACTCCGTCGGCGATGGTGAAGTAGCGCAGCAGTTCCTCCACGGCGACGGGCGTCCTGCCCGGGTCGGCCTTGATCACGGCCAGCTGCTCCGGATGGGTGAGCAGCCCGACCACGCCGAGCGAGATCATGTTCGCCGTCGTCTCGTGTCCGGCGGTCAGCAGCAGGAAGGCCAGGCTCACCAGGCCCGCGTGGTCGGGGGCGCCCTCCTGGCGTTGCCGGGCGATCTGCCGGCCGAACAGGTCGTCGCCGGGTTCGGACTCCTTGCGGGTGACCAGGTCGTCGAGGTAGGCGCGCAGTTCGGCGAAGGCTTGCCGGCGGCCTTCCGCCGAGGTGCGGCTCACCATCATGGTGGTACGGCTCTGGAAGAAGTCGTGGTCGGCGTACGGGACGCCGAGCAGTTCGCAGATCACCAGGGACGGCACCGGCAGGGAGAGCGCCTGCACCAGGTCGGCCGGGCGCCGGTCGGCGGCGAGCAGGTCGTCGATGAAGTGGTCGACGATGTCCTGAATGCGTGGGCGCAGCGCGGCCAGCCGCTTCACGGTGAACTCGCCGATCACCCGGCGGCGGGCGGCCGAGTGTTCGGCGCCGTCCATGCCGAGCATCAGCGGCGGCTGGCTGCGCAGCTGCCGCAGGGTGGCCGCGTCGAGGGTGTAGAGCGGGAAGCCGTCCTTGCGCTTGTCCGAGGAGAAGCGGCCGTCGGCGAGGACGGCCCGGGCCTCCTCGTACCCGGAGACCCACCACGCCTCGCCGCCGCCGGCCAGGCGGACCTTGTTGATCGGGGCCTGCTCGCGCAGTCGCTCGTAGGCAGCGGGCGGAGCGAACGGGCAGCTCCGCCCGACGGGCACTTCCAGGTCGGCGACGTTGCCTGTCATGAATGACCTCCCGGTAGTTGTTCTGCTTGTGGCTCCCTCGGGAGCGTGGTGGCGGGACGGCTCGCGCGCAGGCCGGTGGCCAGGCACAGCACGACACCGTGGGCGACCGCCGCGCCGGCGCGCGGAGGTCACGATGACCTGCGGGGCGTCGGTGTAAGGGACGTCGTGCAGGGACGAGCGCACGGCCGGCCGGGTCGATGGTGGTCCGGCCGTGACTACCTCAAGGTGAGGGGCGTCTCGGAGGCGATGCGGGTCAGCTTGCGTGGGTTGCGTACGTAGTAGAGGCCGGTGATGCGGGCGTCCTCGACCCGGGCCGCTATGACGCCGTCGATCTCGCCGTCCACGCGGAGGAGGAGCGCCGGGTTGCCGTTGACCACGGTGGGCTCGCTGGTGAGCGCGATCCGGGTCTTGCCGAGGCCGCCGATGATCATGCGGGCCACCTTGCCGGCGCCGATGACCGGCCGGGGCACGGCCTGCTTGACGCCGCCGCCGTCGCTCACCAGGACGACCTCGGGGGCGAGCACGTCGAGCAGGCCCTGCAGGTCCCTGGTGTCGAGCGCGCGCTGGAACGACGCCAAAGCCGCCCGGGCCTGGCCCGGCGAGACCGTCTCGCGGGGCCGCCGGGCGTCGACGTGCCGGCGGGCCCGATGCGCGATCTGGCGTACGGTCGCCGGGGTCTTGCCGACGGCGGCCGCGATCTCGTCGTAGCCGACGTCGAAGACCTCGCGCAGCACGAACACGGCGCGCTCGGTCGGCGACAGCGTCTCCAGGACGAGCATCAGCGCCATCGACACGCTCTCGGCGAGCTCGACGTCCTCGGCCACGTCGGGTGTGGTGAGCAGCGGCTCGGGCAGCCACTGGCCGACGTACTCCTCCTTGCGGCGCTTCATCGTGCGCAGCCGGTCCAGTGCGCGCCGGGTGACGATCCGCACCAGGTAGGCGCGCTGGTCGGACACCTGCTCAAGGTCGACCTTGACCCACCGCAGCCACGTCTCCTGCAGGGCGTCCTCGGCGTCGGCGGCCGAGCCGAGCATCTCGTACGCCACGGTGAACAGCAGGCTGCGGTGGGCGAGGAAGCTCTCGGTCGCCGGGTCCGTCCGGCCACCGTCGGCGATCGGCTCGGTCGTTCCGTTGGGCTCGTTCATGGCTCGCTCCTGCCTGTTCACCCGCACATCCTGCTCCATGCACAAGGCGTCGGCACGCGCCGCCGTGTGACACCCGTGGGCGGTGACACACATCACATGGCTGGTGCTGTCACAAAACTCGCGGCGCCGACGCCGCATGGTCGACCGCTACCGCAGAAAGAACGGAGCACCAAGATGAGCAAGGTCTGGTTCGTCACCGGTTCGTCGCGCGGCCTGGGCCGCGCCTTCGTCGAGGCCGCCCTGTCGCGTGGCGACAAGGTGGCCGCGACCGCGCGGACCGCCGCGAGCCTCGACGACCTGGTCGCCGCCCACGGCGAGGCGGTGCTGGCGCTGGAGATGGACGTGACCGACGAGGCCGCCGTCCGCGAGAGCGTGAAGCGGGCCAGGGAGCACTTCGGCCGTCTCGACGTCATCGTGAACAACGCCGGCTACGCCCAGGTCGGCGCGGTCGAGGAGTTGACCGGGCAGCAGTTGCGCGACCAGCTGGAGACCAACCTGTTCGGCGCGCTGTGGGTGATCCAGGCCGCGCTGCCCTACCTCCGTGAGCAGGGCTCGGGGCACATCATCCAGCTGTCCTCGGCGGCCGGGCTCATAGCGATGCCGCTCAGCGGCGCCTACAGCGCGTCCAGGTGGGCCCTCGAAGCACTGAACGAAGCCCTCGCCCAGGAGGTGGCCGACTTCGGGATCAAGGTGACCTTGGTCGAGCCCGGCGGCTACGCCACCCGCGCCGGCAAGAACCCCAACCCGCTGGACAACGGCCACGTGGCCGAGCCCGACCCGATCTACGACGGCCTTCGCCGGCGCATCGCCGCCTTCGCGGGGAAGCAGCCCGCGGGCGACCCGGCCGCCGCGGCGCAGGCGCTGCTCAAGCTCGTCGACTCCGACAACCCGCCCCTGCGGGTGCTCTTCGGGCAGGGCTTCTACCCCATGCTCCAGCAGGTGTACGCCGACCGGCTCAAGACCTGGGCCGACTGGCAGGACCTCTCGGCGGAGGCTCAGGGCCCCCTCCCTCAGGAAGACGCATGAAACACCGCATCGTGGTCCTCGGCGCCGGCTATGCCGGGGCGTACGTGGCCGGGAACCTGGCCCGCCGGCTGTCACCGAAGGACACCGTCATCACCGTGGTCAACGCCGTGCCGGACTTCGTCCAGCGCATGCGGCTGCACCAGCTCGCGGCCGGCCGGGACATCGAGGCTCCGCCGCTGGCCGACGTCTTCGCGGGCACGGGGATACGGCTGCGCCTGGCCCGGATCACCGCCGTCGACCCCGAGCGGCGAGTCGTCACCGTCAGCGGCGGTGACGAACTCGGCCATGACACGCTCGGCTACGACACGCTCGTCTACGCGCTCGGCAGCCACGGCGCCGGCCACGTGGTCCCCGGAGCGGCCGAGCACGCCTTCGACGTCTCCGCCAGGCCCGCGGCGCTGCGCCTGCGGGAGCGACTGGACGGCCTGGGCCAGGGCGCGAGAGTGCTGATCGTCGGCGACGGGTTGACCGGCATCGAGGCCGCCACGGAGATCGCCGAGTCCCGGCCCGGCCTGTCGGTGGCGCTCGTCGCACGCGGCGAGCTGGGCGCCCGGCTCTCCGCCGGAGCCCGCGGCCACCTGCGCCGGGCCTGCGACCGGCTGGGGATCACCGTCCTGGAGCACACCAGCGTGGACGCCGTCGAGGCGACGCGGGTGCTGTGCGCCGACGGGACCGCCCTCGCGTCCGACGCGACCGTGTGGACGGCCGGGTTCGCGGTCAGCCCCATCGCCGCCGCCGGCGGGCTGGAGGTGACCGAGAACGGCCAGATCATCGTCGACCGGACCATGCGGTCGGTCTCGCACCCGGACGTCTACGCCGTCGGTGACAGCACCCACGCCATGGGCGACAACGGCCGGCCGCTGCCGATGTCCTGCGCGTCGGCCGGCTACACCGGCCGGCAGGCCATCGAGGCGATCGTGGGACGCCTGACCGGGCGCACGGTCGCGACCACCAAGCTGGTCTACGCCTACAACCACATCAGCCTCGGGCGGCGGGACGCGATCCTGCAGCTGGTCGACGACGAAGGACGGGCGAAGCCGACGTACCTGGGCGGCCGGCAGCCCGCACGGATCAAGGCGGGCATTCTCGGGATGGCGCTGTGGGCCACGTCGCACCCGACGTACGGCATGCCGACGCGCAGGCACCGCCTGGCTCCCACGCCGGACACGACCGCCGAGAGGATGATCGCCTAGCCGCCTCGTAGGCAGTGGCCCGCGCCGCAACGGGCCTGACCCGTCAACTCTGGACGGTCGTACCGCTCGGGTCGCCGCGGTGCACGAGCGGATGCCGGCGCGGTGGGACGGCCGGGCCCCAGAGGGTCAGGCCGGCCCGCCGAGCGCCAGTTCGACGGCCGTCTCGACGTGGATGCGGGTGGAGTCGAACACCGGGACCGGGCTGTCGGCCGGACCGACCAGCAGGGTGATCTCGGTGCAGCCGAGGATCACCCCCTGCGCGCCGCGCCGGGCGAGGCCGGCGATGATGCGCCGGTACTCCTCGCGGGAGGAGTCCTCGACGCGGCCCTGGGTCAGCTCCTGGTAGATGACGTCGTGGACGACCGTGCGATCGGGCTCGTCCGGCACCATGACCTCCACGCCGTGGTGACGCATGCGGTCGCGGTAGAAGTCCATCTCCATGGTGAAACGGGTGGCCAGCAGGCCCACCGTGGTGATCCCCGCATCGGCGACGCGGCGCGCGGTGGCATCGACGAGGTGCACGAACGGCACGTCGACGGCCGCTTCGATCGCGCCGGCCACCCGGTGCATGGTGTTCGTGCACAGCAGCACCATGTCGGCGCCCGCCCGCTCCAAGCTGGTGGCCGCCTCGGCGAGGGCGTGCGCGGCGTCGTCCCATCGGCCTTCGCGCTGCATCGCCTCGATGTCGGCGAAGTCGACGGTCAGCAGGATGCTCTTGGCGCAGTGGTGCCCGCCCAGGCGTTCGCGGGTCTCCTCGTTGAGGAGCCGGTAGTACTCGGCGGAGGATTCCCAGCTCATGCCGCCCAGCAGGCCGATCGTTCGCATCATGGGTCCGATCGTGCCGGACGAGGCTGCTCGTAGGTAGCCCTGTACTTGTTGGCTGACACCCAAGCCATACTTATGGCATGGACGTGCAGCGGATGCTGATCTTCCGGGAGATCGCCCGTACCGGGTCGATCGCGGGCGCCGCCCGTGTCCTCGGCTGGACGCAGCCGGCCGTCAGCCAGCACCTGCGCCACCTGGAACGTCAGGCGGGCGCGCCCCTGGTGCTGCGGCGGCCGCGCGGCGTCCAGCTCACCGAGGCGGGGCGGGCCCTGCTGCGGCACGCCGACGCCATCGCCACCCGCATCCAGGCCGCGACCGCCGACCTGGAGGCGATGGTCCAGCTCCGCGCCGGAACCGTACGGCTGGCCGCCTTCCCCTCCGCGGGCGCCACCCTCATCCCCGCCGCGATGAGCCTGCTCGCCGAACGCCACCCCGGCCTCGACGTACGCCTGCGCGCGGCCGAGCCCCCGCAGGCCATCGCCCAGCTCGACGCCGGCGAGGTGGACCTGGCCGTCACCTTCACCCATGCCGGCCAGACACCCCCCGGCAGCGGCGAGCTGACCCGGATCCCGGCCGGGCATGACCCGCTCCGGCTGGTCCTGCCCCTCACCCACCCCAAAGCCGGCCCGGAGGACACGCCGCTGGACCTGCGCGAACTCGCGGACGACACCTGGATCGGCGGCTGCGAACGCTGCACGGCCCACCTGCTCCAGACCTGCGAGCTGGCCGGCTTCACCCCCGACATCCGCCACGGCACCGACGACTACGTCCTGACCCAGGCGCTCATCGCCCGCGGCCTGGCCGTCGGGCTGCTGCCCCAGCTGGCCCTGGACGCCGCCCGCGACCCGCGCGTCGCCGTGCGGCCCGTACTGGACGTACGGCCCAGAGCCCTGTACGTCCTGCACCACCGCGAGGCCGAGCAGATCCCCGCCGTCCGCAGCGCCCTGCGCGCGATCCTCGACATCGTCGCCGTCAAGGGACGGGTCTGACGCGTGAGTGCGGCGCGAGGAACCAGTCGGCGGCGATCCCGGTCCCCGTGATGCGTCCGACCAGCGCCAGGGCCGAGCTGATGCTCTCCATCTCCTCCACGCGGTCGTCGAGGACGTCGTCGTCGGAGATCTGGAAGCGCAGCCCGTCCATCAGGCGGTCGAGCGCGTGCGGGTCGCTGCCGGACCGCCGCTCCGGCCAGGTGGGGTCGAAGGAGACGACCATGCGCCCGTCGCGGGCGTAGTCGAAGGAGGCGTGGCTGCCGTACATGAGAAGGCCGATGGCCTCGCCGCCGCCTTCGGTGACGGCGCGTACGCGCTCGCTGTCGGCGTGCGCCGGCACGACGCCGATCCAGCCGCCGACCTCGGCCACCCAGGTGGACCCGTCGTCGATGTTGCGGTCGAGGATCTCGCTCAGGTGGCACGGTGCCCGGGTGGCGAGGTCCAGGTCGAAGGCCGCGGCGAGGGCGTCGAGGCCCACGCCCTTGATCCACATGGCGCTGAAGCCCAGCGCCCACAGGTCCATGTCGGCATCCAGTCCCTCGGTGAAGAGGGTCGAGACCAGCAGGTCGTGCAGGTAGGTCCGTGACTCCATAAGCCTGACCCTTCTCTCAGCGGTTCTGGACGAGGTTCGCCTCGTAGGCGGCGATGACCAGGTGGACCCTGGTGCGGGCGTCGAGTTTCAGCAGCAGACTGCTGACGTGCGTCTTGACCGTGCTCAGGGTGACGTACAGGGTCTGCGCGATCTCCGCGTTGGACAGGCCGCGCGCCACCAGGACCAGCACCTCGCGCTCGCGTTCCGTGATGTCCAGGCGGCGGGCCGGCGGGCGCACGTGACGCTCGATCAGCCGCCTCGTGGCGCTGGGCCCGAGCAGCGAGTCGCCGGACGCGACGGCCTGCACGCCCCTGACCAGCTCGGCCGGCGGGGTGTCCTTGAGCAGGAAGCCCGCGGCGCCGGCGCGGAGCGCTCCGTAGACGTACTCATCCAGGTCGAAGGTGGTCACGACGAGCACGCGGGCCCGCGGATCGGCGGCGCAGATGCGGCGGGTGGCCTCGATGCCGTCCATCTCGGGCATCCGTACGTCCATCAGCACCAGGCCGGGCGGATCGCTCGCGGCGAGGGCCACCGCCTCCGCGCCCGTCGCCGCCTCGCCGCACACCTGGAACCCCGGCACGCGGTCGATCAGCCGGCGGAAGCTCGCCCTGATGAGCGGCTGGTCGTCGGCCACCAGCACCTTGATCACAGCGGTAACCTCGCCCTCACCCGGAATCCCCCTGCAGTGCGGACGCCTGCCTCGAACTCGCCGCCGAACATGCGTACGCGCTCGCGAAGCCCCGTCAGCCCGTGACCGTGGGGACGCTCCCGCGCGTTCCCGCCGTCGTCGGTGATCTCCACGACAAGCTCCTCCTGCCGCCGCTCGATGAGCACGGTCGCCTTCCTGGTCCCGGCGTGCTTGAGCACGTTGGTCAGCGATTCCTGCACGATCCGGTAGACCGTGAGCTCCATCTCGCCCCGGACCTCGCCGTCGAGGCGTAACTCCACCTCCAGGCCGGCGGCCCTGGTCCTGGCCAGGAGATCGTCGAGGTCGCCGAGCCCAGGAGCGGGGGTCAGGTCGGCGGGGCCGTCCTCGCGCAGCACGCCGAGCAGGCGCCTGGTCTCGCGCAGCGCCGACCTGCTGGTCTGCTCGATCGAGGCCAGCGCCCGGCTCATCTCCCCGGCGTCGCCGACGTGCCGTTCGACGCCGGCCTGGACGGCGATCGTGCTGAGGCTGTGGCCGATGACGTCGTGCAGCTCGCGGGCCATGCGCAGACGCTCCCTGGCCGCCTCGGCGCGGGCCCGCTCCTCGGCCTTGGCGGCCAGTTGCTCGGTGTAGAGCCTGCGCTGCCGTACGGCGGTGCCGGTGGTCCAGGCCGCCACCACGATCGCCAGCACCAGCCCGAGCTGGTCGAGGACCTGGCCCCGCAGCGGGAACTCGACCACCCCCTGCGCCGTGACCGCCACCGCCACGAGCAGCGGGGGCACCGCCCTGCTCCGGGTGGCCAGCGTGTAGAGCACGAGCGGCAGGCCGAACGGGTCCGCCTGCGGGATGAGGAACTCCCGCATCCCCAGCCCGCCGGCCAGCACGATCACGAACACCGCCCGCGGCCACAGGCGCCTGACCGCGACGGGCAGGCTGGTGGCCAGCGCCACCGTGAAGTCGAGCGCGTCGGGCGGCGCGGAATTACGCGTATGGACAAGCCCGAGGAAGCCGGCTGCCAGCAGCAGGGCCACCACGGTGTCGAGGGACACCCAGGCCCAGTCCGGGATCCGGCTCAACAGGGGGAGCCGCGGCTGATCACGCACGTCCTCGACCTTAGCCAGCGGGTACGGCGGCGCGTATCGGTCCCAGGACCGATGCGCGGGCCGGCCGCCGGAGCGGATCGTGACGGACATGATCGACGTCATCGGATTGACCAGACGTTTCGGGCAGAGCGTCGCCGTCCACGACCTGTCCTTCACCGTCACCTCCGGAAAGATCACCGGGTTCCTCGGGCCGAACGGCGCGGGCAAGACCACCACTTTGCGGATCATCCTCGGGCTCGACCGGCCGACCTCCGGACGGGCGACCGTGAACGGCGTGCCGTACCGGACGTTGAACCGGCCCCTCACCCACGTCGGCGCGTTGCTCGACGCGACCGCCGTGCAGGGCGGACGGCGTGCCGAGCAGCACCTGCGGTGGCTGGCCAGGACCAACGGGATCTCCCGTACGCGCATCGCCGGGCTGCTGGAGCTGGTCGGGCTGGGCGACGCGGGGCGCAAGCGGGTGGGCGGCTTCTCGCTCGGCATGAAGCAGCGGCTGGGCCTGGCCGCCGCCCTGCTCGGCGATCCCGAGGTGCTGCTGCTCGACGAGCCGCTGAACGGGCTCGATCCCGAGGGCATCCGGTGGCTGCGCGGGCTGCTGAAGTCGCTGGCCGCCGAGGGGCGGACCGTGCTGGTCTCCAGCCACCTCATGCACGAGATGGCGGTCACCGCCGACCACCTGATCGTCATCGGGCGGGGCCGGCTGCTGGCCGACACGGAGATCACACGGTTCGTACGGCCAGGGAGGTCGCTGGAGGACACGTTCATGGAGGTCATCGAGGGGAGCGCGCCGTGAATGCCGTCGCCGCCGAGTGGATCAAGTTGCGTACGTTGCGTTCGACCTGGTGGGCGCTGGGTGTGGGGGTGCTGACGGCGCTCGCGCTCACCGCGCTCGGCGCGTCCACCGTGATCTCGCGCTGGGACCCCGGCCAGACGGGGGAGCGGGCCGCGATGGGGATCGTGGTGGCCGTGTACGTCGGAGTCGTGCTGGCGCAGCTGCCGCTCGGCATGCTCGGCACGATGTCGATCAGCGGCGAGCACACCTCCGGCATGATCCACACGACCTTCGTGGCGGTGCCGTCCCGCCCACGGGTGCTGCTCGCCAAGGCGTGCGTGCTGGGCGGGGTCGCGGTCGCCGCCTCGCTGCTCATCGCGATCCCCGGCTACCTGTACGGACACGCGGTGGCCGCCGGGTTCCACCCCACGCTGCCACCCCCGGCGGCGGCGTGGGTGGTGATCGGCGGCGGCACCCTCATGATCGTGACGACCACGATGCTCGGGCTGGCCCTCGGTGCGATCTTCCGCAACGGCGTCGTGGCCATCTCGGTGCTCGTGGTGCTGATGGTGCTGGTTCCCTTCGCCGGGCGGATGCTGCCGGGTGGCGAGGTGGTCAACCGGGTCCTGCCGGGCTATCCGGCGCTCCAGCTCATCGAGCAGCTGCCGGACATCATGCCGGACGCGGCCGCCTTCGCCGCCCTGGTCGCCTGGGCCGTCGTGCCGCTGCTGATCGCGGCCCTCGCCAACCGGCGCGTGTCCTAGAGCCTGTACGGAGTTGAGATCACAGGGATTGCCTGCGGTGTAGCCAGCAGTCCTGGTAAGCCATCGGGGTTGGCGCGTGGATGGTGCTTGATCGAGCCTCACTTACCGCTGGGCGAGCGGGCCCGATCCCGGCTCTGCGGCGGCTGTTCAACGCGGGTGATGTGGCAGTTACCGACAGCCCTTGACGGGAGCTGCCGACGGAGTACGGGCCCTGGTCCACCGCCTACGACCGGTTCCGCTCCTGTGCTGAACGACGTGTTCGACCGGCTGATGCAGGCGATGGTCGCCGAGGCCCCGGTCCGCGGGCAGGCCGACCTCGACCTGGTCAGCGGCAACTCCCCTCACCGCGCGCGCCCATCATCACTCCGCCGGGATGCTCTTGGACGACGCGCTGAGCCGCAGCTCTGGAAGAAGCCGCCAGACGCGAAAGGGGCTACGTCAAAGACGGTCGCCGGGCTTTCGGTTTTGTTGCCAGCGATATAGGTGACTCTTGTAATCACAGCTGAAGAACCCACCGACGCTGTGAACAACAGGTTGAACCTTTGTGACACTATTTCCCAGCTCGGCTTCGGAGCGATCTTCGGCATGATCGTCACGAATGCGGCCGCATAACAGGACTGAACGCTTCCGAAAGAGCAGGCTCGGCCTGTCGAGCGCGAGCACCTTGCCCAGCTTGTCCACCCAGCCGCGTGACCGACCTCGACCCCAGCATCTCGAACCGGCCAGCTGGCACTAGGTCTTCCAAGTCCAGCCACTCCTTCAGTCTCGGCGTTGGTCACCAGCTGCCCATCAGCGTGGGTATGGTGTCGCCCTCCGCAGAGGCGCTTTCCTACGGCCTGCCGCCCTTCACACGCGACCACCCAGCGGCCTCCCGACCGCTGTACCGAACAGAACCGGGGCCACCTTTCCGACGTCGGTGTCCAGAAATGCCAGGGAGTGGGTGGGCGTTCACGATCGACACGTCTACCGTCGATTCATGGGATGGATGTTCGCGCTGTGGGGACTGGGCGGCGGCTTGGCCATCGAAGCGCTCGACTTCATCAAAGCCGTGCGACGTGTCGGCCATGGCTGGCCGTGGCGCTACCCGCACGGGCCCGGCGGCGGCCCGTACCTTGTGTCGGTGCTCGGCCGCGCCGCGGCCAGCGCGCTGCTTGCGGGCGCCGCTGGCGCGTCCGTCAACGGCATGACACCGCTCATCGCGCTCGCGCTAGGCGTGGCCGCACCTCTCATCTTGGAGAAACTCAGCCAGCAGATCCCCATAGCGGCCAGCCTTCCCCTGGCTGGCGGGCCTCCTGACCAGCCGACTGACAGCGACGCGGGCGACACCATCAGCGCGCAGTTCCCCTCCTCCAATGAGACGGTCACCCAGCAGGTAGGAGAAGGCGATGCGACCTGACTCGCTCCCAAGCCGTATCGTCGCGGCCTTCGCCCGCACGTCGCCTGTCTTCCGGCCAAGCGGGGATGGGGCGGTTCGCAGGTCCTGGTGGCGCGCCTGGACGCGCACCAGCCCGTCGTTCGCCCGCTCCTCGTCGTTCATTGGGCCCGGCCTGGACCTGCACCATGCAGCGTTCGTCTTCGCGAACCTCACCCACGCGGACCTGACGCGCGCCAACCTGACCGGCGCGAACCTCGTCTTGGCGAACCTGACCCACGCGAACTTGACTGAAGCGAACCTGACCGGCGCACGCCTAGCCAGCGCCCGGCTGATCAGCGTCAACCTGACCGGCGCCATTCTCACCGAGGCACGCTTGACGAACGCGAACCTGACCGGTGCAAACCTGACCGAGGCACGCTTGACGAATGCGAACCTGACCAGTGCCAACTTGACAGACACGACCCTGATAGGCGCAGAACTGACCGGCGCGGTGTGGAATGAGCAGACTCGGTGGCCAACCGCCGAATGGACAGAACGTCTGCACGCATCCTCCGAACGCCTGCAGGACGGCCGGCTACAAATCCGCGTCTGGGGCTCGTCCAACAACGCCGTCGTCCACGCTTGACCATCTCCCCAGCCGTGAACACCTTCCTGCTCCGCCGCAGGTCCGGGAGCGGGCCCCGCTCACCCAGCGGTAAGTGAGGCTCGATCAAGCACCATCCACGCGCCGACCCCGATGGCTTACCAGGACTGCTGGCTATACAGGGGCTCGTCAACGGAAGAGGTGGACGTTCTCGTGGACCCAGTCGTGGAGGGTCAGCGGCGGCTCGCCGGTGAGCCTTTCGACCGTGTCGAAGGTCTTCCAGTCCCAGGCGGCCGACTGGCGTTTGAGCTCCAGCAGCGCCTCCAGGCGGGGTCCGGACCAGCCGAGCCGGTCGAACTCCGCCTGGGTCTCGGCCTGGCTGCGTTCGACGAGCTTGATCGGCCGGCCGAGGGTCTGGCCGATGACGTCGGCCTGGTCCCGGGGGGAGAGGGCCTGGCCGCCGGTGAGGGTGTAGGCCCGGCCGTCGTGGCCGGGGGTGGTGAGGACGTGTGCGGCGACGGCGGCGATGTCGCGGGGGTGGATCATCGCGGAGACGGGGTCGCCTTCGGTGACGTACATGGTGTGCTCGGCGGCGATGGTCGGGGCGTAGCCGTACAGGTAGGTCATGAAGGTGCCGGGGCGCAGCATCGTCCACGGCAGGCCGGCGCGCATGACGACCTGTTCGCCGAGGCGATGGCCGGTGCTGATGGGGTCGGTGGCGTCGAAGGTGACGCCGCTGGTGGACAGCTTGACCAGGTGGGAGACCCCGGCCCTGGCCGCCGCGGCGGTCAGGTTGCGTTCCTGTACGGGGCCGTCGGGGCCGTAGCCGGGCGGCAGGACGAAGACCTTCTCGATGCCGTCGAGGGCGGCGTCGAGGCTGTCGGGCCGGTCGAAGTCGCCGGTGGCGACCTCGACGCCGGCGGGGAACGCGGCCTTGGCGGGATCGCGGGTCATGGCCCGGACGGGGACGTTACGGCCGGCGAGCAGGGCGAGGAGTTCGGAGCCGACGGTGCCGGTGGCGCCGGTGACGAGGATCATGAGAGGTCCTTTCGTTCAGGAACGGGACAGCTTGGTGTCAGGGAGGAACAGGGACAGGGCCAGCCCGATCAGCGCGATCGGGATGACGGCGAGGAAGACCAGGTGCAGCGCGTCGGCGTAGGCGGCCGGGCCGGGTTGGGCCGGGAGCCGGCTGGTCACGAGGGCGGCGAAGAAGGAGGTGCCCAGCGCGGTGCCCGTCTGCCTGGCCATGGTGGCGGTGCCCTGGACGGCGCCGATGTCGTCACGGCCGGCGGCGTTGCGGGCGGCCAGGGTCAGGGCCTGGGAGTTGAGTCCGCCGGCGATGCCGTACAGCAGCAGGAACACGGTCGCGAGCACCGGGCCGGCGTCGACGGCCACGCACAGCAGCCCGGTCAGCGCGAACAGGGCCATGCTCGCGACGGGATGGCGGCGGTAGGAGCCGGTGCGGGCGATCAGCTTGGTGGAGGCGTACGAGGTGAGCACGACGCCGAGCATCATCGCGGTGAGCAGGTAGCCGGAGGTCCGGACGCTGAGGGACAGGACGGCCTGCAGCCAGAGCACCAGATAGTTGACGATGCCCAGGCCGAGGAACCCGGCGACGAAGCCGACCGCCACGACGACGGAGAACGTACGGTCGCGGAACAGGCGCAAGGGGATGACCGGGTCCGCCGCGCGGCGCTGGGCGAGCACGAACAGCACCGGCAGCAGCACGCAGGCGGCGGCCAGGCCGAGGGTGATCGGGGAGGTCCAGGCATGGGCGGTGCCGACCCAGGTGGTGAGCAGGTTCACCGCGACGATCGCGGCGGCCAGGAGGACGACGCCGAGGTAGTCGATCCGGGCGTGTCCGCGCCGGGCGGGCAGGTGCAGCCGGATCGCGACGACGGCCACGACGAGCACGCCGAGGGGCAGGTTGACCAGGAAGATCGAACGCCAGCCTGCCAGGTCGGTGAGCAGGCCGCCGATGGTCGGGCCGGTCAGGGACGCCGCGCCGAAGGTCAGCGAGAACCAGCCGTAGTAGCGGGCGCCCTGCTGCGGGGTGAACAGCTCGCCGAGGACGGCCAGGACCGAGATGAACAGGCCGCCGCTGCCGATGCCCTGGACGACGCGGAAGGCGATCAGCTGGGTCATGGTCTGGGCCAGGCCGCAGGCGGCCGAGCCGGCCAGGAAGACCAGGATCGAGACGAGGAAGACGCGCTTGCGGCCGTACAGGTCGCCGAGCTTGCCGTGGACGGGGACGGCGGCGCTGCCGGCGATGAGGTAGCCGGTGGTGACCCAGGCGAACCGGTCCAGGCCGCCGAGGTCGGCGACGATGCGGGGGAGTGCGGTGGCGACGATCTGCGCGTCGAGCAGGGACAGGAAGACCGCTGCCAGCAGGAGGGCCACGATGGTGGTGTCACCGGACAACGTGGGCGTGGAAGAACGGGAGGTCACGGACATCCTTGCGATCAGGGAGGCAAGCTCCGCAGCGGAGCCTGCCGAACGAACGGGAGAAGAACATCGGCCCTGAACGGGCGATGGAGATGGGATTGGTCAGGTGTGAACCTGACGCGAACCGGCCTACTTGGCCCTCTCAACCCTGATCCGCCCCGGTCGCGGGGTCATCGATCAAGGTTCTCCGTGGTGTTCGTCTGTTCTCGAGGCTCCTGATGGATCGCTAGGTGCGGATCGTCCGGGAGGTGATCAACCGGACGCGGGTGACGGTAACACCCGATGCCGGGGCGGTGCAACTCCGGGACGCCTACCCGGAGGGCAGGGGGTCCTGGCCGAGGAAGCGGGCGCCGTTGGCGGCGGAGACGCGGACCGCGGCGAACCCGGCGTCGATCATCTCCTGCTCGTACGAGCCCAGCGCCGGGATGAGCGGCCCGCCGCGGGCGAGTGCCGCGCTGAGCGCCGCCGCGTCGCGCAGGGCGAGGTTGGCCCCGGCCCCGGCCGCCGGGCTCATGGCGTGGGCGGCGTCGCCGAGCAGCGTGACGCGGGTGGTCCGCCAGGGCGGGACCGGGACGCTGGTGCGCAGCTCCAGAGGGAAGACCTCGTGCCACTCGGCGATCATTCGCCGGACGAGGGGGTGCCAGCCGTCCGTCATGTCCATGACGAGAGACCTGAGCTGATCCTGCGTCATCACGTCCAGGCCGGATGGGAGGTCTTCGGCGCGGGCGCCGAAGGAGCAGGTGGCGTAGTCGCGGGTGCGCCCGACGCCCACCGTGCGGTGGCCCGGACCGGTGATCGCGGTGAACACGTTGTCCATGCCCTCGGCCAGCCGGACGGGGATCTTGCCGTAGAGCTGGACGAGGCCGGTGCCGGCGATGCGGGCGTGCGGCAGGTACTGGCGGCGGACCGCCGAGTTGATGCCGTCGGCGCCGACCAGGACGTCGCCTGTGACGGCGGTGCCGTCGTCGAAGCGCGCCGTAACGTGGTCGGCCGCGAGCTGGAAGCCGGTCAGCCGGCTGCCGTACGTGATCGTCTCCGCCACGTCGGCCAGCAGGGCGTCGCGGAGCGTGCGCCGGTCGACCGACAGGTGGCGTCCGCCGTGTTCGACGACGTCGGACTCCTTGAGCGTGGGATCGAAGCGGACGAAGCGGGGCGCGGGCGTGTGGGCGGTGGCTAGGAGGGCCGCGCGCCGTTCCGGTGTCAGCACGCTGGTCAGCGCGTCGATGCCGACGTCGCTGAGGTGCAGGCGGTAGCCCTGGCGGCGGACGAGCGGCGACCGGTCGCGTTCATGGACGGCCACGTCGATGCCGGCTCCGCGCAGTCCGTTGGCGAGGGCCAGCCCGCCGAGGCCGGCGCCGGCCACGATCACCTTCATCGCGGGTCACCGCCGAAGTCGGCGGCGTGCTCGGCGGCCCACGCCGACAGTCTCGTGGCGGGCGCCCCCGTGATGTCGGGCACCGTGGAGGTGACCTCCGGCGGCGGGGCGGCGGCCATCTTGGCGTAGCCGTCGAGCAGCTCGTCGACGAAGTCGTCGGGGAAGCCGGGATCGGCCAGCAGGCGGGCGCGCTCCTGCTCCGGCGTGAGCTCCTGCCAGCGCAGCGGGCGGCCGATGGCCTCGCCGATCAGCCGTACCTGCTCGGCCTGGGTCAGTGCCTCGGGGCCGGTGAGGGTGTGGCGGTGTCCTTCGTGCCCCGTTTCGGTCAGCGCGTGTACGGCCACCGCCGCGATGTCGTCCTCGTGGATCGGCGTCGTCGCCAGCGAGCCGAAGGCCCCGCGGACACGGTCGCCCGCCCTGATCTGCGCGCTCCACCACAGGGCGTTGGCCATGAAGGTGCTCGGGCTCAGCACCGTCCACTCCATGCCGGACTGCTTGATCAGCTGCTCCACGGTGGCGTGCCAGCGGGCGACCGGGCTGGGCTGCTTCTCGGGCTCGACTCCGGGCAGTACGCCGCCGCCGGTCATGAAGACGACGCGGCGGACGCGGCGCTGGAGCGCCTCGACGATGGGGCGGGCGGGCTCGGCCGAGTGGAAGGGCCACATGAGGAACGCGGCGTCGACGCCGTCGAGAGCGCCGGGCGCGTCCAGGGCGGGAGTGATCACCTCGACGCCCTGGGGCAGCTTCGCGGCCTCTGGGGTGCGGCTCGTGGCTCGTACGGCGGCGCCGCTCCAGGCCAGCCGCTCGGCCACCCTTCTGCCGACGTTGCCGGTCGCGCCGAAGACCAGGTAAGTGCTCATGCGGCAAAGAATCCCTTCGCCGCGGCGGTCACGCACTCCACGCGCCACCTTGTGGCGATAAATCGCGTTTACTGGTGAAGCATGGCGATAACTAGCGCTCTGGACGCGCTGGACCACGCTCTCGTGCACGCGCTCCAGATCGACGGCCGCGCCTCCTTCCGTACGATCGCCGACGCGCTCGACGTCTCCGAGCACACCGTCGCCCGCCGCTACCGGAGGCTGCGCGCGCACGGCGTCCTGCGCGTGGCAGGCTGGCTCAACGGCGGGCGCCTCGGCCGTACCTCGTGGTCGGTGCGCCTGGTGTGCGCGCCCGACGCGGCGGGCCGGGTGGCCGAGGCCATCGCCCGGCGTGACGACACCTCCTGGGTCCGCCTGCTGTCCGGCGGCACCGAGATCGCCTGCGGCGTCCAGGCGGGCGACGACCAGGACGGGGACGCCCTGCTGCTGAAGAAGCTGCCGCGGACCCCGCGCATCGTGGCCATGTCCGCGCACGCGACCCTGCACCTGTTCGCCGGATGGCGCAGCCGGGTCGCGGTGCTCACGGACGAGCAGGCCGAGCGGATCCGGCCCGCGCTGCCGTACGAGAAGGAGGTGGCGCTGAGCGCCCAGGACCACACCCTGGTGCGCGTGCTGGCCCAGGACGGGCGGGCCGGGATCGGCGAGCTGGCGGCGGCCAGCGGGTGGTCGCCCACGACCGTACGGCGTCGCCTCGGCGAACTGCGAGCCGGCGACACGCTCAGGTTCGACGTCGAGATCTCCCCGCAGGCCCTGGGCTACCACGCCGAGGCTTGGTTGTGGATGAAGGTCGAGCCGTCGGCCCTGGTCGCGGTCGGCGAAGCCATGGCCGCCCACCCCGAGGCCGACGTGGTGGCGGCCACCACCGGCCCCACCAACCTCATGGCCGGGGTGACCTGCCGCGACACGGGCGACCTCTACCGCTACCTCACCGAGCGGGTGGCGCCGCTGCACGGCGTGCGTGAGCTGGAGACCGCGCCAGTGATCCGTACGGTCAAGCGCGTGGGCGCCTTGCCGCGCTGACTTCCGCTGATCGTGCGTCATCGCCGTCCCGTTGGTGGCAACCGGGTCATACCGTAACGTCACCGGCGGAACATACCGGCGGCAAGACGAGATGATCACCAGGGGCGCATGACGATGAGCGACGAACTACCGGAACTGACCGTTACCGACGCCCGAGCCTGGCGGGAGTGGCTCAGCACGCACCACGCCAGCTCGGCAGGGGTGTGGCTGGTCCTCGCCAAGCAGAACACGACCCGGCCCACCAGCCTGACCTATGACCAGGCGCTCGACGAGGCCCTGTGCCACGGCTGGATCGACGGTCAGCTACGACGGCGGGACGAGCTCACCTTCTGCCGGCGCTTCACCCCTCGCGGAAGGCAGAGCGCCTGGTCGGCGCGGAACGTCTCCCTCGTCACCCGGCTGATCAGCGAGGGCCGGATGCATCCGGCCGGAATGACCGAGGTCGAACGCGCCAAGGCCGACGGCCGCTGGGACGCGGCCTACGCGGGACAGGCCGGCATCGAGGTGCCGGCCGACCTGGCCGCCGCATTGGCCGCGAGCCCCCAGGCGCAGGCGATGTTCGACATCCTCACCTCCCAGAACCGCTACGCGATCCTCTACCGGATCACGAACGCCAAACGCGCCGAGACCCGGGCCCGCCGTATCGCCCAGTTCGTCGACATGCTCGCCCGCGGCGAGACGCTCCACCCGCAGAAGCGCACCCTCGGCGGCACGGCTCAGAATCGGTAGCGGAGGATTCGGGCCCCTTGCCGGGACAAGGCCGTGCTGCGGGCGGTGAGACGGGTCAGCGCGCGCAGGGGTTGCGGGAACCGGGCCACCTCCGGTGCGCGGGTGAGGATCTGCTCCTCGACCAGCTTGAGGCCGGCATCCCAGGACTCCGGTTCGTGCGGGTCGTCGAAGCCCTGGGCGGCTTTGATGCCGAGAGCCTTGATGGTCGGGTGGTACTTCATGGCCCAGGCCGCGAAGCGGGTGTAGCCGTTGAGCGCGAGCTCGCCCGAAGGGAAATGGGCGGTCAGCGCGCGGGTCATCGCCTGGAAGGAGTCGCCGGGCATGAAGGGCAGCAGCCCCTCGGCGACGATCATCGCCGGCCGGTCACCGGGGATGGCGGTGAGCCAGTCGGAGCTGGTGAGGTCGGCTCCCACCAGGTGGGAACGGCCGGGCAGACATGCGGCCCGCAGGTGCACCACTTCGGGGAAGTCGATGTCGTACCAGTCGACGCCGGGCGGGGGAGCACAGCGGAACATCCTGGTGTCCAGGCCGCAGCCCAGGTCGAGCACCACGCATCCGGGGTGAGCGGCGGTGTAGGCGCGTACGACCTCGTCGAGCTTCTTGGCGCGCAGCGCCGTGGTGAGGACGAGGTTGGGCTTGACCTTCAGCTTGCCGAAGTCGTAGTCGATGGTGCCGGCCAGGTCGGCGGAGAGCGTGTCGCCGAGGATCGGGCTGGGCTGCCCGGCGTCCAGGGCTCGGGCATGGAGGGTGAGCAGCAGTGTTTCCTGGATCAGCCCGAGCTTGGGTTGCCAGCGTTGCATGGGGATTCCTTAACGGCGTAGCGGATGACGGGCCGCGAGGTTCTGCAGCCACGTCAGGGAGTCGTGGGCGGCCTTGATGCGCTCGGTGCGGTGCCCGTCGCCGCCCACGATGTCGAGCCCTTCGTCGGCGATCTCGCCGAACGCGCTCAGGCTGTCGAGCTTGCGCTGGATGACCTTCTGCCAGGCGTCGTCCTCGATGCGGTAGTAGGAGACGCGATCGCCGGGCCTTCTCACCTTCTTGACCAGGCCGATGGCGGTGAGGAAGCGCATGTTCGAGGTGAGCGAGGCCCGGCTGGCCTGGATGACGTCCGCGATCTGGCCGGCGGACTGCTCGGCCGGGTCGCAGATCATGAGCCAGCCGAGGATGCGTCCGGTGATGGGCGGCAGCCCCCACTCCTCGACGCAGAAGGCGGCCACCCGCTCCACCCAGCGGAGCTGCCGGTCCTGCGTTTCCTCAGTGCTCATCGTCGCGTCCTCCGTTGTTGATCGTGTGCCGGTTCACTGTGTCATGGCGGCCACCGACTCGTACGTGGGTGTCGGGGTGATGTCCGCGAGCCGGGTCCTGCGCAGGTAGAGGTCGAACCAGTCGATGGCGAGCGCCATCGCCTCCTCCAGGCCGGGGCCGGTGTAGAGGCCGAGCACGTCGTACGGCAGGACCGCGAGCCGCTTGGGCTCGCCCGCCCTGGCGAAGGCGCTCTGCGCCTCCTCCAGCATGTGGTACGGGTCCCAGCCGCCGTTCGCGATCATCAGCAGCGGCGTCGGCGCGAGCCGGTGGATGAGGTTCTCCGGCGCGAAGGTGAGCAGGTGCTCGGCCGAGTCGAGGGCCTTCTCGTTGCGGTAGGTGGGGAACAGGCGCGTCGACATGTCCGGGGTGTCCTTCACGCTGTCGCCCTCCAGCGTCAGGTGCGGCACGCGCGCGCTCTGCCCGCCTTCGTAGCGCCGCTGCCAGTCCTGCTGCAGCTGGTCGCGCAGCGCTTGGACGCCGGCACGGCCGAGGAGGCGTTCCATGTACCGCCATCCGTTCCAGACGCTGGGGCTCTGCACGACGACGCACTTGATGCGCCGATCGAGCACGGCGGCCTGGGTGGCGACCGAGCCGCCGATGCTCACCCCCCACACCCCGATCCGATCCGGCTGCACTTCGGGACGGGTCTGCAGGTAGGACACGGCGCTGCGGAAGTCCTCGACCTGCCGCTCCGGGTAGTCCAGGCCGCGCGGCTCGCCCTCGCTGGAGCCGACCGTCCGGTAGTCGATGGCCAGCACGGCGAAGCCGGCCTTCACGAAGTACGGCGCGAAGAACGCCAGCGCCTCCTTGACCATCACCCCGCTGTGCCCGAGCACGAGCCCGGGGACGGGGTCGCTCGTCTCGGGCAGGTAGAGGTCGCCCGCGCAGCGGGTGCCGAGGCTGTTGAAGGTCACGTGTTCCATGGGTTGCTCCACGCTTGGTTGCTAGTTATTTCAAACATGACTGAAATAGCTAGCAATGTCAATCCAAGAAGGGGAGTGACCCAACCATCTGCCGATCACGGGCGTCGGTACGGGCGAGAGGAGTCATCTTGGACCCCAATGACAGCTTCCGCGAGTTCATGGCCGCCCATCAGCAGTCGCTGATGCGGACGGCCTACCTGCTCACGGGGGACGCCCACCTGGCCGAGGACCTGCTGCAGAGTGTGCTGCTGAAGGTGCTGCGCCGCTGGCCCAAGCTGGCGGACGTCGCCAATCCGCAGGCGTACGCCCGCAGGGCCCTGGTCAACCAGTACATCTCCTGGCGCCGGCGTCTGGCCAGGCTGACCGAGCTGCCGAGAGCCGAGCCGCCGGATCGGCCGTATTCCACCGAGGATTCCACGGTTGTCCGGATCGTCATGCTGCGAGCGCTCGCGCAACTACCGCCCAGGCAGCGGGCGGTGATCGTGCTGCGCTACTACGAGGACCTCACCGAACACGAGACCGCCAAGCTGCTGAGCTGCTCGATCGGCACGGTCAAGCACCAGGCCCATCATGCGCTCGCCCGATTACGAGTGCTCGCGCCGGAGCTGGCGCCGAAGTTCGCCGAAATGGAAGACCTGAAGGGAGCACACCGATGACCTGGCTGCGAGACGCGCTGGACGACGTGGCCGGCAACGCGCCCCAGGTAGACCTGACCGAGCGGACGATCGAGATCCGCAAGCGGCGGCGGCGCAGGACGACCTCGCTCGTCGCGGCCGCTGCGGTCGTCGCCATCGCGTTCGGCGTGACGTCCGCTGTACGGCTGCAGCCCGCACGGCCGCACCCCGCCGTCGCGCCCGGGACAGTGACCGACCTGCCGGCGCGAGGGGTCGGGCCGCTGAGCCACGCCTTCATGACGTTCTGCCGGCCGGAGAGGGGCAAGGCACCGGCGGGATGTGTGGACGGCGGCTGGCGGGTGGTCACCCGTGGCGGCACGACGTACCGGGTGGCGCAGGCCCGACCCGGTTCCACGTCGGGGCTCCGGGAGAGCCCGCTGGCGATCAGCCGGGACGGCCGTAAGATCGCGTACTACGACACCGAGGCCGGCACCTTCGCGGTGCGCGACCTCGCCTCCGGAAGGGTGATCACGGCGCCGACGAAGGTGCCCACAGCCTGGCTCGGCAGCATCGCGCACCTCCTGCTGTCGGATGACGGCCGCTTCCTCGCCTTCACCAAGCGACCGCCGCTCAAGGACCCGGCCATGCTGTTCGACCTGCGCGAGCGCATGGCCCGGCCGCTGCCGAACGGCTGGAACCCCATCGGCCTGTCCCCGGACGGTGACACGATCACCTTGGCGGAGTACGCGCCCAGGACCCGGCTGCGGACCATCACCCGGCTCTGGCAGACATCCACTGCGGGCAACACGGCAACCGTCGACGTCGCCGGGCGCTACCTGGTCGGCGCGCTCGGGCCCGACGGGAACAGCGTCGTCGCGGTGGAGAGTGTGCAGGCGGGCATCGCCGGATGCCTGAGAAGCGGCGCCGACCTCGTGCATCTGGACCGGAAAACCGGCAAGGTGCTCCGGAAGGTGTCCGTGCGGGGCCTGTCCATGACAGCCAACCAGGTCCACCTGCGCGGCTGGACCGGCCCTCACGAGATCACGGCCCTGGCCAAGCCCCTGGTCTGCCATGAGCGCGACGATGACGCGCCCGCGCCGAGCCTCGACCCGCCGTACGTTCCCTTCACGGCCTACGCGGTGAACGTCGAGACCGGCCAGGCCAGAAAACTCGCCACCTACACTGCCCAAGGCTTCTTCCACCTCGTGCTCCCGGGCTTCCCCGGCACCCTGTGACGGATCATCTACGGGGGCCGAGGCAGCGGCGCAGGGCTTCTCGCCCGCCTGGGACGAAGGGCCCTCGCTCGACCACCTCCCGCAGGTCGAGCTCGGTGAGCCAGGCATGCCAGGCGATCTCGGACGGGTCCGGAGTCAACGGCTCGGTGATCAGAGCCTCGTGCACCCCGAACCAGACAGGGCCGATCCCGTCCCGGCACAGGAACTTGAACAGGAAGCGGACCGGGACGCCGGTGCCCAGCTCCTCGACCAGTTCGCGGGCCGCCGCGTCCTCATAGGATTCGCCTACGCCCACGGCACCGCCGACCATCACGTCATAGTGGCCGGGAAAGCGGACATGCCCCTCGGCTCGGCGCAGCACGAGGATCCGCCCCGTCGGATCGCGGCAGATCGTCGTCGCGATCCGATGCATCCACCGCCGGCGCACCGCCTCCGCGCGCTCCACGACTTCCAGCACGCGGTCCTGTTCATCCACCCGCTCGACCAGCTCACCCATGCGGCACACGGTCGCACAGGCCACTGACAAGCCCTTGGTGGCGGCCCTGCCCATCGCTGCAGGTCAGGCAAGTCCGATGGAAATTTCCCCGGGACTACAGCGAGGCCGAGGAGGGCGGCCTGACGCTCACCGTGGAGCTGCCCGCGAGCTGACTTCTCTTCAAGGCATTGCCGTGACCAGGATCACACCACCATGATCGTGGGCGACCGACATCCCCCATGGAGGAACGACCATGCTGACTGTGATCGGCGCGGGCTTCCCGCGCACCGGCACGAGCTCGATGAAGGCGGCGCTGGAGAGGCTGGGGTTCGGGCCCTGCCATCACATGTTCGACGTGGGGTCCGACCCCGACCGCGCCCGGCGCTGGGCGCCCCTGGCCGACCCGGCCGTGGTGCCCGACTGGGAACACGTCTTAGAGGGCTTCCGCTCCTCGGTCGACTGGCCGGCCGCGTTCTTCTGGCGCGAGCTGGCGCAGGCATACCCGCAGGCCAAGGTGGTCCTCACCGTACGCGACCCGCACACCTGGATCGCGAGCATGCAGACGCTCATCGCCAACGGCCCGGCCCGCCTGCAGAGCGAGAACCTGGCGCCCGAGATGGCCGGGCTGGTGGAGAACATGAACACCACCCGTCCGCTGCTCGAGCGCATGATCAGGGAGGGGCTCGGCAGCGACAAGCCCTTCGGCGTGCCGCTCGACGAGAAGGACAGCCTGCTGGCGTTCGAGCGACACGTCGCCACGGTGAAGGCGAGCGTGCCGCCTGAGCGGCTGCTGGTGTTCGACGTGCGCGAGGGCTGGGAGCCGCTGTGCGCGTTCCTGGGCGTGGATGTCCCGGTGGGTGAGCCGTTCCCGCACCTCAACGACAGCAAGGTGATGCAGGAGTCGATCGACCGGCTCATGCAGGGCGAGAACATCGGCCTCCCCTTCCACCCCGCCACCTGACGCACAACGGGCGCGGCGGCTCGATCGTGACGATCCGGGTGGGCACGCCGGTGCGTGACACCCGGCCGTCCGGGGGTGACGTGGCCGGCGTCACCACCGGATCCCTGCCGGGGTGCCCGGCCCGGCGGCCGGGCACCGGTCATCGGGTCACTGGACGATGATCTGATGGGTGGCCTGGGCCGGTCCGGTCCCGCCGTCCCCCGCATAGCTCGCGAGGTAGCTGTACCTGCCGGCGTTGACGGGCGTGTCGGTGAACGTGTACGTGCCGTCGGCGTTCACCCTCACCGGCGGGAGCTTCACTGTCCTACCGATGGTGCCCTTGATGTACAGGGTGCGCTGCACGGTGAGCGTGGACCCCGGAGAGGGCGGCCTGCCGCCCGAGGTCAGGACGCCGCTCAGCTCCACGGCCGTGCCGGCGACGCCGGACTGCGGCCCTGTCAGGGTGAGCGCGGCTTCGCGCTTGACCGTCACGGTGACGGAGGCGCTGCTGCGGCGGTGGCTGTCGTCGCCGTCCCAGAACACCCAGTAGATCACCTCGCCGATGTACGGCGGCAGTTCGAAGACGGGCGTGTCCTGGAAGGTGAACGTGCCGTCCTGCCGCGTCGTCACGCCGATGATCGGCACTTTCGTCCAGCCAGGCAGGTACTGGATCACCGTGAGCGGCTTGAGCCCGAGCGCCTCGCCGTCGGCGCGGGTGAGTCGCCCCTCGACGGTGATCGGCGAGCCTGCGTACGCGTCCGCGGGGCCCGTCATCGTGAGCTTGGTGGCCGGTAGCGCGACGCCCGTCACCCGCCACAGCAGCAGCCGGTCCGTGGAACTGCGCAGCAGCGCGAAGACGTCCGTGCCGGAGAACGCGACGCCGTCCGGGAGCAGTTCGGCGTCCGGCTGGTCGGCCGCGAAAAGCTCCGCGCCCGTCGCGGCGTCGTAGAGGGTGAGGTCGGTGCTGCCCCACTGGCGTCCGGCCGCGACGTACGCGCCGTCCGAGCCGAGCGCCACGGCGGACGGGTACCCGTCCCAGCCGTCGCCGTAGGTGCCGGTCGCCGCCAGGGTCCTGGTGTCGTACCTGGTGAAGTGACCGGGAGTGTCGGCCGCGCTGAACAGGGTGCCGCCGTCGGAGCTCAGGGTGAGGTCGCGCAGGGAGTTGATGCGCCACTTCGCGCCATCGATCGTGCCGCGCAGCGTGGGGGCGCCGTCGCCGAGGTCGTAGACCAGCATGTCGGCGTGGTGCAGGGCGGTCTGGCCGACCACGAGCGTGTCGCCGGCGGCCGCGAGCACGGGAGGCCGCAGGTGCTCGCCCCCAACCGCCACGGGCGCCGGGGCGCTCGCGCTGAGATCCAGGCCGACGACGCCGCCGGGGCCGTTGTCGCATCCGTGCCCCACCCACAACCGCTCGCCCAGCAACGCCAGGGTGGACGGGCACGGGTGGGCCGACAGGTCGATCCGGCGGGTGACGGCGAGGCTCGCGGTGTCGATCTCGGCGACCTCGTTCGAGCCGGTGAGAGCCGCGTACAGGCGGGTGCCGTCCGCGTTCACGGCCAGCTCTTGGACGCCGGGCAGGCCGGTGACGACGCCGCCGGTGAGGTTTCCGTCAGTGCCGGCCACGATGATGCGGTCGCCGACGGGGACGAACACCCGGCCGCCGCCGACGGCCAGGTCGGCGGTGTAGGAGTCGGTGGCCCCGAGGTCGGTGGTGGTGCCGGCCGCCGAGGCGGCGGGGGTCGTGACGGTGAGCAGGCCGGCGATCAGGCCGGCGGCGCCGCAGTAAGCGGCTAATCGGCGAACCAGGGATGGGGACACGAGAGCCTCCTGCCGGGATGGGAACGTGTGTTCTAAATAACGACTCACAGATGCTCCCACGTCAAGATCATTCGGTCGCGCGACACCAAACCGTGATCAAGCATCCTCCAGCGTTCGAGACCGGGACGATCCCGCGGCAAGCTCAAGGGCACGATGGGGACGACGGCTACTGAAATTTCGCGTCAGGGCAGGTCAGCGACAGCTGTTGGCCTTTCGGGACCTCTTGCAGGAAGGGCAGTACGGCTCCGCCCACGACGCCCAGGGCGAGCGAGAGTGCGCCGGCGACGTACGCCACCCCGGCGGGCCAGGAGCGCCGGCCGGCATGAGGGGGCTCGGCGACGGGTGAGGGGGCGGGCCGGAAGAGCGGGGTGAGCCAGCGCAGGTAGTAGAAGAGGGAGGCCACGGTGTTGACGACGGCGAGCACGGCGAGCCAGGCGTAGCCACCGTCCATCGCGGCGCTGAAGACCCCCAGCTTGCCGAGGAAGACGCCGGTGGGCGGGGTGCCGACCAGGCCGAGCAGGCAGACGACCAGGACGGCCGCCAGGCCGGGGCGGCGGCGGGCGAGCCCGCGGTAGTCGTCGATGGCGCGAGCACGGGGGAGCTCGGCCACCACGGCGAACGCGCCCAGGTTGGTCAGGGCGTAGGCGGCCAGATAGAACAGCAGGGCCGGCCGGGCCAGCTCGCTGCGGGTGGCGACGGCGACGGCCATCAGCAGATAGCCGACCTGGCTGATGGCGGAGTAGGCCAGCAGGCGCGTGACGGAGGCCTGAAAGAACGCCGCCAGATTGCCCAGCGTCATGGAGGCGGCGGCGAGCACGGCGATCAGCAGCGGCCAGTCGACGCCGGAAGGCAGGGCCTGGTGCAGGAACCGGTGGGCGGCGATCAGCGCGCCGATCTTGGGCAGGGTGGTGACGTAGGCGGCGATCGGCGCGGTGGCCCCCTCGGCGACGTCGGGCACCCAGAAGTGCGCCGGTACGGCGCCGGCCTTGAACAGCACCCCGGCCAGCACCGCGACGAGCCCGGCGGCGACCAGGGCGTGCGGGGCGGCGGGCAGCCCCGCACGCAGGCCGGCGTACAGGGTGGCGTGGCCCGCGCCGTAGAGCGCGGCCACCCCGGCCAGCATGACGGTGCCCAGCAGCGCTCCCATCAGGTAGTACTTCAGTGCGGCCTCGGTGCCGGCGTCGTCCTTGGCGAAGCCGGCGAGGGCGTAGGCGGGGACGCTGGCCAGCAGGTAGCCGGCGAAGAGCATCAGCAGGTCGGCGGCGCCGATCATGGCGAGGGTGCCGGCGCCGGTCAGGAGCAGCAGCACGTAGTACTCGGCCTCACGCCTGTCCCGGCGCATCCTGGTCGCGGACATGCCGCAGACCAGCAGCAGGGCGAGGAGAACGATCAGCCGCCCCGCCGCGGTGGCCGTGTCGACGGCGAAGGTGCCCGAGAACACCGTACGCGCCCGCCCGGGAGCGCCGGCGGCCGCGCCGATGCCGGTCACGCAGGCCGCGGCGGCCAGTGCCGCGACGATCCACTGGCGGCGGCGGGGCAGCCAGGAGCCGATGAGCAGCCCGGCGACGGCCGCGGCGAGGAGCGCGAGTTCGGGGGCGAGGGCGAGCAGGTCCTCCTTCACCGGGAGACCAGCCCCACCAGGACCCGGCCGGCGGGCTCGACCACGTCCAGCAGCAGGCGCGGCGCGACGCCGATGACCAGGGCGAGCGCCAGCAGCGGCACGATGGACCACGTCTCGGCGGCGGCCAGGTCGCGGAAGCCGTGCGCGCCGACGGACGGCGGCAGGCGTACGGACCCCAGGAACATGCCGCGCAGGGCGCGCAGGAACAGCGCGGCGGTGATGACGATGCCGGTCAGGGCCACGGCGGTGGCGACCGCCTGGGAGGCCAGGCTGCCGGTGAAGATCTGGAACTCGGCGATGAAGCCGGAGAAGCCGGGAATGCCGAGGCTCGCGAACGCCGCGACGCCCGTGGCGGCGGCCAGCCTCGGCGACGGCCCGGCCAGACCGGAGTAGGCGGCCATCTCGTAGGTGGCGCCCCGGTCGTACAGCACGCCGGCGATCAGGAAGAGGGCGCCCGTGATCAGGCCGTGGCTGACCATCTGGGTGACCGCACCGGTGACGGCGAGGGCGCGGGCCTGCGCGTCGGTGCCGGCCAGCACGCCCGCCGCGCCGGCCGCGAGGATGACGTACCCCATGTGGTTGACGGAGGTGTAGGCGATCATCCGTTTGAAGTCGGTCTGGGCCAGGGCCACCAGCGCTCCGTAGACGGCGCTGACGGCGCCGACGACGACGAAGACCAGGGCGTGGTCACGCCAGCTGCCCGGCAGCAGCGGCATCGCGATGCGCACCAGGCCGTAGGTGCCCATCTTCAGCAGGATCCCGGCGAGGATGGCCGACCCGGCGGCCGGGGCCTCGGTGTGCGCGGGCGGCAGCCAGGTGTGGAAGGGCACCGTTGGCGTCTTGACGGCCAGGCCGACGCCGACCGCGAGCAGCACCAGGGCCGCGTACGTGCCCTGCCCGGCCAGCGGGTTGGCCCGCGTCAGCTCGACCAGGTCGAAGGTGTGCGGCGTGGCCGCCAGGTACAGCCCGATGAAGCCCAGCAGCAGGGCGAGCGAGCCGACGAACGTGTAGAGGAAGAACTTCAGCGCCGCCGCTCGTCCCCGCTCGCCGTGGCCCCAGCCGGCGATGACGAAGAACATGCCGACGATCGACAGGTCGAAGAAGACGAAGAACAGGATGAGGTCCTGCGCGGCGAACAGCCCCAGGCAGACCGTCTGCAGGAACAGGAACAGGCACACGTACGAGCGGACCCGGCGTTCCTCGCGCAGCGAGTAGGCGGCCACGGCGAGGAAGAGCAGACACGTCAGCGCCACCAGCGGCAGCGACAGGCCGTCCACGCCGACGTGGTAGCTCACCCCGGCGCCGGGGATCCAGCGCAGCCGCTGCTCGTACTGCAGTCCGCCGCCGGTCCGGAACCCGAGCCACGCGACGACGACGAGCAGCAGGTCGGCGGCCGCGACGGCGATCCACACCCGGAGGTACGTACGGTCGCGCAGCCGTACGAGCAGCAGCGCGGCACACGCCGCCAGCGGCAGGAAGACGATGACGCTCAGCACCCGGTCACCCCGTCAGCAGCACGAGAAGGAGCAGCACCGCGAGGCCGATCACGGCCTGGGCGTAGTACTGGTGCAGCAGCCCGGTCTGCGGGCGGCGCGCCCACCGGCCGAGCCGGCGCGCCCCGGCGGCGACCGCGCCGACCAGGGCGTCGATGCCGCCGTCGTCAGTGCGGGCCGACAGCCGGGCCGCCGCCAGACCCGCCTGCGCGACGCCGTGGACCGCTCCGTCCACGCGGCGATCGTCGAACCGGGCCGCCAGCCGGGCGGTGGACAGGCCGCCGAGGGCCAGCCGCCGCACCGCCGCGTCGATGACGCGGTCGTCGATGCCGGCCAGGAGCCGGGCCAGCGCCGTCACGGGCCGGACGACCAGCGCACGGGCGGCCCGTTCCAGCCCCAGCCACCCGGCCGCCCAGCCGATCGCGGGCAGCGGGCGCGGCCCCCGCCGCCAGGCGAACGCCGCGGCGGTCAGGGCGGCGCCCGCCGACAGCGCGACCTCCCACGGCCGCGGGGAGTGCCCTCCGGCGTCGCCCACCAGCGTGCGCAGGCGGTCGGCCGGTCCGGGGAGCGCGAGCACCCCCAGTGTGGCGGCGGCGCACGCCAGCACCGGCAGCGGTGCCCTCATGAGCCGGGTGACGCGGCGGGTGCCCGGCCGTTCGGTGTCGTAGCCGTCGGCGGCGCCGGGCGGCAGCGGCCGCCAGACGTACCAGAGGGCTTTGACGCTGTAGAGGGTCGAGACGACGGCCGCCGCCAGGCCCACCGCGTACAGCCCCCAGCCGTGTGCGCGGGCGGCGGCCAGCACCTCGTCCTTGGCGGCCCACAGCGACAGTGGTGGCAGCCCCGCCAGGGTGAGCGCCCCCACCGTGAAGGCGGCGCCGACCACGGGGTGGGTACGGGCGGCGCCGCGCAGCGCGGGCAGCCGCTTGGTGCCCAGTGCGGACAGCCAGGCCCCGGCGGCCAGGAACAGCCCGGCCTTGGTCGCGGCGTGCGCGACGAGCTGCGTCGTCCCGGCGGCGACGGCGGCGCAGCCCGCGCCGAGCACCATGAAGCCGACCTGCGCCGCGGTGGAGGCCGCGAGGAGCTGTTTCAGGTCTGTCTGGGCGACGGCGACGAGTCCCAGGAGCAGCGCGGTGCCCGCGCCGGCCCACGCCACCAGCGGTCCGGCCCAGCCGGTGGCGGCCTGTAGCGGCGCGAGCCGCAGCAGCAGGTACGCGCCGGCCGCGACCATGGCGGCCGAGTGCAGCAGAGCGGAGACCGGGCTCGGGCCCTCCATCGCCCGCGACAGCCAGAAGGAGAACGGCAGTTGCGCGGACTTGCCCAGCGCCGCGACCACCACCCCAGCGGCGGCCACGTGCAGCCACGGGGACGCGGCCGTGGGCAGGGCGTCCAGACGCAGCGTGCCGACGCCGCCGGCCAGGGCGGCGCCGGCCGCGAGGTACAGGCCGAGGTCGGCGGTCCGGGTGGTGAGGAAGGCGACGCCCGCGGCCCGTGCCCGCTCCGGCTCCTGCCACCGGTAGCCGATGAGCGCCCAGCTCGTGGCGCCCATCGCCTCCCACGCCATGAGCAGCGGCGGCAGCGTGGTCGCCGTGACGGTGACCAGCATGGACCCGGCGAACAGCAGCATGAGCCCGAAGAAGCGCCCCCGGTTCGCCTCCCGCCCGAGCTCGCCGGCCGCGTACACCAGCACGGCGACGGTGACGGCGGCGACGGTGACCGCCGTCACGGCCGACAGGCCGTCCACCCGCAGCCCGGCCTCGATCCCCGCCAGCAACGGCGCGCTCGCCGCGGGCCGCAGCAGCGCCGCGGCGACGGCCAGGACGAGCGTCACCACGGCGGCGGCGACGCCCAGGGCCGGCGCCGGCCGGTTCCAGCGGCGGCCGGTGACGCCGAGCAGCGCTCCGGCGGCCAGCGGTACGGCGACCAGCGCCCAGGCGAGGGCGCTCACTCCTTGAGGTCCTTGGCCATGTCGGTCATGTCGACCTGCCGGGCGCGGTAGATGGCGGTGGTGACGGCGAAGCCCATCGCCATCTCGACGGCCATCGCCACGACCGCCGTCACGACGATCACCTGCCCGCCGGCCGCCGGCGCCAGGAACCGCCAGAACGCGGCCGCGCCGACGACGACTCCGCCGATCATCAGCTCGACCCCCATCATGATCATGACGATGGACTGCTGGGACAGCGCCCCGAACAGGCCGATCGCGAACAACCCCGCCGCGAGCAGCAGGAACAGCTGCAGGTTCACCAGCCCACCCCTCCGCCCGCCGGATCGTCGGCCGGCCGCCGGTCGAGGTCGTCGCCGAACCGGTCGTAGCGGCCCCGCCGGGTCGCCAGCGCCGTGGCGCCCACCATCGTCGCCAGCAGCACGAACCCCAGCGTCATCATCGTCAGCATCTGCCCGCCCATCAGCGACGCGCCGAGCTGGAACGTCGTGTCCGCAGGCGGGACGGCGACCGGGGCCGGCCACGGCACGAGCAGGATCCCGGCGGCCAGGGCCAGGAAGACGCCGGCGCTGATGGCCAGCGCGCCGCGCTTGTTGTGCAGCATCGACATCGGCGTGAGGCCGCCGGGGTTCATCATGTACGCGACCATGAACACGGCCATGATCACCATCTCCATGACCATCATCAGCACGACCACGACCCCCAGGTACGGCAGCCCCAGCAGCACCAGCTCGCCGCCGACGCAGATCAGCGCCGCCAGCAGCGCGAACGTCGCCCGCGCCATCGAGGCGACGCGGAACACCAGCGCGCCCCCGGCCAGCGCCGCCACGGCCGGCACCCAGAACAGCGCCGACTCCATCGGCGATCCCCCTCTCACAGCACGACCAGCGCCGGGACCAGCGCCTGAAGGACGCTCAGGGGCAGCAGCACGACCCAGGCCACCTCCATGTACCGGTCGGCGCGGACCACCGGCAGCCGCCTGCGCGCCCACACCAGCAGCGCGAGCACGGCCACGGTCTTGACCAGCGACCACGCCCATCCGGGCAGCCAGGGCCCGGCGCCGCCCCCGAGGAACAGCGGCACCGCCATGGCCGACCCCGCGGCCAGCCACAGCCACCGGCCCGCCGACAGCAGCAGTCGGTCCGGCCCGGACGTCTCACCGAACACGCCCCCGGCGATGTCGCCGCCGGCCGGGTAGGCGAACGGGCCCGTGAAGCTGAACGCCAGCACGCTCCCGAGATGGACGGCGAACGCCACCGGCATCCACACCGCGAACCACAGCCCGCCCTGCGCGGCGGCGATGTCCCCGATCCGCAACGACTGCGCCCCGATGGCCGGCGTCATCAGCGCGAGCATCAGCGGCAGTTCGTACGCCAGTCCCTGGGCGAGATAGCGGTAACCGCCGACCAGGCTGAACGCGGCGTTCGGCCCCCATCCGGCCAGCCACAGCCCGGCCCAGGTCAGCACCTCCATCGCGTTGAACCACACCAGCCCCACGGACAGGCCGGAGATCGCGAACGGCCCCAAGGGCACGACCACGACCGACAGCACGGCCGCGACCGGCACCGTCACCACGCCGATCCGCCACAGCGGGACGTCGGGCGCGGGCAGCCGGCGCGGCTGCTCCACCAGCAGTCGTGGCACCTCCAGCAGCGGACGCGCCACCGCGGACAGGGTGACGGGCCGCCCCGCCGCCCGCGCGGACAGCGCGCCGTCACCGGCGACCGCGAGCAGCGCGAGGGCCACCAGGAGGGCCGGGGCGGCGAGCACGCCCCACCACGGCGCGGCGTCACTCAGGAGGGCCGGGGCGGCGAGCACGCTCCACCACGGCGCGGCGTCACTCATGAGCCGTCCCCACAGGGCAGGCCGCCGCCTCGTCCGGGTCAGGATCGAGGCTGGCGACGATCAGCCGGGCCGCGGCCAGTTCGGCGCCCTCCAGGAGGCGCGGCAGCAGCGAGGCCAGCGCCGCCGACGGCCCCCTCGGCGCGGACAGCGGACCGCGCGGGGGCTCGTGGCGGGCCGGATCGAGCGGGGCGCGCTCCTCCAGCCGGTCCACGTCCTCCAGGACCGCCGTCAGCCAGAGCCGATAGCGGGCCGGGACGTCGCCGTCCGCCCGCGCCGCCGGCCCGGCGACGCCTGCCGCCGCGGCTTCGCGCACGGACAGCGGCCCCAGGCCACGGGTCAGCCAGTACAGAGTGCGCGAGTTGCCGACCCGCCGGGCGAGGCGGGCCGCGCGTGGCGAGACGGTCTCGCGGCTCGCTCCGTCCAGCAGGTCGTCACGCAGCCGGCGTGCGCTCGTGGCCGCCGCCGGCCATCCCGCGACGGCGAGGAACCGTCCGAGGCTGTCGAGATGCGCGGCCGCCCGGCGGCGGGCCGCCTCCCCGGCCTGGACCCGCTCGCCCGCGGCGGCCCGCGCCCACGGCTGCGTCCAGAAGGAGGCTGCGGGCGGCACGCGGCACGCGGGCGGACCCGCGACCTCGGCCCGCTGGACGACGTCGCCCTGCAGGGTCACGCGCACCGTCAGCCCGTGCGGCCAGTCAGGCAGGAACGGACCGAGCGACACGTGCAGCCGGTCGAAGGTGAGCCCGTCACGGTCCGGCCCTCGTTCGGCCATCGGCAGCCCCGCCGGCTCGTCGCTGTCGTCGCCTTCCGCGCCGGCGCGCTGTCCCGCTCCGGCATTCTCCCGGCGGGCCAGACGGGCACGAGCGTCCTCGACGGCCGCGGCGACCTCCCGCGGACCCTCGGCGTGTGCCCGCCGGCGCGGCGCGGGCATGTCCTGCCACAACCGCTCCACCGCCGCCTCCAGCTCGGAGCAGGCGGGTCCGGCGACGAGCAGGATGTCGGCGTCCGCGGGCGTGAGCGCGACCGGCAGGTCACGCAGGCGAAGCTCCCGTTCCAGGGCCAGCCGTGCCGGCGTCCCGCCGGGCATGCTCGCCAGGAGCACGTGCGGGCGGACGGCCGCCGCGCGCAGCAGCGCGGCGGTCAGGTCCATCGCAGGGCTCCCTCGCGCCACGCGTACACGACGCCGGCCAGCAGGATCGCCAGGAAGGCGAACATCTCGATCACCGCGCTCGCGCCGACGGCGGAGATGACCCTGACCCAGGGGTACATGAACACCATCTCCATGTCGAAGGCGAGGAACAGCATCGTCACCGGGTACCAGCGGACGTGGTACCGGCTCATCGCGTGCTCCGCCGGCTCCCGTCCCGAGTTGAAGGGCGAGGCGGACAGGGGGACGGCGCTCACACGCGACCACCACGACAAGGCGTACAGCACTCCCGCCGCCGCCAGGACGACGGCGAGCAGGGACACGGCGGCGGACAGTCCGTTCATCGGGGCGGCGCGGTTCAGGTGACGGAGGCCGCGGTTCCGGCGGGGAAGGCGATGGTCGACAGCAGGGCCAGGGCGGGCTGGCGGGAGTCGAGGCGGGTGTGCTGCACCACGATGGGCACGTCGCTCACGATCACGCTGGCGTAGTCGCTGCCCACCGGGACGGGCTCGGGCTCCCGCAGGTCGTTGAAGCGCTGGTGCAGCGTCCGCCGGGGCGGCACGACCACGCGGTAGGGGCCCACGGGGTCCCGGTCGGGGAAGAACAGGGTGATCTCGACGTTGGCCGGCGTCGGCCCGGTGTTGAGCAGGCAGGCGGTTTCGTGGCTGGTGAAGGCCCTGCCCTCGCCGGTGCTCTCCGGCGGTATGTAGCCCTCGGCGATGATCCAGGTCGTCCGGCCCAGGTGGTCCACTGCTCGCGTCCCTTCGTCGGTGCGGTGGGAAGCACGATGGTGTCCCCGGCGTCACCGTGTCCCTCCCCCGCTGAGCAGGGACGGAATCCGGTTCACGCCAGGTGGTGGGACCAGGACGGGTCCGAGATCTGCTGCTCGCCGCCGGCGGTCGAGGATCCGGTACGGCTGCGCATCGTCTCGATCGTGGCCGGCCATCAGGGCGGCGCGGCCACCATCGCACAACCCGCTCCGCGGTACCCACCGCAGGACGACCGGACAGGCCGTCAGCACGACTTCCGCATGGCCGAATCCGGCTAGAAGTAGTCCGCCGGCCAGTGGGCGGCGTTCTCCGCGCCCACCACGGGGGCCGGGTCGCCCAGGATCGCACGGGCCATCCCCGTGCGGTCCCGCTCCCGGACGACACTCGCGAACAGGTGCGGCAGGGCCGGCTCGTCCCAGGTCAGCCTGGCCCTGCCGGTACGGATACCCTTGGCCGCCGCCTCGACGGCCAGCGCGGACAGCACCCCGGGCAGGTCCCCGGCCACCTCCAGCACGTCGAGGACGCCGCCGTCCCATCGCACGGCGGCGTACCCGGCGTCCCCGGCCAGCAGCTCGACCGGGTCGCCGTACCAGATCGGCAGCCGGTCCCGCCAGTGCGCCTCGTCGCGCACGGCGGTCAGCGGACGCCGCGCGTTGTGCCGCTCGTACACTTCCCGCAGGACCGCCGCCTCACCGGCGGGGATCCGGCGCAGCCCCCGCCCGGCCGAGCCGGCGCGGCGCAACGGCCCGGACACGGTCCGCAGCTCGAAGCCGGTCCACTCCTTGTAGACCCCCGGCGTGCCGGTGAACAGCAACGACCAGGCGCAGCCGTCGGCCGCCATCGCCTCGGCCGCCAGCGCCAGCAGCCGCCGGACGTGCCCGCGCCCGCGTACCGACGGGTGGGCGGCGACGTTGGCCACGCCGCCCGCCCGCACCTCGCCGCCCAGGCCGTCGTGCAGCCGGCGCGGCAGGTAGTACACGCAGGCCGACACGTCTTCGGTCACGAACGTCCTGCCGTACCGGCCGGGGTCGGTCTCGTACAGGGGCACCACGTGCGGGGCGTCGAAGCAGGCGGCCCACAGCGCGTGGAGCGCCTCCCGGTCGCCGGGACGGGCGGTGCGCAGGGCCGTCATCCCATCCTCCCCAGCAGCTCCGGCGTCACCTCGTGCGCCAGCGGGACGCCGGCGGCGTACCGGGCGATCTCCTCGACCACCAGCCCGCCCTGGCGGGCCCGGCCCGAATCGGTGCCGGCCGCCTGGTGCGGGGTGAGCAGCGCGTTCGGCAGCGCGCGGAACGGGTGTCCGACCGGCAGCGGCTCCTCGTCGAAGACGTCGATCGCCGCGTCCAGCCGTCCCGAGCGCAGCTCGGCCAGCAGGGCGGCCTCGTCCACCAGCCACGACCTGGCGGTGTTGACCAGCCCGGCGCCGTCGGGCATCAGCGCCAGCTCCCGCGCCCCGAGCAGGTGGCGCGTCTCCGGCAGCGCCGGGGCGTGCACGGCCACGATCCGGCTGGTGGACAGCAGCTCGTCCAGCTCCATGGCGCCCTCGTGGTACGGGTCGGCGACGGTGACCTCGGCGCCGAGCGCGCGGACGAGGTCGAGGTAGGCCCGGCCGGTCCTGGAGGCGCCGATGACGCCGATCGGGCAGCCGAGGATCTCCCGCCTGGCCGGGGCCCGCTCGGCCGCCTCCCACGGCCGGCCGCCGCGCAGGGCGTGGTCGAAGCGGTGCACCTGGTGCAGCAGCGCCAGCGTGAACGTCAGCGCCACTTCGGCGACCGACCGGGCCATGGCCGCGCCCGCCTGCGTCACCCGGACGCCCCGCGCCCACAGCTCGCCGGTGACGAACGGCTTGACCGTCGCTCCGGTGTGCGCGACCAGCCGCAGCCCCGGCGCCCGGTCGAGCAACTCGGCGGTCAGCGGCGGCACCCCCCACGAGGTCACCAGCACCTCGGTGCCGGGCAGCGCCTCGGGCAGCGCGCGGTGGTCGTCGAGCAGCCGCACGTCCCCCAGGGCCAGCAGGGCGGCGGGGTCGGGGAAGAACTGCGCCCGCAGCGGCGGCGGAACGCTGACCAGGACGCGCACGGCGGCGTCAGCCGAGCCAGGCATCGCGGTGCTCCGCCACGAAGTCGTCGTCGGTCAGCCACGGGTAGGCGGCGCTGACGCGGGTCAGCTCCTCGGCCTGGCCGGGGGACAGGCCCTCGTCCGGGTCGAGGCACCAGGTGCCCGCCAGCAGGCCCTGCCTGCGCAGCACCTCGTGCACGCCGGCGATGCAGCCGGCGAAGGCGTTGGCGCTGTCGAAGACGGCGGCGTTGGCGTCGGTGAGCGCCGTGGCCCGGCCCCACCACCGCGCCGGGTCGTCGCGCAGGCCGTCGACCATCTCCACCGCCGCCCGCGTCCACACCGCCCACTGGCCGAGCAGCCCGCCGGCGAAGCGCAGGCCGCCGGGCAGTTCGGCCAGCAGGTCGCCGACGATGTGGTCGTCGTTGCCCGTGTAGAGCGTAACCTGGTCGGCCCGGTCGGAGGCGGCCACGCCGTGCGCCACGTCCAGCGAGCGGTAGCGGTCGAACGCCGCCACCTTCACCGCGACCGTGGAGGGCTGGTCGGCCAGGGCCCGCCAGAAGCCGCGAGACAACACCGGCCCGCCGATCGCCGCCTGGAGGTAGAAGCCGACGACCGGCAGCACCTCGCCCACGGCCCGCGCCCGCGCCAGCAGGTCGTCCTCGGAGGCGCCCGGCACGACCGGCGAGAGCAGCACGGCGTCGTACCCGAGCGAGGCGGCCAGCTCGGCCTCGGCCACCGCCTGCGCGGTCGGCCCGCACGCCCCGGCGACCAGCACCGGCCGCTCCCGGGCGGACTCACGGGCGGACTCACGGGCGGACTCACGGGCGGATTCCCGGGCGACGTCGGCGGCCAACCGGAGGACCGGCTCCAGCAGCCCGGCCCCGCGGATCTCGAACTGGGTCGTGTGCACGCCCACGGCCAGGCCGCCGGCCCCCGCCGCCAGGTAGTACCGGGTGAGCCCGGCCTGGCGGCGCTCGTCCAGCGTCCGGTCCGCGGTCAGCGCCAGCGGGTGGGCGGGGATGACGGTCCCCGCGCGCAGGCGCGACAGCGCGGGGTTCGGTGTGGGCATCAGAATCTCCCGTCTCGTACGGCGAACTTGGTGGGCTTGCCCGACGTCGGCAGCCCGGCGGCCAGCCAGTCGGCCTGCCAGTCGATCAGCGTGCCCAGCGGCACGTGCGGGTAGCCGAACAGGCGGTGGCAGAGCGTGGCGTCGTTCAGCAGCGCCGTCCCGGCCTCCGCGCCCTCGAAGGACACCGGCGTGCCGAGGCGCGCGCCGAAGGCGGCGGCCACCCGGCGCACCGAGGCGGTCTCGGGGCCGGTCAGGTTCAGCGTGAACGGCGTGCCCGCCGTCGCGTGGGCCAGCGAGCGCAGCACGACCTCGTTGGCGTAGCCCTGCCAGACCACGTTGACGTGCCCGGTCGTCACGTCCACCGGAGCGCCGGACAGCACCCGCTGCCCGATGTCGGCCAGCACGCCGTACCGCAGGTCCACGGCGTAGTTGAGGCGGATGACCGTCACGGCCGTGCCGCGGGTGGCGGCCGCGTGCTCGAGGACGCGCTCGCGGCCGAGGCAGCTCATCGCGTACTCGCCCACCGGCCCGACCGGGTCGCCCTCGACGCTCCCGCCGGACGACAGGGGCACCAGCGGGTAGACGTTGCCCGTGGACAGCGCCGCGAGGCGGGAACCGCCGTACCGCTCGGCGACGCGGGCGGGCAGGGCCGCGTTGACGACCCAGGCCAGGTACGGCGCGGCGGACGTGCCGAACTTCGCCCCGACCATGAAGACCACGTCCGCGGCGTCGGGCAGCGTGCCCAGGTCGCCGTCGAGCAGGTCGAAGGGGACGACGTCCACGCCGTGCGCGGCCAGCGCGCCGGCCGCCGCGCGGTCGGACCACCGGGAGACGGCGAAGACACGGTCGGCGCCGCGCCCGGCGGCGTCCAGGCCGCGCCGGGCCAGGCGGCACAACGTGGGCCCCATCTTGCCCCCGGCGCCCAGCACGACCAGGTCGCCGGAGCCGGCGGCGAGGTCGGCGACGAGCGGCCCGGACGGGCGGGTGAGGTGTTCTTCCAGATCCTCGACGGAGGTGAACATCAGCCCTTGATCCCCGACATCGTGACTCCTTCGGTGAAATAACGCTGGCCGACCAGGTAGGCGGCGAAGATCGGTACGAACGCGACCGTGGCCCCGGCCAGCACGACGCTGAGCGGGACGTTCTCCGTCTGCAGGGAGGCGATGCCCACGGTCAGGGTGCGCATGTCGGCGCCGCCGCCGATGATGAGCGGCCAGAGCAGGTCGTTCCAGTGCCACAGGAAGACGAAGACGCCCAGCGTGGCCAGAATCGGCTTGCACAGCGGCAGGACGATCCTGATGAAGATCCGCCATTCGGAGGCGCCGTCGAGCCGGGCCGCCTCGAACAGCTCGTCCGGCAGGCCCATGATGAACTGCCGCATCAGGAAGACCGCCTGCGCGTTGGCGAGCGTCGGCAGGATCAGCCCCCAGTACGTGTCGACCCCGCCCAGCTCGGCGATGAGCATGAAGGTCGGGATGAGCGTCACGTGGTAGGGCACCATGACCATGGCCAGGAACGACCAGAACATGGGCTCGCGGCCGGGGAAACGTTTCTTGGCGAAGGCGTATCCGGCCAGCGAGGCCAGCAGCAGCACGGCCACCACGCTGACCACGGAGTAGATCAGCGTGTTGACCGTCCAGGTGACCAGGTCGCGCCCGCCCAGCACCTCGCCGTAGGCGCTGAAGTCGACCGGCCAGGGCAGCATGCTCTCCGGGAACGTCACGGCCGTGCCCGGCTTCAGCGACAGCACGACCATCGCGTAGAACGGGAACAGCGTGACCGGCGTGGCGACGGCCAGCAGGACGAACCTGGCCACCTTCCCGGCCCTGGTCGGCTCCAGCGCCTTGTACGGGCGGTATGTCGTCACTTCGACCTCCCGATCATCAGGCGCTGGACCAGCGCGACCACGAGGGTCATGACGAACAGCGCGACGCCGATGGCGCTGGCGTAGCCGAAGTCGAAGTTCTTGAACGCCTGCTCGTACAGGGCCATGACCAGTGTGAAGCTGCCGTGCGCCGGTCCGCCGCCGGTCATCACGTAGACCAGGTCGAACACCTGGAAGGAGTTCGTGGTCTCGATCACGGCGACGAAGAACAGCGCCGGGCGCAGCTGCGGGGCCACGATGTAGCGGAACCGCTGCCAGGTGGAGGCGCCGTCGGTGAGCGCGGCCTCCTCCAGCTCCCGCGGCAGGTCCTGCAGCCGGGCCAGGACGATCAGCATGCCGTAGCCGAACCTGGACCAGACCGAGACGATCACCAGGGCCGGGATGACCAGCGTGGTGGAGGCCAGCCAGGACTGCCCGGTGAGCTTGGTGATCGGCCCTTCGGAGGAGAACAGCCAGGTGAAGACCGTCCCGGCCAGGACCAGGCTGGTGACGACGGGCAGGAAGAAGACCGAGCGGAAGAAGGCGGCCCCACGGAAGGCGCGGCGCACCAGCAGCGCCATGCCCACCGAGGCGGCCATCGACGCCGGTACGTACAGGATCGTGTAGATCAGCGTGATGCGCAGCGACTCCCAGAAGACGGGGTCGGCGGCCATCCGCCGGTAGTTGTCCACGCCGGTCCACTCCGGGCTGGCGCCGATGGAGGAGTCGAAGAACCCCAGCAGCACCCCGGCGACGGACGGGCCGAACCGGAACAGCAGGAAGAGCAGGAGGCACGGCAGGACGAACAGCAGTCCGGTCCGCGCCTCCCACCGCCTGACGTCGATCGCCGCCATCAGCCACCCAGCAGCGCGTCCGCGGCCTTGGCCGCGTCGGCGAGCGCCTGCTCGGGCGTCTTCTTGCCGATCAGCGCGGCCTGGATCTCGGGAGCCAGGACGCCCATCACGTCACGCGCCTTCTCGTGCAGCGGCCCGGCCGTGGTCAGGTCGAGCGCCTTCTCCACCTCGGCCTGCACCGGGTCGGCCGCGTACAGCGAGCCGGTGGACTTGCGCGGGGAGAAGTATCCGGAGGCCAGGTCGTAGGCCTTGCTCGGGGCGGCCCCGGTGGCGAAGCCGATCCACTTGCCCGCCGCCTCCTTGTGGTCGGACGCCTTGAGCAGGGCCAGCGAGCCGACCGTGCCGTAGGCGACCTGCTTGGCGTCGGTCAGCGGCGGCAGGACCTTGATGTTCTCCTTGCCCCAGAACGACTCGACGTCAGCGGGCAGCTGCTGCCAGGTGCAGGCCACCTTGTTCTGTGCCGTCCTGGTCTGCTCGAACTTGGGCAGCCCGGTCAGCAGGTCCTTCTCCACGTAGCCGCCGTCGGCCAGCTTCTTCAGGAAGGTCAGCGCCTTGACGCCCTCGGCGCCGCCGAAGGCCGCCGCCTTGCCGTCGGGGCTGAACACGTCGCCGCCCGCCTGCCACAGCAGCGGGTAGAACGACTGGTTGAGGGTGGCGGCGGGGTCGGCCCAGTAGTTGGTGACGTCCACGTCCTTGGCCTTGAACGTCGGGGCCAGGGCGAGCACGTCGTCCCAGGTCTTGGGGAACTCGGTGACGCCGGCGGCGTCGAAGGCCTTCTGGTTGCAGACCAGCGGGTTGGCCGACATGAGGATCGGCGCGCCCATGACCTTGCCGTCGATGGTGACCGACTTCAGGGCGTTGTCCCGGTAGTCGGCCTTGTCGGCGAGGTAGGCGTCCACCGGCTCCAGCGTCCTGGCGTACTTGGGGAGCTGGTCGGGGATGAGGTAGACCACGTCGGGTGCCTTGTTTCCGGCGATCGCCGTGGACAGCGCCTCGTCGCGCTTGGCCCACGGGTAGATCTCGACCTTGACGTCGATGTTCGGGTTGGCCGCCTCGAACGCCTTGGTCTGCTCGTCCCAGAACGCCTGGTGCTTGGCCTGGTCGGCGATGTTCGGGTAGATCCACATGGTGACGGTCTGCTTCTCGTCGCCTCCTGAGCCGCCGCCGCAGGCGGTCAGCGTGCCGAGGGCGGCCGCAGCGGCGGCCAGCGCGCGCAGTCGCATGATGGTTCCTTCCTAGGATGCGGGCACGGTGACGACCGTGCCGCTGTGCCGGGCCTTCTCGGCGGCGAAGACCGCGAGGTGGCTGTGGAGCGACTCGGTGGGGCCCGAGCGCACGTGTGCGGGGTCGCCGGTGGCCAGCGCGGTGACGAAGGCGTCCATCACGCCGTCGTCGCCGCCGCCGTGGCCGTCGCCGGCGTTCGAGCCGGTCCCGGCGACGCTGCGCCGGCTGCTGCGGCCGTCGCGGAAGTCGAGGACCTCGACCGACTCGCCGTCGCCGACCAGCCGGCCGTGGGTGCCGAAGATCCTGGTCTGGCGGTGGGTCTGCTCGGTGAAGGCGGTCATGGTGAACGTCGCGGTCGCGCCGCCGGTCAGCTGCATGGCCAGCACCTGGTGGTCGACCACGTCGTTGTCGCAGGCGTAGACGCACCTGCCGTACGGGCCGGTGCGCAGGGCGTCCATGACCTGCTCCTCGTTGTCGCCGAGGACGCTGGTCGGCCAGTCGTAGCCGCGGTTGAGATACAGGCGGGGAGCCGAGTACGGGCACCCGGGCTCCAGGACGCAGTCGAGGCAGCGGTCGGCGGCCTGCGCCGGGCGCCGTTCGGGCCTGAAGTGGCCGAGCGAGCCGAAGCTGGCGACCTGCTCGATCCTGAGCCCGGTGACGTAGGTCAGCCAGTCGAGGTCGTGGGAGGACTTGGCCAGCAGCATCGGGCTGGCCAGGCGCTCGCTGCGCCAGGGGCCGCGCACGTAGGAGTGCGCCTGGTGCCACCAGCCGACCGGCTCCAGGTGCTCGACGCTCATGACCTCGCCGAGCACGCCGCTGTCCACGGTCTGCTTCACCAGCGCGGTGTAGGGCGTGTAGCGCAGCACGTGGCAGACGGCGAGCAGCACGCCGGTCTCGCCGACGGCCGACACGATCTCGCGGCATTCCTCCTCGGTCGGCGCCATGGGCTTCTCGACGAGCAGCGCGTAGCCCGCCCGCGCCAGGGCGATGGCGGGCTCGACGTGCAGGCGGTCCTGGGTGGCCAGGACGACGGCGTCGGCCACCCGCTCGCGCAGCAGGTCGCGCCAGTCGCCGAACTCGCGCACGCCGGGGCCGGCCAGCCTGGCCCGGCGTGCGGGGTCGGGGTCGGCCACGGCGACCAGCTCCGCGCGATCGGGGTGCGCGGCGATCCAGGAGGCGTAGGTCTGCCCCCGGTTGCCCGCCCCCGCGACCGCCAGCGTTATCTTTCGCACCTAAATCACCAAATTTCCTGATGTGAGGACCTTCGGGCCGTCGGCCGGCAGCTCCCTGGCCACGCCTTCCTCGACGTTGCCCGTGTGCTGGACCACCTCGAAGGCCTTGATCGACAGCCGGCCGCCGCCGAACTGGCAGCCCGTCGCCGCGTAACGGTTTCTGCCGGAGTCGAGCTGGACGTGGGCTCCGGCGTTCTGGCTGCGGACCCCGGCGAGCTGCCAGGAGACGAGCCCGGCGGCCTCCACCCGCGACAGCCCGGCCTCGGCCAGCTCGGTGCCGCCGTCGAGGCGGATGCGCTGGTCGGCCTTGCCGGCGGCGGCCAGGCCCACGCCCTTCACCGTGCAGCCGGTCAGCGACACCGCACCGGCCAGGACCAGCGGGGCCGCGCCCTCGGCGCCGTTCAGCGTCGAGCCGGACAGGCGCAGGTCGGCGCCGTTGAAGGCGTTGCCGTTCAGGCCGTGGAACGTGGTGCGGCTGACGTGCAGCGGCGCGGTCACGTTCGCTTGGACGATCTCGCTCTTGGCCGGGACGGTGAAGACGCAGCCCTCGATGAGGTTGGGCCGGCGCGACAACTTCGACTGCTGGGAGACGATCAGCGTGTGGCTGGCCGAGCAGCCGCGCATCTGCACGCCGTCGGCGTTGACCCAGATCATGCCCGAGCCCTCCAGCGACGGCTTGCCGATGACCTGGAGGTCCTCCAGCGTCAGGTCGGTGACCTTCACCCGGGCCACGAACCACGAGCAGACGTGCTTGCGCACCGTGATCCGCTTGGCCGCCGAGCCCCAGGCCGCGCCGGAGTTGGCGAAGGTCATCAGGCCGGAGTTGCCGGTGTAGGTCAGGTCGTGCTCGTACTGGCCGTGGGTGACGAACGGGCCCTGGTCGTCGCCGTCGCCGTGGCAGTTCTCCACGTAGCAGTAGGCGCTGGCGGTGAAGTCGTTCAGGTGGCGGGCGTTGGCCGTGTGGCAGTCGCGGACGTGGCCGTACAGGCAGTAGATCTGCTGGGTCAGGTAGCCGGCCCCGCCCCAGGTCACGCTGGCGGGGTTCTTCAGGGTGCAGCGCTCGGTGCGGAAGTGGGTGGCCCAGCGCCGCATGACCAGCGGCCAGAACGTGCCCGTGCCGTGGATGCCCTCGACGTCGCAGTGGACGGCGTACTCGTAGGCCAGCGGGTGCGAGCCGGTGTACTGGTCGCCGTCCGCGACACCCTCGAAGCGCAGGTTGCGCACGTGCACGCGCTCGACCGGCTCGACCAGGGTCCAGGTGATCGTGCGGCCGGCGGCCAGCTCCCAGCCGTTCTTGTAGTTGACCCTGATGTGCGTGCCGTCGACGATCTGGGTGACCTCGACCAGTTTCTGCAGCTCGCGCTCCCAGCGGCCGGACAGCGCGTTGACCTCGGCGCTCCACCACTGCCCGACCTTGAAGGCGCCGGAGTCGGCGACCTCGAAGACGTCCGACAGGTCGGGCACCGCGGCGCTCAGCTTGTGGCTGACCGTGGTGGCGGTGACCTTGCCGCGGAAGAACATGACCGCCGCGAAGGGGTCGTCCTGGCCCGCCTTCTCGATGCCGACGGTGCGCATGGTGTGGCCGCCGAAGTCGAGCACCAGGCCGGAGCGCTGGAACTTGTGGCGCTTGACGAAGTTGAGGTCGGTGTGAGCCTCGATCCTGGTCACGGCCGGATCGCCGACCATGGCCTCCAGGGCGGCGTCGGCGGGCGTCTTGTCGTCGAAGACGCCGAAGGCGCGGAAGTCGAGGCAGCCGTCGTGCAACTGGATCCAGCGGCCCTTGGGCGCGGAGCCGAGCACGGTGCCGCCGTTGGCGGGCGCGGTGGAGGCGGCGTCCCAGCGGACGAGCTTGCCGCCGCCGTCACCCGGCTTGAGATAGCCCGCGACCTGCGCCAGCGTTCCGTCCGCCAGTTTGGCGGCCTCGAAGGCGAGCAGCTCGGCGACGGTGGCGACCGCGTGCACCTCGTCCTTGGGCTTCTTGTCCGGCTCGGCGAGCGCGGGCTTGGCCATCAGGACGGTGCCGACAGCCGCTAAACCGGTGACGCGCAGGATGTCACGACGTTCCATGGGGGGTTCCTTACAGTGCGAGGGTGTCGGCGATGAGGACGCGGGGGCCGGCGGGTGGGAAGGCACGCTCGACGCCCTCCTCGGTGCAGCCGGTGTGCACCAGGACGGTGGCGGCGGTCAGGTCGAGCCGGCCGCCGGTGAACCGGGAGCCGGTGGCGCGGAAGCGGTTGTCGCCCGTGGACAGCCCGACGCGGGTGGCGGTGGCCGTGCAGGCGGCCAGTTCCCAGGTCAGGACGCCCGGACCGGCGGCCCGGGCGAGCGAGGCGTTCTCCAGCGTGACGCCCTCCAGGCGCAGCCGCTGGTCGCGTACGGCGCTCAGCTCGATCTGCACGCCGTCGAGCCGGCCGCCGCTGATCACGACGTCGGCCGAGCCCACCGAGACCTTGCCCGATCCGCTCAGGACGCAGCCGGTGAAGCGCAGGGCGCCGGAGCCGCGCAGGGTGGCGCCGTCGAGACCGGTGAGGACGCACTCCTTGAAGTGCAGCGCGTTGCTCACCGGCGTCTGCACCAGCACCTGGCCCTGGGGCAGGTCGAAGGAGCAGCCTTCGATGACGTTGGGCCGTCCGGAGCGGTCGGAGCGCTGGCCGATCGCGACGGTCTTCGCCGAGCAGCCGCGCATGTGCAGGCCGTCGGCGTTCACTTGGAGCGTTCCCGCCGGGTCGAACGTCGAGCGCGGGATCACCCGGACGTCCTCCAGCGTCAGGTCGGTGATCTTCGTTCCGGCGACGAACCACGAGCACAGGTGCTTGCGCACGGTGATCCGCTTGGCGCTGGTGCCCCAGAGGGCGCCGCTGTTGGCGATGTCCATGAGGCCGGAGTTGCCGGTGAAGACCAGGTCGTGCTCGTACTGGCCGTGGGTGGTGAAGGGGTTGCCGCCCTCGTCGTCGCCGTCGCCGTGGCAGTTCTCGACCGTGCAGTAGGCGCTGGCGGTGAAGTCGTTGAGATGGCGGACGTTGGAGGTGGTGCAGTCGGCGACGTGGCCGTACAGGCAGTAGATCTGCTGGGTCAGGTAGCCGGCTCCGCCGTACATGACGGTCGGGGGGTTCTTCAGGCTGCAGCGCTCGGTGCGGAAGTGGGTGCACCAGCGTCGCATGATCACCGGCCAGAAGCTGCCGGTGGCGTGCACGTCCTCGACGTCGCAGTGGACGGCGTACTCGTAGGCGATCGGGTGCGAGCCGGTGTACTCGTCGCCGCCCGGGGCCGCCTCGAAGCGCAGGTCGCGCACGTGCACGCGCTCGACCGGCCGGATCAGCGTCCAGGTCAGCGTACGGCCGGCGGCCAGCTCCCAGCCGTTCTTGTAGTTGACCCGGACGTGCCGGCCGTCGACGACCTGGGTGATCTGGACCAGTCGCTGGAGCTCGCGCTCGTACGTGCCGGCCAGCGCGTCGACCTCCACGGCCCACCACTGGCCGACCCGGAACTGCCGGGAGTCGACCTCGAAGACGTCGGCCAGGTCGGGGATCGTGGCCGTGAGCGTGCCGGTGACGGTGGTCCCGGTCCGCTCGCCCTGGAAGAACAGGACCGCGCCGAAGGGGTTGTCGTGGGAGTTCTTCTCGATGCCGGCGGTGGTCATGGTGTGGCCGCCGAAGTCGAGCACCAGACCGGAGCGCTGGAACTTGTGGCGCTTGACGAAGTTGAGGTCGGTGTGAGCCTCGATCCTGGTCACGGCCGGATCGCCGACCATGGCCTCCAGGGCGGCGTCCGCAGGCGTCTTGTCGTCGAAGACGCCGAAGGCGCGGAAGTCGAGACAGCCGTCGTGCAACTGGATCCAGCGGCCCTTGGGCGCGGAGCCGAGCACGGTGCCGCCGTTGGCGGGCGCGGTGGAGGCGGCGTCCCAGCGGACGAGCTTGCCGCCGCCGTCACCGGCGCGGTGATAGCCCACGACACGCAGCAGCGTGCCGTCGGCGAGTCGGGAGACGTCGAGCGCGAGAAGGCGCGCGACGTCGGCTACATGGTTCATGGGGGGAGGCCTTCGGGGAACGGGGTGATGGAAGGCCGGGCGACGTGCGAAGGCGGGCAGGCGGCGGTGCTGCGGCCCAGACGTCCGGCGCCGGGGCCGCGGCGCTCGGAGTCGGATCTTCGCCCGAAACGATTGGCGAGGACGCTAGACAGTGGGGGGCGGGTCTGTCAAGCCGTCACGTGGGATGGCCGAGACCTCGGGAGATCGTCGCCGCGGTCTCTCTCACCTCCCGGCCGAGCTCCTGGTAGCGCCAGGCGGGCAGGTCGCGCTTGAGCGAGGTGATGCTGATCGCGCCCACGCAGGCGCCGGTGTGGTCGCGCAGCGCGCTGCCGATGCAGAAGATGCCGTCGGCGTCCTCCTCGTCGTCGACCGCGTAGCCGAGCTCCCTGACCGTCTTCAGGTGGGCCAGCAGCAACGGCAGCTCGGTGATCGTGTTGCTGGTGCGGCGTGGCAGGCCGACGTGGCCGACGACCCTGGCGACCTCCTCGTCGCTCATCTCGGCCAGCAGCGCCTTGCCCAGCCCGGTGCAGTGGGGCGGCTCCCTGGTGCCCATCCGCAGGTCGACCTGGATGCGCTCGCCGTTGCTCACCTGGTCGACGACGACCGCCTGGCCGGCCTCGGGCACCGCGAGCCTGGAGTTCATCCCGGTGCGCTCGGTGAGCTTGACCAGCGCGGGACGGGCCACGTCGCGCAGCGAGAGCTGCTCCTGGGCCCTGGCACCCAGCCTGGCCAGCGCCATGCCCAGCCGGTAGCGGCGGTTCATGCCCTCGCCGTCGTCGGCGACCAGGCTGTAGCCGCGCAGCGTGTAGAGGGTGGCGAAGGCGGCGCTCTTGCTCAGCCCGCAGGCCGCGGCGACCTCGGTCACGCTCATGCCGCCACCCGGCCCCACGCGGGACAGGACCTCCAGCACCTCGGCGGCGCGGGCGACGCTGCGGACCCAATATCTCGATTCCTCAGCAGCAGTGTTCGTCACAGCCGAACAGCTTAGCGGAATTCATCGTTGACCCCCACCCATTCTCGTGTTTCAATCTCCCTCATCTGTTCGGTCTTGCCAAACACTGTTCGGAATTTGTGGCGGATCATCAGCGCTTCCCCGGCCGGGCCGGGCCGGGAGGCGCGTCGGAGGAGAGAGATTTGAAGCACCTAGCCGAGCGCGCACGCCAGGTCATCCCCGGCGGCGTGAACAGCGGGCAGCGCAGCATCCCCGGGCTCACCGACCTGGTGATCACCCATGCCGCCGGCGCCCGCTTCCGCGACTCGCAAGGACGGGAGTTCGTCGACTACCACGCCGCCTTCGGCCCGCCGCTGCTCGGCCACAACGACCCCGACGTCGGCGCGGCCGTCGCCGAGGCCGGCCGTACGGTGGACCTGTGCGGCGTCGGCGTCACCGCCGGCGAGGTCGAACTCGCCGAGACGCTGGCCGAGCTCGTGCCGAGCGTGGAGAAGGTGCTCCTGACCAGCACCGGCAGCGAGGCCACCTTCCACGCTCTGCGCGTGGCCAGAGCCGCGACCGGCCGCCGGCTCGTGGTGAAGTTCCAGGGCTGCTATCACGGCTGGCACGACGCGGTCAGCCTCAACGTGATCTCCGCGCCGGAGAAGGTCGGCACGCACGACCCGATCTCGACCGGCATCCTGCCCGAGGTGCTGCAGGCCACGCTGGTCCTGCCGTTCAACGACCCCGAGGCGGTACGCCGGGCGTTCGCCGAGCACGGCGACGACATCGCCGCCGTCATCCTGGAGCCGGTGCCGCACAACGTCGGCTGCCTGCTGCCCGAGCAGGAGTTCCTGCAGACGCTCCGCGCCGAGTGCACCAGGGCGGGCAGCGTGCTGATCTTCGACGAGGTCATCACCGGCTTCCGCCACCACCTGGGCGGCTGGCAGGCGATCTGCGGGATCACCCCCGACCTCACCACCATGGGCAAGGCGATCGCGAACGGCTACCCCGTGGGCGCGCTCGGAGGCCGCGCCGATCTCATGGAGCTGTTCAGCTCGCGGCCCGGCGGCCCCGCCTTCTTCGCCGGCACCTACAACGGCCACCCCGCCGTCGTGGCGGCCGCCCTGGCCACGCTGCGCAAGCTGCGCGAGGAGCCGGTGCACGAGCACGTCTTCCGCCTCGGCGAGCGGATCAGGACCGGCCTGGCCGAGGTCTTCGCCTCGCTGGACATCCCGGCGCTGGTCAGCGGGTACGGCTCGGTCTTCGTCGGCTACTTCATGACCGGACCCGCCCGCACCTACGACGACCTGCTGCGCAATGATGCCAACATGTTCATCGGGTACCGCCGCCGGCTGCTGGAGCACGGCGTCTTCGAGCTGCCACTGAACCTCAAGCGCAGCCACGTCTCCTACGCCCACACCGACGCCGACGCCGACCACCTGCTGGAGGCGGCCGCCACCGCGGCCAGGCTCGCCCGCGGCGACGTACTCGACCTGACCGACGCCAGCACGATGGGCGGCGCCGATGCTCACCGTTGACACCAGCCGCCCGGCCGGCCCCGCCGGCCGGATCAGCCGCGTCGAGACCCTCTCGCTGGGCACCGCCTGGCGCGACTTCTCCTACGTGCGCATCCACACCGACGAAGGGCTGAGCGGCATCGGCGAGATCACCCACCCCTACCGGGGCCGGGAGACCTGCTCGCTGACCGAGGCCATGGCGCAGCGCCACCTGATCGGCGCCGACCCCTTCGACGTCGAGGAGATCTGGCTGCGGATGTACCAGGGCGACTTCCTGCGCGGCGGCGACGTCGGCGGCATCGTCGTCTCCGGCGTCGACCAAGCGCTCTACGACATCATGGGCAAGGCGCTGGGCGTGCCCGCCTACCGGCTGACCGGCGGCGCCTGCCGCGACTCCGTACGGGTCTACGCCAACGGCTGGTACACCGGCGAGCGCGACCCGCAGGTGTTCGCGGCCAAGGCCAAGGAGGTCGCCGCCCGCGGCTACACCGGGCTGAAGTTCGACCCGTTCGGCGCCGGTCTGGGCGAGCTGTCCCGGGCCGAGCTGCGGCTCTCGGTCGACATCGTCGCGGCCGTCCGCGAAGCCGTGCCCGACCTCGACCTGTTCGTCGAGGGGCACGCCCGGTTCGCGATGCCGACCGCCGTCCGGCTCGTGCGCGAACTGGAGCCGTACGACCTCGGCTGGTTCGAGGAGCCACTGCCGTGGACGCACATCGAGCGCTACGCCGAGCTGCGCGCCCGCGCCTCCATGCCCATCTCCGGCGGCGAGCACTTCCACAACCGCTACGAGTACGCCCGGCTGTTCGCCACCGGCGCGGTCGACATCATCCAGCCCGACCTGTCGATGGCCGGCGGGTTCACCGAGATCAGGAAGCTGGCCGCGCAGGCCGACGTGCACGCCATGCTCGTCGCCCCGCACAACTCCAACTCCCCGCTGTGCACCACGGCCTCCGTGCACGCCGTGCTCGGCATGCCGAACCTGCTCGTCCTGGAGACGTTCGACGGCATGCTGGAGCCGTACGTCTTCGACGCGCTGAAGGGCGTCCTGCCCGTGATCGACGGTCATGTCGGCCTGCCGGAGCGGCCAGGGCTCGGCGTCGAGCTGGCCGACGAGGTCTTCGCCGAGCACCCGCCGTCCCACCGGTTCTGGAACATGTTCAAGGAGGGCTGGGAGAAGCGTGATCGTTGACGTCCACTCCCATCTTTTCACCTGCCCGGACGACGTCGGCGACCCGTTCGCGGCCGAGTCCGCCCGCGCGCACGGCGGTCACGTCGACCTGACCGTGCGCTGGGCGGACTACGCCGCCACCTCGCCCGCCGGCACCCGTACCGTCGTGGTGGGCGGCAAGGCCAGGCGCTCGGGCCTGTGGGTGGACGACGCCGCCGTGGCCGCCTACGCGGGCGAGCACCCCGACCGGCTCATCGGCTACCTGTCGCTCGACCCCACCCAGCCCAGCTGGCGCGACGAGCTGGAACACGGCCACCGCGACCTTGGGCTGCGCGGCATCAAGCTCATGCCGATGTACGCCGGTTTCGACCCGGCCGCGCCCGAGCTGGACGACCTGTACGCCTACGCCGCCCGCCACGGCCTGCCGCTGCTCGTGCACACCGGGACCACGTTCGTCTCGGCCGCGCCCCTGCGCTACGCGCTGCCGGTGCACCTGGACGAGGTCGCCATCAGGCATCCGGAGCTGCGCATGGTCCTGGCCCACCTCGGCCACCCGTACGAGGGTGAGTGCATCGCGGTGATTCGCAAGCACCGCCACGTCTACGCCGACGTCTCCGCCCTGCACTACCGCCCCTTCCAGCTCTGGCACAGCCTGCGCCTGGCCCAGGACTACGGGGTGTGGGGCAAGCTCCTGTTCGGCAGCGACTACCCCTTCACCACGGTGGACGCCTCGGTGGAGGGGCTGCGGGCCGTCGGCGCCGTCCCCGGCATCCCCGGCCTGCCGCCCCTGGACCAGGAGGAGATCGAGAAGCTGATCCACCGCCCGTCGCTCGACCTGCTGGGGCTGTCATGACCGGACTGGCCGTGGTCACCGGGGCCGCCAGGGGCCTCGGTGCGGCCATCGCCGCGCGCCTGACGGCCGACGGCCACCGGGTGGTCACCGTCGACCGGCCGGGCGCGGGCTGCGACTACGGCTTCGACCTGGCCGACACCGAGGGCCTGGCCGGGCTGGCCGACGCGGTCCGCCGCGACCACGGGCCGATCCACGTCCTGGTCAACAACGCCGGGGTGGCCCGCCTCGAACACTTCAACGAGATCACCGTGGCCGGCTGGCAGGCCGTCATGCGGGTCAACTGCGACGCGCCGTTCTTCCTGGCGCAGCGGGTGGCCGAGCACATGATCGCGGACGGCGTGCGGGGGCGGATCGTCAACGTCTCCTCCAAGAACGGCCTCATGGCCGAAGCCGGGCTGGCCCACTACAACGCCTCCAAGGGCGCCCTGGAGCTGATCACCCGCTCGCTCGCCGCCGAGCTGGGCGCCCATGGCATCACCGTCAACGCCGTGGCGCCCGGCATGATCGCCACCCCGATCGACGGCGACTTCCCCTTCGACCGCGCGGCCTTCGAGGCGGCGTGGGAGGAGCGCATCCCGCTGCGCGGCGGGTACGGCAGGCCGGACGACGTGGCCGGTGCTGTCGCGTACCTGGCCTCGGAGTCGGCCCGCTACGTCACCGGCGCCACCCTGGTCGTGGACGGCGGCGTGCTGGCCGACCAGATGCCGCGGACGCGGTTCATGCCGCCGTACCGGAACTCGTTGCGACCCGGTTCCTGACCCGCGGCGTCGTCGGGGCTCGAATCAGCCGCCTTCCAGAGGGCGGGCGTAGGAACGTGTACAGAAGCGGCTGTCCCCGGGCGAAGTCCAGGAAGTCCGTCAGGAGGCTGAGCACCCGCGCCTCCCGTGGGCCGTCCGGGACCCGGTTGCTCGGGGAAGTGCTTGTAGGCGGCCATCCGCCGCATGGTCACGGCTGCGGCGCCCTCGGTCACCAGGACGGCTTGCGCGGTGTCCGCGATCTGGGTTGGGGGTCCTCACGGTGTACGCCGTGAACCATGAGGGTTCACGGCGTACACCTTCGATCAGGCCGGGCGTGCCCGGCGCAGGAGGCGGGCTCCGGCGAGCGAGGCTCCGGCCAGCGCCACGACCACGGCCACCATCCCCATCGGGGCGAGGCCGTGCGGGCGTTCGGGCCCGTACCCGCCGGCCAGGCCCTGCCGGTCGTAGTCGGAGCCGGCCTGCTTGTCGGCGTACCGGCTGACGAGCAGGGCCTGGTAGTCGGCCAGGCGGTAGACCCTGGGCGCGGTCTCGGCGGCGGCCGAGGTGTCGAGCAGCCGGACCTGGTCGCCGCGGAGCTCGTACCAGCCGTCGATCTGCGGCTCGTAGAGCAGTGAGGCGTCGGCGCCCAGCTGGGCCGCGACCTGCTCCTCCGGCGTGCCGGAGGCGATCTCCGACAGCCGCCAGCCGCCGTCGTTCGTCATGGCGACGGTCGCCGGGGTGCCGTCTCCGGTCCGGACGGGGATCGCCACGTAGGAGAGCCGGCCGACCGGGGCGCCCGCCTCGCCGCGGGCGAACTCAGGGGTGATCGCGTAGACCGGGATGGCCTTCTCCCCGATGGACGCCTGGCCCTGGATCTCCGACCGGCTGTCCGGGAACTTCAGGACGGCCAGGCGGGCGAGGAGTTGCGGCGTGGCCGCGGCCGTGTGCGCGTGCTGCAGGTCGGCGGCCGAGGGAGTGCCGGTCAGGTGACCGGAATCGGCCGCCGCGGTCCCGCCGGCCAGAAAGACCAGGCCGGCGACGGCGGTGACCGCCGCCGCAATCGCTTTCTTCATCACGGCTGTTTCGTCCTCACGATGTTGTCGAGCGTTCTGGTCCAGGTGTAGGTGTCGTTGCTGACGAAATAGCTGTACGGCTTGATGCGGTAACGCGGCGGATTCTGCCCCGGATTGCCGAACATGATCTGGCCGCCGTCCGCGTCGTCATATCCGTAGACCACCAGGGCGTGCCCGCCGCCGGCGGCCCAGCGAATTCCGGCGTAGAACGGGCGTTCCACGTCGATCTGCGTCTTCACCGCGGCGTAGCTGATCGGGTTGTGCAGATCGTCACCTGACCGGTAGAAGCCGAGCCGGTCCAGGGCATGCTTGACCAGGGCGGCGCTGCCGGCGGCGTTGGGGCAGACATCGTTGACGGGGTAGTCGTTCGCCAGGTTGCAGAACTGGTTCTGGGACAGCCAGGCGCCGTGATAACCGGCGATGGTGACGCCCGTCGCGGCCCAGCACCATTTGCTGTTCTCCTGGTGCTGCATGGTGATGTAGAGAACGCGGCTCGTGGACGTGCTTCTCGTGCTCGCCGAAGCCGGGGCGGTGAGGCCGGTCAGAAATGCTCCGGCCGCGATGAGTGCGGCTGAGGCGCGCAACGCGTTTCTTGGCACGCTTCCTCCTTTCGATTGTCGTTGTCCGGACCCTGGACAATGTACGAAGCCGCGCAGCGTCGTTCCGCGTACTAATCACCCTCGCAGTGCGTATAAATACGGAGGGCCGATCGCAGGAGCCGGTCGGCGTGCTCGGCGATGAGGTCGCGCAGCGCGTCCGGCCGCTCGACGGCGAACGGCAGGTCCAGCGACGCGAGGACGCCGGGCAGCCAGTCGAGCCGTTCCGCCCGCAGCTCGACGCGGGACCAGCCGCCGGCGTCCGGCTCTCCCACGATCGCGATGCCGGGCGGCAGCCAGGTGTGGATCTGCTCGGCCGTCCCCTGGACCAGCAGGGTCACCTCGTACCGGTAGGGGGCGGTGGCGAGTCCGGTGAGCACGCGTCGCGCCGGGTCGAGCCCGGCGGGTGGCTCGAACACGCCCGGCAGGGTCTTCGCGCCGGTGATGCGGTCCAGCCTGAACGTCCGGTCCTCGCCGATCGCCGGATCCGCGCCCGTCACGTACCACCTGCCCGCATGGGTCACGAGCCCGTACGGGTGCAGCGTGCGTTCGCTGCGCCTGCCGTCGGCCGCGACGTACCTGATCGAGATCGGCCGGTGATGGCTGATCGCGTCGGCGATCGCGAGCAGGACCCCGCTCTCAGGGGCGGCCGGCTGCTCGCCGGGCGGAGTCGTGAAGGCGAGGGAGCCGAGCACGGCGTCGAGTCTGCGGGCCAGCGGCGCCGGCAGCACCCGCCGGATCTTGGCCGCGGCCGTCTCGCCCGCCGTGCCCATGGCCGTCATCAGGCCGGCCCGCCGGCCGGCGACCAGCCCGAGCAGCACGGCGAGCGCTTCGTCGTCGGTCAGCATGAGGGGCGGCATGCGGTAGCCGGGGGCCAGCCGGTAGCCGCCGTAGCGGCCGCGGACGGACTCGACGGGCACGTCGAGGTCGACGAGGTGGGCGGCGTAGCGCCGCACAGTGCGCTCGTCGACCCCGAGCCGGTCGGCGAGCTCCGCGACGGTCCGTACGCCTCCCGCCTGCAGGAGCTCCAGCAGGGCGAGCACACGGGCAGTGGGTCGGGACATGTTCCTCGATGTCAGACGAATATCGGGCGGTTTCTGTCCAGTATTGCCCGTAGCGTCGGCTCAGCAGCATCGACCCACCCTGAGAGGACCTCATGAACTTCGTCTCGATCCGCATCATCACCGGCGACGTGGCCCGGCTCGTCGGCTTCTACGAGCGCGTCACCGGGGTGCGGGCGAGCTGGGCCACCGAGGACTTCGCCGAACTCACGACCGCCTCGGCCACCCTCGCGATCGCCGGCACCCGTACGGTTCCGCTGTTCGCGCCCGGCTCCGCCCGCCCGGCCGACAATCACAGCGTGATCATCGAGTTCCTGGTCGACGACGTGGACGGCGTCCACCGGAACCTGACCGGCTTCGTGGCGGACTTCGTCAACGAGCCCACGACGATGCCGTGGGGCAACCGGTCGTTGCTGTTCCGCGACCCCGACGGGAACCTCGTCAACTTCTTCACCCCTGTCGCGGGCAGAGGCTAGATGGCCGTCCGCGAGCGGGCCTCGGCGGCCCAGTGGGGGGCGTTCCACCGCTCGGCGATCGCGGCGGCCTCGGCGAAGTGGGCCGTGGCCTCGGCGCGGCCCAGGAGGAGGGCCAGCTCGCCCAGGGTGTGGGCGACCGGGCGCAGCGCCACCGCCAGGTTCGCGGCGCCCGCCGGGGGGCCGTCGCGGTGCGGGAGCAGCGCCGCGTAGACCTCCTCGGCGGCGTCGCGATCCCCCAGGGCGACGACGGCCATCGCGCGCACCGTCGTGAGGAAGGTGAAGAAGAAGTCGGGGCGGATCGGGCCGGCTGAGGCGCGGACCTCGCGGGCTTCGGCGTCCAGGCCGCCCTCGTGGAGGGCGAGCGCGAGCAGGTCGGAGGTCATGGCGCCGCCGAGCGTGGCGTGCAGGGCGCGTACGTCGTCCAGGTGCGCGCCGAGCGTGCCGTCGTTCAACCAGATCGTGGCCAGGGCGAGGGGGAGGAAGCCCGTGGCGTGCACCGAGCCGGCGCGCCGCATGCCCTCGTCGGCCTGCACGTAGAGGCGCTCGGCGTCGGAGAACCGGCCTTCGACGAGCGCCAGGGTCGCCAGCGTGATCTCGGCGACGGGGATCGCCCCGGGCATCCGGTAGGCGCGGGCGAGTTCCAGGGCCTCGGTGGCCGCCTGGCGCATGGTCACCGGGTCGTTGGCCGCGGCGGCGACGGCGGCCAGGTTGATCAGCCCGGTGACGCGGTAGACGGGCAGGTCGTGCTCGGCGCCGATGGCCACGAGCTCGCGGCAGAGCTCGGCGTCGCCGTGGACCCGGGCCAGGCTCTGGAGCGCCGCGGCCCGCAGCCGGGGTCCGGTGGCGAGGTCGAGCGCCTCCCGCGCCGCGTCCAGAACGGCCGGGTCGTCCTCGCCGGCCAGCTCGTCCACGTACGCGATCAGGAGCCGGCACCGCACCGCGGGGGTCAGGTCGCGCTTCAGCAGGCGGCTCAGGCGGTCGACGACGGGCCGGTCCACCGTGCCGTACATGCGGGCCTGCCAAGGGGTCGGCTCCGTCCACGCGGTGAACGCGGCGATCATCAGGTCGTCGCGGCCCAGGGACTCGGCGTACTCGACCGCCTCACGGCGGGTCTCGCGGGCGGCCGCGACGGCTCCCGCCCGGATCTGCGCGCGCAGCAGCCTGCCGAGCAGCTCGACGCGTTCGTCCGGTCCTGTCGCGTTGGCGACGGCGTCGGTGAGGAGGGCGGCCGCCACGTCGTGGGCGTAGCGGGCCTCGGCGAGCTCGGCGGCCTGGACGCAGTAGCCGACGGCCTTCGGCGAGCCGGCGCGCGCGTAGTGGTGGGCCAGCGCCGCGACGTCGTCGCCGCCTTCGAGCGCGGCGGCGATCCTGGCGTGCATGCGGGCGGCACGCAGGCGGCTGAGGTCGGCGATGAGCGTGTCCCTGACGAGGGCGTGGACGAAGCGGACGCGTCCGGGGGCGGGCTCGTTCAGCAGCCCGGCGATGACGCCCGCGTCCAGCGCGTCCATCACGCCGTCCTCGTCGGTGCCGGCGGCTTTCACGAGGACGTCCACCGAGCTCTCCCGGCCGGCGACCGCGGCCAGCCGGAGGATGGACACGCCTCCTTCGGGCAGGCGCGCGAGCCGGCGGCGCAGGACGTCACGTACGCCTTCCGGGACCTCGGAGAGCGCGACCAGCGCGCCTTCGCCGTTCAGCAGCCGGGCGCTCTCGCGCACGTAGAACGGGTTGCCGCCGGTGCGTTCTGCGATCCCCGCCACGGTCTCCTCGTCGGCCTCGCACTCGGTCCGTACGAGCTGCGCCACGGCCGCGTCGTTCAGCCCCGTCAGCGCCAGGCGCAGCGGCGTGGCGCGGGCGAGGGAGGCCAGCGTCTCGGTGAGGTGCCCGCTCTCGTCCGCCCGGTACGCGGCGACGACCAGGATCGGGGCCCGCAGGCCGAGGCCGCCGCCGAGCAGCTCCAGCGTGGCGGCGTCCGCCCAGTGCAGGTCGTCCAGCACGACGGCGACCGGTCGCCGCGCGGCGACCGCCGCGAGCCATCTCCACACGGCCTGGCGCAGGCGGAAGCGTCCCGCGGTGGCGTCGGCGTGCACCGGCTCGGTGTCGGTGAGCAGCGGCGCGAGGTCGCCGGCGAACGCGCCCGGTGGCGAGGCGGCGGCGACGGCGCTCAGCGCCTCGGTCCACGCCCACGCGGGCGGCGCGCCGTCGACCTCGGGGCAGTGGCCGACGGCGACCAGCCAGCCGTCACGTTCGAGCCGCCTGCCCAGGTGTTCCAGCAGCGTCGACTTGCCGAGCCCGGCCTCGCCGGTGACCAGGGCGATGCGGGCGCCGTCGGCGGCGGCCTCGGCGGCGGCCGTGACCAGCGCCGACAGCTCCGCCTCACGTCCGACGAACGGCGCCTCGGCGATCTGGGCCAGTGGTGGCGGGGGCGGTGGGGGCGGGGGCACGGTCGCGCGCAGGACGTCCGTGCGCTGGGTGAGGATCGCCTCCTCCAGCGCCGTCAGCTCCGGGCCGGGGTCGAGCCCGAGCTCCTCGGCGAAGACGCCGCGGGCGCGGCGGAGCGTCGCCAGCGCGTCGGCCTGGCGGCCGCTGCTCCACAGGGCCAGGGCGTGCAGCCGCCAGCCCTCCTCGCGCAGCGGCTCGTCGCGGGTGAGCCGCTCGGCCTCAGGGACCACCGCGGCGGCCTCGCCGATCCGCAGACCCGCCGCGACGTGCAGCTCGGTGGCGACCAGGCGCAGCTCGTTCAGCCGGGCCGTCTCGGCGGCGGCCCACGGCTCGTCGGCGACCTCGGCGAACGCCGGCCCCTGCCACAGCCCCAACGCCTCGGCGAGCAGGGACCGGGCGGCACGCGGGTCGGTGACCGCCCGGGCCTCGTCGAGCAGGTGCTCGAACCGCCACGCGTCCACCGCCTCGGGCGGCAGCCGCAGCGCGTAGCCCGGCGACGCGCTCACCAGCAGCCGGGCCGACGTGCGCGGCGGGCGGCCGGGCTCCAGCAGCCGGCGCAGGTTGGACACGTACGCCTGCAGGGACATCAGTGCCCGCCCGGGCGGCTCACCGCGCCACAGGTCCTCGATCATCCGGTCGACCGGCACGACCTGCCCGCGCGCCGCCACCAGCATCGCCAGCACGGCCCGCTGCCGCGGCCCGCCGAGGTGAACGGCCGCGCCGTCCACCTCGGCCGCGAACGAGCCCAGCACGCGGATGAAGACCATGATCCGCACATCGTACGGGGACAGCTCCAAACCGGCTCCAAGTCCCCTCCAAACATCCGGGAGCAGCCTGAACACCACACCGCCTGGTCCGACCTCACAGGAGAAGAACGATGTCACTGAAGAACATCAACACCGTCCTGACCACCGCTTTCATCCTCTTCATCCTCTGGTTCGGGATGGACTTCATCCTGCGTCCAGAGACGGTGGCGCCGGGGTTCGGCCTGCCGAGCTGGCCGTCCGGCGACGGCGGCGGCTTCCTGGTCGTCAAGGGGGTCCGGGACGTCGTCCTGGCCCTGGTCCTGGGCGTCCTGCTGGTGACGGGCCACCGCCGGGCGCTGGGATGGGTGCTGCTGGTGGAGTCCTTCGCCGCGTACGGCGACATGACCATCGTGCTGGCCCACCACGGCTCCGTGGCCACCGCGCTCGGCGTCCACGCCCTGACCGCGACGCTGATGGCGGTCAACGGCCTGCTGGTGCTGCGCGAGACCCGCACGGCCGCGCCCGCTCTGCGGTCCGCCTGAACCCGGATGGAAGACGACCATGACAATCAACGATGTACGCGGTGTACTCAAGGGGCGCGTGCTCCTGCCCGGCGACGACGGCTTCGAGCAGGCGGCCACCGCGTGGAACCTCACCGTGAGGCAGCCGGTGGCGGCCGTGGTGGAGGCCGCGGACGCCGGGGACGTGGCGGCGCTCGTGCGGTACGCCCGGCGGGCGGGGATATGACGGTGACCGCTCAGCCGAGCGGGCTGCTCGGGTGAACCGGTGGCGGGGCCGGGCCACGCTCCCGGCCGTGGCGGCGGATCAGCTCCTCGAGTGCGGTGAGTTCGGCCGACAGCGCGGCCCTGCCTTCGCCGGTGATGACGATCCAGGTCTTGGGGCGCCGCCCGTCGTACCCCTTCTCCAGCACGATCAGGCCGGCCTCCTCCAGGACGGCGAGGTGCCGGTTGAGGTTTCCCCTGGTCAGTTCGAGCACGTCGTGGAGGTAGGTGAACTCCACCCTGGCCGCCTCGTCGGCGATGGCGAGGATGCCGAGCCGGTGACGCTGGTGGACGACGTCGCTCAGGCGTCCGGTGGGGTGGGTCACGGACGGGCCTTCCGCAGGGCGCGCAGGCCGGCCACGAGGAGCACGGCGGCCGGGAGCAGCAGAGCGATCTCGCGCGCGCCGAGGAGGCCGTCCAGTCCGGACCGTTCGAGCAGCCGCTCGTACAGGTGGACGCCGTCGCTCGCCACGGCCGGGACGACCGCCGCCGCGTAGAGCCCGACGACGACCCACAGGTGCCCGCTGTGTTCGACGCAGGCCAGGGCGATCAGGCCGAGGCCGATGACCAGCAGGTAGAAGGGGGCGCCGTCGAAGGGAAGCAGGAGCGACAGCAGGGGGACGGCCGCGGCGAGGCCGCCCAGCACGCCCGGCCGGCGTACCGCCGTCTGGATGCCCTTGCGGTAGCCGTGGCGGTGGTAGTGCCACACGGTCAGCCCTGTCCCGGCGATCAGCCCGGACACCCACACCATGTCCACGAACTCCCTCGGGAGGAGATGGGCGAGGTCTCCTCCCGGCGGGAAACGGAGCGCGCCGTCGATCGTCTGGAGAACCGCCAGGAACGCGGTGAGGCCGCCGAAGAGCACCAGGGGGTAGCCGAAGGCGTGCCGGTCGGCGCGAGCGCGGCCCCGCAGGACTCTGACCTCGCCGAGCAGGCGATCGGCGGCGTCGTACGAGTGCTCCATCGTGAGACCCCCAGGATGTCGGTGTCGCAGACTTGTCTGCATCGCAGACACTAGCCCGCCGGCGGCGAACTCGGCAACGGCGGAAGGGTCATCTCTGGCCGGGGCCGTCCACCACCTTGGCGTCCAGCCGGGCCGTCAGCGTGAGGGGCGTGCCCGCCTCGATGGCGGACGAGGAGGGGTGGTCGTACTTCGTGGTCTGGACGCCGTACGTGCCGAGGAAGCGGAAGTCGACGGGGTCGAGGATCAGGTCGTAGCGGGCCCGCGCGCCGGTGTGGCTGAACGCGACCCCCCGCCTGCCGTCGGCGTCCACGACGTTCTCGGTGAAGCTCACGCCGGGGATCGTGGCCAGGCCGCGGAACAACGCCGCCCGCACCTCCGGCGACAGGACAGGAGACCATGCAAAAACGTGCACCAACCTCTGCGTGTTTCATCTTGTTAATTCCGAGTCATTCGTACTATAGTCCCGAACCGTGATGATTCTGATTGCCGGCCCCTACCGTTCAGGTACGGGCGACGACCCCGAACTGATGGCCCGCAACCTGGCCCGCCTGGAGGAGGCGGCGTGGCCCGTGTTCCGCAGCGGGCACGTCCCGATGATCGGGGAGTGGGTGGCCCTGCCCGTGCTGCGCGGCGCGGGCGGCACCGGCCCCGCCGACCCCGTGGCCGAGCAGATCATGTACCCCACGGCGGAGCGGCTGCTGCGGCACTGCGACGCGGTCCTGCGGCTGCCGGGCGAGTCCAGCGGCGCCGACCAGGACGTCCGCATCGCCACCGAGCGCGGCCTGCCCGTCTACTACCGGGTCGAGGACATCCCCGGCTACCGGGAAGAGCTCACCCGCCGCTGATCTCGGCCCGGAGAGTTTCGCCCTCAGGCAGATGTACGATGTCCCGGCCGGTGGCCCTCGCCGTCCCGCGTCCGACATGGAAGCCGCTTCGTGACCGACATCGTCCCCCTGCGCAAGAACGCGCGTTTTCAACTGCTGTGGGTCGGCAGCGCGGTCTCCGAGCTGGGGTCGGAGCTCACCAGGCTCGCCATGCCGCTGCTGGTGCTGGCGCTCACCGGCTCGCCCGGCCTGGCGGGCGTCGTCGCAGGGGCCCGTACCGTCGCCTCCCTCGCGGTCCAGATCCCGGCCGGCGTCTGGGTGGACCGGTGGGACCGCCGCCGCACGCTCATCACCGCGCAGGGTCTCCAGGCGGTCGTCTCCGCGCTGCTGACGGGGCTCGTCGTCACCGGTCACGTACAGGTCTGGCAGTTCGTCACGCTGGCGGTGCTGGACGGGCTGTGCGCCGCGTTCGTCGGTCCCCTCCAGGACACGGCGATCCGCGGCATCGTCCCCCCGGGCCAGCTGCACACCGCGTACGCGCAGGAGGAGGCCCGCACCCACGCGGCCGGGCTGATCGGCCCGCCGCTTGGCGGATTGTTGTACGGCCTGGGGCGGGCGGTGCCCTTCCTCGTCGACACCGTCACCTTCCTCGCCGCCACGCTCTTCTACGCCCTGGCGAAGGTGCCGCGCCGCCCGGCGGACGAGCCGCGGACCTCGGAGCGGGACGACGGCGAGGAGCGGCGGGGCATGGGCAGGGAGGCGGCCGAGGCCGTCGCGTGGCTGTGGCGCCGGCACGGCCTGCGGGAGGCCACCGCGGCGGTGATGGTGCTCAACCTGCTGGGCGGCGCGTTCCTCATCCCGCTGATCGTGCTCGTCGGCGAACGCGGCGGCGACGCGCGTGTCACCGGCACGGTCCTGGCCGGTCTCGGCATCGGTGGACTGGCCGGCGCGCTGCTGTCGGGCCGCATCAGCAGGCTCCTGCCGCCCGGCAGGCTGGTGTCGGCCGTCGTGGCGGTCTTCGGCGCGGCGGTGGCGGCCACGGCGCTGCCGTGGGGGAAGTGGTGGCCGATGGTCCCGCTGGTGTTCATCACCTTGTCGACGCCCTCGCTGAACGTGGTGCTGAACGTGGTGATCGCCCGCATGGTGCCGGAGACGATGCTCGGCCGGATGGGCGCGGTCCTGAGCATGAGCGGGATGGCGCTCAAGCCCCTCGGGCCGGTCCTCGGCGGGACGCTGGCCGCGGCGCTGGGCGGCGCGGCGTCGCTCGTCGTCCTGGGCGGGCTGCTCGGCCTGGCCGCCGCCGTGGCGGCGCTCAGCCCGCAGCTGCGTCACTTCACCGGAGAGATCCCCGCGGCCGAAGCCGACGGCATGGCGCCGCGCGCCGGCTGACGGGCCGGGCCGGGGACGCGGCCCGGCCCGTCAGGCGAGGCGCCGTCAGCGTGCGGCGGTCTCCGGGACCCGTGCCGGCGGGGCCTGGTGGTGGCGTTCCAGCTTGGCGCCCTCGACGTCCACGTCGGGCAGGATCCGGTCGAGCCAGCGCGGCAGCCACCACGCCTTGTCGCCCGCCAGATGCATGACCGCCGGAATGATCAGCATGCGCACCACGAACGCGTCGACGAGCACGCCGAAGGCCAGCGCGAAGCCGACCGGCCGGATCATCGTCATGTGGGAGAACATGAACCCGCCGAAGACCGAGATCATGATGATCGCGGCGGCGGTGACGACGGCCCTGCCCGCCCGTACGCCCTCGGTGACCGCCTGCCGGGCGGGAGCGCCGTGCGCGTACGCCTCGCGCATCCCCGAGGTGAGGAAGAGCTGGTAGTCCATGGCGAGCCCGAACAGGATGCCCACCAGCAGGGTCGGCAGGAAGTTGAGGATCGGCGCGGGGTCGGTGACGCCGAAGAGGCCGCCGAGCCAGCCCCACTGGTAGACGGCCGTGACGCCGCCGAGCGCCGCGAACAGCGACAGCACGAAGCCGCCGGTGGCGATGAGGGGCACGAGGATCGAGCGGAACACGACGATCAGGATCAGCAGCGACAGGCCGACGACGAGGGCGAGGTAGGTCGGCAGGGCGTCGGCGAGCTTCTCGGAGATGTCGAGGTTGGCGCTGGCGCTGCCCGCGACGGACAGGGACACCTTGTCGGAGCCGAGCTCAAGGGTACGGCCGCGCAGGTCGTGGACGAGGTCCTCGGTGGACTCCGACGTCGGCCCACCCGTCGGCACGACCTGGAAGACCAGGACGGTGCCCTTGTCGTTCGCGCCGATGGGGGCGACCGCGCTCACGCCGTCGACGTCCATGAGCTGCTTGCCGAGGCCGGCCTGGGCCGCCGTGAGGTCGTCCCCGGTCACGCCGTCGCCGAGGTCGGCGACGACGACCAGCGGCCCGTTCGCGCCGGCGCCGAACTTCTCGGTGATGGCCGTGTAGGCGCGGTACTGCGTGGAGTCGGCGGCCTCGGAGGCGCCCGTGGGCAGGCCGAGGCGCATCGAGGCGGCGGGCACCGCGATGAGGGCCAGCGCACCCACGCCGATCACGATGCGCAGGACGGCGCTGCCGATGGTCATCGGCCGCGCGGGCGCGGACGCCGGCACGGGCGCGGCCTGCGCGGCGGCCTTCCTGTCGCGCCGGGGGAGCAGCCGGTGCCCGAGCAGGCCGAGCAGCGCCGGGGTCATGGTCACGGTGAGCAGCACCGCGACGGCGATGGCGACCGCGCCGACGGTTCCCATCAGCGCGAGGAACGGGATGCCCGTGACGTTGAGCGCCAGCAGCGCGATGAGCACGGTGCTGCCCGCGAAGACCACGGCGTTGCCGCTGGTGCCGTTGGCCAGCCCGATGGACTCCTCCACGGTCATGCCCGCCTTCAGCTGGCGGCGGTGCCGGTGGAGGATGAACAGCGCGTAGTCGATGCCGACGGCCAGGCCGAGCATGGCGCCCAGGATGGGCGTCACCGACGTCATCTCGATGCTGCCCGACAGGGCCATGGCGCCCGCGACGGCCACGCCCACGCCGAAGAGCGCGTTGAGGATCGGCAGCCCGGCGGCCACGAGGGTGCCGGTCATGATGATGAGCACGACGGCCGCGACGACGAGGCCGACCGCCTCGCCGACGCCGCCCAGCTGGATCTCGCCCTGCGCGATCTCGGCGGAGTAGTCGGCGGTGACGCCGTCGGGGAGCGCGGCGTCGAGGGTCTCGGTGACGGCTTCCTTGGTCTCCGGGGTGATCTCCTGCTGCGGCAGGTCGAAGACGACGGTCGCGGTCGCGGTGGAGCCGTCGGAGGAGACCATGCGGATGTCCTGCGCGATGGTCAGCAGGTCGCGTCCGGTGAGCAGCTGCCGCTCGGACTTCTCCAGGGTCGCGCGCTGCTTGTCGAGCTCGGCCTGCTGCTTGTCGAGCTGGGCGAGGGTCGCCTTGAGCCGGGTGAGGGTCGCTTTGAGCTGCGGGTTCGTGCCGGCCTGCCGGAGGGCGGTCTCGGCCTGCTCGATGCCCGCCTCGGTCTGTGAGCGGGCCTGGTCGAGCTGCTTCCGGCCCTGGTCGAGCCGGCCGCGGCCGTCCTCGACCTGCGCGAGACCGTCCGTGATCTTCTTCGCCTGCTGGGCGCGCGTGTCGGTGGAGGTGAACGGGTCGGCCACCTGGTCCACGCCGTCGAGGCCGGCGACCTTGCGCAGCGCGGCGCTGACGCCCTCGCGCTGGGCGGCCGTGAGCTCCTCACCGTTGCCGGAGTGGATGACGACCTGCCCGGTGCCGCCGCTGGCCACCGGCAGCTCGGTCTTGAGCCGGTCGGTCACCTGCGCCGTGGGCGTGCCGGGGATGGTCATCGTCGAGCTCATCGTCCCGCCGAAGGCCAGGAAGGCTCCGACGGCCAGGGCGAGCACGACGACCCAGGCGGAGATCACCCACCAGGCCCGCCGGGCGGTGAACCGGCCCAGCCGGTAGAGCAGTTCGGCCATCGAGCACTCACTTTCCGCTTCTCACGTGGGGTCCGAAACCGGATATGACCTATCCGATTCGGCAAGTCTAGTGAGAAGCGGATAGCTCTCATCCGTTTCATCGGAGGTGCGGGCTGTGACGTTGATCCCATCGATCCGCCCAGGGGTACGCTTCGACACGTGAAACCGCGACCCGCCGCCGCCGACGAGCCCATGCGGCGTGGCAGCCTGCGCCGGGACGCGGAGCGCAACCGGGACCGCATCGTGCGCGCCGCTCGCGAGCTGTTCGCTGAGCGCGGCCTCGCCGTCGGCTTCAACGAGGTCGCCCACCACGCCGGCGTCGGCGTCGGCACCGTGTACCGGCGCTTCGCCGACAAGGAAGAGCTCATTCGCGCGGCGCTGGAGGAGCCGCTGGGCGAGCTGGCGGAGGTCGCGCAGCGCGCGGGCGAGGCCGAGCGGGCCTGGGACGGCCTTGAGCTCCTCCTGGGCAGCATCACCGAGCTCCTGGTGGACAACCTCGGGCTGCGGGACGTCGCGCTCGGCGGCGGCGGATGGCGGCTCGGCAGGTCAACCGTCGAACGCGTCGCGGAGGTGATGCGGCACCTGCTCGACCGGGCGCGGGCCGAGGGCGACCTGCGTGACGGCGTCACCGGTGACGACGTGGTGATGATCCTGTGGCTGGTGACCGACCTGGCGCAGCACTCCGTCCAGGTCCGCCCGGGGCTCTACCGCCGCTATCTGCAGGTCATGCTCGACGGGCTGCGCGCCGCCCCGGACAGCAGGCCGCTGGTGGAGAAGCCCACCGAGCAGCAGATGCTGACGATCTGCCGGCGCTGGGCGGGCGCGCCCCTCTGAAGCGCGTCCCTCTGAAGCGCGTCCCTCAGGGCGGTCCGAGCACGTCCGGGGTGATCAGGGCGCGGGCGGTGGCCGCGAAATAGTCCCCGGGGGCGGCGTCGGCGAGGCCGAGAGTGACACCCTGGCTGAGGCCGACCATGAGCGCGCGCAGCGCCGTGGCCAGGCGGCGCGCCTGCCGCGACGTCACGGCACTGCCGTCGTGGACCCTGCCGGACAGCAGCGCGGTCAGGCGTTCCTCGTGCTCCCGGACGGAGGCGGCGAGCCTGGGCGCCAGCTCGGGGTCGCGCAGGGCCAGGTCCTGCAGGCTGATCTCGAACGACAGGTGGCGCAGCGCGTCGGGGTCGTCGCACAGGCGGCGGTAGTGGCGGGCGAAGACCTCCACCGCCTCGACGAGGTCCAGGCCGTCGGGGACGGTCTGCTCGATGCCGTCGTAGTGCGGGGTGAGGTAGTCGGTGACCAGGGCGATCAGCAGCCCGTTCTTGCTGCCGAACAGCGAGTAGACGGCGCCCGTGGTCAGCCCGGCCTGCTCGGCGATCTCCTCCAGCTTGGCCCGGTGGCCGTCGCGGGCGACGATCAGGCGCGCGGCGGCCAGCAGGGCCCGCCGGTTGTGCTCCTTGGCCTCGGCCCTCGTCATTCGCATAATTCTATTATTACCGTAATCTCATTATTGATGTTGCCGAGGACAGGAGCCGCACCCATGGACACAGCCACCGCGATCGCGAGCGAACGCCGGGAACTGGCGGCGATGCTGGAGAGCCTGACACCCGCCCAGTGGGACGCGCCGACCTTGTGCGCCGGCTGGCGCGTACGCGAGGTCGCGGCCCACATGTCGATGGGATTCCGCGTTTCGCTGCCCCGGCAGGTGCTCGAACTCGTCAAGGCCCGAGGCGACATCAACCGGATGGCGGATCGGCGGGCCCGCCAGGACGCCGCCACCCTGTCCACGGCCGAGCTGGTCGGCGCCATCCGCGACAACGCGCACCATCCATGGAAGCCTCCGGTGGGCGGCATCGCGGCCGCCCTGGGCCACGACGTGGTCCACGGCCTGGACATCAGCGTCGCCCTCGGCCTCGGCCGCCGCGTACCGGAAGACCGCGTGCGCCTCCTCCTGGAGCAGGTCACTCCCCGCACCCTCAAGTTCTTCGGAGCCGATCTCGACGGCGTCGAACTGCGCGCCGACGACCTCGACTGGTCCTTCGGCGCCGGCGCGCTCCTGACCGGCGCCGCCCAGGACCTCCTCCTGGTCGCCTACGGCCGCAAGCTCCCGCCGGGACACCTCGGCGGCGCGGCCCGAGACGCTCATGTCTCACGGTCGTGATCGGAAGCCCATGCCGGCGTGGGCGTCATGGGCTGGTCGGCGGTAGGTCGTGTCCTCGCCGTTCGGGTGTGAGAGCCGCCTCAGACGGGCTGGCCGACCAGCCGGATGGTCAGGGTGCTGAGGTCGACGCCGGCCGGCGCACCCCACCAGCCGGCCGGGTTGACGCGCGCCCTCACCCGAGCCTGCCCCCGCCGCCCCCGGCGATCAGCTCCTCGTGGGTGCCGCGCTGCGCGACGCGTCCCCGGTCGAGGACCATGGGAGCGGTGTCCCGTCCCGGCCGGGTCACCTGTCCCGCCGGGCCGATGCCACGATGCGGTCGAGTGTCGTGCGCCCCATCGCGCTCATCGGCGGATTGCTCTCGGCGTAGTACCAGACCAGCCCCATGGCCTGGACGAAGGCCCAGGCCATGCCGCGTTCCCACTCCAGGTCGTCGCAGCCCAGGCTCCGCCGCAGCACCTCGCGCGGACGTGTGCGCAGCAGGTGCCAGGCGGCGACCAGGTCCAGCGCGGGATCGGCCGGGCCGAAGCCGCCGCCGTCGAGGACGCCGCTGAGGCGGCCCGCCGCGACCAGCACGTTCCCGGAGATCAGGTCGCCGTGGCTCATCACGTCGTCGCCGTCGCGCGGCAGCTCCCGCAGCCGGCTCCACAGGCGGCGCAGCCGCGGCACGTCCAGCAGCCCTTCGCTCTCCTTGAAGCACTCCTCCATCCACGGGTCGTGGCGGGTGAGCTCGCCGCCGCGCCCTGAGCCGTTGAAGCGCCGGCCTCCGGTCTCGGCTTCGCGCAGGGCGGCGACGAAGGCCGCGAGGTCCTCGGCGAACCCCTCCGACCCGCTCGGGTCGGTGTCGGTGGCGGGCGTTCCCCGTACCCATGTCTGGACCGACCACGGCATGGGGTAGCCGTCGCCGGGCTCGCCCAAGGCCACCGGTTCGGGGGTGGGGAACGGCGAGACCCGCGCCAGCTCCGCGCTCGCGCGGGCTTCCCGCTCCAGAGCCGACCGGACGGCGCCGGCGTCGGCCAGGCGCAAGGGGAAGCGCGCCGCGAGGTCGTCCCCGATCCGGAAGATCGTGTTGACCGTGCCCGTCGAGCGCACCCGGCGGATCTCCATGCCCGTCCACTGCGGGAACTGCTCGGCGACCAGGGCGGCGACCACCTCGGCCGGCACGTCCACCTGATCGTCATGCATGATCACGTCGTGCTCCCTTCCGGCAGTGCCGCCTCGATCTGGCGGGCGGTGTTCACGAAGGAGCGGATGAGGTCGGTTTCCGCGGCGGTGCGCCACAGCAGCGCCCATCGCGCCGGAGGCGCGTCGTGGACGGGCACGTAGGCGATGTCGGGCCGGGAGTGGTAGCGGATGGCGTGGGAGTGCACGAGCGCGACGGCTTCGCCGTTGGACAGGATGGGCAGCATCTCGCTCTCGGCGGTGACGGCCGGCCCCATGCGGATCGGCCGCCCGCCTGGGGTGTGGCTGGGGACGAGGGCCTCGCGCCAGTAGTCGGGTCTGGCGCCGACGATGACGGCTTCGTCGGCCAGGTCCTCATACGACACCGTCTCCCGCTGGGCCAGCCGGTGCCCGGCTCCGACGGCGAGGACGACGGGCTCGACGCGGACGACCGGCCCCACGGTGAGGTCGGCCTCCCTGACCGGCAGCCAGGCGATCTGGACGTCCACCTCCCCGTCGCGCAGCGGCCCGAACGGGTCACCGAATCCGACGTAGCGGATCTGTGCCTCGCACGCGGGATGCCGGGCGTGGAACGCGTCGAGCAGGGGCCGGAAATCCTGGACGTTGCTGGAGAGCATGCCCAGGCGCAGCACCTCGGTCTTCCCGCCGGCGGCGCGGGCGGCCCGCGCCATGCCTTCGTGCAGGCCGCGGTACATCGGCGCGAGGTCCTCGAACAGCTGCTTGCCGATCGGTGTCAGCGTCACGGCCCGGTTGTTGCGTTCGAACAGGGCGGCGCCGATGCGGCGCTCCTGCTTCTTGATCGCCTGGCTGACGCGGGCGGGCGTCACGTGCAACCGTTCGGCGGTCCGGCCGAAGTGCAGCTCCTCGGCCAGGGTCAGGAAGATCTCGATGTCCCGGAGCTCCACAGGCGCGCTTCCGTCGTTAAGTGAGAGGTTAAGGCACCTTATCGAACCTGGCGTTGTCGCCGGTGCCGGCCTGCGGCCAGGCTGGAGGGCGTCCGGAAGATCATCGTCACCCGAAGGTAGCGAGAGAACATGAACCTGCACGTCAGTAACAGCGCACTCGACGTCAAGGACGTCGAGCAGCAGCCCAGGAGGCGTCCGACGAGGTTCACGCTCAACGGCGTGCTCTGGGCGCTGCAAGCGGTGTTCGGCTTCTTCTTCGCCGGCAGCGGTTTCGGCAAGGTGCTGCTGTACGACGCGGCCCTGTACGCGGACGCGCCCCGGGCCGTCGCCTGGTACGCCGCGGTGCCGCAGTCCCTGATCGTCTTCATCGGGATCTGCGAGGTGCTGGGCGGCGTCGGCCTGATCCTGCCGGCGATGGCGAGGGTCAAGCCGGTGCTGACGCCGCTCGCCGGCGCCGGCCTGACCCTGACGATGATCCTCGCGGCCGGTTTCCACATCGTGCGCGGCGAGTACGCGTTGGTCCCCGCGAACCTCCTGCTGGGAGGTGCCTCGGCGCTCATCGCGGCCGGACGGTGGAAGCTGAGGCCCGTCGCACCCGCGCCCCTCACTACCGCGCGCGTGCTGTGGCCCTTCGCGGTCCTCGTCGCCGTGGTCCTGCTGACCTTCGTCCCGACGTGGTACACGATGACCAACGTGCAGTTCTGACCCGGGTCACGATCTGTCGGTCTCCGGCGGCACGGCCGGCGCGGGCGGGCAGCAGGCGTCGCCGCGCCAGGCTTCGCGGCCTTCCTTGACCGCCACGGCGGCGATGACCAGGGCGGCGATCGGGTCGGCCCAGGACCAGCCGAAGGCGCTGTTGAGCGCCAGCCCGGCCAGCAGCACGCCGGACAGGTAGGTGCACAGCAGGGTCTGCTTGGAGTCGGCGACCGCGCTGGCGGAGCCGAGCTCGCGGCCGGCGCGGCGTTGCGCCCGCGACAGGAACGGCATGATCATCAGGCTGAGGGTGGCGAGGATCAGGCCGGGGGTGGAGTGTTCGGCCTCGCCGGCGCCGAGCAGCGCGCGTACGGCGTCGAAGGTCACGTAGGCGGCCAGCGCGAAGAACGAGAGCGCGATGACGCGCAGCGCGGCCTTCTCCCGGCGTTCGTGGTCGGCGGCCGAGAACTGCCAGGCCACCGCGGCGGCCGAGGCGACCTCGACGACGGAGTCGAGGCCGAACCCGATGAGGGCGGCCGAGGAGGCGACGGTGCCGGCGGTGATGGCGACGGCCGCTTCGATCACGTTGTAGGTGATGGTCGCCGCGACCAGCAGCCGGATGCGGCGCCGCAACGTCGTGCGCCGGGCCGGGGAGGGGCCGAGGCCCGGCAGGTCGATCGCGCTCATGCCCCTGCGCCGTCCGTACGGACCCCGCTGGGAGCGGGACGGAGCGTGACCGCGTGGCCGGTGGCGGCCAGCAGCTGCTCGGCGGAGGCGAGCAGGTCCATCAGCTCGGGCCGGGTCAGGGAGTAGAAGGACTGGCGGCCTTCGGCGCGGTAGTCGACGAGATCGCAGTCGCGCAGGCAGGCCAGGTGCTTGGAGACGGTGGACTGGGCCAGGCCGAGCTCGGCGACGAGGTCCACCACGCGGGCCTCGCCGCGGGCCAGGCGCTGCACGATGCGCAGCCGGTTCTCGTCGGCCAGGGAGTGGAACAGCGCGGCCGCCGGGGGGACGCCGGCGGCGACGTCGGCGCTGACACAGGAGCCGGAATCACCATTGATCGCCATGTGGCGATGATAGCGCGATTCAGGCATGGATGCGGCAAGCGCAGGGGCTCCTATCGGCCGGTCGCCGACCCGGCGTCGGTGGCCTGCCGGCCGGCCAGCGAGCCCAGCAGGACCGCGCCGACGTCGGTGAGCCGGTACATGACCAGCTTGCCCGCCCGCCGCGAGTCGGCCAGTCCGGCTCTGCGCAGGGCGCGCAGATGGTGCGAGACCTGCGGGGCTGATCACGACCGCCTCGGCGTAGGCGCTGCCTGGCCGCGCAGATGCTCGCCCCGGTCCAGGCGGCTGACGGCCGCGGCGGAGGCGAGCCCGGCCGCGGTCAGCAGCAGCCACGGCAAGGCGGCCAGGCCGGCGGCGCGGCCGACGTCCACCAGGGCGCCGGCCAGCAGATTCCCGGCGAGGATGCCGGCGCCGCACGCCAGGTTGTACAGCCCGTAGTAGGTGCCGACCAGCCCCTGTCCGGCCATGTCGGCGATGGTGGCCATCTCGAACGGGAACGCCACCAGGCTGCCGAGGGTGAGCAGCAGCGCGCACACCACCACCGGGGCCGGCGCCCAGCCCGCCGGCAGCGGCAGGTGCGCCGTGGCCGCGAGCGGCACGAAGGCCACGCCCATCAGGGCCAGGCCGCGGCTGATCGCCTGGCCGCGGCTCCACCGGGCCGTGCACCATGCGGTCAGCCGTACCTGGGCGGTGATGCCCAGCAGCGCCGACAGCGCGTACAGCGCCGCCACCGCCGTCGGGCCGCCGCCCTGGCGCTGCACCTGCAGCGGCAGCGCCAGATACATCTGGAACGACAGCGCGTAGGAGGCGATCATCGCCGCCGAGAAGGCGACGAAGGCGCGGTCGGTGAACGCCTGGCGCCACTCGCTCAGCACCGGTGGCCGCGGTCCGGCCGCGACGCGCCGGGCCGGCAGGCACAGGCCCTGCAGCACGGTCAGCACCGCGAAGATGGCCGCGGCCGCCAGGCACACCACGGTGAAGCCGCCGCGCAGCAGCGCGAGCCCGGCGAGCGGGCCGGCCAGGATGCCGCCCTGGTAGAACACGTTGAACACGGCGAACGCCGCCGCCTTGCGCTCCCCGGCCTCGGCCGCCAGGCAGGCGCGGGCGGCCGGGTTGAACAGCGCCCCGGCCAGTCCGGTCACCACCGCCGCCGCGATGAGCGGCGGCACCGTGGTGGACAGGCCGAACAGGGCGAAGCCGATCGTCCGCAACGCGCACCCTGCCATGATCATCGGCTTGCAGCCGAGCCGGTCGGCCAGGCTGCCGCCGATCAGGAACATGCCCTGCTGACTGGCGTTGCGCAGGCCCAGGACGAGCCCGATCGTCCAGGCGGCCAGCCCGGCGCCCGCCAGGTGCTGGGCCAGGTACGGCATCAGCATGTAGAAGCCGAGGTTGATGCCCGCCTGGTTGAGCTGCAGCAGCTGGACAGGCCGGTCGAAGGAGCGGAACTCGCGCAGCGTGGCCCTCATCGGGCCCCCGCCAGAGGATCGGTCACGGTGGCGCAGCGGGTCCAGCGGTGCACCTCCCGTTCGTGGGGCGCCGCCAGCACGTCCGGCTCCTGCGCCGGTACGGTGCCGAGCAGGCCGTGGGCGTGGCAGTAGTCGTCGTCGAAGATCGTGCTGTGGTACCGCCACGGCCCGTCGGGGAAGATCGCGACGGTGGTCCGGCCGGGAGCGGCGCGGGCCAGCCAGCCCGCCACCAGCGCGACCGCCCCGGTGCTCCAGCCGCCCGAGACGTAGTGCCGCTCGGCCAGGGTGCGGCAGGCCCAGACCGCCTCGGCTGGGCTGACCCAGTGCACCTCGCTGAAGGCGTCGTAGGCGACGTTGCGCGGGTGGATGCTGGAGCCGAGCCCGCGCATCAGCCGGGCGCGGGCGGGCTGGCCGAAGATGGTCGAGCCCACCGTGTCGACGCCGACCAGCCGCAGGCCGGGGAAGTGCCGGCGCAGCACGGCGTGGATGCCGGCGCTGTGCCCGCCGGTGCCGACCGAGCACACCAGCGTGTCGATGTGGGGGAGCCGGCTCAGGAGTTCGTGCGCGAGCCCGGCGTAGGCCTCGACGTTGTCGGGGTTGTGGTACTGGTCGGGGCAGTAGGCGCCGGGGATGTCGGCCAGCAGGTGCTGGACGCGTTCCCGGCGGGCCTGCTGCCAGCCGCCGGTCGGATGCGGCTCGGTCACGGTCTCCACGTGGACGCCGTATCCGGCGAGAAGCCGGCACATCAGCGGCTCCATGCCGGGATCGCTCACCAGGACGACCGGATGGCCGAAGACGATCCCGGCCAGGGCCAGGCCGAGCCCCAGGGTTCCGCTGGTCGACTCGACGATGGTGGCTCCGGGCCGGAGCTCGCCCCGGGCGCGGGCCTGGCGCACCATGTGCAGGGCGGGGCGGTCCTTGATGCCGCCGGGATTGAAGCCTTCGAGCTTCGCCCAGAAACCGCCGATCCCGGACACGGGAGACGCGGGCAGCTGGACCAGCGGCGTGTTGCCGACCGTCAGAGAGAGCGCCGGATATCCCGGCGAGGCCCCCTCGTGCGGGCGCGCGAAAACAGCGTGCGGTGACATGAAAGTGTTTCCTCTGGTGATGGGATTGGACGACGGATGACGGTCGTCGTCCTATACGCGCATCACACAGAGACTCTCCGGATGCTGTCCGGGCGAAAGGCGGCTGCCTGCCTCGACGGGCGACGGCCCGCCGCAGGTCCGGGCGGCGGGCAGGACGGCGCTCGCCTGCAGGGTCGAGGGAGCCGGCACGGCGGCCGGGCCGGTCGCCGAACAGTCCTGCTCGGTGCCGTGCTGGTGGCGCGGAGGCAGGCCCCTATGCAGGCAGACGGCGTTGTGCACGGCATGGCGCGCGGTGTCCGGCGGCTCTGCCGCGCGCACATCGGCGCTGTGATCGGCCGATTCCGCCATCTCCAGGGCGGCGCAGGCGCCACCGTGTGCGAACACCGCGCCGATCATCATGGCGATGACGAACACCACGCGCGCCAGCAGCCCACCCCTGCCGGAATCGGCCGGGCGGCGGGAACGGGTCGTTCGGGTCGCGAGCATCACGGGTGATGATGCCCACCGGGCGACGGCGTGCGCCGGGTGATGGCAAATGATCAGGTAAAGCTCGCCCCTGCCGTCGGCTGATCTGCATCTCCCGCCTGAACTACTCGCGTTTGACTAGCCTAACCTACTCGTGTTTGAGTAGCCGGGTGAGTGACGTACGCATGTTCGTGCTCGGCGCCCTGCTGCGCGGCCCGATGCACGGCCATCAGATCCGCCGGCAGGCGCAACTGGACCGCACCGAGCTGTGGACCGACATCAAGGTGGGCTCCCTGTACGGCGCCCTGCACCGGCTGGTCGCCGAGGGCGCGATCGAGGTGGTCCGCACCGAGCAGGCGGGGGGCCCGGCGCGGACGGTGTACGCGCTCACCGCGGCCGGACGCGAGGAGTTCATCGCGCTGCGCGACCGGACGCTGCGCGAGGTCCGGCTGCGGCCCGACCCGGTGGACCTCGCGCTGCACTACGCCGACGACCTCGGCGAAGCGGACCTGGGGGCCCTGATCGGCGACCGGCGCGACGCGCTGATCGCCCGGCTGACGGCCTGGCGGCACCAGCGCGAGCAGGCCGAGCCGTACCTGCGCGGGCTGGAGCCGATGACCTTCGATCACACCACGGCACGCCTGCGGGCCGAGATCGCCTGGCACGAGAGCCTGCTGGAGCAGCTGCCGAAACTGCTCGCCGCGGGCGACCGCGGCCAGGCGCCGACAGCGGAAGGACGGCACGGATGATCCTGGTGACCGGAGCGACCGGCCTGGTGGGGCGGCACCTCATCACCACGCTGCGCGGGGACGGCGCCGAGGTGCGCGCCCTCAGCCGCCGTCCCGAGACTGCCGGCCTGCCGTACGGGACCGACCTCGCCGCCGTCGCCGCGGTCGCGCTCAGGGGCGGGCACGCGGACCGCCGGCACTCGCTCGCCGGGCTCCCCGCCCGGGGTTTCGCGCTGTGGGCCGCCGAGCACGCCGGCGACTTCCGCTGAGCACCGTCATGCCGCGCAACCGCATCATCGCCTGGCACCGGGAGCTGCAGGACGTCCACCACCGCCTGGAGAAGGCGCTGGAGGACGCCCGCATGGCCATCCGCTCCGGCGAACGCGCCCAGAGCCTCAAGCCCGAGCTCCGCGACTTCTGCTACACCTTCTGCTCCGCCCTGGGCAGCCATCACCGCAGCGAGGACAGCGACTTCTTCCCGGCCTTGCTGCGGCAGCTGCCCGAGCTGGAGCCCACCATCGCCCGCCTGGGCCGTGAGCACGAAGTCCTCGCGCGCCTGCTCGCCGACTTCCAGCTGAGCCTCGACGACCCGCGGTCATCGCCGCAGCAGCTCTTCCGGCAGATCAACGACATCAAGGCCGCGATGAAGGCCCACTTCGGCTTCGAGGAAGGCTCACTGAACAGGGCACTTCATGCTCTTGACGCCCCGGAGAGCGCCAGGAGCCGGATGTTCGGCGACGTCTGACGGATCTCCGGCCCGGTCAGTCGAACCGCAGGACGAACCGCCCGCGGACGCCGCGCCGTTCGAGCGAGCGGTGCGCGTCGGCGGCTCGGGCGGCGGGCAGCCGGCCGGCCACGCGGACGGTGAGCCGTCCGTCGCCGGCGAGTGCGGCGAGCCGGTCGAGCTCGGCCGCGGCCTCCACGTAGTCGCGTACGAAGATCGGGACGACGCGGACCCGGTCGGTCCCGTCGCCCTGGTAGCCGCGTACGGTGACGACGGTGCCGCCGTCCTTGACGGCCGGGAGCGCGGCGGCCTCCAGCGCGGCGGCGTCGAGCAGCCCGTCCACGCCGCCGTGGTGACGGCGCCGGACCTCCGCGGCGAAATCGTCTCCTCGCGGCACGACCTCGTCGGCCCCGCAGTCGCGTACGAAGGTCTCGTCCTGCCGGGCGGCGTCGGCGACGACGACCAGCCCGGCCAGCTTGGCGAGCTGGACGAAATACCCGCCGACACTGCCGGCGGCGCCGGTCACGGCGACCGTCGCGCCGGCCGGGAGCGCCAGCGTGTCGAGCGCGAGCTGCGCGGTGAGCCCGTTCATCGGGACGGTGGCGGCCTGGGCGTGCGAGAGCCCGGCCGGGATCCTCGCGACCGACCGGGCCGGCACGACCAGGTCCGCCCGGTAGCCGCCGTGCTCGCCCGAGGGCACCACGATGGCCATGACGGCGTCCCCGATCGTGAACGGGCGGTCGACGGCGGGGCCGATCTCGGTGATCACGCCGGCGACCTCCATGCCCGGCACCCGCACCGCGTCCGCCTCGTCCGCCTCGTCCGCCTCGTCCTGTCGCGGACGTGCACGGATCATCGCGTCGACCGGGTTCACCGTGGCGCTGGTGACCCGGATCCTCACCTGGCCGGGTCCGATCGGTTCGGCCGCGAGGTCGAGCTCGCCGAGAGCGTCCGGTCCGCCTGGTCGGGTCACTCCGATTGCTTGAACCACGGTCGTTCGTCACTCCTTGTTCGTCGCGGACGCGGGGGACTGAAGTCCTTCGAGCAGCAAGCTGCACACCTCGTCGAGCTCGCCGCCGATGCCGGGGTTCTGCCATTCGGCGGCATGGGCGAGGTGGTTGAACTTGGCGGTGGCGTGGAAGACCACGCGGGCGGTGGCCGCCGCGTCGCCGGTGCGGAAGCTGCCGTCGGCGGCGCCGTCGGCGATGATGGCCGCCAGCTGGCCCAGCAGGTCGGCTACGTGGTCGGTGGCGACGGTGCTGTGCGCGGCCGCGAGGATTCCGTAGGCGGCGAACAGCTCCGGGTCCTCACGGATCTTGGCCTGCTTCACGGCCAGGACGGCGTGCAGCCAGGCACGCAGTCGTCGCGCCGGCGGGACCGTACGGTCGGCCGCGAGGACGGCGAGGGTGTCCCGGTTGCGGTCGAGCCAGCGCCGGGTCACCGCCTCGCGCAGCGCCTGCTTGGAGGCGAAGTGCTTGTAGACGGCGGCATGGGTCACCCCGAGCGCCCGGGCGACGTCGACGACGGTCGCCTTGTCCGGTCCGTGGCGGCGCAGGATCTCCTCGGTGGCCGTCAGGATGGTGTCCGCGTCCAGCGGGCTTCGGGCAGGCATCAGCGGCACACCCCGTCGTCACCGAGTCTTCTCCGTTCCATACGACGAACGCTAAGCGGATCGGTGACAAATTTCAAATCTTGTAACCAGTAACCGGGACGGCGGGAGGGGTGTGCGGCCGGATCAAGGTTTCCTAGGATCGGGCCCATGACGACGAACCGGGTTCGGGGACGGGTGTTCGGCGAGATCGCCGACGAGTACGACAGGATCCGGCCGAGCTATCCGGCCCAGCTGGTCGCCGACGTCCTGGCCTATGCCGGGCCGCCGGCGCTGGAGGTGGGCGCGGGCACGGGGAAGGCGACGGAGCTGTTCGCCGCGCACGGCATCGACCTGGTGGCCACGGAGCCCGATCCGGCGATGGCGGCGCTGCTGGCCCGGCGCGTCGCGGACCGGCCGAACGTGACGGTCACCGTCTCCACGTTCGAGGAGTACGTGCCGGACCGGCGCTTCGGGCTGCTGTTGTGCGCCCAGGCCTGGCACTGGATCGACAAGGAGGTGCGCTGGCAGCGGGCCGCCGCGGCGCTGGCCCCAGGAGGAGGGATCGCCCTGTTCTGGAACGCCGACTGGCCCAGGGACCCCGAGGTGACGGCCGTGCTGCGGGCCGCGCACCAGGAGTTCGCACCGCATCTCACCCTGAACACCGGCCCGATCAGCGACCCGGCCGGCGAGGAGGCGTGGGCGGCGGACATGGGGGTGCCACCCGAGTTCGGAGACCTCGGCACCCGGAGCTATCGGTCGGAGCGCACGCTGTCGGCGGCCGACTACATCGCCTACCTGTCCACCCAGTCGGCCTACCGGCTCCTGGACGAGGACGTGCGCGAGAGGCTGTTCGGCGCGCTCAGGCACGGACTCGGCGCGCAGGTGAGACTGAACGTGGAGACCAAGCTGTACCTGGCTCGCCACCTGTAGGCCGCGCTCACGTACGTCGCGACGGCATCTGACTCAAGAGTCGGTCTCGGACGAGCGCCGGCGGGCGAGAGCGAGGCTGGTCAGCGTCGTGATCGCCATGGCGCCGATGCCGATCAGCGCCGCGGTCGTGTAGGCGCTGTCGTCGGGGAAGAGGCGGCCGGGGCCGGTGCCCGCGGCGAGGATCAGGCCGCCGACGGCGCTGCCCAGGGAGTATCCGACGCTGCGGACGACGTAGTTGAAGCTCATGGCGCTCGACGTCTCGCTCTTGGGGGTGACGGCCAGGATGACGCCGGGCATCGCGGCCGAGAAGCCGCCGACGCCGAAGCCGAGCACGCCCATCGCCACGAACAGTTCGGCCAGGTCCGACCGGGCCGCCGCGAACAGGGCGAACCCGCCGCCGACCACGACGGCGCTGCCGGCCAGGAGCAGGGGGTCGGCGATCCGCGTCCGGACCCGCGGCGTGAGCTTGCCGGCGACGAACCCCAGCACCGAGAACGGGATGAGGACCAGCCCGGCGACGAAGGTCGTCAGCCCGAAGCCGTAGCCGGCGCCGTGCGGCGTCTGCGCGTACCGGGTGATGAGCGTGAGCAGGAGGTACATGCCGATCCCGCCGACGAACATGGCGAGGTTCGCCCCGGCGACCGCCGGGTGCCGCACCGCCCGCACATCGACCAGGGGCGTCGTGCTGCGCAGCTCGATGACGGCCCAGACGCCGAGCAGCACCACCGCGACCACGGCGAGGCCCGCCGCCACGGCGAGGTGCCGGCTCCACAGATCCCGTTCGCCGGCGAGGAACAGCACCAGGAGCAGCGCGGCGGCCAGGACGACCGCGCCCGCCACGTCCACGCGGGCGGAGCGGCCTTCGGGGGCTTCGGGCATGGAGCGCCACGCGGTCAGGAGGGCGGCGGCGGTGACGACCAGGCCGAAGCCGTAGGCGGCCCGCACTCCGCCGAGCTCGGCGAGCAGTGCGGCCAGCGGGTAGCCGACACCGGCCCCGATGATCGAGACCACCGAGATCAGGGCGATCACGGACGCGCTGCGCTCCTCGGGGAGGTGGTCCCGGGCCACGCCCATCATCAGCGCCGTCAGCCCGAGCCCGACGCCCTGGGCCGCCCGGCCGGCCAGCAGCCACGCGAACGGCAGCGGCAGCACGGTGAGCGCGCTGCCGGCGACGACGACCGCCAGCGTGACGAGGATCGCGGCCCGCCGGTGCGGGCCGGCTCCGAGCCTGCCCAGAACCGGCGTGGCGACGGCGCCGCTGAGCAGCGCGACGGTCAGCGTCCACTGCGCGCTGCCGAGCGAGACGTGGAACGAGGTCGCCACGCTGGTGATGAGCGGCGTCCCGAGGCTGGCGACCGCCGCCACGACCAGAGCGATGAACATCAGGGCGGGGACCAGCAGCCGCCCCTCGGTACGCGTCACCGCGACCCCCGCGGCCGGCTGCCCGTTCACCGCTTCGGCCCTTCGCGGTCCTGGCTTTCGAGCTCTGCCAGGTGCTTCAGCGCCGGAAGGGCCGCCACCAGCGCCTCGACCTCGTCGCCGGTGAGCTCGCCGATCAACCGCTCGAACGCGTGGACGCCCGCCTGGCGCCGCTTGCGGACGTAGGAGGCGCCGGCCTCGGTCAGGCACACCAGCGTGACCCGCTTGTCGGACGCGTCGCCGCGCCGCTCGACCAGTCCGGACTCCTCCATCACCCGGACCAGGGCGGTCATCGCGGGCTGGGTGACGCCCTCGACCGCGGCCAGATCGGTGATGCGCCGCGGTCCGGTCCGGTCCAGGGTGGCCAGGGTGGCGGCGGACGTCAGGCTCATGTCACGGGGCAGGCGTCTCACGGCCCTGGTGGCCAGCCCGTAGAGGGCTGCCCCGATGGCGGCGGCCGTGCCGGGAGCGGGATCCTGATGACTCACGCCAAAAGCATAGCATTTTTATATTCATAGTTTATGTAAATGCGGCACGGCCGCCGTCGCCGGCGTGATGGCACGGTTCGCGACCCCGGCCTCTGGACAGGCTCTGGATGTTTGCTGAACACTGTGGCGGTGCTGGTCGTCCAAGTGCTCGGCCGCCTCCGGGTGTGGCACGATGATCGCGAGGTCGACGCCGGGCCGCCCGCCCGCCGCCTGATGCTGGGGGTCCTGGCGCTCAACGCCGGGCGGCTCACCACCCGCCGGGAGCTGATCGAGTCACTGTGGGGCGAACGGCCGCCCTCAAGCGCGGTCAACGTGCTGCACACCCACACCAAACACCTGCGCCGCCTGCTCGACCCCCGCCACAGCCCACGCGGCCAGGACGGCGTGCTCTCCACCGTCGGCGACGGCTACCTGCTGCGCCTGCCGGACGACGCCCTCGACCTGCTGCGCTTCCGGCGTACGGTGGCGGCCGCCCAGCAGGCCGCGAACCGCGGCGACCCGGCCCGAGCCGCCACGCTCTTCCGCGAGGCCCTGCGGCTGTGGGAGGACGACGAACCCCTCTGCGACCTGCCCGCCCTCGAAGACCACCCCAAGGTGTGGGGCCTCAAGACCGAGCGCCGCCGCGCCCAGCTGTCCTACTGGGACCTGATGCTGCGCGCGGGCAACGCCGCCGAGATCATCGGCGCGCTGGCCGTGCAGGGCGCCGCGAACCCGCTCGACGAAGCCGTACAGGCCACACTGATCCACGCCTACCAGGCGACAGGCCAGCGGGCCATCGCCTTCGAACGCTACGAGGCCACCCGCCGCGCCCTCGCCGACGAACTCGGCGTCGAGCCGAGCGGCGAACTCCGGCAGGCACACCGGCAACTGCTGGAGGAACACGAGAACCGCGACCCGCCGACGATCCCGCGCCAACTCCCAGCACCGGTGCCGGACTTCACCGGACGCGCCGACGAGCTCGCCCTGCTCGACGCCGCCCACGCCCGCCGCCCACCGGGCATCGCCATCATCTGCGGCACCGCGGGCGTCGGCAAGACCGCCCTCGCCGTCCACTGGGCCCACCACAACCGCGAACGGTTCCCCGACGGGCGCATCCACCTCGACCTGCGCGGCGACGACGCCCAGCACGCACTGTCCCCGTACGAGGCACTCGGCCGCCTGCTCACCGCCGTCGGCGTGCCCGACCACGACATCCCGGCCGACACCCAGTCGCGGACCGCCCGCTGGCGCACCGAGACCGACGGCCGCAAACTGCTCGTCCTGCTGGACAACGCGGCCACAGCCGACCAGGTACGGCCCTTGCTGCCTGGCACGCACGACACCCTCATGCTCATCACCAGCCGCGACAGACTCGCCACCCTGGCCGCCCTGCACGGCGCACACCGCATCGAACTGGACCTGCTGCCCCACCCCGACGCCGCCCACCTGCTGCGCCGGCTGCTCGGCGAACGGGCGGGCACCGATCCCGGCAGCGTCGACACGCTCGCCACCATCTGCGCCCGCCTGCCGCTCGCGCTGCGCCTGGCCGCCGAGTACGCCGCAGCACAGGCCCACCTGCCGCTCGCCGGCGTGGTCACCCGCCTGCACCGCGCCGGACCCCTGGACCTGCTCGACTGGGGCGGCGCAGCGGCCATCCGGCACGTCTTCGGCTGCTCCTACCGCCTCCTCGACCCCGAGACGCAGCGCCTGTTCCGGCTGCTGAGCCTGAACCCGGCGCCCCACTCCACCCCGGCCTGCGTCGCGGCACTGGCCGACCTCGACGAGATCGGCGCGGCCCGGCTCCTGCACCGCCTCGCCTCGGCGCACCTGCTGCGCTGCGACGCTCTGGGCCGCTACGGCTTCCACGACCTGCTGCGCGCGTACGCCACCGAGATGAGCCTAGCCACCGACGGCGACGCCGAACGGCAGGCCGCCACCGACAGGCTGCTCGACCACTACTGCGAGACCGCCGTCGAAGCCGGCGACACCCTCTACCCCGGCTGGAGCGGAAGCAGGAGGCACGCCGGGCTCGCACTCGAACCCGGCGGCGTCACCCTCTCACCGGACGCCGCACTGTCCTGGCTGGACAGCGAACTGGCGTCGTTCGGCACGATCTGCCAGTTCGCGGTCCGGCAGGGACGCCCGGAACGGGCCGTCACCCTCGCCGCCGCCCTGCACCGCTACCTGGAAGCGGGTCACGGCACCGAAGCCCTGTCCATCTACGCATGCGCCATCGACGCCGCCCGGCAGCTGGCGGACCCGCAGGGCGAGGCGCACCTACGCACCAACACCGGAGTCATCCTGCGCCTCCTCGGCCGATACGCCCCCGCCGTCGAAGAGCTGAGCCAAGCCCTGGAGCTGTGCCGGCGCACCGGCAACCGCCACGGCCAGGCCCGCGCGCTGTCCAACCTCGGCATCATCGAAGAACGCCTCGGCGACTTCACCTCATCGGCTGCCCGGCACAGCGAGGCCATCGCCCTCTACCGCGACCTCGACGACCCCTTCGGCCAGGCCGCGGCGCTCACCAACCTCGGCAACCTCGAGGAGTCGATCGGCGAATATGCCGAGGCGGCACAGCACCTCCTGGCCGCGCACGACATCTTCGCCACGCTCGGCGAACGTTCCGGCCAGGCCATCGCCCTGTGCAACCTCGGCCAGATCCACACCGCGCTCGGCGACGACACGCTCGCCGTCGCGAGACTACGCGAGGCGCTGGACCTGTTCCGCGAGATCGAGCACCGCGACGGTGAAGCGACCGCGCTGAGCAACCTCGGCACCGCCCTGTGCCGCCAGGCCAAGTTCGACGAGTCCCTGTGCCACCTGGAGCAGGCGCTGGACATCTTCCGCTCGACCAGGCACCGGTACGGCGAGGCCAGCGTCCTCAACGCCATCGGCGAGACGCTGCACGCCCTGGGCCGTGACGGCGAGGCGGCGCAGCGGCACCGGCTGGCGCTGGAGATCGCCGCCGAGACGGGCGACGAGGACGAACGCGGCCGCGCGACCGCCGCGCTCGAAAGCCTCGCTGAGGCGCGGGAGGCGCGGCCCGACGAATGACTCGCCGCCTGCCGCTAGCGGCGGCGTCCGTGGGGGATGTGGTCGGGGGGCATGCCGGGGCCGATCGTGGCCCGGATCTCGGCCGGGTCGTCCACCCGGCCGCAGTGGGCGCACACCGTCTGCTGAGTGACTCCGGCGCCGCACTCCCCGTGGGTGTAGAGGATCGGCGGCTCGCCCTCGGTGGACCAGCGGTCGCCCCATTCGGTGAGCGCGACCAGCGCGGGCGCGAGGGCGCGCCCTTTCTCCGTCAGCAGGTACTCGTACAGTTCGGGCTGGTCGGAATATCTGTGGCGCCGCATGATCCCTGTCTCGACGAAGCCGTCGAGTCGCGTCTTGAGCACGTTGGTCGCGATGCCCAGGCGGCGGTTGAAGTCGCTGTAACGGGTCGCCCCCGCGAACAGGGCGTCACGAATGATCAGCAGGCTCCAGCGTTCGCCGACCAGCTCCAGCGCGCGTGCGATCGAACACACCTCTGAGTCGTACGTCCTCCCCAGCATGCGGCCAGTCTACCGGCCTGCTTGCTTCATGAAAGTGGCACGATTACCGTTACTTGCATGACGCAAGTCACCAGGAAGCAGAGCCTGAGCTCGTCCGGAGTGGCCGGAAGCCCACTTTTCCTGGGTTCCTTGGACGAGGTGCACGTCGACGTGGCGCGCTCGCCCGGCGCGACGCTCTTCTCCGTCGTGCGGGACGTGCTCGGCGACGCCGGCGGCGGCGTACCCCAGCCATGGCGCCACGCCGTACGCACCGCGCTGCCCGCCGACGCGGCGGCGCTCGTCAGCCCCTTGCTCAACACGGGGAAACGCTGGATCCCCGACGCCCTCGCGCTGACCGACCACCTCCGCACCACCAGCATGCGCGCCATCCTCGACGAAGTGGACGGTCTCGACCCGCGGGCGCTCGCCGACGAGGTGTCCGACCTCTACCGCACGTCGATGCCCCAGCCCTGGCAGCGCTTCGTCGAAGCCCCCGGAGCCTTCCTCGCCGCCTACGGACAGGTGTTACGAGCCGCCTGGACCGTCATGGAGCCGCTGTGGGCCCGGGCCGACGGCCTCATCGCCCGAGAGACCGAACGCATCGGCGCCGCCGTCGTCAGCCGCGGCCTCGACGCCGTGCTGAACGCTCTGAGCGCCTCTCTCCGCTACGCCGACGGCACGCTCTGCCTGCCCCATTCGCCCTGCCCCCGCCACCGGTCCGACCTGGAGGGACGCCGCCTGATGCTGGTGCCGCTCGCCTCGGGGTTCACCGCCGGCATGTACAACGCCCAACGCGACGACTACGTCTGGATCGGCTACCCGCTGCCCGGCCTGGGCCGCATCGCCACCCGCACCCACCCGGCGCAACCTCCCGCCCCCGACAGCGCGCTGACCCAGGTCCTGGGACCCATCAGGGCCGCGATCCTGCGCCAGTCGTCCTCGCTGCCGTCCGTCAGCGAACTCGCCCGCCACCTCCACCTGGGCGTCAGCACCATCACCTACCACTGCCGGCAGCTCGCCGCCGCGGGGCTGCTGCACCGGGAACGCCACGGCCGCGAGGTCCGCCTCCGCCTGACCCCCCGTGGCACGGAACTCCTCGACCTGCTCACCGGACCGCCGGAAGGGGTGCGAGCCCGCGGGTCCCGCTGACGGCCGCCCCCGTGCCACGGCCGAGGCCAGGAGGCGCGTACGCACCCCCTGGCCTCAGGCGTCGTCAGGACGGAGCGGGTCAGGCGTAAGCGCTGATCACCAGGTTCGCTCCCGCCGATCCACCGCAGTACCCGGTGAAGGTGGCGAGGTATTCGAATACCGTCACCCGCACGATGGGGCTGGGCGTGATGAAGTCGACGTACAGTATCGAATAATTGTGCGGGGCGGCCGGCTCGGGATAAACGATCTGACGATTTCCGTTGTTGTCGATCAGGAAGACCCGCTGGATGTTCGCGATGTGGTTGGTGCCGTTCCAGAAGGCCAGGCGGGTCACCCGGAACCCATTCCCGTAATAGTGCCAGTTGACCTCGGTCGAGATGCTGCCGTTGGCCTGGACGGGGTTGCATTCGGCGCCGTAGTAGATGGCGTTGTAGCCGTTGCCGGGCCGCTGCTGCTCGCTGGCGGAGGCCGACGCCGAGGTCGTCTGCGCCAGAAGTGCGGTGAGGGTGATGGCCACGATCAACCATGGCCGTAATGTGCGTCGGATGAACGCTCGCATGGTGTCCCACCATTCCGGTTTGAAGGTGTACGGCGGTGCCGTGTTCCGCAATTGATGGTGACGTGCACACGACCGGAGAAACAAAGCTTTCGAATTCTTTGAAAAGGCCGGGCCGGACTGCTCAGGCGACGACGGGTTCGCCGCTCAGCGCGACACCGGCCCCGCGCAGCTCGTCCAAGGCGGTGCGCGTGGTGTCGGCGGCGACGCCGGCGGTGTAGTCGAGAAGGACCCGCACCGTGAAGCCGGCGCGCGCTCCGTCCAGCGCGGTGGCCTTCACGCAGTGGTCGGTCGCGATGCCCACCACATCGAGGTCGGTGACGTCGCGGGCCTTCAGCCAGGCCGACAGCGTCTCGCCCTCCTGAGTCGAGCCCTCGAAACCGCTCTTGGAGGCGGAGTGGGCGCCCTTGAAGAAGACCTCGTCGACTTGCCCGGAGGCGACGGCGGGCGCGAAATCCGGATGGAACTCGCCTCCCTCGCTACCGACGACGCAATGCACGGGGAACGAGTCCCGGAAATCGGGGTTGTCGGAGAAGTGAGCGCCCGGATCGATGTGGTGGTCACGGGTGGCGACGACGAAGGCGTACTGCCCATCGGCGCGCCGGACCAGCTCGGCGATGGCTGCGGCCCGATCCGCGCCCCCCTTCACCGGAACGCTGCCGCCCTCGCAGAAGTCCTTCTGCACATCAACGATGATCAGTGCACGGCTCACGGACAATCCCCTTTCTCAGGTGTAGCTGTCCTGCGGACACCCTTCCGGTGGGCAGGCACACCTCACGCCGAATGCCGGCAGACCGGCGGCATCGAGGCCACACCTACCCCACGGTGACGTTCAGAACATGAATCATCACTCTACGTACTCTACTTGGAGGGACAGGTGAACTCCACCGTGCTGCTGTCCGCGGGGCCGCGAACCTGGTTCGAGGGTTCAGCGGCTCGCGGAGGAGGGGCGTTACGATGACCAGCCGTTGATCACTTTGGAGGTGCATGTGGATTTTCGGATGCTGTGCGTGCATGCGCATCCGGACGACGAGGCGATCTGGACCGGTGGAACGCTGGCCAAGTACGCCGACGAGGGCGCCAGGACCGCCGTCGTCACGTGCACGTGGGCCCAGGGCACCCAGCGGGTCGCGGAGCTGGAGCGTTCGCTGGACATCCTCGGCGCCGGCAGACCGAGGTTGCTCGGCTACGCCGACGCCCGCAACCCCGCATCCGCGCCCGGCAGCCCACGTTTTCTGGACGTGCCACTCGACGAGGCGGTGGGACGGGTCGTCGCGCACATCAGGGAGTTCAGGCCTGATGTCGTGCTCACCTATGACGGCTACGGCGCGTACGGACATCCGGATCACGTGCAGGTGCACCGGGTGACCATGGCCGCGGTCGAAGCGGCCGGCTACGACCAGCTCTACCGAGACCTGGGCGATCCGTGGAGGCCGCGCGCGCTCTATCTGGCGACCATCCCGCGGTCCGTCGTGGTGTCGCAGTGGCAAGCGGTGTTCGGCACGCTTCCTGAGCCGGGCCAGAAGCTGCCGGGCGTCCCCGACGAGCAGGTCACCACCCACCTCGATGTCGGTCAGTGGGCCGAACGCAAGTGGGCGGCCATGCACGCGCACGAGTCCGAGGTCGGGCGTGGCGCGTCGATGACCTTGCTCACGTCACTGCCGGAGGAGGCCCGCGCTCAGATGCTGGCGAACGAGTGGTATCGGCGCGTCTCCTATGCCGGCACCCCGGAGACCACCCTTGCAGGACCTTGATCCCGACCTGCCGTGCCCGCTGGCCCGCCGTTCCCTGCTCATGGAGGCGATGGCGGGATTCGCCGACGCCGGGCGGCGGCCGTGGCTGACGGCGCTCCTGCTGTTCTCCCCGGTCAGCCTCATGTTCGTGATCGCGCCCAGCCAGGTGCTCCTGCCCGTGCTGAGCCGGGACACGTTCGGCTCCTACACGGCGTACGGCACGGCCCTGGCGTGCTACGGCGCCGGCGGGCTGATCAGCAGCGTCACGATGATGGCCCGGCGTCCGCGGCGCCCGGGAGTCGTGGCCATGTGCGCGATGGCGCTGTATGCCCTCGTCCCGCTCGGCCTGTTGTACGCCCCTTTGGCCTCATGCCGTTCGGCCAGGCCCTGACCGGGCCGCTGACGGACCTGGCCGGCAAGGGGGCTCGTGCTGGTGATCCCGCCGGGTCTGCTCCTGGTCGCCGGCATGCCTCACCTGCGTGGCACCCGTACGCCGAGGACGACGTCAGGACCCTCCGCGCCGGTCTGATCGCCGCCGGCCCACGGACCGGGTCACAGCGCGGAGGGTCTCCTCGAGACGCCGCGCCTCGTTCCGGTCCACGGTGAGATCGATCGGCTTGCCCTTCTTCCAGGTCGTGAGCGGCTTGGCCGGCGGATGGTCGATGAGCGCGGCCAGCGGCGGCACGGCCTTGGCCACCGGTTGGGCGAACACCGCCGACGCCACCCGTACGAGGCCGCGCAGCGGCTGCGTGAAGGGCTCGTGCAGGCCGGTCGCCACGAACACCGGGTTGTACAGCACGTACTTCGTCCGCTCGGAGAAGTAGGCCGTGCCCAGCAGTTCGCTGGCCGCGGCTCCCTGCATGGTCGCGGTCAGCCCCCGGTAGCCGTCCTTCAGCTGGAGGTCGTCCCAGTGGATCCGGCCGCCTCGACCGGCGCCGCACAGATTGACGATCACCGGTGCCGGTGCGTTCTCCAACGAGGCACGCAGTCCTTCGGCCATGAGCCAGCGGTTGACCACGTAGAGGGCGAAGGTGTGCTCGAAACCCTCGTCGGTCTCCACACGTACGGGGTTGAACCGGAACGCGGCGAGCACCAGCGCGTCGATCACGGGGTGCTCGGTGCCGAGTCGTTCGATCAGCTCGCGGGTCCGGCGCACGGAGCTGAGGTCGGCTCTGACGAATCGGGCCTTCGGCGCCGCCTCGCGCAGGCGCCGCCCGCCCTCCTCGCTGCTGCCCACGGCCACGACGTGGTCGCCGAGCTCGGTGTGGTGGCGGGCGAGGGCCTTGCCGATGCCGTGCGTGCCGCCAGTGATCACGATCGTCCGCGCCATAACTTGAGGCCCTCCTCAACTTGAGATGGGCCTCAACTTAGCTAGGATTCCGGGCATGCGCAAGGACGCCGTGCACAACCGGGAGCGCCTCCTGCGAGCGGCCCGGGAGCTGTTCGCGGACCGGGGGCTCGACGTACCGCTCGAGGAGATCGCACGCTCGGCCGGCGTCAGCATCGGGACGCTCTACAACCGCTTCCCCACACGCGACGCCCTGGTGGAGGCGGTGTTCGCGGATCGCGCGGCGACCGTGGCCGAGTTGGCCGAGCAGGCGCTGGCGATGAACGACGCCTGGGAGGGGTTCGTCGCGTTTCTGACGGGCGTGTGCGAACTGCAGGCGGCTGACCTCGGCTACAACGACCTCGCCGCGCGGACGGTGGCGGTGGAAGGGGATCGCGGATTCGGCCTGATGGGAGAGATCCTCGAACGCGCCCAGCGGTCCGGGGGCCTGCGGGGCGACGTCACACTCGCCGACATGGCGTTCGTGGTCTGGGGTGTGGCGGCGACCGTCAGGGCCACGGCCAAGGTGGCGCCGGGAGCCTGGCGTCGGCACCTCGCCCTCGCTCTGGACGGCCTGCGTGTCGCCGCCGCCCGGCCCCTGCCGGCGCCGCCCATGTCCGTCGCGCAGACCCGCGCCGCGATGCGGGAGTGCTGACCAAGGGCTTGCGCGGAGCGCCCGGCGGATCAGCTCTCCGCGCGGCAGACGGTGTTCGCGGGCGGGACGCGGAGGTCGATGAAGTACCGGTTGGCGTGCGCGATCGTGCAGGCGTCGCCCGTGTGGTACAGCCCGTGCCCGTGCCCCTCGAAGCGGATCGTGCCCGATCCCGGCACCCGGAGGGCGAGGTCGGCGGTGTCGGCGTAGTCGGTCCACGTTCCCGCGCCGACGAACGGCGGCAGCTGGTTCACGGGAAGAGGAGCGGCGGGTTTGCGAACCGGTTCCGGCCAGCCCACGCAGCCCAGCGGGTGCCACAGCTGGTTGCCGGACAGGTGCGGTGCGATCCGCTCGCCCAGGGCTCGCAGGCGGCGGTACTCCGCGTAGTCGCTATAGCGGATTCCGTCCAGGCAATGGGTCATGTTCATCCCGACGAACGAGGGCGGCTTCAGGCTGCCCAGCGTTCCCGCCTTGACGTAGTCGGAGAATCCGGTGGCGTCCCCCTTCTCCGCCCGCCTGATCGCCTGGGCGAGTTCCTTCCACCGGGCGTTGTCCGTGCCGGGCGTGACGAGGTCGGGCATGGCGGCCACGGTGATGTCGAAGCCGCTGTAGGCGGCTTCCTTCTCGGCCGGTACGGGGGAGCGGTCGGCCGCGGAGCGGAGTTCGTTCCACACCGTGCCGACGTCGCGTCCGTGCAGGGCGCAGGCGGAGTCGTGCGCGCACCACTGGCTGAAGCGGGTGAACTGCGCTTCCATGAGGGCGTATCGCGCTCGGTCCTGCTCGCTCTTGTCGCGGAGCGTGTTGAAGGTCCCGTCCAGGTACATCGCCCGTACCCGGCTCGGGAAGAGCCTGGCGTAGGCGAGTCCGGGAACGCCGCCGTACGAGGTCGCCATGAAGGTGAACTGCCGCTCGCCCATCGCCGAACGGATCGCCTCGATGTCGCGCGCGAAGGAGACGGAGTCGAGATGACCGAACAGCTCGGGGTCGGCGGCGCGACAGCGCTCGGCGGCGGCCCGGTTCGAGCGGGCCAGCGCGGCCCACTCGCGCTCGTCGCCCGGCGGGGTGATCCACGGGCCGGTGGTGAGGCAGTCCTGGTCGAGGACGCCCAGCTCGATGCCGTTGCGCGGCAGGAGGCTGACGACGTCGAACCGGTCCCGGATCTGGGCGAAACTGCCCGCGTGCCGCTCCAGGTCCTCCACTCCGGACCCGCCCGGCCCGCCGGGGATGGAGAACAGCACGCCGATGCGGTGGCGCCGGCCGGTGTGGGGCAGCATCGCGAGGGGGAGCGTGATCGTACGGCCCCGGGGTTCGGCCCAGTCGACGGGGACGCGGATCTCGCCGCAGAGCAGCTTGTCGCAGGGCTTCCACGTCAAGGTTGACTCGGGAGCGGCGGCGGCGGCCACGGGCGCGGCGCCCACCAGCAGGATCGTGGCGACCGAACCGGCGAGCAGCGGCCGGAGCCGGTGCCCGCGCAGCGCGATGGCGACCGCCGCGGCGGCCAAGGCGGCCACGGTGTACGCGGCCAGCAACGCGCCCGCGGCGAGCGGGGTGAGCAGGCCGTCGGCCGCGATCTGGCCGGGCAGCGCCCCGACGAGGTGCGCCCCGATCTGGTCGCCGAGCGGATGCGGCAGGGTCTGCGCGGCGACCGGCAGGATCAGCAGCAGGACCATCAGCGTGACCAGCGTGCCGGCCGTGGAACGGATGGCCGTGCCGAGTCCCAGCCCCATGAGGGCGACGAGCGGCATCGAGGCGCCGTTGATCAGCAGCCCGGCCAGGACGCCCGGCTCGGACAGGGAGGCGCCGAGCGTCTCCCCGTCGAGCAGCACGGTGCCGGCTCTGGCGCCGAGGACCGCCATGGTGGCGGCGTACATGCCGAAGACCAGCACCTGCCCCGCGACCAGGCTCACGGCCACCAGGACCGCGATCTTCGCGAGGAGGAAGGTACGGCGGGCCGGGACGGCGGTCAGGCTCGTGCTGATGTGGCCCGTGCCGTACTCGGTGGTGATGGAGAGCGCGCCGAGCGCGCCCATCACGAGGTGGGCGAAGGGCAGGCCGGTGCCGAGCCCGTCGCCCAGGCTGCCGAAGCGGCGCTGCTCCGCGCCCTGCTGGGCGTCGAAACCGCGCGTGACCAGGAAGGCCACGCCGGCGCTGAGGCCCACCGCGATCAGCGCGGACAGCAGCAGGCAGAGGTTGGAGCGGAGGGTTCTGAACTTCAGCCACTCCGCCGCGATCGCGTCCTTCATCGCGCCACGTACTCCCTGCTGTCGCCGGTCAGCTCCATGAACGCCTCCTCCAGGGACGCCTCGCGCGGCGTGAGCTCGTACAGCGCGATGCCGTGGGCGAAGGCCAGCTCGCCGATGCGCCTGGCGTCGAGCCCGGTCACCGCCAGCCCGTCCTCCGCCCGGACGACGCCCCCGTTCGCCCGCAGCACCGTCGCCAGCGCCGCCGGGTCGGCGGCGCGGACGAGCACGTCGCGCCGGTGCCGCTCGGTGAGGGCCGCCATGGCCGTGTCGGCGATCAGGCGGCCGCGCCCCACCACCACGACGTGGTCGGCGGTCACGGCCATCTCGGCCATCAGATGGCTGGAGACGAGCACCGCCCGGCCCTCCGCGGCCAGCGCGCGCATCAGCTCGCGGATCCACCGCACGCCCTCCGGGTCCAGCCCGTTGACCGGCTCGTCGAACATCAGCGCCTCCGGATCGCCCAGCAGCGCCACCGCGATCCCGAGCCGCTGCTTCATGCCCAGGGAGAACCGCGCGATCCGCCGGTCCGCCGCGGCCGTCAGCCCCACCCGGTCGATCACCTCGTCCACCCGGGCCGGGCCGATGCCGTTGCTGCGCGCCACGCACGCCACGTGCGCCCGCGCGGTGCGGCCGCCGTGGACGGCTCCGGCGTCCAGCAGCGCCCCGAGCGTCAGCAGCGGGCGTGCGAGCGAGGCGTAGGGCCGCCCGGCGACCAGGGCGGTGCCGGACTGCGGGGCTTCCAGGCCGAGGACGGCCCGCATCGTGGTGGACTTCCCGGCGCCGTTGGGTCCGAGGAAACCGGTCACCTGGCCCGGTTCGGCGGCGAAGGTGAGCGCGTCCACCGCGGTGGCGTCGCCGTACTTGACGGTGAGGTCGTTGACTTCGATCACGGGCTCCAGCCTCGCCGCGCGTGCACGCGCCCTCCATCCGCCTGCGCCCAGCACGGGAGGTGGGATTTTTCCGCCCCCGGAGGTAGGGCTGGACCTACCGTGGGACCGGTGATCGGCGGGCAGACTGGCGGGGTGAGCAGAGTCAGGAGGGGGTTGATCGCGGCGGCCGGGGTGCCGCTGAACGCGATCACGGGTGTGGCCGTGGTCCTCGCCTGGGTGCCGGCCGTCCGCACGGCCCTCGTCTCGCTGGAGCGGGCGTGGGCGGGAGCGGCGCTGGGCCGGGCCGTTCCGGCGCGTGAGCCCGGCGGCCTGCGCGTACTGGCCTGGCTGGCGGTCAACGCCGTCGTGGGACCGGCGCTCCTGACGGCGGTGGCCGCCATGCTGAACACCGTGGGCGTCATCTCCTCCCTGAACCCGGCCGTCAACGGCCCGAGCGTGACCTTCACGCTCAGCCTGGCGCTGCTCACCCTCCCGGCGCTCGCGGTGGTCGTCGCCGCGCTCCTGGGACTGGCCGAGGCCCGGCTCGCCGAGCTGCTCCTCGGCGGTGGCGGCTCGCTGGCCCAGCGGGTACGCGAGCTGACCGCCTCCAGGGCCGCCGCCGTGGACGCGCGGGCGGCCGAACTGCGCCGGATCGAGCGCGACCTGCACGACGGCGCCCAGGCCAGGCTCATCGCCGTACGGATGAGCCTCGGCCTGGCCAGGAGCGCCGGCGACCCGGCGCAGGCCCGCGAGCTGATCGAGGAGGCCTGGGAGTCGGCCGGGCAGGCCCTCACCGACCTGCGCGACCTGGTGCGCGGCATCCATCCGCCCGTGCTCGCCGACCGCGGCCTGACGGGCGCGATCGAGGCGGCCGCCCTCCTCTGCCCCGTCCCGGTGGCCACGGACCTCGTCCTGACCGGCCGCCCCGAGCCGCCGGTCGAGTCCGCGCTCTACTTCGCCGCGGCCGAGGCCATGTCCAACGTCACCAAGCACAGCCGGGCCACCCGCGCATGGGTACGCCTGCGCCGCACCGGCGACGGCCTCCGCCTGGTCGTCGGCGACGACGGGCACGGCGGCGCGGATCCGGCAGCGGGCACCGGCCTGCGCGGGATCGCGGAGCGCCTGTCCGCCTTCGACGGGACGCTGACCGTGCAGAGCCCGCCGGGCGGGCCGACCGTCCTCACGATGGAGCTGCCGTGCGCGTGGTGATCGCCGAGGATCTCGCCCTGCTTCGCGACGGACTGATCCGGCTGCTGTCGGCGCACGGCTTCGAGGTCGTCGAGGCGGTGGACAACGGCCCGATGCTCCTGACGGCTCTCGTGGAGCGGACCCCCGACGTGGCCGTCATCGACGTACGGCTCCCGCCCACCTTCACCGACGAGGGCCTGCGCACCGCCCTGGAGGCCCGCCGCCGCCGGCCGGGGCTTCCGGTGCTGATCCTGTCGCAGTACGTCGAGCAGCTCTACGCCCGCGAGCTCCTCTCGGACCGGTCGGGCGGCGTCGGGTACCTCTTGAAGGACCGCATCGGCGACGTGGCGGAGTTCGTCGAGTCGGTACGCAGGGTCGCCGGCGGCGGCACCGCCATGGACGCGGAGGTGATCTCCCAGCTCCTGACCCGCCGGTCGAGGGACGAGCCCCTGGCCGGGCTGACCGTCAGGGAGCGCGAGGTCCTCGCCCTGATGGCGGAGGGCCTGTCCAACCTGGCGATAGCGGCCCGCTTCGGGGTCACGGACAAGGCGATCGGCAAGCACACCAACAACATCTTCACCAAGCTCGGCCTCCCGCCCTCCGACGACCACAACCGCCGCGTCATGGCCGTCCTCGCCTACCTCCAGGCGGGCCCCGTCTCGGGGGTCGATCAGCGGGCGACGTAGCCGCCGTCCACGGGCAGGGCGACGCCGATCACGAAGCCGGCTCCCGGGCTGCACAGCCACAGGACGGCCTGCGCGACCTCCTCGGCGGTGCCGAGCCGGTTGACGGGCTGGTTCGCCTCGGCCTCGGCGAGGTCGAGCTCACCCTTGGCGATCATGTCGCTGACCATCGGGGTGTCGATGGTGCCGGGGCAGACGGCGTTGATGCGGATGCCGCGCGGCGCGTATTCAAGGGCGGCGCTCGTGGTGAGACCGATGACGCCGTGCTTGCTCGCGTGGTACGAGGCCCGCCCGGGAAGGCCGACGAGCCCGCCGAGCGAGGAGCAGTTGACGATGGCGCCACTGCCCTGGGCGCGCATGTGCCGCAGCTCGTGCTTCATGCTCGCCCAGACGCCGCGCAGGTTGACGGCGTTGACCCGGTCGAAGGCCTCGACGGGCTCGTCGGCCGCGTCACAGGGCGGGATCTGGATGCCGGCGTTGTTGTAGGCCATGTCGAGACGGCCGAACGTCTCGGCCGTCTGGTCCACGGCGGCGGCGACCTGGTCCTCGTCGGCGACGTCGCAGGTGAGGGCCAGGACCCGGTGACCGGCGTCGGTGAGGTCCTTCGCCGCAGCGTCGAGGGCCCGCGTGTCGACGTCGGTGAGGGCGACGGCGGCCCCGGACTCGGCGAAGGCGCGGGCGGTGGCCAGCCCCATCCCGGAGGCGGCTCCGGTGACGAGGGCGACCTGCCCGGTGAAGTCGTAGACGGGATTCATGCGGTGGTTTCTCCTCGGCGGGCGGTTCAGGGGCGGAGCAGGGTCTTGACGGCGCGGCGCTCGTCCATGGCCCGGTAGCCCTCGGCCGCCTGCTCCAGCGGCAACGTCAGGTCGAAGACCTTGCCTGGGTCGATGGCGCCGTCGAAGATCAGCTCGATCAGGTGGGGCAGGTACTCGCGTACCGGGGCGGGACCGCCGTGCAGGTGCACCAGGGACATGAACAGCTCGTCGCCCGGCAGCGCGACGTCGTGGGAGACGCCGACGAAGCCGACGTGGCCGCCGGGGCGGGTGGAGCGGATGGCCTGGAGCATCGACTCCTGGGTGCCGACCGCCTCGATGACGCTGTGCGCGCCCAGCCCGTTCGTCAGCTCCTTGATCTTCTCCACGCCCGCGTCGCCGCGTTCGGTGACGATGTCGGTGGCGCCGAAGGAGCGGGCCAGCTCCTGCCGCGCGGCGTGGCGGCTCATCGCGATGACGCGTTCAGCGCCGAGTTGCCTGGCCGCCAGCACGCCGCACAGGCCGACGGCGCCGTCACCGACGACGGCGACGGTCCTGCCGGGCCCGGCCTCGGCGGCGACGGCCGCGAACCAGCCGGTGCCGAGCACGTCGGAGGCGGCCAGCAGGCTGGGCACCAGGCCGGCGTCCGGCATGCCGGGCGTCGCGACCAGCGTGCCGTCGGCCAGCGGGATCCGCGCCAGCTCTGACTGGGTGCCGATGGTGCCCATCAGGACCCGCTGGACGCACGCGCACTGGTAGCCGGATCGGCAGATCTCGCACGTGTTGTCGGAGGCCCAGAACGAGCCGACCACGAACTGGCCGGGCTTCAGCGTCCGGACCTCGCCGCCGACCTCCTCCACGACGCCGACGTACTCGTGGCCCATCGGCGTCGGCCCGTCGATCTTCTCCACGCCGCGGTAGGGCCACAGGTCCGAGCCGCAGACGCAGGTCGCGCTCAGGCGGATGATCGCGTCGGTCGGTTCGATGATCCGCGGGTCCGGGCGGTCCTCGACGCGGACGTCGCCCGGTGCGTACAGAACTGCTCCACGCATGGGTGGTGTCTCCTTCGCTATCGGTCTCAGCGGCGGGTGCTGAAGCGCGCGGCTCCGTACTCGGCGTCGCTGACGTGTTCGAGCCAGCTGGTCTCGTCGCCGCGGTGGCTCACGGCCCCATGGCCGTCTTCAGGTGGAAGGGCAGCTCGTTGCCCCGGTACAGGGCGACCAGCGCCGCCACCGTGACCAGGCTCCGATCCCGCCGCGACAGCCCCTCGTCCGGCCACACCTGCCCGAACAGCACGTCGTCGGTCAGGTGCACCAGCTGCGGCGCGAAGCCGCCGAACATGGCCTGGGCTCCGGTCGGTTCATGGGTCGGCATCCGTGTCTCCCTCCTCGAATCACCCTCGGCTTCCCGGGAGCGGCCCGGCCGGTCCCCGCATCAGCGGAGAATGGCCGCCGCCCGGGCATTGCTTTGCCCGCGATGGCGCGGTCCGTCACGCCGTGGGACAAGGCCCAGGAAACCGGCTCCATCTCGCGCCCGGGAGGTCGGGTCTATCGGGGGGACACCTCGTCCAGTTGCAGGGCGCGGGCCAGGGCGTCGAGCACGCCGTCGGAGGCGCCGGACAGGTTCCCGCGCTCCATCCGGACGTAGTAGTCGATGGAGACACCGGCGAGCATCGCGACCTCTTCACGCCGCAGGCCCTTCACGCGGCGGTTACCGCCGTAGGAGGGCAGCCCTGCCCGCTCCGGGGTGATGCGGGCCCGGCGCGAGCTGAGGAACTCGCGGACCTCGGCACGATGGTCGATCTGGCTCATGACCCCAGGGTAGGCAGTGTGGGCGGAAAGGGGTTGAGCTACGAACGCGACCACCTGTTCGCTCTTGCCAGGACGGCCGGGTCGGGCCGGCGCCGCCGTGCGACGCCGACCAAGGTGCGGCCGGTGATCCAGCAGGTGCTGGACGCCATCACCGAGGCCCCGGCCTGGGTACGCAACGGCCGCCACGACATCGTCGCGATGAACCGGCTGGCCCGCGCCCTGTACGTGCCCGTCCTGGCCGACCCGCGCCGCCCGGCGAACACCACCCGGTTCGTCTACCTCGACGAAGCCGCGCGCGAGTTCTTCGTCGACTGGGACCGGATCGCCAACGACGCCGCCGCCATGCTCCGCCTGGAGGCCGGCCGCAACCCGCATGACCGGGCGCTGATCGAGCTGGTCGGCGAGCTGTCAACGCGCAGCGAGCTGTTCCGGCGGCGCTGGGCCTCCCACGACGTGCAGTACCACCGCAGCGGCATGAAGCGGCTGCGCCACCCGGTGGTCGGCCGGCTCGATCTGGACTTCGAGTCGATGGAGCTGCCGTCCGAGCCCGGCCTGACCCTCAACATCTACACCGCAGCCCCCGGCACCCACACGGCCGACGGCCTGAAGCTGCTCGCCAGCTGGGCGGCCACCCAGGACCTCGCCGAGGTCCAGCCGGCGGCTCCGGACCAGAGCTGACCCACGCCCGGCGGCACGAGCCCGCCGGCCGCACGACGGGCCTGTGCACCTCGTTGGGAGGCCCTGTCATTACCTGTAACAGCAGACCCTGCCGCATGCCGGAACGAGCCGGTTGAATGGTGCTCGACCAGCCGGTTCGAATCCTGGCGACCGCGGAGGCACCGCTCACCGGCTGCCCGCCGGTTTGCCGACAACGGACCTCGCCCCGGCATGCCGCTCACCGGGCCTCGACCCGCCAGGGGTAGGTCCCACGACGACCACCGGCGATGGAGAACCTCATGCGAGCGACGGAAAGGTCATCATGAAGCACATCACGCTCGGCAATCTGGACGTCTCCCGCATCGGGCTGGGCTGCATGGGCATGTCCCACGGTTACACCGGCGCCGGCAGCGACGACGCCGAGTCCATCCGCACGGTCCACCGCGCCCTCGACCTGGGCGTCACGTTCCTGGACACCGCCGAGATCTACGGCCCGTACGTCAACGAGGAGCTCCTCGGCAAGGCGCTCAAGGGCCGGCGCGACCAGGCGGTGATCGCCACCAAGTTCGGCCTGGTCTCCCACGCGGGCGCCGGGCCCTGGAACCTCGACAGCAGCCCGGCCAACATCCGTACCGCCGTCGAGGGCTCGCTGCGCCGCCTGGGCACCGACCACATCGACCTGTACTACCAGCACCGGGTCGACCCGAAGGTGGCGATCGAGGACACCATCGGCGCGGTGGCCGAGCTGATTGCGGAGGGCAAGGTCCGCCACATCGGCCTGTCCGAGGCGTGGCTGGACACCATCCGCCGCGCCCACGCCGTGCACCCGATCACCGCGCTGCAGTCGGAGTACTCGCTGTGGACCCGCGACCAGGAGCAGGTGCTGCCGCTGCTGCGTGAGCTGGGCATCGGCCTGGTCGCCTACTCGCCGCTCGGCCACGGCTTCCTGACCGGGAAGATCCGCAGCGAGAGCGACTTCGGCCCCGACGACTTCCGCTCCACCAACCCGCGCTTCACCGGCGAGAACTTCCAGCGCAACCTCGCCCTCGCCGACGCGGTGCAGGCCGTCGCCGCCGAGGCCGGCGCCACGCCCGCGCAGGTCGCGATCGCCTGGCTGCTCAGCAAGGGCGACGACATCGCCCCCATCCCGGGCACCAAGCGGGTCTCGCGCCTGGAGGAGAACGCCGCCGCCGACGACCTCGTCCTGACAACCGGGCAGCTGGCGAAGCTCGATGCCCTGCCCCCGGCCGCCGGCGGCCATCACAACGAGGCGCAGATGCAGATGATCGAACGATGAAAGGCGGGCTACCGGCTGCTCGACACCGCCGCCGTCTACCGCAACGAGGAGGCCGTCGGCCGCGCGATCAACAGCAGCGGCATCCCGCGCGAGGAGCTGTTCGTCACCACCAAGCTGTGGATCTCCGACGCGGGCGAGGACGCCGCCCGGCGGGCCTTCGACACCTCGTGGCCGAGAACTTCGACGTCTTCGACTTCGAGCTCTCCGACGACCAGATGGGCCGCATCGCCGGTCTGGACACCGGGGCCTCGCTGTTCTTCGACCACCGCGACCCGGCCGTGGCCGCGCAGCTCGGCAACCTCCGCCTCACCGACTGAGAGGTGAATATGCACACCAGGACACTCGGACAGGACCTGCAGGTGTCGGCCGTCGGGCTGGGCTGCATGGGCATGTCGCAGAGCTACGGCCCCAACCCGGGCACCCGCGACGACATGATCGGCGTGATCCGCTCCGCCCTGGACGCCGGGGTGACCTTCCTCGACACCGCGGAGGTCTACGGCCCGTACCACAACGAGGAACTCGTGGGCGAGGCCGTCGCCCCGATCCGGGACCAGGTGCAGATCGCCACGAAGTTCGGCTGGGACATCCGCGACGGCAGATCCGTCGGCCTGAACTCCCGGCCCGAGCAGATCCGCAAGGTCGCCGACGCCTCGCTGCGGCGCCTCGGGACCGACCGCATCGACCTGTTCTACCAGCACCGCGTGGACCCGGCCGTGCCGATCGAGGACGTCGCCGGCACGGTGGGCGAGCTGGTGCGGGCAGGCAAGGTCCGGCATTTCGGCCTGTCCGAGGCCTCGGCCGCCACCGTCCGCAGGGCCCACGCCGTGCACCCGGTCACCGCGGTGCAGTCGGAGTACTCGCTGTGGACCCGCGACCCCGAGCCCGAGGTGCTGCCCGCCTGCGCGGAGCTGGGGATCGGCTTCGTGCCGTTCAGCCCGCTCGGCAAGGGTTTCCTGACCGGCACGATCGATGCGAACGCCTCCTTCACCGAGGGGGACGTCCGGGCGACGATCCCGCGTTTCGACGCCGAGCACCTGCCCGCCAACCAGGCCCTGGTGGATCACGTGCGCGCGCTGGCCGAGGCCAAGGGCGTCACGCCGGGGCAGCTCGCGCTGGCCTGGCTGCTGGCCCAGCGCCCCTGGATCGTGCCCATCCCCGGCACCCGCCGCCTGTCCCGCCTGCGGGAGAACGCGGACGCGACCGCGGTGGCGCTGTCCGCCGACGAGCGGGCCGACCTGGACGTTCTGGCCGCCCGCGTCGGCGTTTCGGGGAACCGGTACGGCGAGGCGCACATGAAGCTGGTCGGCCGCTGAAGCCCTCGCCCAGGAGCGGTCCCAGTCGCGCTCACCGTTGTCCACCGCGCGCCGGCTTGCCACAGCCGGCTTGCCACAATGGCGATGGCCCGCGGGGAGGCAGCCTGGGCGGTGTCGCCTCACATCGCGCCGACCTCGCCGCCGGCCTCGACTGGTCCCGGCGAGCCATCGCCTGTTCGCGCCATCGCCTGGCGGGCTGCGCTGCTGCCAGGATTTCCCGCCCCTCTGGACCGTTCGGAGCCTGAGCTCCCGAAATGCCCCCGATGGCAGTGCTCTGCCGTGGCCGCTTACAGGACGGTCAGGTGGCCGTACCTGGACAGGGCGGCGGCCAGGTCGCCGGGTTCGCTGCGGAGTGCGGCGTCGAGGAAGGCGACGGTGGCCGCCGCGGTGATGCGTGGCCCGGCGGTCCGGCCGAGGGAGCCGACGAGCGTGGGCAGCGGCGGCAGGAAGAGCGGGGCGTCGGTGAAGGTGAGGTGTGCCGAACCGGGGACGGTGAGCCGGTAGCTCGTCGCCGTGCTGAGCTGGAGCACCCGCGTGAGGCGCGAAAGGTAGTCCGGCTCCTCGCCCGGCTTCACGTCGTGGGTGAGCGCGAGCACGGGCTGGCCGAACGGTCGCGGCGCGGGGTCTCGCGGGAAGCCGTCGATGTCGATGACGGCCGCGAACCGGGGGTCCTGGCGGGCGGCCTGCAGGGCGGCGGCGCCCCCGAGGGAGTGGCCGGTCGCCGCGGCCCGGCGGATGTCGAGCCGCCCGGTCAGCAGGCCCGGGATCTCGCCGCGGTCCAGGCGGCCGAGCTGGGTGAGGACGAAGCTGAGGTCGGCGGCCCTGACCGCGGTCCACCCGGCCGCGCGCCTGTCGTCCTCCGCCTGGTCGCCGGTGGAGGCGACCCGGGTGCGGATCGTCCGGCCGTCGGTGAGGGTGACGACGGCCGAGTCGTACGGGTGGTCGAGGGCCGCCACGACGTAGCCGCGCCCGGCCAGTTCCTGCGCCCAGGCGGTGCTCTGGGTGCGCACGCCGCCGAGCCCGGGCGAGAACAGCACCACGGGGAAGCGGCCGCCTCCGGCGGCCACGGGGGCATCAGGCACGGAGCGCGTGTGGGCGCGTGCCGCCTCGTCGAGAACGAAGCGCGGAAGGCCGAGGTAGTCGGCCTCGCCGTGGGCGACGAGCCGCGCCTCCTCCGCCGTACGGCCCAGGTACCACGCCGGCCGGGCGGCAGGATCGCGCCGCGCGGGATACCAGAGCTGGACGACGACCGTCCGCCTGTCATCGGTCCGCGACGTGGCGGTCTCCGCTCGATCGGGGTCGGTCCACTGCGCGACGGTGGTGCCGACGGCGTAGGCGCCCGACGGCTCGGGGAACACGGGCCGGGGCAGCGCCCACGCCGCCGCGGCGCCCGCCAGAACCAGCGCCAGGCATGCCGCCGACCCCGGCAGGGCCAGCCACAACCGGGCGCGCCGTCTCCGCAGGGAGAGGGCGCCGGACGTCAGTGCGATGGCCCCGCCCGCGAGGACGGGTATGAGCTGCCAGCGGATCCCGAGCACGGCCAGCACGATCGCCGACACCGCGAGGGCCGCCGCGCCGGCCCACGTCGAGGGCCGGCGCGCGCCGGGCGGCAGCCAGCGGGCCAGCACCAGCACGACGGCGGCCGCCAAGGCCACGAGCTCTACCGGGGACAGGCCGAACAACACGGTCACAGTCATGGTGATCACGGTGGCGGAGCGGCCTCGGCCGGACATCGGCCCCGATGGGGAAAGTCGTGCGCGACCTCGGTATGACCCCGCACGACCGGTCTGCGACCGGGGTCGCAGGGCCCGCCGATCAGCGCGGCTCCCACCATGTCAGGTTGGCTTCCGCCTGGGACGCCGGCTCGATGATCTCCCATGCCTCGGCGATCAGACCGTCGTCCAGCCGCCAGACGTCGACGACCGTGATCTCCGGCCCGGCATCGGGCAGTCGGCGCCGCGAGTGCATCACGACGTGATCGCCGTCGGCCAGCACGTGCTCGATCTCGACCTGCATGCCGGCCAGCGGGACGAGCGCGGCGCTCACGGCGGCCAGCCATTCCGGCTTCGTCCTGGCGGTCGCGTCGGGACGGTGGTGCAGGAAGTCGTCGCTCAGCAGGGGCGCGAGCGCGCCGACGTCGCCGGTCGCGACCAGCGCGGTCAGCGCCTGCTGGACGATGCTCTTGTTGTCGTGGGTCATGTTCTGTGTGGTCACGGGCGGCAATGTTTCCGGCGTCCGTGATGCTTGTCGATGAAATCGCATTTCATGGCGTTCCGTAGGTAGGTGAGTAGCATCGGGGCCCATGCACACGGTGGGGGAGTTGCTGCGGGAGTGGCGGCATCGACGGCGGCTCAGCCAGCTCGATCTCGCGATCGCCGCCGACGTGTCGGCCCGTCACGTCAGCCTGGTGGAGACCGGCAAGTCCCGCCCGAGCGCCGAGATGATCGTGCGCTTGGCCGGGCAGCTCGACGTGCCGTTGCGGGAGCGCAACCGGCTGCTGCTGGCCGCCGGGTTCGCGCCCCGCTACGCCGAGCGGCCTCTCGACCGTGAGGCGCTGGCGGCGGCCTGGGACGCGATCGAACGGGTGCTGCGCGCGCACGAGCCGTACCCGGCGTTGGCCATCGATCGCCGGTGGAACATCGTGATGAGCAATCGCGCCCTCGGCCCGTTCCTCGCCGGCGTCGCCCCCGACCTGCTGGTCCCGCCGGTCAACATGGTGCGGATCGGGCTGGACCCGCGCGGGCTCGCCCCGCACATCGTCAACCTGGCTCAGGTGCGCGCGCTGCTGCGTACCCGGATCGCGCGGCAGCTCGCCACGGCTCCTGACCCCGAGCTCACCGCGCTCTACGAGGAACTCCTGGCCCCTCATGCGGGGGACCCGGGTCAACCGGCCGGCTCCGAGATCGCCATCCCGATGATCTTCCGCTTCGGCGGGCGGGAGCTGCGGCTGTTCTCGACGACGACCACGTTCGGCACGCCGATGGACATCACCCTGGACGAGGTCTCGATCGAGTCGTACTACCCGACGGACGCCGACAGCGCCGCCTACTTCACCGCCGCACCCGCCTAGCGGTGACCTCCGCGCCGCCCTACTATGCAACTGAACAGTTTGCTATGCACGTGGATAGGAGCGCGGGGCAGTGACGACATCAGGACCCGACACCGAGGACCTGACCGCTCGCGCGCGGATCAGAGACGCGGCCCTGCGGCATTTCGGGGAGCACGGCTTCGACAGGGCGACGACCCGGGCGATCGCCGAGACTGCCGGCGTCTCCCCGGGGCTGCTGCGCCATCACTTCGGCTCCAAGCAGGCGCTGCGCGAGGCGTGCGACGCCCACCTGGTCAAGCTGATCAGCAGGATCAACGAGCAGGCCGCCGCCGACATGGCCGCGGGCGGCGTGAACGGCGTGAACCACGTCGCGGCCTCCATGGCGGCCCTCGGGCCCTACCAGCGCTACCTGGCGCGCGCCCTGACCGAGGGGCGGGCCGAGCCGGTCTTCGACGCGATGGTCCGGATGAGCGAGCAGTGGCTCGCGGGGCTCGACGAGCGCCGCTCCGACGTCCCTTTTGCCGGCCGCAAGGCCAGGGCGACGGTGGGCACGGCGATGGCCCTGGCCGTCGGGATCCTCCACGAGCACGTGTCCCGAGGGCTGGGCGCCGACGTGTCCGGCGAGGAGGGCGCCCACCTGCTCGCCCTGACCCTGCTCGACCTCTACTCCCACCCCTGGCTCAGCCCGGACGAGGCCGCCGCCTACCGCGACGCCCTGGACAGGACCCGGACGGACGCCGGAACCGCACTCCCGACCGAGGAGGGCCCGCGATGAGTGACGCGTTATCCGTCACAGGCTTGGTCAAGACGTTCGGTTCCACCCGCGCGCTGGACGGCCTCGATCTCGTCGTGGACGCCGGCGAGGTGCACGGCTTCCTGGGGCCGAACGGCGCGGGCAAGAGCACCACGATCCGGATCCTGCTCGGCCTGCTGCGCGCCGACGCGGGCACCGCCCGGCTGCTCGGCGGCGATCCGTGGGCCGCCGCGACGGAGCTGCACCGCAGGCTGGCGTACGTACCCGGGGATGTCGTGCTGTGGCCGCAGTTGTCCGGCGGCGAGGTGATCGATCTGCTCGGGCGGCTGCGCGGCGGGCTCGACGAGCGGCGCCGCGCCGCGCTGCTGGAGCGCTTCGACCTGGACCCCCGCAAGAAGTGCCGCGCCTACTCCAAGGGGAACCGGCAGAAGGTCGCCCTGATCGCCGCGCTGGCCTCCGACGCCGAGCTGCTCGTCCTCGACGAGCCCACCTCGGGCCTGGACCCCCTGATGGAGGAGGTCTTCCGCGAGACCGTCCGGGAGGAGCGGCGCCGCGGTGACCGTACCGTGCTGCTGTCCAGCCACATCCTGGCCGAGGTCGAAGCGCTGTGCGACCGGGTGACCATCGTCAAGGACGGCCGCACGGTCGAAAGCGGGTCCCTGGACGGTCTGCGCCATCTCACCCGCACCTCCATCCAGGCCGACCTGGCGGCGCCGGCGGGGGAGCTGGCCGGCCTGCCCGGGGTGCACGGCCTGCGCACCGAGGGCGGCCGGGTGTGGTTCGACGTGGACACGGCCGGCCTGGACGTCGTGCTGCGGCGCCTCACCGACCTCGGCGTACGCGCCCTCGTCAGCCGGCCTCCCACCCTGGAGGAGCTGTTCCTCCGGCACTACGACCGCACCGGCAGGAGCGCATGAGTCCCTTCGCCGGCACCGGCCACCTGGTCCGCCTGGCGCTGCGCCGCGAACGGGCCGTCGCCCCCTGGTGGATCCTGCTGATCGTGAGCATGAGCCTGGTGATGGTGGCCTACGTCAACCGCTACATGGCCACCCAGGAGCTGAAGCTCACCTACCTCGGCATCATCACCAGGACGCCCTTCCTCCACGCGATCGGCGGCGGCCGGGTGGAGCCCCGGCTGGAGGTGCTGGCCACCTGGCGCAGCGGCGGCTTCCTGTACGTGGCCGGCGCGTTCGCCGCCGTGATGTCGGTCGTCCGGCACACCCGCGGGGAGGAGGACGCGGGCAGGACCGAGCTGGTCCGCGCCGCCGTCGTGAGCCGTCGTGCCCCGCTGGCCGCCGCCGTGCTGGTGGCGGCGGGCATCAGCCTGGCCGCCGGGGCGCTGACCGCGGCCGCGCTGATCACGGTCGGGCTCCCGCCGATCGGATCGATCGCGTACGGAGCCGCCATCGCGCTCGCGGGCTGGCTGTTCGGCGGCATCGCCGCGGTCGCCGCCCAGCTCGCCGCCGGCGCCCGCTCGGCCACCACGATCGCCCTGTCCGTGCTCGGCCTCGCCTACGTGATGCGCTTCTCCGGGGACGCCATGGGACAACCCTGGCTGAAGTACCTGTCGCCCATCGGCTGGAGTCACCTGGTGCAGCCGTACCAGGGCGAGCGGTGGTGGCCGGCCGGTGTCATGTTCGTGGTCGGCGCCGCGCTGCACGCGCTCGCGTTCGGGCTGCTCGACCGCCGCGACCTCGGCGCCGGCGTGCTGGCCGAGCGGCCGGGCCCGGCCACGGCCCCGGAGCTGCGCGGCCCGGTCAGCCTGGCCTGGCGGCTGCACCGCGGCCTGCTGTTGAAGTGGGCGGTGGGGGTCGGGGTCTTCGCGGGGGCGGCGGGCGCGCTGTCCCCGTTGACGAACGATCTGCTCACGCGGCCGAGCGTCATGCTGGACACCATCACCGCCATGATCGGCATGCGCTCGCCGTCGCTCGCCGCGTACGTCTGGTACCTGATCATGATCATCGCGTACGCCGTCGCGCTCTACCCGGTGCTCATGGTCATCAGGCTCCGTGCGGAGGAGGTCTCGGGCCGCGGTGAGGCGGTGCTGGCCACCCCGCTGACCCGGCTGCGCTGGGCGGGCGGGCACCTGCTCGTGACCGGGCTCGGCACGGCCGCGCTGATGGCCGTCGCCGGTCTGGTCTTCGGCACGGTGTTCTCGCTGCTCGTCGGCGACCTCGCCACCGACCTGCCCCGCTTCGTCGCGGGGGCGCTGACCACCGTGCCCGCGGCGTGGAGCGTGGGGGCGGTGTGCCTGCTCGCGTACGGGCTCACGCCGCGGGCCGGCGTGGCGGTCTCCTGGCTGGCCTGGATCCTGACCTGCGCACTGGGGCAGATCATCTCCCCCTTCTACGGCTTCTTCGGCGGTTTCCCGGTGGAACCGTTCCACTACGTCGCGAACGCGATGACCGGGGCGCCGTACGACGCCCGCCCGGCCCTCGCGCTCACCGCGGTCACCGCCCTCCTCCTCGCCGGCGGCCTGCTGGCCCTGCGCCGCCGCGACTTCGGCTGAGCCCGGCGTCAGCGGTCGGGCAGGATGCGCATCGAGCGCAGCGGCGAGGCGAGCGCGATGCCGGTGCCCGCCAGCATCAGGCAGGACGTGACGACCAGGGTCGCCCGCAGGCCGAGCGCCTCACCGGCCACGCCGCCGAGCACCGCGCCGAGCGACTGGCCTCCGTAGGCCAGGAACCGCCAGATGGCGTTGGCGCGGGAGAGCAGCTCCGGAGGGATCAGGGCCTGGCGGAAGGTCTGCTGGTTGACGCCGTACAGGGAGGGGCCGCTGCCCCGCAGGACCTGCGAGAGGACCAGGACCGTCAGCGTCACGGCGAAGGGCCCGGCCGCGGCGGCCAGCACCAGGCCCGCGACCGAGACCAGGAGCATGCCCAGGATGAACGTCGGACCGGGGCCCATGCGGTGGGTGACGCGGGTGGCCACCAGGGCGCCCGCGACGCCGGCCGCGCCGGTGAGCGCGACGAGGACGCCGATCAGGCCGGCCGGCAGGCCGAGGTCGCGTACGAGGTAGAGCACGAGCACGACGGCCTGGGCCTGACCGGCGAACGCGCCGACGGTGGCGGCCAGGATGACCGTGCGCATGACGGGGTGGGCGAAGACCGCGCGCAGGCCCTCGGCCAGGTCGGCGCGCAGCCGCACGGGACCGCGTCCGCCGCTGACGCGCGGCCGGCCGGCTGCCCGGATGCGGGTCTTGACCAGGGCGGAGATCAGGAACGAGGCCGCGTCGACGGCGATGGCGATCGGCGCGGTGAGCGCCGACACCAGCAGGCCGCCCACGGCCGAGCCGGTGGTGTTCACGGTGGCGTTGCTCAGCATGAGCGTGCTGTTGGCGGCGAGCAGCCGCTCGCGCGGGACCAGGTGCGGGGTGAACGACTGGGCCGCGACCGACTCGAAGAGCGCGGCGATCCCGGCCAGCGTCACCACCGCGTACAGGTGCCAGATCCGCAACTGCCCCAGGACGGCCAGGACGGGCAGCGCGCCGAGCAGCAGCGCCCGGACCGCGTCGGCGATGACGATCGTGCGGCGGTAGGGGACGCGGTCCACCCACACGCCGGCCGGCAGGCCCAGCACCAGGTGCGGTAACAGGCCGAGCGCGCCGAGCAGCCCCATCTCGGTGGCCGAGGCGCCCAGGTCGAGCACCGCGGTCAGGGGCAGCGCCACGGTGGTGACGCTCGACCCGAGCAGCGAGACGGAGTTGCCGGTGAACAGCCTGCGGAAGTCAGGGTGGTGAGCCAGCACCGCCCAGAAGGGTTCCGGCGGCGGCTCTTCGGCGTCGCGTGCCTCGTCCTTGCCACGGATCACGGGGCACGCTAACCCGGACCGGCGACCCGGGCAAGGCATACCGGTCGGAACTCTTCTCCTGGTACGTACCGGGCCCATTCCGTGGGTGTGAAGGACCGGCCCGCGAGGTCGCACAGGGCAGCGGCCAGGTTCGGGGGAACGGCCACGTTCCACAGGCGCACGGTGTGATCCAGGCCCGCGGTGGCCAGCGTGGTCCCGTCCGGGCTGAACGCCACGGCGGCCGTGACCTCTTGGTGGGCGGTGAGCGAGGCGCCGATGGGATGGCCGGTGGCGACGTCCCACAGGCGTACGGTGTGGTCCTCACCCGCGGTGGCGAGCCTGGCGCCGTCCGGGCTGAACGCCACCGAATAGACCGAGCCCTCGTGGCCGGTGAGCGGGTCGCCGAGCTGCCGGCGGCCGGCGACGTCCCACAGGCGCACCGTGTGGTCCTCACCTCCGGTGGCCAGCCTGGTCCCGTCCGGGCTGAACGCCACCGAATAGACGATCTGTTCGGGGCCGGTGAGCGGGTCGCCGACCTGCCGGCGACCGGCGACGTCCCACAGCCGCACTCTTCCGTCCTTGCAGCCCACGGCCAGGCTGCGCCCGTCCGGACTGAACGCCACCGAACAGACATCCTGACCGGTGAGCGGGTCGCCGATCTGCCGGCGGCCGGCGACGTCCCACAGCCGTACGGTGGTGTCGAACGAGCTTGTGGCCAGCATGGTCCCGTCCGGGCTCAGGGACATCGCCAGGATGGATTCGGCGTGGCCGTGGAGGGGCTTGCCGATGGGATGTCGGGTGGCCGCGTTCCACAGCCGTACGGTGTGGTCGTTGCCGGCACTGGCGAGAGTCCGTCCGTCTGGGCTGAACGCCACCTCGACCACCTCGTCCTCGTGGCCGGTGAGCGGGTCGCCGATCTGCCGGCGGCCGGCGACGTCCCACAGGCGCACCGTGTGGTCCTCACCTCCGGTGGCCAGCCTGGTCCCGTCCGGGCTGAAGGCCACCGAGCGCACGGATTTGTCGTAGCCGGTGAGGGGCTTGCCGACGGGATGCCGGGTGGTCACGTCCCAGACCCGTACCGTGTGGTCGCCGGTGCCGCTGCTCCACAATGTCGTCCCGTCGGGAGAGAAGGCCAGGGACAGCACGCTGCGCCCGATGAGGGGAGCGCCGATCTGGCGGTGGGTGGTCATGTCCCACAGCTTGATCTTCCCGGCGGAGGCGGTGGCGAGGACGCTTCCGTCCGCGGTGATCGCCGCGGCACCACCCCACACGTCGTCCGCCTCCAGGGGAGGGCCGACCTGACGGCCCGTCCTCACGTCCCACGCCCGCCCCGTCGTGCCCTCCGAGGTGATCAGGGTACGGCCGTCCGGGCTGAAGGCCAGTGCGGACAATCCCTGCGCCTCGGGCGAGTCCTCGACGGAGACGGGGTCGATCTCGCGCAGGGAGAGGGTGTCCCACAGGCGCACCGTCCTGTTGCCGTGATGGGTACGGGCCATAATCCGCCCGTCAGGGCTGAAGATCGCCGAGATGGAGCCGGCGTAGTCGGGGGTGTGCTCGGCGGCGATCGGCGTACGACGGTTCAGGTCCCACACCCGCAACGTCCCGCCGGTGTCCATGCCGGCCAGGGTGTGCCCGTCCGGGCGGAACGCCACCGCCAGAACGGGGTCGGCCACGGTGAGCGGGGCGCCGAGCTGGCGGCGGGCGGCCACGTCCCACAGCCGGATGGTGCCGTCCGACGAGCCGGTGGCGAGCGTACGCCCGTCGCGGCTGAACGCCACCGACGACACCGGTTCCTCGTGGCCGGTGAGCGGGGCGCCCAGCGGGCGGCGGGTGACCGTGTCCCACAGCCGTACGGTGGCGTCGCTGTTGTGCGCGCCGGCCATGATCCGCCCGTCGGGGCCGGCCGCCAGCGCGTTCATGAGTCCGGGCAGAACGGCTCGTTCGGGCCGGCTGAGCACGTTGACCATGGCGAGGCGCGCTTCGGGGGTCGGGGCGAGCGCCCAGGCGGTGGTGGCCAGCCGGGCGGCCGTGGCGGGGTCGCCGGTCAGCAATTCACTCTGCACGGCGAGCTGCCGGGAGAGGGCCTGGGCGCGCTGGTACAGAGCCAGATCGCGTTGGCGGACGGCGTATCCTCCGGCTGCCACGACCACGATCAGCAGCGTGGTGAGCAGGGCGATGAGTTGACGCCTGCGGCGGATCCGGCGGGCGGCCAGGCGGTGCTCGGCGGCCTCGGCCGCCAGGCAGGCGTCCAGGAAGTCCCGTTCGAGGGTGGTCAGGGCGGCCGGCTGGGAGCCGGCCCATTCCCGGGCGGCGCTCAGCCGGGTGCCGCGATACAGCAGCGAGGTGTCGCGGTGCTCGCGTTCCCATGCCTCGGCGGCTTCGGCGAGGCGGCGGTGGGTGCGCAGCCCGGCACGGTCGGCCACGATCCACTCGCGCAGCCGGGGCCAGGCCCGCAGCAGCGCCTCGTGGGCGAGCTGGGCGGATCCGGCGTCCAGGGTGAGCAGGCGGGCGGTGGCGAAGGCGTCGATCACCTCCGAGGTGGGCTCCGGCGGGAAGTGCGCGGGTGGCAGCCGGCGGATGTCGACGGGACGGCGCGTCTCGGGGCCGGACTCCTCGACGCACACCATGTGCAGCAGCAGGCGGCGGGCGATGTCCTGGCCGGTGGGGTCGAGAGCGGTGTAGACGTTCTCGGCGGTGGCGGCGACCGCGCCCGCGATCCCGCCGGTCAGCCGGTAGCCCGCCACGGTCAGCGTGTCGCCGGCGCGGTGCTGCCAGGTCGCCAGCAGCGCGTGGGACAGCAGGGGCAGCGCGCCCGGCTCGTGCGCCGGCCCGCTTTCCCGCCCGTCCGCTCCGGGCGGCACGCCCAGGTCCCGCAGCAGCAGCTCCACCAGCGCCGGCTCCACGCCGAGGCCCGCCTCGCGGGCGGGGCCGGTGATGACCTCGCGCAGCTCGGCGACGCTCATCGGGCCGAGCGGCAGCTGTCCCTCGCGCAGGGCCTCCAGCAGGACGGGGTGGTTGAGGCAGTGGCCGTAGAAGTCGGCGCGCACGCCGAGCACCACGGGTTGACCGGCGACGGCCAGCGCGTCCACGGCCGCGAGGAAGGTACGGCGTTCGGCGTCCTCGTCGCAGAGTGTGAAGATCTCCTCAAGCTGGTCGACCACCAGCACCAGGCGGCGCCGGGGACCGCCGTCGGGTGTCCCGCCGTTCACCGCCTGCGCGACCTGTCCGGCGAAGGCGGCGGGATCGTCCGCGAGGACGCCGGCCAGAGGGACGGGGTCGAGCCCGGTGGCCGTGCTGATCCTGGCCGGCAGCTCGGCGACCGGATGCGCGCCGGGGGTGAACACGACGGCCGGCCACGAGCGGGATCCGGGCGCCGGCAGCACCCCTCGGCGCAGGGCGGGCAGCAGCCCCGCCCGCAGCAGGGACGTCTTGCCCGCCCCCGAGGGGGCCACCACGATCAGCGGCCCGCGCCCCGGCATGCGCTCGGCCAACCGCCCCACCAGCACGCCCACCGTACGGTCCCGGCCGAAGAACCAGCGGGAATCCTCGGGCCCGTAGGGCTGAAGCCCCCGATAGGGGCAGCCCCCGCGCGCCTGTGTGATCGACTCGGCCAGCTCGGTCAGCTCGCCGCCGGTCTCCAGAACCGCGTCGCACCGGCGCGCCACCCCCACCGACAGCGCCTTCTCGCCGGTCTCGACCTTGCTCAGGTAGCCCTTGCTGTAGTGGGTCAGCCGGGACAGCTCCTTCAGCGACAGCCCGCGTGCCGCCCGCAGCCGCCGCAGCGCGGCGCCGGGGGTTGTCTCCGGACCGCCCTCGCCCTCGTGCACCCCCGAGACCCTACAAGCCGTGAGGGGCTGGTCGCAGTACGTGGTGCGGCTTGTGGTGGTACCTCCGGGTTTCCCTGGCCACCAGGTCGGGAGGGCGACGGGAAACCCCTACTGCGCCTGCCACGGGCGGCAACACGATCGGTGCACCGGTTCATCCGGACCGGAAGCCATCCAGAGGAAGGAAGCAACATGCGTGCTCACATCCGTCTCACCCTCGGTCTCGCTCTCGGCCTCGCCGCCCTCGCCGCGCCGGCCACGCCGGCGGTCACGGCGTCGGCGACCCAGGCGGCGCAGGCCCAGTCCGCGAGGTCCGGCGTCGACTTCCGCGTGCCCGGGGTCCGGATCTTCTCCCGGCCGGACGGGGGAGCGACCCGGGTCGGCCTCGGCTATCCGGGCCAGGGCTGGGACATCCAGGGCACCGGGTACGGCACGGCGTACACCTGCGACAACGGCGTGACCACCACCAGCTGGGAGCACGGCCGCAACATCCGCACCGGCGTGGTCGGCTGGGTCCCGAGCTGCAACACGGTGATCGTCTAGCGTCCGCCCCTGGAGGCCCTCGGGGACGCGCCGCGGCGCGCTCCGGGGGCCTTCCCGGTTCCTGTCCCGGGCCTCCGCTGTCACCAGGGGAGGGGGCCTTCGGCGTCGAAGTAGCCTCCGGTGGGGCCGTCGGGGCCGACCTGGGCCATCCGGACGATGATCTCGGCGCCCTCCTCGACGGTCTGGATGCCGGTGTGGCCGTTCAGGTCGGTCGCGGTGTAGCCGGGCTCGACCGCGTTGATCCGCATGTCCGGAAACGCCTTGGCGTACTGCACGGTGATCATGTTGACCGCGGCCTTTGACGCCGGGTAGGCGACGCCGGGGTAGGCGTGAGCGGGTGTGCCCGGGGCGGTCATGCGGGTCAGCGAGGCCAGTCCGCTGCTGACATTGACCACGACCGGGGCCGCGGAGCGCCGCAGCAGCGGCAGGAACGCGTGCGTGACGCGCACCAGGCCGAAGACGTTGGTCTCGAACAGCTGCCGCATCAGGTCGGCGGTCGTCTCCGCGGCGCCCGCGACCAGGTTTCCTTCGCGGCGGCCTTCGATGCCGGCGTTGTTGACCAGCACGTCCAGGCCGCCGTCGGCCTCGATGGTCTTCGCCGCGGCCGCGACGGAGGCGTCATCGGTGACGTCGAGAACAACCATCCGCGCGCCCAGCCTCGCGGCGGCCCGGCGCCCGCGCTCGGCGTCCCGGCTGCCGACGTAGACGGTGTGGCCTGCTGCGACGAGCCTGCGAGCGGTCTCGAAGCCCAGCCCCTTGTTCGCCCCGGTGATCAGTGTTGTCGTCATGTCCCCAGGGTCCGGCCGGATGGGTCGGGCAGCCAGCCGTCTCGTCTTCCTGGGACTGGCGGTACCAGGAAGACCCGCCGGCCGGCGGTGCACAATGGTGGGCATGGCGGAGTTCGGGCGGGCGGTGCGGCGCTGGCGCGATCGCGTCTCGCCCGAGGTCGTCGGGCTGCCGGTCGGTGGGCACCGGCGCGCGGCCGGACTGCGCCGTGAGGAGCTGGCCCTGCTGGCCGGGATCTCCGTCGACTACCTCACCCGGCTGGAACAGGGCCGCGCCGCCAACCCGTCCGCGCAGGTCGTCGATGCCCTGGCCAGGGCGTTGCGGCTGTCGCCTGCCGAACGCGCCCACCTGTTCGGCCTGGCCGGGCTGGCGCCGCCCGGCCCGCGGACGGTCCCGGCGTACATCACGCCGAGCGTTCAGCGGCTGCTGGACCGGATGAGCGGGACACCCGTCGCCGTCTACGACGCGTCCTGGACCTTGCTGATGGCGAACCCCCCGTACGCGGCGTTGATGGGCGACCCGTCCGGATGGCGCGGCGACCAGCGCAACGCCGTGTGGCGGCACTTTCTCGGCCCGTCCACCCGGGTCCGGCACACGCCGGAGTCCCGGCGCGCCCTGGAGAGCGCCCTGGTCGCCGACCTGCGCGCGGCCGCCGCCCGCTACCCGGCCGACCAGCGGCTCCGGCACCTGGTCGCGGAGCTGCGGGCAGGCAGCGACCGGTTCGCCGAACTGTGGGATTCCGGCGCCGTCGGCCACCACGAGGCCGCGCGCAAGACCATCGATCACCCGCACGCAGGGGCCCTGACGCTGGACTGCGACGTGCTCACCGTGTCCGGCAGCGACCTGCGCATCATGATCTACACGGCGGAGCCCGGCACCGTGGACGCCGAACGCCTCGCCCTGCTCACCGTGCTCGGCACCCAGACGCTCACCGGGTAGCCGGGCCGGGCCGCCGCCGGCACGTCATCCCTCAGACGCTCTCGGCGCGGAGGGCGTCGATCAGGGCGTCGACGGCGGCGAGCGCGGCAGAGGTGTCGAGCCCGGCGCGGGCGACCAGGGAAAGGCCCTGGACGGTGAACAGCAGGAGCTGCGCCTGGGCCTCGGGGGTGGCGGCCCGGGTGACCTCGCCGTCGGCCTGCGCGCGCCGCAGGGCGTCGGCGACGATCGTGGTGAAGCGGGCGTGCGAGCGGGCCACGATCTCGCGGGCCTCGGCGTCGTGCGGGACCAGTTCGGCGGTGGTGTTGCCGATCATGCAGCCTTGCGGAACGCCGGCGTCGGAGGCGTACTCCCGCGCCCGGGCCGGGTTGGCGAGCACCTCGCGCAGCGCCGGCAGCACCGGCCCGTCCTCCAGCGCCGCGACCAACTGACGCTCGTAGGTGTCCCAGTACAGCCGGACCGCCGCCAGGTAGAACTGCCGCTTGTCGCCGAAGGCTCCGTACAGGCTGCCCCGCTCCAGCTCCAGCGCGTCGACCAGGTCCTGGACGGAGGTCTCTCCGTAGCCCCGGGACCAGAACAGCAGGAGCGCGCGCTCCAGGGCCTGGTCCTTGTCGAACGCGCGGGGTCGTCCTGTCCGTGCCATGTCCCCAGGGTACGGCTTTTTGACCGCTCGCACGAAATGCCCTACGGTGACGTCGAGCGACTTTTTGAACGCTTGCATGAAAGTCGGCGTACGAGAGGCAGGACCACATGGACTTCACCGGAAAGACGGCACTGATCACCGGGTCGGGCGCCATCGGCGGGCTCGGGCACGCGACCGCGAGGATCCTCGCCGCCGCCGGAGCCGACGTGATCATCACCGGCACGGACCCGGAGCGCGCCGCCCTGGTCGTGGACGACGTGCGGGGGAGCGCGGGCGGCTCCGTGCGCTTCGTTCCCGCCGACCTGGCCGACCCGCAGGCCGTGCGGAGACTGGCCGAGGACGCCGGGGCGGTGGACGTGCTCGTCAACAACGCGGGCGTCGTCCCGTTCAGCGCGACCCCCGAGCAGGACCTGGCCGCCTACGACGCCGCCTTCGCGGTCAACGTGCGCGCGCCGTTCATCCTGGTCGCCGAGCTCGCACCGAAGATGGCCGCCGGCGGGGGCGGCAGCATCGTGAACGTCAGCTCCACGGCGGCCGGCCTGGGCATGCCGCTGATGGCGGTCTACGGCGCCACCAAGGCGGCGCTCGAGTCCCTGACCCGCACCTGGGCGGCCGAGTTCGCCGCCTCGAACGTACGCGTCAACGCCGTGTCGCCCGGCCCGATGACCACCTCCAAGGTGGTGGCGGCCATGGGACCGGATCTCGGCGGCATGGGACTGACCACCGCGCTGAAGCGCACCGCCGACCCGGCCGAGGTCGCCCGCGTCATCGCCTTCGTCGCCAGTGACCAGGCCAGCTACGTCACCGGCGCCGTCGTGGCCGCCGACGGCGGCCGTACCGCCATCTGAGCCCGGACGCGCCGGCCGCCGGCACGACGCCGTCGGCCGGAGCCCCGTCCGTTGGAACCACGCGCCTCGGCGCGAGTGAGGAGAACAAGGTCAATGGGTCGTCTTGCGGGAAAGCACGCACTGATCACCGGCGGGACCAGCGGCATCGGCTTTGAGACCGCCCGCCAGTTCCTCGCCGAGGGAGCGGCCGTCGCGATCACCGGCCGCTCGCGGGAGCGGCTGGCTGAGGCCGCCCGGCAGTTGGGCGGCCCGGTGCTGACCGTCCTCAGCGACGCCGGCGACGTGCCCGGCCAGGCGGCGCTGGCGGCGCAGCTGCGGGAGGAGTGGCCGCAGGTCGACATCGTGATGAGCAACGCCGCCGACGTCACCCACCTCCCGATCGAGGAATGGACCGAGGAGGCGTTCGACAGGCTCGTCGCCACCGACCTCAAGGGGCCGTTCTTCCTGATCAAGGCGTTGCTGCCGCTCCTGTCCCGGCGGGCCTCGGTCATTCTCGTCGGCTCGGTCTCGGCCTTCGTCGGGCACGAGAACGCGGCGGTCTACGGTGCCGCCAAGGCGGGCCTGCTGTCCTTGTCCCGCGGGCTGACCTATGAGCTGAAGGACCGGGGCATCCGGGTCAACGGGCTGAGCCCGGGGCCGACCGTCACGGACACCTTCAAGTCGCTCGGCCCCGAGCGGCAGGCCGCCGTCTACGACGAACTCCGGCGGACCGTGCCCCTCCATCGCCTGGGAACCGCCACCGAACTGGCGAAGGCGGCCGTCTACCTCGCCTCGGACGAGTCCGCCTACACCGCGGGGACCGTGCTACGCGTCGATGGCGGGATCGGGGAGCTCGCGTACTGAACGCCCCGCGCTACTCCCCGGCCGGGAGGGCCGCCCGCGGTGGCTCCGTGAGCAGTGCGGCCGCCCAGAGGAACACCTTGGGATCGCCGAGGCCCGAGTCGGTGAGCCATTGAGCGGCCCTGCGAGCGTCCTGCTCGTCCTGGATCAGCCCATCGGGGCCCGGCCGGACGCCGGTGGCCTGGTGGACCTCGGTGACGAGGCCCCCGATGCAGATCCAGGTGTGCCAGTTCGCGACGTCGAAACCGACCAGTTCGAAACCCAGCCGCCGCTCGCCGGCCCCGGGGAACTCCTCACGCCGGACCAGCCGGTCCGGGAGACTGCCGTCCCAGCCGTCGCGGGCCATGTCGTCCTGCAACCCCGGAACGTCATCCGCGGCGAACCCGACCCCGAGCACGTGCAACTCCGGGTCGCCGGCCTGGCTACGGGCGATCTCGGCCTCCTGGGAGCTGGCGAACCAGTGGTCCCAGCCGGCGGGATCCACTGGCACGAGGTCCACCATGCAGTCGCTCAGCGACAGCAACTGCGGGCCGGTCAGTCCGGCCTCCTGCCAATCTGGCATATAGCCGCGGGTGGCGACCCGATAGCCGGCGAGAACGTAAGGCAGTTCCATGGCACTACTGTTCCGTATCCCGTCGATCTCACCGGTTGTAGAGCCTGCGCGCCCACAGATATCCGCCCAGCGCGATGGCCGCGCTCCACAGTGCCGCCGCCGCGAAGCTGGATCCCGCGGGCTGCCCGGCCAGGAGCGCGCGCAGGGCTTCGATGACCGGTGTGAACGGCTGGTGTTCGGCGAACCAGCGCAGCGGGCCCGGCATCGACTCCGGCGGGACCACGCCGCTGCCCAGGAACGGCAGCAGCATCAGCGGCATCGGCAGGTTGCTGGCCGTGGCCACGTTCTTGGTGACCATGCCCAGCGCGGCTGACAGCCAGGTGATGGCGAAGGTGAACATCGCCAGCAAGGCGATGACCCCGAGCCAGTCCAGCGTGGAGGCGGCGGGGCGGAAGCCGATCAGCAGGGCCGCCAGCGTCACCGCCGTGATCGCGATGAAGTTCTGGACCAGCGCGCCGAGCACGTGCCCGGTGAGGACGGAGACGCGGGCGATGGCCATGGTCTTGAACCTGGCGACGATGCCCTCGGTCATGTCCAGGGCCACCGAGATCGCCGTCCCCTGCGCGGCGCTCGCGATCGTCATGATCATGATGCCGGGGGTGATGTACGCGGCGTAGGCGGCGCGGTCGCCGCCGATCCCGGCGCCCATGATGCCGCCGAGGACGTAGACGAACAGCAGCAGGAGCACGACCGGGACCCCCGCGTAGGTGAGGATCAGCGTGGGGTAACGCCACATGTGCCTGATCTGACGGCGCAGCATCGTGGCCGAGTCGGTGACCGCTCTCATCGGGAGGACTCCTCGGTCAGGGCGAGGAAGACGTCGTCCAGGTCGGGCGTGTGCACCGACAACTCGGCGACGTCGATGGCCTGCGCGTCCAGCCACTCCAGGAGTTTCCGCAGCGCCCGGACGCCGGTGTCCGGGATCTGCACCGTGAGGGTCTCGTCGTCGCGCGAGGTGGCTCCCACGTGGGAGGCCGCCCTGAGGTAACCGTCGGCATCGGCGCAGCGCACGACCAGATGCCCTCCGGGGACCAGCCGCTTGAGCTCGCCCGGCGTGCCCTCGGCCACCAGGCGGCCCTGGCTGAGCAGCGCGACGCGGTCGGCGAGTTCGTCGGCCTCCTCCAGGTATTGGGTGGTCAGGAAGATGGTCACGCCGTCCTGCTGGACGAGCTCCCTGACGATCTGCCACATGGTGCGGCGGCTGCGCGGGTCCAGGCCCGTGGTCGGTTCGTCGAGGAAGATGAGTCTGGGCCGGCCGACCATGGTCATGGCGAGGTCGAGGCGGCGGCGCATGCCGCCCGAGTAGGCGGCCGCGGGCCTGCGCGCGGCGCCGGTGAGGTCGAAGCGCTCCAGCAGGTCGCCGACGCGCCTGCGGCCCTCGGCGCGGCCGAGGTGGAGCAGGTCGGCCATGAGCCGCAGGTTCTCCTCGCCGGTGAGGAAGCCGTCGACCGCGGAGAACTGGCCGGTGACGCCGATCGCGGCGCGCACCTTGTCGGGTTCCTCGGCCAGGTCGTGCCCGGCCACCCGGATCTCGCCCGCGTCGGCCTTGATGAGGGTGGACAGGATCTGCACGGTGGTGGTCTTGCCCGCGCCGTTGGGGCCGAGCAGCGAGAAGACGGTGCCCTGGGGGATGGTGAGGTCGATGCCGTCCAGGACGCGGTGGTCGCCGTAGGACTTACGCAGCCCCGTCACCGAGACGCCGGGGGACGGAGGGACCGGCTGGTCGCGACAGTACATGTTCGTCACAAATTGAAAGCTACGTTGCTTTCAGAAATTCCGTCAATCCATCACTCCACATAAACGCAGGTCAGACAGGGGAAAATGCTGCGTTGACGCTGGAGCTGAATGCAATGAAACATTGCATTGTGTGGCGCCGAACGCAATAGTGACGTCATGCCAGAAGGAAGGTTGACCCTGCAGGACCGCCGACGGATCGCGGCCGGTCTCGCCGACGGCCGCTCCTACGCCGAGATCGCCAGGCGACTGGACCGGCCGACCTCGACGATCAGCCGGGAGATCGGCCGCAACGGCGGCCCCGCCGGCTACCGCCCCGAGCGGGCGCACCAGGCGGCGGCGCGGCGGGCGCGGCGCGCCGCCCCCGCACGTTCGCCCGAGGCCGGACCCCGGGACCGCAAGGTCGTCGAGGTGGAAGAGGGAGCCGTCGAGCTGGCGGTCGGGATGGGCCTGCCGAAGATGGTGGCGCGCGTGCTCATCGGCCTGTGGCTGAGCGAGGACGGCAGGCTCACCGCGGCCGAGCTGTCACGCGGGCTGAAGGTCAGTCCCGCCTCGATCTCCATGGCGGTGGGCTACCTGACCCAGCAGGGGCTGATCAGGCGCGAACGTGATCCGCAGCGGCGCCGCGACGTCTACGTGGTCGACAACGACGCCTGGTACCACTCGACGGTGATCGGCGCGCGGCAGACGCTCGCGGCGGCGGAGCTCACGAAGGCGGCGGGGCAGACGCTCGGGCTCGACACCCCCGTGGGACGCCGCCTGGCCAGGGGCGGTGCGTTCCTGGAGCGGATCAGCCTGGACGCTCTGGCATCGGCCGAACGCTGGCGCGACCTCTTGCCGTGATGTCCCCGGCCGGCGCCGTCGGTTCTCGCGGTCAGGACAGCGAGGCGGGCAGGGCGAAGGACGGGAAGTGGTCGCGACCGAGGAACGAGACGATGCGGCAGATGCGCGCGTCGCGGAACGCGAGCACGGTGATCGACCAGGCGGCGTGCGGTCCGGCGACGTCGTCGCCGCCGATGTAGAACGCCACGGCGGGCTGGCCGTTGGCGCTGGTCGGGAGGGTACGCCAGCCCGGGCAGCCGGCCATGGGGACCCGCATGGCGAAGTCGGTGACGGCCGCCAGCCCCTCGTACCAGGTCGGCAGAGGCGGCATGGACCAGGTGACGTCCTCGGTCAGCAGGGGGACGAGGGCGTCGATGTCGCCGCGTTCCAGCGCCGCCGCGAACGCGGCCACGAGGGTCCGGACCTTGGCGTCGCCGATCTTCCGCAGTGCCTGCTGCTGGCTCGGGGAGGGGATCTTCTCCGCCACGAGCCTGCGGGCTCGCGCCAGGGCCGAGTTCACCGATGTGGTCGAGGTGTCCATCATGGTGGCGATCTCGGCGGCGGAGAACCCGAGAACCTCGAACAGCAGCAGCGCTGCCCGCTGGTTGCCCGGCAGGTGCTGCAGAGCGGCGACGAAGGCGAGTTCGACGGACTCCCGCTGCTCGTACCGCGCCTCAGGGACGGCCCGGCCGTCGACGAGTCCCTGGTCGGGGTAGGGGCCCAGCCAGGCGACGTCGGTCAGCGGGGCGGCGTCCGGCACGGCTCGTTCGCTGGAGGAGCCGAGGTCGGCGGGCAGCGCCCGCCTGGCGCGGCCGTCAGCCAGGTCCAGGCAGGTGCGGGTGGCCACGGTGTAGAGCCACGAACGCAACGAGCTGCGGCCCTCGAACCGCGCGAGCCCGCGCCACGCACGCAGCAGGGCGTCCTGCAGGGCGTCGTCGGCGTCGTGACTTGAGCCCAGCATGCGGTAGCAGTGGGCGTGCAACTCCTGGCGCAGCGGTCCCACGAGCCGGGCGAAGGCGGCGTCGTCCCCCGCGCGAGCCCGGTCCAGGTCAGCCTGGAGCCCAGAAGAAATTTCCCCCATGAACGACGATTGTGCCCTAAAGCAGCAGTCCTACCAGGTGATGGGCCACACGGGCCCTCGTTGAGGAGGACTGCCATGACGTCGATCGGATGGTTCGACATCTCCACCCCTGACGCTCCGCGAGCGCGGCGTTTCTACCGGGAGCTGTTCGGCTGGACGGTGAACGCCATCGACGAGACCTACGCGCTCGTCGGCGGTGACGGCGACCGCCCGGCGGGCGGCATCGGCCAGGCCGGGCCGGGCAGCCCGTACACCGGGGTCGTGGTCTACTTCGCGGTCGACGACGTCGAGGCCGCGCTGGAGCGTGCGGAGAGCCTCGGCGGCAGCCGCGTCATGGAACCGGCGCCGACGCCCATGGGGCGGATCGCGGTGTTCGCCGACCCCGACGGCAACCGGGTCGGTCTGGTGAGCCACTGATCATTTCGGCCGGGGCCACGCCAATGGGCCCCGGCCCCCTTGCACAATGGTCAAGAATCCTTGACCATTGTCCGCGTGCCTACCGATGATCTCCCCGAGACGTTTCACGTCACCACCGACGAGCAGCTGCGCGCCGTCTCCAACCTCACGCGCCACCGGATCATGGCCATGCTCCGCTTCGAACCGGCGACGATCACGCAGATCGCCCAGCGGATGGGCCTGGCGAAGGGGAGTTCGAGCTATCACGTACGGCTGCTCGAACGGGCCGGCCTGGTGAAGGTGGTGCGGACCCGGAAGGTGAGAGGCGTCACCGAGCGGTACTACGCGATGGCCGCGCGCTCGATCGAGCTGCCGGATCCGGGGCCGGGGCAGCCGGACGTGCTGCTGCGGAACGCGGTGGCGGACCTCGAGGCGTCGCCGGCGGACGGCGAGCGGCACGTGAAGATGACCCATCTGCGACTCACCGAGGAGCAGTTCGCGGAGCTGGGGGCGCGCCTGGAGGCGCTGGCGGACGAGTACCGGACGCTGTCCGATCCGTCGCTTCCGGACGTGTCGCTGGTCTTCGCGCTGTTCCGGCCGGCCTCGCGCCGGCAGGCCGGGGAGGACGCCGAATGACGACGAAGCTGCCGACCGGCTTCGGGCGGCTGTGGACCGCGCAGACGGTGTCCTCGCTCGGTGACGGCGTGACGCATGCCGCGCTGCCGCTGCTGGCGGTGACGCTGACCCGGGATCCGATGGCGCTGGCCGTCGTCACGGCCGCGGGGACGCTGCCCTGGCTGCTGTTCGGAGTGCTCGGCGGTGCGCTGGTGGACCGCTGGGACCGCCGCCGCACGATGTGGGTCACGGACGCCGCGCGTGCGGTGCTGCTCGCCGTGCCCGCCGCGGCGGCGGCCCTCGACGTGCTGAGCATCCCGCTGCTGGCGGCCTCCGCGTTCCTGCTGGCCCTTGGCGGGCTGTTCTTCGACACGGCCGCCACGGCGTACCTGCCGGATCTGCTCCGCCGCGACCCCGCGCTCCTGCAGCGCGCCAACGCCCGCCTGCGCGGCGCCCAGACCGCGGCGTCCGGCTTCGCCGGGCCGCCCGCGGGCAGCGCGCTGCTCGCGCTCGGACGTTCGGTGCCGCTGCTCGCCGACGCGGTGTCGTTCGCGCTGTCCGCGCTGCTCGTCCGGTCGCTGCCCGCCGTGCCGCGCCCGGCCGCGGGCGCCCGCGACTCGCTGCTGCGGCAGGCGCGGGCCGGAGCCGCCTACGTCTTCAAGGACCGGCTGCTGCTCGGGCTCGCGCTCCGCCCGGCGGTCGGGAACGTCGCCTTCCTCGCCGTGGAGACCATCCTGGCCCTGTTCGCGCACGAACGTCTCGGCGTCGGCGCCCTCGGCTTCGGTCTGCTCCTCACCGCCGAGGCCGCCGGGGGCCTGCTCGGCGCGGGCATCGCCGCCTTCCTCGGCCGGCGTCTCGGCACCGGCACCGCGCTGACCTGCACCGCCACGATCGAGGGCCTCGGCGGCTGGCTGGCCACCACCTACGACCTGCGCACCCCGCTCTACGCCGCCGCCGGCCTCCTGCTGGCCATGACCGCCGTCACCGCGACCATGACCAGCAACGGCCGCGTCGAGGCCGCCCTGCGCGCCGCGCGCCCGCCGGCCGGTCAGGACCCCGCCGGAGAGCTCGCTGTGCAGACCGCGTCCGGGTGACGGTCATCGGTCGCCTGCTCCCGGGTCCACGCCTGGTCGGCCCAGGCCGGGTCGAGCGGAGTGGAGGCGATGTGGTTGGTGTAGTTGGACAGGGTCTTCATGCCCACCCCGAGCACGATGTCCAGCACGTGGCGGCGCGTGTGCCCCGCGGCCAGGAACGCCTCGATCTCGGCCTCGGCCACCCATCCGCGCTGCGTCACCACCGCCTGGGTGAGGCGGCGTACCGCCTCCAGCGCCTCGTCGGCCAGCGGCCGGCCGGCGCGCAGGGGCTCGACCACCTCGGCCGGCACCCGGGCGCGCAGCGCGAGCGTGGAGTGCGCGGCCACGCAGTACTCGCAGCCGTTGGCCACGCTGGCCGTGATGAGCACCACCTGCTTGGCCGCCGCCGGCAGCGACGACCTGCCGAACTGCTCGGCCAGCGCGTTGTAGCCGGCCAGCAGCTCCGGCGACTCCGCCATCACCCCGTTCAGCGTGGTCACGAAGCCCATCCGCTTCTTGGCCGCCGCCAGCACGGGGCGCGCCGCCTCGGGGGCGTCGCTCTCGTCGTACGTACGGAACTCGCTCATCGCTTCTCCTCGGGAGTGGTGAAACCATCGAGTACGGCGCGCACGCCCGCCAGCAGCACGGCCGCTTCGGCGCCGGCCCGTGAGCGCAGGTTGACCGCGTAGGCCTGCAGGGTGAGCGCTTCGGCGGCCCCCTCCAGGTCCAGGCCGGGCCGGAGCTGGCCGGCGGCGCGGGCCGCCTCCAGCGCGGCGCGCATCGCCGCCCGCAGCGTGTCGTGGTGGCGGTCCAGGATGTTCCGGATCTCCGGCAGGCCGCCGCTCGCCGTCGCGTGCGTGTTGGTGACCAGGCAGCCCCAGCGGGCGTGCTCGCCCGAACAGCGCGCCGCCACCAGCCGCTCGAAGAACGCGGCGATGGCCGGAACGCCGCGCTCGTCGGCGGCCAGGGCGTCGAACACCGGCCGCGACTGCCGCTCCAGGTAGCGGCCCAGCGCGGCGGCCTGCAGCTGTGCTTTGCCGCCGAAGGTCGCGTACAGGCTGGAGCGGCTGAGCCCCGTCGCCTGGACGATGTCGGCGATGCCGGTGGTGTCGGCCCCGCGCTGCCAGAACAGGGCTACCACCTGGTCCAATGTCAGCTCGGGATCGAAGTGTTTGACGTCGGGCATCCGCCGCCTCCTATCTTGGAATAGCCGTTCCAAGATAGGAGGTGAGGGCGCTCCTGCGCAACCTCGCCGATTGCGATGAAATGTCCCCCATGAACACGGAGGACAGCCCGGCGCCTCCTGGCGGCACCACCTCGCCGCGCTGCGCCAACTGCTGGACGGCTTCGCGGCGCTCGGCCGGCCGGACGACGTCGCCGCCGGACACGCCTACCTCGACCTCGTCGAACAGACCCTCGGCTGACGTCGCCCCCGCTCAACGAGGACGGAGCGACGGGATGAGCGCGGCGATGGCGTCGAGGACGCGGTCGAGTCCGTGCCGGAAGCGTTCCTCGGGGGCGAGGTGGGCGGTGCGGGAGTCGAGGACCGTTCGGTTGAACCGGGGGAAGGCGCCGGACTCGACGACCTGGCGGACGTACGGTCCCATGTAGTCCCGTTTCCAGCGCTCGGGGTCCAGGCCGGTGCGGCGGGCCTCCTCCAGCCAGCCGATCTCGCGGCGGATCGCGCTGTGGACGTAGTCGTTCAGCATGCCGACGAAACCGGTGACGTCGTCGATGTCGAGCCCGGTCCCGTCGAAGGCGCCGAGTGCGAACTCGTGCACGCGCAGCAGGTGGGGCCCCAGCGTGGGCCGGCCGGTGAGCAGCGCGATCAGCCAGGGATGGCGCAGGCCGGCGGCGCGGACCTGCCGGGCCAGCAGTGTCAGGTCGCCGCGCCAGTCACCGGACGGGCCGTCGGGGAGCTCGATCTCGCCCATCGCCAGGTCGATCATGAGGTCGAAGAGGTCGTCGCGCCGGGGAACGTAGCGGTAGAGCGACATGGCGCCGGTGCCCAGCTCGCCCGCGATCCGCCGCATGGTCGCGGCCTCGACGCCCTCGGCGTCGGCGATCCGGACGGCCGCGCGGGTGATCTGCTCGCGGCTGTAGCCGGGGCGTCGCCCCGGGCCGGAGCGCTCGCGCTCCTCCGGCTGCATCCAGATGCTGGTCGCCGCCTCGTCGGTCATGCACGTCCCTTCGCCGCTATTTGCGTACATGGTACCTGAATGGCTATGGTCCCTTTCTCGTACGAGGTACGCGAATTGGAGGCGTGATCATGACATTGACCGGTAAGACGGCGCTGGTGACCGGCGCGAGCCGGGGCATCGGCCGTGCGATCGCCGTCCGGCTGGCCCGCGAGGGCGCCCAGGTCGCGGTCCACTACGGCGGCAACCACGCCGCCGCCAAGGACACCGTCGCCGCCATCGAAGCCTCCGGCGGGCGGGCCTTCGCCGTCCAGGCCGAGCTGGGCGCGCCCGGCGACGCCGAAGCCCTGTGGGCCGCCTTCGACGCGCACGCCGACGGGCTGGACGTCCTGGTCAACAACGCGGGCGTCCTCGGCGGCCAGAGCGAGATCGACGGCGTCACCCGGGAGGGCTTCGAGCGCCTGTTCGCGGTCAACACCACCGCGCCGTTCTTCGTCACCCAGCAGGTCCTGCCACGGCTGCGCGACGGCGGGCGGATCATCACCGTGGGCACCATGCTGACCCGCGGGGCGGCCATGCCCCGCGCGATCGACTACGCCATGTCCAAGGCCGCGCTCGACGTCATGACCGTCGCCCTGGCCAAGCAGCTCGGGCCGCGCGGCATCACCGTCAACCTCGTGGCCCCCGGCGTCATCGACACCGACATGCACGAAGGACGCCTGGTCGGCGAGGCCCTGGCCTGGCTGTCGTCACAGACGCCCCTCGGCCGGCTGGGCACGCCGCAGGACGTGGCCGACGCCGTCGCCTTCCTGGCCTCCGGCGACAGCCGCTATGTCACCGGGCACCGGCTCGACGTCTCAGGCGGGACGACGATGTAGACCCACGGCCACGAGAACCTCAGCGGAGCGACGCGTCCAGCTGACGGAGCAGCTCTCCGACCCGCCCGCCGCCGGGCGGGGCGGGCGGGTAGCGCCTCAGGACGTCCACGACGACGGGACCGGCGAGGGCTCGCGCCTGCGCGAGGTGATCGGCTCCGACGGAGGGATTGTCGCCGGCGGACAGCTCGAACGCTCGCGCGGCATGGGCGGCCGGTCCGAGGATGTGCTTGACCTGGGTGGCCTTGGCCAGGGGATGCAGGTATCCCGCGCTGGCCGCGGCCAGGGCCGCCCGCGCGGCGTCGCACGCCGCGGCGAGTCCCGCGTCGCGCGCCTCCTGGGCCGCGCGCATCGCCGCCCACGCGCTGTCACGGAGCGCCTTGGTCCGCTTGGCTCCGTCCGCGAACGTCCGCGCGGCCTCGATCGCGGCCCGGGGGCGCGGATCGTCGGGGCGTTCCCGTTCGAAGATCGTCAAGGCGGGCCGCGCGCACGCCACGGCGTAGGCGGCGACCTCGCGGAGTTCGGACAGGCTGAGTTCGATCGTGGTGGAGACATCTGCCATGACGTCAACCGTAACGTTGAACCCCCGGTTGAGACTTCGGCGCGGCCTCCGTGCGATCGATGCGGCGGTGCCCTCACGTGCGGTTGCGGGAGTTCCGCGAGAGCCGGTCCGGCGCTGCTCGCGGAACTCCCGCGGAGCCCGGTGTCAGATCCGGGTCATGGTCGAGGCGTATCCGCCTCCGCCGGGGTAGACCCATGCGCCGGTGACCGTGGCGCCGTCGGCGCTGAACGTGCCCTCGTAGTACGCCGGGCTACCCTTCGCGCCGCCCCAGATGGTCAGCTTGTCGCCGGTCAGCTCGTACACGTAGTCGAGCGTGTCGCCGGCCGAGTCGTAGAAGCGCGACACCACGTCCGCGCCGACCGGCTCGCCGAACGGGCGCAGGTTGCCGATCACCTCCAGACCGGTGATCCGATGGCCGTCGTGGGTGAGCTCGACGTGCTGGAACAGGAAGAAGCCGCCGGGCATCCACTCGTAGCGCACCGTTCCCTCGGCGCCGCCGGTGACCGCCCAGGTGCCGACCAGGCGGTCCAGGGCCTTCAGCTCGGCGCTCGGCCGGCTGGTGACGGGCATCGTGTCCATCTCGTCCTCCTTGGTGAGTGCTTGCCGGTACCTCGGAGGCGAACCCCGGCCCTCGACATCGATTGAATGTGACTCAGCTCACACGAGTCACCATGTCGAAGTCCCGGTCCCGGTGACGAGGTAGCGGCAGGAACTCTCAAGGAGGACGTCATGGCCACCGCCATCCCCGCTGTCCGCATCACTCCCACCGCGTCCGGCCGTCTGCTGCTCGCCGGGGCCCTCGCCGGGCCGGCCTTCTTCGCCTCGGCCGTCGCTCAGATGCTCACCCGCGAAGGCTTCGACCTCAGCCGGCACCCGATCAGCCAGCTCGCCACCGGCGACCTCGGCTGGATCCAGATCGCCACGTTCGTGCTCGCCGGCCTCGGCGGGCTGGCGCTGGCCGCGGGCGTCAGGCGCACCCTCACCGAGGGAATCGGACGGCGGGCGCTGCCGATCCTCGTCGGGATCTTCGGCGCCGGGATGGTCTGCGCGGGGCTGTTCACCATGGATCCGGAGAACGGCTTCCCCGCCGGCACCCCCGACGGACCGGCCGCCCAGATGTCCTGGCACGGCGTGGCGCACTCGGTCGCGGCCGCCGTCTCCTTCACCGCGCTGGCCGTCGCCGCCCTCGTGCTGACCGTCCGGTACGCCCGCCGCCGCGCCGTGCTGCCTGCCGCGCTGAGCGGCGCCGCCGGGCTCGTCCTGCTGCTGCCCATGTCGCCCGATCACATGAGCATCCAGATCGCCGTCAACGGCCTGGTCGCCTTCACCTGGACGACCGTCGTCGCACTGTCCCTGCGCCGCTCCGCCTGACCCGGCATACCCTTTCCCTCAGCACTCTCCAGTAGAGGATCATCGTGAAGTACCTGTTGCTCAGCTACACCCCGGCCGCCGCCTGGGACGCCGCGACCGCCGACACCCCGTCCGAGGAGGCGCTGGCCGCGTTCGCCGCGTACCAGAAGTTCGAGCAGGAGCTGATCGCCACCGGCGAGTTCGTCGGCAGCGAGGGCCTCGGCCACCCGGTGGTCAGCACCACCGTGCGCAAGGGCCCGGACGGCGTGGTGGCGACCGACGGGCCGTTCGCCGAGCTGAAGGAGGTCCTGGCCAGCTTCGCCGTGATCGACGTGGCCAGCAGGGAACGCGCCGTCGAGATCGTCTCGCGGGTCGTCGAGGTGCTGGGCGAGCCGATCGAGATCCGCCCGATCATGGGCGGCGACTTCGCGGCATGACCGGCCGTTCCGGCGAGGTGGAGCACCTGCTGCGTACGGAGGCGCCGCAGGTGCTCGGCGCGCTCGTGCGTCGCTTCGGTCACTTCGACGTCGCCGAGGACGCGGTCCAGGAGGCGCTGCTGGCCGCGAGCCGCACCTGGGCGGCCGACGGCGTGCCGGACAACCCGCGCAGCTGGCTGATCCGGATCGGCTACCGGCGGATGGTCGATCTGCTCCGGTCCGAGCAGGCCCGGCGCCGCCGCGAGCACGAGGCCGGCGCCGCCGAGCTGGCCACGCGGGAGCCGGCCCGGCAGGCGCACCCGCCGCAGGAGACCGACGACAGCCTCGCCCTGCTGCTGCTCTGCTGCCACCCCGCGCTGAGCGCCACCTCCCAGGTGGCGCTCACGCTGCGGGCCGTCGGCGGCCTTACCACCGCCGAGATCGCGCACGCCTTCGGCACGACCGAGCCCACCATGGGCACGCGGATCAGCCGCGCCAAGCAGCAGCTGGCCCGCGCCGGTGCCCGTTTCACCCCGCCGACCGGCGCCGACCGGGACAGCCGGCTGGCCGCCGTGACGCAGGTGCTCTACCTGATCTTCAACGAGGGCTACACGGCCTCCGCCGGTGACGAGCTCGCCCGCGTCGACCTCACCCGCGAGGCGATCCGGCTGACCCGCATGCTCCGCGACTCCCTGCCGGGCGACCCCGAGGTGACCGGTCTGCTCGCGCTGATGCTGCTGACGGAGTCACGGCGCCGCGCCCGTACGGGCGGCGATGACGAGCTGGTGCCGCTGGAGGAACAGGACCGGACGCAATGGGATCCCGGCCTGATCCGGGAAGGGACCGAGCTGATCGACAGCGTCTGGAGCCGGCGCGAGGTGGGCCCGTACCAGTTGCAGGCCGCCATCGCGGCCGTGCACGCCGCGGCCCCGACGCCGGACCGGACGGACTGGCCGCAGATCGCCGCGCTGTACGTGTGGCTGGAACGGCTCACCCCGACCGCGCCGGTGCGGCTGAGCCGGGTGGTGGCGGTGGCCCAGGCGTACGGGCCGGGCCGGGGGCTGGCGCTGCTCGACGACCTCAACCGCCGCCACCGGCTGGACCAGGAACCGCTGACCCGGCAACGCGAACGCGCGGTCCGCGCCCACCTGCTCCAGCTGACCGGCGACGCGGCCGGCGCGGCGCGACTGTACCGCGAGGCGGCCGAGCTGACCGGCAACCAGGTCGAACGGCGATACCTGCTCGACCGGGCCCACCGCCTCGGCAGTCCTTAGCCGCCGAGCGCCCCGGCCGCGGCTCACCGCCACCCGGCGCGAAACCCCGACCCTGATCATCAGGTCGGGGTTCGCTAACGTCTGTTCAGCTCAAGCAGGGATTTTCGGGGCGGATTTCTGGCTCCCTTGGAGCGATCCGTCCTCGCGGCGCAGGGAAGCGGGCAGGCATGACCGGGTCATGGGGATGGGATCTGCTGATCGGGGTCGCGGGCGCGTTGCTGGTCGCCTGGGTGGCGCTGATCGGCGTGCTGGCGGTCGTGCGGCCGCGCGGCGGGTTGCTGCGGGAGGCGCTGCGGCTGTTGCCCGATGTGCTGCGGCTGGTGCGCCGGCTGGCGGCCGATCCCGAGCTGCCGCGCGGGGTGCGGGTGCGGCTCGCGTTGTTGCTGGCCTACCTGGCCTTTCCGATCGATCTGGTGCCCGACTTAATCCCGGTGCTCGGGTACGCCGACGATGCCGTCATCGTCATCGCGGTGCTGCGGTCCGTGGTGCGCCGCGCCGGGGTGCAGGCGGTGCGGCGGCACTGGCCGGGCAGCGATGACGGCTTCGCGGCCCTGGCCAGGCTGACCGGTCTCGACAAGCCCACCACCACGACCTGAGGCCCCAGGTCAGTCGAGGCCCAGCCGGCGCAGCGCCGTCGTCGCCGACTGGGTCGCGTGGCGTCGTTCCGGGCCGTGCAGCGGGCGGGGGGAGCGGTCCTCCCAGTCCGATGCGAAGCACCGCTCGGTGACCAGGTCGATCATCAGCTTGCGCTCGCCGTCGATCAGGCCGTAGCAGGAGGTGCTGCGCCTCATGGGGTGGCCGACCCAGAGGGCCAGGCGCTGCGGGCGGTCGAGGTGGAAGAGGGACTCGCCGTGGGACGGCGCGGCGGCGACGCCGGTGAGGTCGAGGATGGTCGGCAGTACGTCGAGGTGGGACGACCAGGAGATCTGCGCGGCCGGCAGGGCGGGGTGGGCGATGGCCAGGGGGACGAGGGTCTGTTCCGCGGTCACGGCGGTGGCGTGGAAGTGGTAGCCGAGCTGGCCGAAGGATTCGCCGTGGTCGGCGGTGACGACGATCAGCGGGTCGCGCAGCACGCCTCGTTCCAGCAGGGTCTCGTGCAGGCGGCGGAGGGTGTCGTCGGCCTCCTCCAGCGCGTCGAGGAACCGGTCGCGCCGGCCGTCGCCCCTGCGGCGGAAGCGGGGGTCGCGGACCCGGTAGGGGACGTGGGTGTCGGTGGTGTGCACGTGCAGGAAGAGCGGTGCCCGGCCGGCGGGCAGGTCGGCGAGGAGGGCGTCGGCGCCTGCCTCGGGGAGTTCTCTGTCGGTGATGTGGCCGCCCAGCCGGGAGCGGTCGACGAGGGTCTGGTAGCCGGCGCCGGCGAGGATGTCGCCCAGTCCGTAGTAGCTGGTGCGGGCCGAGGTGAGGTACGCGGTGCGGTAGCCGGCCGCGTTCAGCCGGTGGACCTGTGACTCCCCGTCGGCGCGGTAGCGGCCGTGGGCGAGGAGCACGTGCGCGTTCGTGGTCAGCGGCGAGGGCGCGACGTGGCGGGGCGAGACCACGGCGTGGGCGTACAGGGCGTCCAGGAAGGGGGTACGGGCGCCGTCCGGCGTGAATCGGGCCAGGTGGTCGCGGCCGACGGACTCCAGGGTGATCAGCAGCACGTCGTGGCCTCGCAGGGCTCCGGCGTACGGCGATCGGCGGGGCGGTCGTGCCTGCCAGGCGGTGACGGCAGGAGAGCGGGTGCGGGGCGGGGCGGGCCAGGGGCGCGGGAGCAGGCAGTCGCCGGCGATCGAGCCGCGTAGCAGCCCGCGCCGGCGCAGCAGGCGGCCGGCCGGCAGGAGGGCGAGCACGGTGGCCAGGTGCCACCATTGCGGCGGGGGAGTGGGGGCGGCGGGGGCGAGCGCGGCGGCCAGCGCGCAGCCGAGCCAGCAGCTCGCGCGGGTACGGGCGGGCGTCATGGCCAGCCAGGCCACCAGTACGGCCACGACGGCGATCCGGGCCGCGCCCTGCACGTGGAGCGGCAGGTACGGCACCGCGAGCCAGCCGATCGCGAGCAGCGGCAGCAGGGCGAAGCCGGGGTGGTCGCGGTAGAAGGCGATCGTCCAGTTGCGTACCCAGTCCACTTCGGCGGGCTCGCGGAAAACCCGCGACTGGGCCATGCCGTCGAAGGCGAGCCGGCCGACCTCGACGGTGAACACCCGCCAGATCGCGGCCCCGATCCATACGGTGACCACCACGGCCAGCACGAGGGCGGAGGCCACGGCGCGGCCGGCAGGGCCGCCCGCCAGCTCCGCGAGCGCCGCCCCTGCCGCCAGCGCCGCGGCCCATAACGCGTCCCCGAGTGCGGGCCGCGCCGTGGCCTGTCCGGCGAATTTCACCGCGCGTGACGCCGCGAGGATGACGAAGGCGACGGCCGCGTCGTGGACAATCGCGAGCGTGCCCATGCGCCTCCGTAAAGGGAATTGGCGTCGACGCGGATAAAGATAGTCAGGCCGGGTCGGGGGCGATGACTTCCGCGATGGTCACACCTGCGTGGCCGTCCGACCTGCTATATGGGGATATTTCGGGAATGTGGCGCGGCGAGTAGGGCGACCTGCCCGCAGGAGCACCGGGAAACTCTTGTCTCACTGGCACGACATGTTCAGCCGAGCCGGTGACCGTCATAGTGCGAGTCATGGCGGACGTCTTCGACAAATGTCGCAGCTGGGAAACCCACCGCATTTTCAAATCCGCCGGGCTCTACCCGTTCGCACCGCCTGTCGAGACGATGCTCTCACCCGGTGAGGCGCGCATTCACGGACGGCCGGTCATCATGGCGGCGTCCAACGACTACCTGGGGCTCTCCGCCGATCCACGCGTACGGGAGGCGGCCCGCAAGGCGATCGCCGAACACGGCACCTCCTGCTCGGGATCCCGCCTCGCCAACGGCACCTACGCGCTGCACCTCGAACTGGAGGAACGCCTGGCGGCCTTCCTGCACCGCGAGGCCGCAGTCGCCCTGTCCACCGGGTTCCAGACCAACCTCGCGGTGTCGGCACTCCTCGGCGAGGACGACGTCGTCCTGACCGACCAGGACAACCACGCCTCCCTGCGCGACGCCGTACGCCTGGGCGGAGCCGTCGAGCGCGTGTTCCGGCACAACGACACCAAGCATCTGGAGTGGCTCCTGGCCGACACCCCCGCCGGCAGCGGCGTGCTCATCGTCACCGAAGGGGTCTTCTCCATGGCCGGCGACATGTGCGACCTGCCCAGGATCGCCGAGCTGGCCGGGCGGCACGGCGCCCGCCTGATGCTCGACTGCGCGCACGACCTGGGCGTGCTCGGCGCGGACGGCCGCGGCGTACCCGAGCTGCTGGGGCTGGAGAGCGGCGTCGACCTGGTCATGACCACCTTCTCCAAGAGCCTGGCCTCGCTCGGCGGGGCGCTGGCCGGCGAGGCGGACGTCATCGACTACATCCGCCACTGGGCCTCCCCGGCGGTGTTCTCCGCGTCCATGACGCCGGCCTCGGTCGCGGCGGCGCTCAAAGCGCTCGAACTCGTCGAGGCCGAGCCGGAACGCCGCCGGCGCGTGATGGACAACGCGGCCCGGCTGCGCGATGGTCTCCGGCGTCTCGGCTACGAGGTCGGGTCAGCGCCCACGCCCGTGGTGCCGGTGCACGTCGGCGACTTCATGACGTGCCTGCGGCTGTGGCGGGCGCTGTTCGACGCGGGGGTCTTCACCGGCGCGGTGATCCACCCCGCAGTGCAGCACGGCCGGGAGCTGATCCGCATCAGCGCGACCGCGGCGCACACCGACGCGCAGCTCGACCGGATCATCGGGGCCTTCGCCGAGGCCGGCACGGCCGTGGGGGTCATCGGGCCGCAGGGCGCCGGACGGTGACGGCGACGGCGGTGACCGTCGAGCCGGTGAGGCGACGTTCCGACCTGACCGCCTTCATCCGGTTCCCGCACCTGATCCACCGGCCGGAGGACCCGTGGATCCCGCCTCTGGACCGGGAGCGCCGCGCGTTCCTCGATCCCCGGCGCAACCCGTTCTTCGACTACGCCGAGGCCGCGCTCTTCCTGGCCAGGCGCGGCGGGCGGGTGGCCGGCCGCATCGCGGCCGTCCGCAATCCCCGGCACAACGAGCTGCACGGCGCGGACGAGGGGTTCTTCGGCATGTTCGAGTGCGTGGACGACCCCGGGGTCGCGCACGCGCTGTTCGAGGCCGCGGCCGGCTGGCTGGCCGAGCGCGGCCTGCGCACCATGCTCGGCCCGGTGAGCCTGTCGACGAACCACGAGTGCGGCCTGCTCGTGGACTCCTTCGACCGGGCTCCGGCGGTGCTCATGCCGTACAACCCCGCCTATTACCCCCGGCTTCTTGAGGCGTGCGGCTGCGTCAAGGCCAAGGACCTGTGGGCGTGGGAGCTCACCTGGGACCAGGTGCCCGACGAGTTCCTGCCCCTGGCCGACGCCCTGGCCGAAGGCTCCCCGTACACGGTCCGGCCGCTCCGGCTGGCCGACCTCGACAGCGCGGCCTCGCAGATCTGGGCGGTCTTCAACCAGGTGTGGGCGGGCAACTGGGGCTTCGTGCCCGCCACGGAGAAGGAGTTCCGTCACCTGGTCCGTACGTTGAAGCCGATCCTGCGGCCCGAGCTGACGCTCATCGCGGAGCGCGACGGCGAGACGGTGGGCGCGCTGATCGGCGTCCCCGACGCCGGCCCGGCGTTCAGGGCCGCGCGAGGCCGGCTCACGCCCCTCGGCCTGCTGCGCTTCGCGCGCGCCCTGCGCCACCTGGACGCGGCCAGGCTGGTCCTGCTCGGCGTACGGGCGGAGAACCGGGACGACCGGGTGGTGCTCGAACTCGGGGCGCGCGCCATGCGGGCCGCCCGCGAGCTCGGCATCCGCCGCGTCGAGTTCTCCTGGATCCTGGAGGACAACGACGCCGCCAACGGCGTGGCCCGCTACATCGGCGCCCGCCGCTCCAAGACCTACCGGATCTACCGGCGTGGCTGCGAGCCGCCACGGTGAGACGTTTCCTGGTCACGGGGGCGACCGGCTTCATCGGCAGGAGTCTGGTGCGGCGGCTGCGGGCCGACGGTCACGCGGTCACGGCCCTCGTACGCGTCTCGTCCGCGCCACGGTGGCGGCACGAGCTCGACCGGCTGGGCGCCGACTGCGTCGAGGGCGACCTGGAGACCGGTGCGGGGCTGCCCGAGGCGGTCGCCGCCGCCGACCGGGTGATCCATCTGGCCGCCCTGGTCAAGGCGCGCGCCCCGGCGGACTACTTCCGCGTCAACGCGGAGGGGACCGGGCGGCTGCTGTCGGCGCTGACCGCGCGCCCGGACCCGCCCCGCCTGGTGCTGTGCTCCTCACTGGCCGTGAGCCCGCCTGTCTCGTACTACGGCTTGAGCAAGCTGGCGGCCGAGACGGCCGCCCGTCGCGTGGCCGGGCGGCTGCCGGTGGTGATCGTCCGTCCGCCCGTCGTGTACGGGCCCGGCGACACCGAGTTCCTGCCGTCGCTGCTGCCCATGGCGCGGCGCGGGGTGATGCTCAAGGGCGGCCTCGGGCCGAAGCGGTTCTGCCTCATCCACGTCGGCGACCTGTGCACGGCACTGCTGGCCGCGGCCGAACGGGGCGGGACCGTACGGCAGGACGATCCCACGGCCGGCGTCTACACCGTGTGCGACGGCGTCGAGCACAGCGCCGAGGACATCTGCCTGGCGCTCGCCCGGGCGCTGGGCCGCCGCCCGCCGCTCGTCATCCCGGTGCCCGGCCCGCTGGTCGACCTGGCGGCGGCCGGCGCGGAGGTCGTCGGCAGGGTCCGCGGGACCGTACCGATACTCAACAGGGACAAGGCCCGGGAGCTGCGCTGCCCCTCCTGGACGTGCACCACCGGCCGGGCCGCGGCCGAGCTCGGCTTCCGGGCCCGGATCACCCTTCAGCACGGACTCGCGGCACTCGTGCGCGACGAGATCGGAGGCTCTCCATGACCCCTGTCGCCATCGTCGGGATCGGCTGCCGGCTGCCCGGCGGCATCAGCGACCTCGACGGCCTGTGGGCGGCGCTCTCGGCGGGCCGGGACCTGGTCACGCAGGTGCCGCCGGACCGTTTCGAGCCCGGGCGGTTCGTCGCCGCCGACCCGGCCAGCCCCGGCAAGACCTACACGGTCGCGGGCGGGTTCCTGGACGACGTCGCGGGTTTCGACACCGGCTATTTCGGGATCTCGCCTCGCGAGGCCGCCGCCATGGACCCGCAGCAGCGGCTGATGCTGGAGCTGGCCGTGGAGGCGTTCGACGACGCCGGGCTGGACCCGGCCGTCCTGGCCGGCTCCGCCACCGGCGTGTACGTGGGAGCCTCCACCCACGACTACGAGATCATGCAGGTGAGCGACCCCGCCGGCATCAACGCCTACACCAACGCCGGCACCTCGGCGGGCAACATCGCCAACCGCGTCTCGCACGCCCTGGACCTGCACGGCCCGAGCATGACCGTCGACACCGCCTGCTCCTCCGCGCTCATGGCCCTCCACCAGGCCGTCCAGTACGTCGCCGGCGGAGGGCGGCGGATCGCGCTCGCCGGCGGCGTCAACATCCTCATCAGCCCCTACCCCTTCGTCGGTTTCGCCAAGGCGTCGATGCTGTCGCCCCGGGGCCGCTGCCACGCCTTCTCGGCGGAGGCCGACGGCTACGTCCGCTCCGAGGGCGGCGGCTTCCTGGTGCTGAAGTCCCTGGCCGACGCCCAGGCCGACGGCGACCGGGTGCACGCGGTGGTGCTGGGCACCGGCGCCAACGCCGACGGCCGCACTCCGGGTCTGAGCCTGCCCAGCCCGTACGCCCAGGAGCGGCTGCTGCGCGAGGTCTACCGTGAGGCCGGGGTCGCGGCCGACGAGCTGGTCTACTTCGAGGCGCACGGCACCGGCACCCCGGCGGGCGACCCCGTCGAGTGCGAGGCGATCGGCAGGGCCTTGGGACGCCGTCGCAGCCGGGCGCTGCCGATCGGCTCGATCAAGACCAACGTCGGCCATCTGGAGGCGGCCGCGGGCGTCGCCGGCCTCCTGAAGGCCGTGCTCGTGCTCCGCCACGGGCGGATCCCGGCCTCGCTGCACGGCGACCCGCCCAACCCGCGCATCGACTTCGCCGGGTTACGGCTGCTTCCCGTCACCGAGCCGCGGCCTGTTGAGCAGCCGGGCGGGCGCAGGGTCGCCGGGGTGAACTCCTTCGGCTTCGGCGGCGCCAACGCGCACGCCGTGCTCGCCGCCCCGCCCGCCGTCCCGCCGGGGCCCGCCGCGCGGCCGCGCCGCCGGCTGCCCGTGATGGTGTCGGCGCGGAACGAGGCCGCGCTGGCCGAGTCGGCGCGCCGGCTCGCGGCCCGGCTGTCGACGGCCTCCGGCGAGGAGTTCTACGACCTCAGCTACACCTCGTGCCGGCGGCGCGGCCGTCGGGAGCTCAGGGCGGCGGTCGTCGCGGGCTCGGCCGCCGAGGCCGCCGACCGGCTCACGCGGCTCGCCGCGGGCGATGCCGCCGGTGGCGCGATCGGCGGGGCCTCGGGACGGGTGGCGTTCGTCTTCTCCGGCAACGGCTCGCAGTGGACCGGCATGGGCGCCGACCTGCTGCGGAGCGAGCCCGTCTTCCGGGCCGCGGTGCACGCCGCCGACGCCGCCCTTGCGCCGTGGCTCGGCTGGTCGGTGGCCGAGGAGCTGGCCGCGCCCGCGCGGCGGTCGCGGCTCGCGCTCACCGAGGTGGCCCAGCCGGCGTTGTTCGCCGTCCAGGTCGGCCTGCTGGAGCTGCTGCGGGACTGGGGCGTGCGCCCGCACGCGGTGGCCGGGCACAGTGTCGGGGAGATCGCGGCGGCGTACGCGGCCGGGATCCTGGATCTGGGGCAGGCCGCGCGCGTGGTCGCCGTACGCAGCCGCGCCCAGGCCCCCACCGCCGGCCTCGGCCGGATGGCGGCGGCGGGCCTCGCCCCGGACGAGGCCGCGGACGTGCTGGCCCGCTACGCGGGGCGTCTTGAGCTGGCCGCGGTCAACAGCGGCCGTGACGTGACCGTCGCCGGGGATCCCGAGGCGCTGGCCGCCCTGGGCGACGAGCTCGCCTCCCGCGGCGTGTTCTTCCGGCCGCTGGACCTCGACCACGCCTTCCACAGCGCGGCCATGGACGGGGCCGAGAAGGCCGTCCGCGTGGGGCTCGACGGGCTGCGCGCCGGGGCCGCCGGCGTGCCGTTCGTGTCCACGGTGACGGGGCGGGAGCCGCGGGAAGGGCTCGACGCCGATTACTGGTGGCACAACGTACGCCGTCCCGTGCTGTTCGCCCAGGCGGTCGAGCGGCTGAAGGAGCGTGGTTGTGAGCTGTTCGTCGAGATCGGGCCGCATCCGGTCCTGGCCACGTACCTGACCAGGATGGGCGTCACGGCGGTGGCCACCCTGCGGCGGGACGGCGACGGGGCTGCCCTGGTGGAGGGCGCGGTGGCCGCGCTGGCCGCCGGTGACGCGCTGGACTGGGCGCGGATCTTCCCCTGCCCTGGCCGCGTCGCCGAGTTGCCCGCCTACCCCTGGCAACGTGAGCGCCAGTGGCACGGCGGCCCGCAGGTGTGGGCGCGCCCCCTGGACCATCCGCTGCTAGGCGAGCGGGCGCCGCTCATGGAACCGGCCTGGCAGGGGCGGCTCGAACCCGAACGCCTCCCGTGGCTGCCCGACCACGAGATCGACGGCACAGTGATCATGCCGGGGGCGGCGTACATCGAGATGGCCCTGGCGGCCGGTCGCCGGGCGCTGGGCGGCCCCGTCGAGGTGCTGGCCCTGCGGTTCCCCTCCGCGATGACCCTGTCGGCCGCCGACCCCGTCAGGCAGACGCAGGTCACGCTGTCCGACGAGGACGGCCTGTTCCGGATCGCGAGCCGGTCCGGGCAGGAGGGCGAGTGGCGGATGCACGCGCGCGGCAGGGTGCGGCGGCTGCACGGCGAGGCCCCCGGGCGGGTGGACGTCAAAGGCGCGAGGGCCAGGGCCACGCGGCATCGCGACCACGACACCTGCTACGCCGAGCTGACCGGCGTGGGCTTCACGTACGGTCCGAGCTTCAAGGTGCTGCGCGAGCTGTGGACGAGTGCGCGAGAGGCGCTCGCATCCTACGTGCTCAACGTGTCGCAGAGCGGCTACGAGGCCCATCCCACGCTGCTCGACGGGGCGTTGCACACGGTGATTCCGCTGCTCATCGGCAGTGGTCACGGATATCTGCCGGTGTCGGTGCGTGCGGTGCGGTGCTGGCGCAATCCGCCGCCGTGGGGGTTCGCCCACACCGAGCTCACGTACGTGTCCGAGCACGAGGCCGAGTTCGACGTCAGGATCTGCGACGACACCGGTGAGGTGGCCGTGCTCATCGAGGGCTGCCGGGTGCGGCGGCTGCCCACGACGGCCAGGACGCCGGTGGTCGAGCACCTGACGGAGCTGCGGCCGGCGTCCCGCTCCGGCGCGGGGCCCGTCGCGTGGCCCGCGTCCTGCCGGCCGGACGGCGGCGACACCGCCCGCGCCGGCGACGGCGACACCCTCCGCGCCGGCGACGGCGACGACGCCGGGACGCAGTTCGCCGACCTCACCGCGCACTTCGTCGCGCGGGCCTTCGCCCGCCTGCTGCCCGGCGCCGCCGTCTTCGACGTGCCCGCGCTGCTCGGCGCGGGGGTGCTGCCGCGGCACGCGCGGCTCGTGGCGGCGCTCGCCTCGATCGCCGAAGCGCGCGGCCTGCTCATCCGCGATCACGAGCCGGCGCCCGAGGCGCTGTTCCAGAAGCTCCTGCGCGCCCGCCCCGGCCACTCGGCGGAGCTGATCCTGCGCGGGCGCTGCGGCCACCACCTCGACCAGGTGCTGACCGGCCGGCTCGACCCGGAGGAGCTGATCTTCCCGGAGGGCGGCGGGCACACCGTGGAGCATCTGCTCGACGCGTCGCCGGGCCGGCGCTGCGACTCGCGGCTCGCCCGGGCCGCGCTGGAGGAGATCGTGCGCACCTGGCCCGAGGACCGTCCGCTGCGCGTTCTGGAGCTCGGCGGCGGCACGGCGGGGATGACGGCCGCGCTCCTGCCCGTCCTGCCCCGCCGGCTGACCGAGTACGTGTTCACCGACCCCTCCGAGGCGTTCCTCCGGCGGGCCGCGGCACGTCTCGCGCCGTACGACTTCGTTCAGTACCGCCTGCTCGACCTGGCGCGAGAGCCCGCCGAGCAGGGGTTCGGCGGCGAGTTCTACGACGTGGTGGTGGCGGACGGCGCCCTGCACGCGGCGCCGGACGTGCGCGCCGCCGTCCGCAGGGCCCGCGACCTGCTGGTGCCCGGCGGCCGGCTTCTCGTGGTGGAGCAGCATGACAGCGACCGGCTGGTCGCCGTGTTCGGGCTGCTCGAACGCTGGTGGTCCTTCACCGACGTCGACCTCAGAGCGGCGAGCCCGCTGCTCCCGGCCGCGCGGTGGGCGGCGGTGCTGGGGGAGTGCGGTTTCGGCGACGTGGCCCGGCTCGGCTCCGGGGCCGAGGCGTCCGTCCTGCTCGGCCGCGCCGAGGCGCCGGCCCTGCCCGAGCCGAAAACGGAGCCGGTCCCGGCCACCGGCACCGCGTGGATCGTGGTGCCCGAGCGGGGCGCCGACGACGGGCTCGCCCGCGAGATCGCGTCGGCGCTGCGCGCCACCGTGCTGGACGCGACCGTGCCCGGGGTATCCGGCTGGCCGGCGGCCGTCGGCGACGGCGCCGACGCCGCCGACCTCGTGCTGCTGCTGGACGACGAACCCGCAGGCGAGCCGGGGGCGGTCGCCGGGCTCACCGGGCGGCGCGCGCAGGTCCTGCGGGCCCTGACCGCCGCTCGCGACCGCCTGCCGGCGAAGCTCACCGTCCGCCTCTGGGTCGTCACGCCACCGACCGGCCTGCACCCCGCTCCGGAAAAGCCCTGTACGCCACCCGCCGCCGCCGTGTGGGGCCTGACGCGCTCGCTCGCCAACGAACGACCGGACCTGGAGATCAGACGCATCTCCCTGGAACGGGGCGCATCACCCCGTACGGACGCGCACCGCCTGATCCTCGAACTGCTCGAACCGTCCGCCGAGGACGAGATCGTGCTGACCGGAGGCGGCCGGTTCGTGCCGCGGGTCCGTACGGCCCGGCCCGTCACCCGTCCCCATGACGTCGCCGCAGACGAGCCGTTCCGGCTGCGGCTGGACGACCAGGGGCCCGGCTACCGGCTCGCCTGGGAGCAGACCGGCCCGCCGCCCGAGCCGGGCCCCCACGAGATCGTCGTGGCGGTGCGCGCCGCGGCCCTGAACTACCGCGACGTGCTCTGGGCCCGCGGGCTGCTGCCGGAGGAGGCGGTGCAGGACACCTACCTGGGCCCGCATCTCGGCATCGAGTGCGCCGGGGTGGTGACCGCGACGGGCCCTGGCGTCACGAAGTTCGGGATCGGCGACGGCGTGTTCGTCGCCACCGGCGGGTCGCTCGCCTCGCACGTCGTGGCCCGCGAAGGGCTGGCCGGGCTCATGCCGGCCGGCATGAGCTTCACCGACGCGGCCACCCTGTCCATCGCCTGCCTGAGCGTGCACTACGCGCTCGACCATCTGGCCCGCCTGCGGCCGGGGGAGACGCTGCTGGTCCACGGCGCGGCCGGCGGGGTGGGGCTGGCCGCCCTCCAGCACGCCGCCCACGTCGGGGCGCGGGCCGTCGCCACGGCGGGCAGCCCCGAGAAACGCGACCTGCTGCGCCTGCTCGGCGTCACGCACGTGGTGGACTCGCGCGACCCCGGGTTCGCCGACCACGTCCGTGCCCTGACCGGGGGCGGCGTGGACGTCGTGCTCAACTCGCTGGCCGGTGAGGCCATCCCGCGCGGGCTGGAGCTGCTGCGCAGGGGCGGGCGTTTCGTCGAGCTGGGCAAGCTCGACCTGTACGGCGACCGGTCGGTGTCGCTGCACCCGTTCCGCGACAGTCTGAGCCTGTACGCGCTCAACCTGGACCTCGGCCCCCTCCTCGAACCGGAGCTGTGGGCCGACCAGGTGACCAGGGTGACCCGTCTCGTGCACCGGGGCGATTACCGCCCCATCGCCAACCGGGTCTACCCGGCCGCGCGGGTGAGCGAGGCGTTCCGGCTCCTGCAGCACTCCCGCCACATCGGCAAGGTGGTGATCTCCTTCGACCAGCCGTTCGCCGTCGAACAGCGGCAGGGTTCCATGACGCTCGACCCCGAGGGGACCTACCTCGTCACCGGGGGGCTCGGCGGGCTCGGCGCGGCCGCCGCCGTACGCCTGGCCGAGCGCGGCGCGCGTCACCTCGCCCTGGTCAGCCGCGCCGGCCCGGACGCGCCGGAAGCGGCGGCGACCGTGCGCGCCGTGCAGGACAAGGGCGCGACCGCCACCCCGTACGCCGCGGACGTGACCGATCCGGCCGCGCTGCGCGCCGTGCTCGACAGCATCGATCGCACCGACCGCCCGCTGCGCGGCGTCATCCACGCGGCGATGGTCCTGGACGACGCCCCGCTCAGCGAGCTGACCGCCGAACGCTTCCACACCGCGCTGAACGCCAAGATGACCGGCGCGTACGTGCTCGACCAGCTCACCCGCGACCGCGAGCTGGGCTTCTTCGTCCTGCTGTCCTCACTCGCCACCGTCATCGGCAACGCCGCGCAGAGCAACTACGTGGCCGCCAACGCCTGCCTGGAGGCCCTGGCCCGGTCCCGCCGCCGGGACGGGCTCCCGGCGCTCGCCCTGGGGCTGGGCGCCGTCGGCGGGACCGGCTACCTGGCACGGCACCCGGAGCTGATGGGCTTCCTGTCGCGGCTGCTGCCGCCGCTCACCCCGGACGAGGCGCTCGACGCCCTCGAAGCCGCGCTGGCGCGGGGCGCGGAGGTGACCACGGCCGCCCGCGTGACGCCGGAGGCGATCGCCGACCGCCTGCCGGCCGTGCGCGTGCCGCGACTGGCCGAGGTGCTGCCCGCGCTCGCCCGCGACCAGGACGGGCCGAACGCCCCCCTCCACGACCTCAGCGCCGTGGAGAGCCCGCAGGAGAGGCGGGGGCTCGTGTCGGCGGCCATCGCCGAACTGGTCGCCGGCATCCTGCACACCACGCCGGACCGGCTCCAGCTCGACCGCCCGCTGGCCCAGCTCGGCCTCGACTCCCTGATGGCCACGGAGGTGGCGGCCACGATCCGGCGCCGGTTCGGCTGCGCCATCCCCGCCCTGGAGGTCATCGGCGCCCAGGGCATCGACCATCTGGCGCAGCTCGTACACGCCCAGCTCGTTCAGCGGCCGGCTCCGGCGGGCGGCTAGCCGGGAGGGTCAGGTCGCCGCCGATCGGGGTGTTCCTGCCCGGCGGCGGCGTGGGCGGCGGCGAGGCGGTCGAACGGGCCCGGGCCGTCGTGCGGTTTCGGCGGGGCGTCGAGGTGGCGGACGCGGAGCTCGTCCATCAGCTCCTCGATGAAGGCCGGGCCCTCCTCGCGCATGAGCCGCTGCCGGCTGCGGAGCTCCTCGCTGCCCGGACGCCAGTCGAGGCCCCAGTTGCCGAGGGCGTGGATGATCGGGAGGGTCTGGATGCCGGCCTCGGTGAGGCTGTAGCGGGCGCGCTGCCCGCGCGCGGCGGTGCCGCGGGTGAGGAGTCCCGCCTCGACGAGCCGTACGAGCCGGTCGGCCAGGATGTTCGAGGCGATGCCCTCGGCCGACCCGGTGAGCAGCGCCCGGAAGTGGCGGCGGTCGCCGAAGATGACGTCGCGCAGCACGAGCATCGACCAGCGATCACCCAGCACCTCGACGGCGGCGTTGATCGGACACCCGGACCGTGGTTCCACGATTCCCTCCTTGACAGCTATTTCACTCCACCTATAGTACTTGCAAAGTGCAATCACTTGGGAAGAGGAGATGATGGGCCGCTTCGTCTATTCGATGAACGTGTCCCTCGACCTGCGGATCGAGCAGGTGCCCGGGGACAACGGCGCGGGCGAGTGGCTGCGCCTCGGCGAGGAGATGCACCGCGAGGCCAACGCGCGGACGCGGGAGCTCGCCCTCATGGTCCACGGCCGGGTCTACTACGAGGCGATGGAGGAATACTGGCCGCGGGCGCCCGAGGACGCGTCGCTGCCGGACTACATGCGTGAGTACGGCGAGCTCTGGACCGCCAAGCCCAAGATCCTCGTCTCCCGCACCCGCCGCAGCGCCGCCCACGGCACCCGGATCATCGGCGGCGACGACGCGATCGACCAGTTGGCCGCCCTGCGGGCCGGCACCGACGGCACCATCAGCGTCGGCGGCGCGACGCTCGCCACCCAGCTGCTCCGGGCGGGGCTCCTCGACGAGCTGCTGCTCTGGACCCACCCGTCGATCCTCGGCTTCGGCAGGCCGCTGTTCGACGACTACGACATCCCGATCGAGCTCGACCTCATCGAGCACCGATCGTTCGAGCGCGGCGTCACGATGCGTCGTTACGCCGTCCAGGACACGAAGGAGGCAGGCACGTGCTGAAGCAGGTCGCGGAGGGTGTGCTGGTCCACCAGAGCCCGTTGCTCCAGAACAACGCCGTCGTCGTGCAGGGCCCGGCCGGCGTGCTGCTCATCGACCCCGGGATCACCGGCGACGAGATGGCCGCCCTCGCGGACGAGCTTCGCCGGCGGGGCCTGCCCGTCGTGGCGGGCTTCGCGACGCACCCCGACTGGGATCACGCGCTCTGGCACGCCGAGCTCGGCGACGCGCCCCGTTACGGCACCGCCCGCTGCGCGGCCGAGCTGCGCGAGCTGCGGGCGGACGCGGACTGGCGGGCCCGCCTCGCCGAGGCGCTACCGCCGGAGATCGCCGGGGAGACACCGCTGGAGCTGTTCGGCCTCCTCACCGCTCTGCCCGCCGGAGCCACGCGGGTTCCCTGGGACGGCCCCGAGGTCCGGATCATCGAGCACCAGGCGCACGCCAAGGGGCACGCGGCGCTGCTCGTCGAGGAACGCGGGGTTCTCGTCGCCGGCGACATGCTCTCCGACGTCCTGGTCCCGATGCTCGACCTGGACGCCGCCGACCCGATCGGGGACTACCTCGACGCGCTGCGGCTGTTCGACGGGGTGGCGGGCGACGTCGAGGTCTTCGTCCCGGGTCACGGCTCCGCCGGCGACGCCGGACGGCTGCGCGCGCAGATCGACCTGGATCGGGCGTACGTGGAGGCCCTGCGCGACGACAAGCCCGTGAGTGACCCGCGGATCGGCCCGTCGGCCAGGCCCGGCTGGGAGTGGGTGAGCGACGTGCACGACGGGCAGGTTCAGGGCCTCGCCCGCCGCTCGTGAGCGGCGGCCAGGTGGAGGTAGGCGGCCGCCGTCCAGGTGTAGGCGCGGTCGCGCAGGCCCTGGCCGGTGCGGGCGTCGAAGTTCTCGGCGAACCCCGACCGCTCGCACAGCGCGCGGAAGCGGGCGCTGATCTCGTCGGCCAGGTCCGGGTAGCCGGCGCGGCGCAGCCCGTCCTCGATCAGCACGGTCGAGGGCGCCCAGATGGGGCCGCGCCAGTAGCCGTCGTCCAGGTAGTGCGGTGAGTCCGGCAGCTCGGTCGCGAGCCCGTACGCGGTCAGGTGCCGCTCGATCGCGGCGGCCAGCGCCGCGCGGACGGGACGCGGCAGCTCCTCTCCCAGCACGATCGGCATGAGGTCGAGCAGGCTGGAGCTGGACCAGGTACGTCCCGACGGCACGCCACGGGCGACGAACCGTTCGCCGTCCCACAGCTCGGCGAGCAGCGCCTCGCGCATCCGGTCGGCCTGCGCGCTCCACCGGGCGGCTGCGTCGGGGCCGGGGGCCAGGCGGGCCAGCTCGCGCAGCTGGAGGATGAGGAAGGCGGCCAGGTCGGCGCTCTGCACGACGCGTTCGGGGTCGAAGGTGGTGGCGTTGTCCCAGCCGCTGTCGTTGCCGTGCTGGTAGTGCGGCAGCTCGTGACCGGGGACGCGGCGGGCGGTGAGCCAGAAGGTGGTCCAGCGTTCCAGCAGCGGGTAGACGTCGGGCGCCGCATCGGGGAGGTGCCGCAGGGCCCAGCCGTGGATGGGCGGTTTGACGAAGTTGTAGAGGATCTCGGAGTGGGTGACGGAGTCGGGGAGCGCGCCGGAGGCGTCCTGGTGGTCGAAGGGGAGGCGGTACTGGTCCCAGGCCAGGCCGGGCAGACCCCCGGCGACGGCGATGGCGTTGAAGCAGTGGTCCCAGCTCCACACCTTGTCCATCCAGTGCTTGGACATCAGCACCGCCGGGCGGGTGACGAACCCGGCCGGGCGCACGGTGGCCGACCACAGCACGTAGGCGGCCAGTTCGGCGGCGGGCGTCCGCTCGCCGCGCCACGGCGCGACCGCCTGCGCGAACGCCTCGAACTCCGCCCGTGCCGCCTTGACCACCTGGTCGAAGGGGTCCTTGGCGGTGTAGGGGGCGCGGGCGGTCTCGTACTCCTCGATGGCGATCTCCCACTCGCCGCTCAGGCGGATCCCCCGCTCGGCGGCGCCGAGCGCCTGCGCGCCCAGGGGCTCGGCCCGCCCGCCGAGCAGGGTGATCCGGTAGCGGCGGCCGGTCTGGTAGAGGGTGAAGACGTACGAGCCGTCCACGGGGTCCTGGTAGAAGTACGGGCCGCTGAACGGCGTCAGGACCGGGTCCGCGGCCAGCACGCGCAGCCCGGCGCCGCGGCCGCGCACCCGCACCGTGTCCACGCTCTCGTAGGCGAGGTCGATCAGGCCGTCGTGCCAGGTGAGCCGGTGGGGGGTGGCCGTGATCGTGGCGGCGGTCTCGGGGACCAGCTTCATGACCGCGTGCATGCCGGTCTGGTGCGAGACCAGATGCACCTCCTCCGCGTAGGTCCCTTCCGCCACCACGGGCGAGAAGCCGAACCACGATCCGTGGTAGCTGAACGGGATCTCCCACAGGGAGAACTCCGGGCCTGAGGCGGTCATGAAGCCGGGGTCCCTTCGAATCAGGTGAGGTGGATGTAGTCCAGTTCGGCGTAGCCGGTGCCGCCCGCGAAGTGCGGCGACCCCTTGGCCAGCCGGATCACGTTGTAGCCCGCCCGCAGGTTCACCGTGGTGCTGACCGTGGCGCCGAACTGGCCCCACGCGGCGGTCGGCGGGTAGCTGACGGTGGTCCAGGCGCCGCCGTTGTAGGCCAGGCCCTGGGTGGCGGTGGCGCCGGTGGCGTTGGCGTAGCCGATGGTCATCGTGTACGCGCGGGCGGCCGGCACGTTGACGACGAAGTCGACGTAGCTGTCGGTGCGCGGGGTGCCGGAGTTGTCGATGCGGCCGACGTAGCCGCCGCCCGACGCACTGGAGGAGGTCAGCCGCTGGGCGCGGAAGACCGAGGCGTTCTCGGCCTCGTAGCGCTGCTGGTAGGCCGGCACGCCGGTGGCCGGCTCGACGACGAGCTGGTAGGCGCTGGTGGCGACCATGTTCGGCACCGAGACGCTGAGCTGGCCGTTGCTGACCGTACGGGTGGTGGTGGAGACGGTGGTGGGGGCGGTCACGGCGGTGAAGCGCCCGCTGGACGGGGTGGACAGGAGCGTGACGCGGACGCTGGAGCCGAGCGCGCCGAGGCCGGTCAGGTTGACCGTGTTGGTGCCCGCCTCGTCGCCGAACACCACGTTGACGATCTTGCGGGTGGGGTCGTAGGCGGCGAAGCCGTCCAGGGAGGTCGAGCTGGTGGTCGTGGTGACCATGTTGCCGGCCATGTCGCCGTACCATTTGTAGAGCCACCACGTGCCGGTCGGCTGGTTGTTGTTGACGACCAGGCCGTTCATGGTGCCGTACTCGTACCAGAAGGCGCGGTGCGCGGACTCGACGCCGCCGCGTTCGAGTTTGGCCACGTAGCTGGCGATCCGGCCGGGGACGTCCACCTCGGCGGGGGCGGCGTACTCGTTGATGGAGATGCGGCGCGGGCTGATGCCGAGCGAGGCTTCCAGGTTGCGGTAGTCGGCGAGGTCGGCGGCGATCCTGCCGGGGTTGCTCAGCTCGTGCCAGCAGATGATGTCGGGCAGCGTGCCGGTGTCGCGGGCGCGGGTCAGGAACGCCTGCATCCACGACCGGCTGTACGTCGCCGTGCTGGGGCCGACGATCGGCGTGAGCGGGTCGAGCGCGCGGACCGCCCGGTGCGTACGGACCCAGCCGTCGTTGAAGTTGCCGGCGGCGGCGGTGTTCCAGGTGTAGTCGGGCTCGTTCCAGAGCTCCCAGGCCAGGACGTTCGTGACGGTGGTGGCCGCGAGCCTGGCCCTGACCATGGTGTCGACCTTGGCCAGCCAGTCGTTCCAGCTCACCCACTGGTAGGGGAAGTTCGGGTAGATGTCGGGCATGCGGATGTACTGGCCGGCGCCGACGCGGTCGGCCTGCGGGGCGATCAGCAGCGAGTCGCCGCCCGGCGGCTGGCCGTTGGGCCGCTGGCCGACGCCGGGGGCGGGCTGGGTGAGCGAGTTGACCTTGATCGGCAGCAGGGTGGAGTCGGCGGGGCGGGAGTTCTCCGCCAGGCCGTAGAGACCGCCGGAGGCGGCGTGGGTGACCGGGCGGAAGGGCTGGGCGACGTTGACGGTCAGCGTCGCCCCGGCCGCCGCGGCGGGGGGTGCTCCGGCCACCACGGTGGCGGCCGTGGTGACCAGGGCTAAGGCGAGCACTCGGATGCGGGACATGTCACTCTCCTTGTGTCGGGGGCTGAGCAGAGGAGACGGGCAGGAAGAGGCGCATGCTCGACGTGCCGCGCCGCGCCCACCCGTGGTAGGGCGCGAGCCGCACGTCGAACCACTCGCCGGGGGCGGCCCCGGCCGGATCCGGGGGATAGGGCCAGGCCCCGCCGGCGAGGCCGAGCACCCGGCCACGGACCACCGCGCCACCGGGAACGGCCCGGGGGACGGCGCGGGGATCGACGACCAGGGAGTCGAGCCCGCCGGGATCGGGCAGGTCGCGGGACTCCAGGCACAGCACCTCGGGCCCGCGTTCGACCGCCACGCACCCCCGTACGGCGTCGATGCGCGGGTCGGGCCAGCTGAAGCGGGGCTCCATGGGCAGGTCGAGGACGATCTCGTCGCCGGCGCGGAAGGCCCGCCGCACGCTCACCAGGCCGGGCTCGGCAGGGCGGGTCCGGCCGCCCTCGGTCAGCGTGGCCCCCGCGGCCCAGGCGGGGACGCGCAGGGTGAGCGTCCAGGGCGCGCCGGCGTCGGCAGCGATCCTGACGCGGACGGTCCCGCTGTCGGGGTAGGCGGTCTCGACGTCCACGGACACCGGCCGCCCGTCCGGCAGCTCGGCGCGGATCCGGCAGGGCGCGTACTGGTGGATCCGCAGGCCGTCGTCGTCGCTGGTGGCCAGGTAGGCGTGCAGGCTGGCCAGGGTGCGGGCGACGTTCGTCGGGCAGCAGGAGACGTCGAACCAGGCGGCCCGCGCACCACCCTCGGCGCGCGGGCTCACCTCGTCGGGATCGGCCGGCCTGCCGGGGACCCGCTGGTGGAGGGGGTTGGCGTAGAAGAAGGCCCGGCCGTCGGCGCTCGGCGAGGCCGCGATGACGTTGTAGAGCGTGCGCTCGATGAGGTCGGTGTAGCGCACGTCGCCGGTGGCGAGGTGCAGCCGCCAGGAGACCATGACGGAGGCGACTCCGGCGCAGGTCTCGCAGTAGGCCCGGTCGGGAGGCAGCTCCCAGTCCTCGCCGAAGCCCTCGTCCTGGTGGCGCGAGCCCATGCCGCCGGTGATGTAGGTGCGGCGGGCGACCGAGCGTTCCCACTGGCGTTCCACGGCGCGCAGCAGCTCGTCGTCGCCGCGCTCGACCGCGACGTCGACCGCCGCGGCGGCGAGGTAGAGCGCGCGGACGGCGTGGCCGCGCCACACGTCGGCCTGCCTGATCGGGACGTCGTCCTGGAAGTACGCCCGCCCCAGCGGGATGTCCCTCAGCCTGCCGTGACCGCGCCGGTCGAGGAACAGGCGGGCCTGCTCGACGTAGCGCTCCTCTCCCAGGGCGCGGCCGAACTCGGCCAGGCCGACCTCGATCTCCGGATGGCCGCAGATCCCGTCGATCCCGCCGGGGCCGAAGGCGCGGCACACGTGGTCGGCGGCCCGCCGCGCGACCCGTACCAGGTCGTCCTCGCCGTGGGTGCGCAGCCGGGCGACGGCGGCCTGGAGCAGGTGCCCGGTGTTGTACAGCTCGTGGCCCATCTCCAGGTCGCTGTAGCGCGGCGGCTGGTCGCCGTGGCCGAAGCAGGTGTTGAGGTACCCGTCCGGGTCCTGGGCGCGGGCGACGCGGGCGGTGAGCCGCTTGATCGCCGCCTCCGCCCCCGGGTCGCCGGTCCTCGCGCTCTCCCAGGCCAGGGCCTCCAGCAGCTTGTAGACCTCGGAGTCGGAGAACGACCAGCCGGGACGGTCGGGGCCGGTGGTCCCGTCGGCGACCCGGTCGAAGTTGGCCAGCCAGCCGAGGCGCTCCATCCACGCTTCGCAGTGGGCGAGCGTCGCCGTGGCGTTCACGGCCTGCCGGTCGCCCCAGAACCCGCCGGTGAGCGTGACCTGCGCGAGCCCGAGGGGGCGTGCCCGGCCGTGTGACGGCAGCACGGGGCTGGTCATATGGTGAGAACCCTTTCTTTCAGTCCTTCACGGCGCCCGCGGTGACCCCGGCGGCGATGTAGCGCTGCGCGAGGACGAGCAGGAACGCCGCGGGAAGCGACGCGATCACGGCGGTCGCCATGATCGAGTTCCATTGCGTGGTGTTGTTGCCGATGTAGCGGAAGATGCCGAGCGTGATCGGGATGACGTCGCTGTTGCGGTTGAGCGTCGAGGCGAAGATGAAGTCCGACCACGCCCACAGGAAGGCGAACAGCGACACGGTGATCACGGAGTTGCGGCTGAGCGGCAGCACGATCGACACGAACGTGCGCCAGGTGCTCGCCCCGTCGATCTGCGCCGCCGCCATGACCTCGGCGGGGATGCCCGCCATGAACGCCCTGAACAGCAGCACCGCGAACGGCACGGCCAGCGTCGAGTCGGCCACGATCAGGCCGGGAACGGTGTTGAGCAGCCCCAGCCTGATGTAGATCGCGTAGAAGCCCATGGCCATGACGACGCCGGGGATCATCTGCGCGACCAGCAGCAGGAAGTCGATCGTCCGCCCGCCGCGCGGGCGCAGCTTGGCCAGGGCGAACCCGGCGGGCAGGGACACCGCGAGCGTGAGCGCGACCGTGCCGAGGCCGATGAAGAGGCTGGTGGCCAGGGCGGGCAGCTGCTGGGAGAACGCGGCGGCGTACCCCTCGAACGTGGGGTCCCACGGGAACCAGTGGGGCGGGTCGGCCCGCATGTCGCTGGTCTTGGTGAGCGAGACGTTGAACATCCAGTAGACGGGAAAGAGCATCACGCCCACCAGGACGACGCCCGCGACGGTTCTCCACGCTCTCATGCCGTCTCCTTCTGCAGGCGCACGTGGGCGAGCCCGGCGGCGAAGGCGATGAGGATGAGCAGGTTGCCGACAGCCGCCGCCGGGGAGAAGTCGGGCTGGCCGGTGCCGAACGCCTCGCGGTAGGACCAGATGGCCAGCGTCGTGGAGGCGTCCGCGGGGCCGCCCCTCGTCATGATCCAGATGATGTCCACGACCTTGAGCGTGTAGATCAGCCCGAGCAGCAGCGTGATCATCGACACCGGCCGCAGCAGCGGGAACGTGATGCGGCGGAACCGCTGCCACGCCCCGGCCCCGTCCAGGCCGGCCGCCTCGTACAGGTCGGCGGGGATGTTCTGCAGCCCGGCGTACAGGATCACCAGGTTGAACGGGACGCCGAGCCAGATGTTGGCGATGGTCACCGCCAGCAGCGAGGTGTCCGGGGAGGTCAGCCAGTTGATCTGCCCGATGCCGAAGGCCCGCAGCGCCGCGTTGACGATGCCGTTCTCGCTGTTGAGCATCCACGACCAGGTGGACGCCGACACGATCAGCGGCAGCAGCCACGGCACGAGGAACATCGCGCGCAGCGCCGCCGAGAGGCGGAAGTTGCGGTGGAAGAAGACCGCGAGCGCCAGCCCGATGGCGTACTGGACGGCGATGGAGCCCAGCGTGAACAGCGCCGTGTTGCCGAGCGCGCTCAGGAACGCGTCGTCGGAGAGGATCCGGAGATAGTTCTCCAGGCCGGTGAACTCCGGGTTCCCCTGGATGAAGGCGCGCGGCGTGTAGTCGTGCACGCTCAGCTCGATGTTGCGGTAGAGCGGATAGGCGTAGAACAGGAGCAGGTAGACGACGAGCGGGGCGAGGAAGGCGGCGGCCGTCCACCGCCGCGCCCGCCCGCGCGAGGGGGCTGCCCGCACGGCTCCCCCCGCCGCGACCGTCCCGGTGCGAAGTGACGTCATGGGATCAGTTGCCGGTGGCCTGCTTCGCCTGGGCCTGCGCCTCCTTGAGCGCGTCGGCGGGGCTCGCCGAGCCGCTCAGCGCCTTCTGCACGCCGGTCCACAGCGCCTCGGAGATCTTCGGGTAGTCGGTGCCGAGGTTGTCACTCGTCCGGCCCTTGGCGCTGCGCACGGCCTCCACCCACGGCTTGAGCGAGGCCTCCTTGGCGAGGATGGCCTCCTGGCCGGCGGCCGTCGAGGGGATGTAGTACGCGAACGTGGTCCCGGTCTCCACCAGGCCCTCGGGCGTCGTCATGCATTCGAGGATCTTCTTGGTGACGGCGTACCTGGCGGTGTCCTTCTGCACGGGGACGGTGATGAACTCGCCGCCCGTGGGCGTGGGGGCGGCGCCGCCGTCCTTGCCGGGGATCTGCACGACGCCGGTCGGGAAGTCCGCCTTCGCGGCGCTGTTGATCTGCCAGGTGCCGTTCTCGGCGAAGGCGAACTCGCCGGTCAGGAACTCCTCCCAGGTGGTGTTCTGCGAGTTGCTGATGACCGAGTTGGGGGCGATGCCGTCCTTGACCCACGAGGTCCACAACGTCAGCGCCTCGACGGCCTGGGGCGAGTCGAGCTGGGTGAGCTGCGCGCCCGCGCCCCAGAACCACGGCAGGAACTGGAAGGAGCCCTCCTCCGTGCCGATGCCCGCGAAGGTGATCGGCTTCTTGCCCGCCGCCTTGACCTTCTTCAGCGCTTCGCCGAACGAGGCCCAGTCCTTGATCGAGGCCGGGTCGACGCCCGCCTCGTCCAGGATCTTCTTGTTGTAGTAGAGGGCGAGGGTGTTCGCGCCGATGGGGATGCCGTACGTCTTGCCGTCCAGCTCGCCGGCGGCGATGAGGTTCTTGTCGAACCTGGAGGTGTCGAGGCCGAAGTCGGCCATCGCGGTGAGCATCCCGGCGTCGGCCAGCGTCGAGACGGCCGGGTTGTCCAGGAGGATGACGTCGGGCGCGTTGCCTTCCTGACCGGCCAGGAGCGCCTGGTTGGTGAGGGCGGTCGTGTCGTAGGCGGTGCGCTGGATGGTGACGCCCGCCTGCCCGGCGCAGGTGTCGACCCGCTTGGCCCAGGCGGAGTTCGCGTCGTGCTGCGGGTACGGGTCCCACCAGGTGTACGCGCCGCTCGTGGCGCCGGCGCCGGCGGAGGAGGAGGCGCCGCTCTGCGGCGGCGTGGAGGCGCAGGCGGCCAGGGCCAGGACGGCGGTTCCGAAGACCGCCGCCCTCGTGGACATCGACGGACGGTTCATCGATTCCTCCAATGTTAACGCTCCCATTGCGAGCGTGCTGTACGTGTGGGGGGTAGGGGGCCGGTGCTAGCGGGAGTGCGGCCTCGGGGGAGCGGTGCTGCCCCGATCGGCCAGTTCGGGCGAGATGAAGCGCACCACGAACGGCTCTTTCCTGGCCGCCGTGGACTCCACGCGGCGCACGAGCTGCCGCACGGCCATGGAGCCGAGGCGGTCGGGCGCGCTCTCGATGAACGAATAGGGCAGGGAGAAGGTCGCGGCGAAGTCGGCGGAGTAACGGCCGATGACCGACAGGTCCTCGGGCACCCGCTGCCCCCGCTGGTAGGTGACCGACGGCAGCGCCGCCGCGGCCGCCTCGTTGTTGATCAGCAGGCCGGTCGCCGCCGGGTAGGCGTCGAGCAGGCCGTTGAGCAGGCGTCCCACGGCGGGTTGCCGGGACTCGCCGTACACGGCGTGCAGGGTGACGCCGAGCTGACGGGCGCGGTCGAGCGCGGCGTCGCGCAGGCGCCACACGTACGCGCCGCCGCGCTCGACCACGTGCTCTGGATGGGAGATCAGGATGAGCTCGCGGTGGCCGAGCCGGTGGAGGTGGTCCACCATCACCCGCCCGGCCTCCTCGAAGTCCAGGTCGAACACGTCGAGCCCCGAGCAGTCGCCGGGCAGCCCGACCAGCGCGCCCGGCTGCGGCGCGGCGCGCAGGATGGGCAGCCTGGCGTCGTCCTGGGCGATGTTCATGAGCACGACGCCGTCGACCATCCGGGAGTCGGTGATGCGCCGCAGCGCCCGCACCCCGTCGGCCTCGGTGACCAGCAGCGTGTCGTAGCCCAGGTCGCGGGCGGTGTTCGTGACGCCCAGGATGTACTGCAACATCGCGGGCGCGAACTCGTCTTCGTGGAACTGGGCGAGCAGACCGAGGACCTTGGTCTGGGCGGTGGCGAGCGCGCGGGCGCCGGCGTTCGGCGTGTACGCGAGCGCCTCGGCGGCGGCCAGCACGCGCCGGCGCACCTCCTCCGAGATGGGCCGCTTGCCCGACAGCGCGTACGACGCCGTGCTGCGGCTCACCCCGGCCTCCCGGGCCACGTCTCCGATCGTCGCCACTCTCACCTCCTGCTGTTGAACCGGTTCGACGATTGCGTTGCACTGCTCCCATGCATCATCGTCCCGAAGTCGCCTTCTTCCTGGAGATGGGCAGGCTCACGTCACACCGACGCCATCCTGCGATCACCGGAGCGAGCGAACCGGTTCAACGATGTGGCTCGACTGTCGCTCCCGTGCGGGCGGGCCGTCAAGACCGCCCACAACCGGCGATACCGAATCGTGACATGTCGGAAACGCCAGAGGATCACCCCATTGACGGGCGCGACGGAGCTACGTAACCTACGCGAAACCCTCGGTTGCGTCGCGCTCTGCTCCCACCGCCTTGTTAGCGCTCACATCTCAGGGACATCGCAATGGCATTCCCGAGCATCACCAGGGCCTTGTGCGCAGGACTCCTCCCGGCGGCACTCACCCTCTCGCTGACCACGGGGATCGCGGGCGCCGCCGCCGCTCCGGCCCCCGTGCTCGTCTACGAGTTCGACACCGACGACGTCACCACCGCCTCCATCACCGACTCCTCCGGCAACGGCCTGCACGGCGAGCTGGTCAACGCGGCCACCGCGACGCTCGTGGACGGCGCGGCGGGCGGGCACGCGCTGAGCCTGCCCGGCGGCGCCCCGACCTCCGGCGGCGCCTACGTCAAGCTGCCGCTGGCCGCGATCAAGGACAGGACCGACCTGACCGTCTCCGCGCGGGTCAAGTGGGACGGCACCACGTCCCCCTGGCAGTGGATCTACGCGCTGGGCAAGGACAACACCCGCTACCTGTTCAGCACCCCGTACAACGGCGACGGGAAGCTGCGCACGGCGCTCACCACGTCGGGCGGCGGCGCGGAGGCGCAGGTCACCGGCTACGCCCCGCTTCCCGCGAACGCCTGGAAGACGCTCACCGTCACCCTCGACACGGCCGCCGGGCGGATCACGACCTACCTCGACGGGGCCGCCGTCGCCTCCGCCCCCACGACCATCACCGCCAAGCAGCTGATCGACGCCTCGACCACGTCCGCCGGGTTCATCGGGCGCTCGTTCTACGCCGACCCGCTGTTCGACGGCGCGATCGACGACTTCCGCGTCTACGGCGCGGCGCTCACGGCCGAGCAGGTGGCCGAGGTGGCGGGCGGCACCCCGCCCACGCCCACCGGCCTCAGCCAGAACGCCTTCGACGTGCGGACCTCCATCGGCGCCGCGCCCGCCCTGCCGCCCGCCGTCCGCGCCACCTTCTCCGACGGCTACGACCGCGACCTGCCCATCACCTGGCCGGCCGTCGACCCGGCCAAGTACGCCACCGCCGGGACGTTCACCGTCACGGGCACGGCCGGCGGCCGGCCCGTCACCGCCCAGGTCACGGTGATCCGCGAAGGCCAGCTCGTCATCGACCTGGCCAAGGACACCGGCGCCTTCCACGGCGGCGCGTCCGGCACGCTCTACGGCCTGTACGGGCCCGGCGTGCCGACGAACAACCTCATCGAGGGCATGAAGCTGCGCACGGTCTCGACCAAGGCCCAGGACGGCCCGCAGCATCCGGGCGCGGACGCCCTGGAGGTGGTCAAGCCGCTGGCCGACAGCACCGACGGCGACGTGTACATCTACATGACCGACATCCACCGCGGCTTCCCGTACCAGTGGCCGGGCAGCACGCCGGAGGAGAAGCTCGACCTGTTCAAGCAGAAGATCGCCAAGCAGGTGGACCAGGTCCTGCAGCTCGACCCGAAATATCGCGACAACATCGTGTTCGTCCCGTTCAACGAGCCCGAAGGCAACATGTTCGGCACGGGGGAGTGGAGCTACAACCGGGTGAGCTGGCTCACCGACCCCCGGCACTACTTCAAGGCATGGGACGAGGTCCACGCGCTCATCAAGGGCAAGATGCCCGACGCCCGCATCGCCGGACCCAACACCAGCGTGCTGTACTCCCAGGTCAAGGGCTACCTCCAGCACACCGTCGAGGCCGGCACGGTTCCCGAGGTGATGACCTGGCACGAGCTCAGCCACCCCGAGCAGGTGCGCACCAGCGTCAAGCGCTACCGCGAGATGGAGGCCGAGGTCTTCGCCGGCACCCCCTACGCCGGCAAGAAACTCCCCATCAACATCAACGAGTACGCCTTCAACTACCACACCTCCGTGCCCGGCCAGATGATCCAGTGGGTGTCGGCCATCGAGGAGTCCAAGGTGGACGCCGACATCGCCTACTGGAACATCGACGGCAACCTGTCCGACTCCGCCGTCCAGGCCAACCGGGGCAACGGCCAATGGTGGCTGCTGCACGCCTACGGCCAGATGAGCGGCCACACCGTCCAGGTCACGCCGCCCTACCCCGGCAGGAACTACAGCCTCCAGGGCCTCGCCACGCTCGACCCCGCCAAGAAGCAGGCCCGCACCATCTTCGGCGGCGCGAGCGGCCCCGGCCACATCCGCTTCGAGAACGTCCCCGCGAACGTCCTCGGCCGCAAGGTCCACGCCTGGATCAGGGAGATCCCGTGGACCGGGCAGATCGGCGACTCCCCGCAGCCCGAGATCGTCGCCGAACGTGACATCACCGTCGAGAACGGAGCCGTCGTCCTCGACCTGCCCGCGCTGGAGGAGTCGTCGGCGTACGAGATCGTCCTGACCCCCGCCGGGACCGGCACCGAGACGGCCTCGGCGCCGCACCTGTGGGAGCGGTCGTACGAGGCCGAGGACGCCAAGTACACCGGCGGCGGCTACACCCGCAACGGACCCGAAGGCTCACCGTCGGACGTGTCGAAGTTCTACACCTCCGGCCGCTACGACGTCGGCGGCCTGCGCACCGGCTCCGACGGCGTCCTCGACTTCACCGTCGAAGTGCCGCAGACCGGCCGCTACGACCTGAGCGTCTTCGCCAACTCCCTCAACACCTACGACCTGGTACGCGAACAGGGACCCACCAACGTCTTCGTCCGCGTGGACGGGGGAGCGGAGCAGGAGCTCCACCTGCCCCTCGGCTACAAGTGGGTCGTGTGGGACCACGCCGACACCACCGTGCAGCTCACGGCGGGCACCCACGTCATCTCCCTGGCCGCGCGCAGCCTCGACGGCTCCAAGACCACCAAGGGCGACGCCATCGTCGACCGCATCCACCTCTCACTGCCGAACCCGGCCGCGGCCACCTCACGCTACGAGGCCGAACTGGCCGAACTCCGCGGAGCACGAGCGGCCTACGACGTCAAGGGCACCGGAATCTCCGGCTCCGGCGCCGCGACGGCCGCCAAAGGCCAGTCGGTGACCTTCTGGATCTACTCCGCCCAGGACACCGCGGCCGTCCTCGACCTCAAGCTGTTCGGATCCGGCAAGGCGAAGATGGCCGTCAACGGCCTGGAGGTGCTGGACGACGCCCGGCGCGGCGACTCCACCGCGACCGTGTCACTGTCAGGCGGCGTCAACAAGGTCACCGTCACCGGCCGCTCGGCCACCACGATCATCGACCGCCTCGACGTCCGCCCCGCCCCCGACGCGCTCCCGGCCACCGTCTACGAGGCGGAATCGGCCCAGCTCGCCGGCACCGCCACCGCCAAGCCGCTCACCCTCGCCAGCGGCAAGTCCGCCGTCACCGGAATCGGCGGCACCCCGGGCAACGCCAACACCCTGACCTTCACCGTCCGGGCCGACACCCCCGGCACGTACGCCATGCGCGTGCGCTACTCCAACCCCGAGCAGTCACCCGCCACCCACTACAACCCCGACCCGCTCGCCCGGCACGCCGACATCACCGTGAACGGCGCCGCCCCGCAGCGCGTCCTGTTCCCCCACACCTTCCACGAGAACAACTTCTGGGAGCTCACCGTGCCGGTGACCCTGAAGAAGGGAGACAACACGGTCCGGTTCTCCAGCCAGGAGCTGCCGAACTTCGACGGCACGACGTACGCGTCGCAGACGTTCCCCGGAGTGCTCCTGCGCTCCCAGTACGCACCGGTGATCGACAGGATCACGGTGGCGCGCTACAACCGCTGACCCACGAATTCGCCGCCCGTGCCTGCGACCAGGCACGGGCGGCGACCCGCTCCTGCGGTCAGCTCCAGACGACGCCGTCGAGAAAGGACTCAACGGCCGTCGTCACCAGACCGAGCACCTCCGCGGATCTACGCAACGGCCCCGGCACCTTCATGCCATGATCGGCGCCGTCGACCTCCAGGACGTGCGGCGTCAGCTCCCGCGCCAGCCCGCCATCCCAGAACTCGTCCGCGGTGCCGCCGACGAGCAGGAACGGCTGGGCGGCCCGACGCAACGGCCCCACACATGCGGGCATCGTGAGCAACGGCGTCAGCCAGACGCCCGGCAAGCCGCGATCGGCGGCCACGGCGGCGGCGTACGAGCCGAGCGACTTGCCGATCAACAGCGGCGCTGCCAGCTTCTCCAGCACCGGCGTCACCTGCTCGCAGACCCAGGAATGCCGCTCCACCAGGGGCCGGCCCTCCGGCGGTGTCCACGAGATCAGTTCCAGACGGGCGCCACGGCGGGCGGCTGCCTCGCTGACGTAGGCGAGCAGTCCCGCCTGCGGTCCGTACATACCGCCCGGAATGACGACGGCACTCCGGTTCGATTCCCCTTCGCCCATCGCTGCACGGTACCGCCGGACTCGGAGCCGTCAGGGGATCGGGGTGGCGCCGGCCCGCGCGACGGCCTCGGCGTGATCGGCGGGCAGAAGGTGGCCGGCGGCGAGGGCCCGGTCGGCGGCCCGGGTGAAGGCGGTGACGTAGTCCTGCCGCGTGGGATAGAGCTGGAGCAACCGGGCACCGCTCAACGGGGTGGTGGAGCCGAGCAGCAGGCACGCGCCCGTGATCTCGCCGCCGCTGTTGGTCGGGCCGTAGACGGCCAGCGGCGCGTCCAGGTCGGGCAGCCGCACGCCGCCCAGCGCGTTGCCGTCACCGTCGCGCCGGATGGTGCCCAGCAGCAGGCTGATCTGCGGCCCCGCGGGCGGCGCGCCCAGCCCGCGCACCCACCGGTCGAGGTGGTGGTAGGCGGCGTTGGACGCGTACCGCCAGGTCATGGCGTTGACCGGCCGGTCACAGGAGATGGGACGCCCGTCGTTGATGGCGCGGTCGCGCGCGTTCTGGGCGTTGTACTGGGTCAGCCCGTACGCGTCGGCGTGCGCGGTCCCGGCGACCTCCCACGTCCGGATCCGGGCGCCGTCAGGCTGGCGGGCGTCGGCGAACGTCCTGACGTCGGTCTCGGACTCGACCTGGAAGACGGGGACGGCGGTGTCGGCGCGGATCCGGGCGGTGAGGGGCAGGGCGACGACCCCGTCCCCGATGGGCGCGGCGCCGGCGCCCCGTCCATGGACGAGGAACCCCTCATAGGCGGGGATGATCGGCTGGATCGCGTTGGCGAAGGTGGCCAGGCGTCCGGCGGACTGCGAGTGGCCCGCGGCCAGGACCTTCACCGGCGCGCCCGTCCCCAGCAGCGCCTGCCCGTGCGTCCGCACCGCCTCGGCTGCCTGCGCGAAGATCGAGTACGACAACGCGTCCGAGGCCAGCGAGACCTGCCCGTAGCGGACGGGGTCGAGACTCCTGAGCTTGTCGGCGCCGACCTTCTGCGCGGTGACGCCGACGTAGGCGTACCCGGCGCGGGTGAACAGCTCGTGCGACTGCGACCACTCCACGCCGATGTCCACCCCGAAGCTGACGTTCAGCCACTCCACGACCACGGTGCCGTTGAACCTGGCCGGGTCGGCCGGCCGCTCGACCAGCAGCCGGGTGGTGTACGCCTGGACGACGCCGCTGCGGCGGGCACCCCACTGGCCGTTGGTGTACCAGGTGCCGGTCTTCTGGAAGATGTCGGCGCTGCCGCTCATCAGGAACTCGCGCTCCTCGTACCCGCGGGCGGCGAGGTCGGCCACGGTGGCCCCGACGATCCTGCCCTGGCCCGCGCCGGCCGGGATCTCGGCGACGCCGGCCGCCGCCGCGTCCGCTCGCGCCGGGGCGGCGGGCAGCAGGACGACCACCGCCCCCAAGATGGCCACGGCCCGCGAGAGGCCGTGACGAAATCGCTCGAACATGCTGGATCTCCTCCTTGGAGGGCGGCGACGGGAAACAGACGCCAGTTTCCACTGGAGGCCGCCCCCGGGCATCGGGGAAATCACCAGTCACAGCGGGGTGCCGAAGCGTTGCTTGTGGCCTGCCGCCTCGAACTGGAGGAGCAGACCCGGCCGTCGATTGCGCCCGTGTGCGGCTCGCGTGCCCAGGTCACGAGGCGCAGCTGGCCGGCGCGCCGGGCATTTGTAGGTATGACGAAATTGATCTTACACCAGACAGAATTCGCCTTCTGTCCGATATGAATAGCTTTGCACTTTCCCTTGCGAGAGTGCTCAGGCGATTCGTGATCTTGATGCTACTGGAGACGTCGACAATAGAGTCGGCGGGTTTCCTGCGAGCCTCCCTTCTTGTCCAGACAGGCTTTTACTGGGCGGGCTGTAGCCAGACGGTGGACTGATACTCCTGGACGCCGTGAAGTTGTCCCTCCGACGCCTCTTTGACACGGTTGCAGCTTCAATCGGCGTGCTTGATAACGGCTCTTATGTCAAGTAGTGAGACTCCCCTGCGCCGCCCCCAGCAGACGCCGCCCCCAGCAGACGCGGCTGCCACTGGAGCGCCCGTCTCCGCCCGGTCAAAGCGCCCGGGCATTGGGGAACATGGCGCACCCGGGGTTCCCCGAGCTGCATGGCGTGCTTTCGGCGGAGGCGACCGCCGAAGATCATCCCGCGCATGCATGTCGAGCGGCGGCGGGTGGCGAGATCCGGTCCGCTCCCCCGCCCAGGCACCTGGCTCCGGCCGGATCCTGCTACGGCGTCGCGTCCGGCCGCTCCCGTCGCGGAGCCACCAGGAACTTCGGGCCTGGCCCCACGCGGTCCGGGAGGTGTCCGCTCAGCACGGCGGCCACCTCCTCCAGGGCGATCGTCGCTGCGACCAGCGGGCGCGGATCGACCGAGCCGTCCGCGTACGCGGCGATGGCGCCCGGCAGGCCCGCGGACGCGCCGAGGATGCCGACCGTGGTGACGTCTTTCAGGACGATGTCGCGGGTGTCGACCGTGCTGGGCGTTCCGGCCAGGCCGATGTAGACGACACGTCCGGCCGGTTCGACCAGGTCCAGGGCGAGGGCGGGGAGTGCCGGGGAGTTGGAGGCGTCGATGACCGCGTCCCACGGCAGGGCCGGCAGCGTGTCACGGGTCCAGACTCCGTCGAAGCCGAAGGAGGCGGCCAGGTGCAATTGTGCGGGGTCGTGGCCCATGAGGTGCACCCGGGTTCCGGCGGCGCGGGCGAAGAGGGCGGCCAGCATCCCGATGGCGCCGGTGCCGAGGATCAGCAGCCGCTCGCCGGGGGCCGGCGCGGCGGCGTTGACGCTGCGCAGCGCGTTCCCGCCGGGTTCGACGAGGGCGCCGAGGGTGGCGTCCATCGTGTCCGGCAGGGCGTGCAGGGACGTGACCGGGACGGCGAGCTGTTCGGCCAGCGCTCCGGGCAGCCCGTCGCGGATGCCGAGCTCGTGCCGGTCGGGGCACACGTGATGCCGGCCGCTCAGGCAGCGGCGGCACCGGCCGCAGCCGATCATCGTGTCGCCGGTCACCCGCCGCCCGATCCAGGCCGCGTCCACGCCCTCGCCGGTGGAGGAGACGACGCCGGCCCACTCGTGACCTGGCCGGAGCGGGTAGGAGGAGGCGCCTGTGTGCAGGTAGCTCATTTCCCCGGTGAACAGTTCGACGTCCGTGCCGCACACGCCGACCCGTTCCACGTCCACGATGACCTGTCCGGCGGCGGCGACCGGCGCGGGAACGTCCTGGACCTCGGCCTTGCCGGGGCCGGTCAGCACGAGGGCGCGCATCTACCGGGCTCCGGCGAGGTGCTGACGCTGCGTGCGCTCGCCGAGGTCGGGGGTGAGGTCGGGGACGTCGATGGAGGGGGTGTCGTCCACGCGGACGACCGGCTTCTCGGCGCCGGGCGCGCCAATGGGCATCATGTGCAAGGGGGGTTCTCCGTAGATCAGTGAGAATTCGCGGTGGACTGGCGACCGTCGAGAGGGCTTGGCCGGGCCAGATTCTGGGTGGGTGGAAGGGGCGGTGACGAGGACCTCCTGGCGTGACGGTCGTCCGTGGTGCCCTTCACGAGGGGTCCTCTCCGTTGACGATCGCGCGGATGCCGGGCAGGTCGTCGATGAGTGTCCGCAGCGGGGTCCGGTAGGCCAGGCCGGTGACGCTGACGGCGCCGCTCGGCACGCTGGGAGAGGTGAGGAACGCCGCGACCGCGACGCAGTGGACCCCCGGCTCGTTCTCCTGATCGTCGACGGCGTAGCCCTGCTCGCGCACGCGTACCAGCTCGGCGTGCAGTTCCTCCGCCGTGGCGATGGAGCGTTCCGTCGGGCGTTCCAGCTCACGATCGCCCACCCAGGCGCGGACGGCGTCCGCGTCGGGCAGGGCATGTGCCAGCAGCACCTTGCCCACCCCGGTGCAGTGCGCCGGATTGCGGCCTCCGACCACGGAGGTCAGCCGGATGGCTCCGGACGGCGGGTCGAGCTTGGAGCGGTAGACGACCGAGGGGCCGTCCAGCACCGCGTAGTGCACCGTTTCGCCGTGGCGCTCGCAGAGCGCTCGCAGGATCGGGGTGACCCGGACGTGATCGGGCCGTGCCTCGTGGTGGGCGAAGGCCACCCGCAGGAACTCGTCTCCCAGCAGGTAGCGGCCGTGGCCGTGCTGGGTGGCGAAACCGGCGCGGCGAAGCGCCGCCAGCGCTCGATGCACGGTCGCTTTGGGGCTTGCCACGGAGCGCGCCATCTCCTCCAGCCCGATCCCGTCGGGGTGCCGGGCCAGTTCGGCCAGCACCGCGAGGACGCGGTCGGAGCCCACGAGTTTGTGCTCGTCTTCCGTGTCGCTCATTTTCCGGATAGTAGACCATCATTCCGAAGAGTTGAAGTTTCTCCTAGGATGGACTTCCCGCCGTTGCGGAGTTCCACTAGCCTCACGAACGGCTGCCCGACTTATACGTATGTGCAGCGCGACTACCCTCCCCGCCCTCGTCACCGGAAAGCGTGGTTGTCTTCATGGCCTGGAGCCGCAGCGGTCAGTAGTACGCAGGCAGCGACCGCAACGCCTACATCCATCGGGCGTGGATGCGGCGCGGGCTGCCGTCCGGCGCGTTCGACGGCCGGCCGCACATCGCGATCGCCAACACCGCCTCCGACCTCACCCCCTGCAACATGCACCTGAACGAGGTCGCCGAGCACGTCAAGCACGGCGTGTGGGAGGCGGGCGGCGTGCCGCTGAACCTGCCGGTGGTGTCGCTCGGCGAGACGAACGTCCGGCCCACCGCGATGCTCTGGCGCAACATGGCGGCGATGGCGATCGAGGAGATGCTGCGCGCCAACCCGATCGACGGCGTGGTGCTGCTCGGCGGCTGCGGCAAGACGATTCCCGCGCTGCTCATGGCCGCTTCTTCGGTGGATCTGCCCGCCGTGGTGGTGCCCGGCGGGCCGATGCTCACCGGCACCTTCCGGGGCGTCCCGCTCGGGTGCGGCACCGACGTGTGGCGGCTCAGCGAGGAGGTACGCGCCGGGACGCTGTCGGAGGCCGACTTCCTCCGCTCGGAGTCGTCGATGATCCGCAGCAAGGGTCACTGCAACACGATGGGCACCGCCTCCACCATGGGCCTGCTGGCCGAGGTGCTCGGCATGACGCTGCCCGGCCTGGCGGGGACTCCCGCCCCCGACAGCCGCCTGCTCGAAGGCGCCCACGAGACCGGCCGCCTCGTCGTCGAGATGATCGCCGATGTGCGCCGCCCCTCGCACGTCATGACGCGCGGCTCGTTCCTCAACGCCATCGTCGCACTGGCCGCCCTCGGCGGCTCCACCAACGCCGTCGTCCACCTGCTCGCCATCGCCGGACGGCTCGGCGTCGACCTGACCCAGGACGACTTCGACCGCACCGGCTCCGGCGTCCCCCTCCTCGCCGACCTGCAGCCCGCCGGCCGGCACCTCATGGACGACCTCTACCGGGCCGGCGGCCTGCACGCGGTCCTGAACGAGGTGCGTGACCTGCTCGACCCGGCCGCGATCACCGTCACCGGCCGCCCCCTGGTCGAGGCGCTGGGCGACGCGAAGGTGCACGACCGCGAGGTGATCCGCTCCCGGCGGCAGCCGCTGCAACAGGATGCCGGAATCGCCGTCCTGTACGGCAACCTCGCCCCTGACGGCGCGGTCATCAAGCCCGCCGCCGCCTCACCTCACCTGCTCCAGCACCGCGGCCCGGCCGTCGTGTTCGACTCCGTCGAGGATCTGCACGCCCGCATCGACGACCTCGACGTCACGCCCGACGCGGTGCTCGTCCTGCGCGGCTGCGGCCCCAAGGGCTATCCCGGCATGCCCGAGGTGTCCAACCTGCCGCTGCCGCCCAAGCTGCTCGCCCAGGGCGTACGCGACATGGTCCGCATCTGCGACGGCCGCATGAGCGGCACCGCCTACGGCACCGTCATCCTGCACGTCGCCCCCGAAGCCGCCGCCGGCGGGCCGCTCGGCCTCGTCCGCACCGGTGACATGATCATCCTCGACGTCGAGAACCGGCGCCTCGACATCGACCTCCCGGCCGGCGAACTCGCCGCCCGGCACCCTTCCCCGGAGATGACCCGGGCGTTCGCCCGGCCGGAGCGGGGCTGGCAGCGCCTCTACGTCGAGACCGTCCAGCAGGCCAACACCGGCGCGGACCTCGACTTCCTCATCGGCTCCAGCGGCGACGCCGTACCCCGCGAATCCCACTGAAAGGACCCCCATGTCCCGCACCGCCCTCATCACCGGCGGCGTCAGCGGCCTGGGCAAGGCCGCCGCCATCCGCCTCGAAGCCGACGGTGTCGACGTCATCACCCTCGACGTCGCCGACGGCGCCGACCTCGTCGTGGACGTCGCCGACCCGGCAGCCGTCCAGGCCGCCGCCGACGAGATCGGCCCCGTCGACATCCTCGTCAACTCCGCCGGCGTCGTCGGCCCCAACGCGCCCCTGTGGGAGATCCCCCTCGACGGCTGGCAGCGCACCTTCGGTGTCAACGTCAACGGCACCTTCCACACCTGCCGCGCCTTCGTCCCCGGCATGCGCGAGCGTGGCTGGGGCCGCATCGTCAACCTCGCCAGCATGGCGGGCAAGGACGGCAACCCCAACATGGCCCCCTACTCCGCCAGCAAGGCCGCCGTCATCGCCCTGACGAAGTCGCTCGGCAAGGAGCTGGCCACCAGCGGCGTGCTGGTCAACGCCATCGCCCCCGCCGTGATCGAGACCCCGATGAACGCCGACACCGCCCCCGAGGCTCTGGCCCATATCACCAGCCTCATTCCCATGCGCCGCGTCGGCAGGCCCGAAGAGGTCGCCGAGCTCATCGCCTGGCTGGCTTCCGACAAGGTCAGTTTCTCCACCGGCGCCGTCTACGACATCAGCGGCGGCCGGGCCACCTACTGACGGGCGGCGGAGCCCGGGACCCCGCCACGCGTCGATGCCGGATCAGCCAGTGGCCGAGTTGAGCGCGGCCAGGTAGCCGCGCAGAACGCGCCCCCAAAACTGGAAGGAGTGGCCGCCACCGACGGAGCCTGCCTGGACACCGATGAAGGGTTCCGAGGCCGCTGATACGATTAAGTCCCGCGCAGGCGGGACGAGGGAGGCTCGGTTGGCCAGAGCACGGCGGGTCACGTCGGTCGACGTGGCCAGGGAGGCCGGAGTCTCGCAGGCCACGGTCAGTTACGTGCTCAACAACGTGCCGCATCAGAAGATCGCCGAGGAGACCCGGCAACGGATCCACGCGGCCGTCGAGAAGCTCGGCTACACCCCCTCGGCCGCGGCCAGGACCCTGCGGCTGGGCCGCAGCGACATCGTGCTGCTGCTCGTCGCGAACATCCCGCTGGGCTCCACGGCCGTCGAGCTGATCGAGCACCTCACCGCCGACCTGGAACGGCACGGCCTCAGCGTCATCACCCGCATCGAGAGCGGACGGACCGTCGCCTCGCTGTGGAAGGACCTGGCGCCGGCCGCCGTGGTCACCTTCGCCCCCGTGACCAAGGAGAACCGCGCGGACATGCGCGCCGCGGGCACCTACGTGGTCAACGTCTGGGGCGACAGCGAGGGCCAGCCGAACGTGATGACCCGAGGGCAGACCCGCATCGGGCGGATGCAGGCCGATCATCTGATCTCGCGGGGACACGTCCGAGTGGGGTACGCCGCTCCGGCCGATCCCCGCGTGCGCGCCTTCTACGATCCGCGGCTGGCGGGCGTCCGGCAGGGCTGCGCCGATCACGGCCTGCCGCCGCCGTCGGTGCGGGAGGTCCCGCTGGACGCGGAAGCCGCGAGTACGGCGGCACGGGCCTGGCGGGCGGAAGGCGTCACCGCCGTGTGCGCCTTCAACGACGAGGTCGCCGTCGCCCTGCTGGCGGGCGTGCGGGCCGCCGGCCTGTCGGCCCCCGCGGACCTGGCCGTCATCGGGGTGGACGACATCCCCATGGCCCGCTTCGCCGAGCCGCCCTTGACCACCATCGACCAGCACATGGAAGCCGTCGCCGCCGAGCTCGCCGACGCCGTGCTCAAGGGCCTGGAACGACCGGACGCCCGCCGCTCCGCGCCGCCGGACAACGCGACCTTGGTGATCCGCCGGTCAGCCTGAACGAGCTGAACCGCATCGGGCGCCGCAAGCCCTTCGTGATCGCGCCTCGGCGCTGTTCGCCGTCTCCATGCTGGTGCCGCTGCTGTGGCCGCAGGCTGCTACCTGGCCGTGGACCGGGCCCTGCTGATCGACGTGCTGCCCGACAAGCAGGCCGCCGGCCGCGACCTGGGGCTGGGCAGTATGAGCTTCAGCTTCGGCCAGGCCATCGGCCCCGTCGTCGCCGGCCAGCTCGTCGCCCTGACCGGCGGCTACGGCGTGGTCCGGGTGCTCTCCCTGCTGACCGCGGTCGCGGCCGCCGCGGCCGTCATGCCCGTCAAGAAGGTCAGGTGAACGACGGCCTGCTCAGCCGTGCCTGGCCCCTGAGTTCTCAGCAGGAGCGCCAGGGCCCAGGGGGCCGGCGAGGTTGGCCGCGAAGACGGCGTCCGCGGTCCGCTGGTTCTCCTCGGATGTTCAGTTGTGCGGGGAGTTGACGGAGGGCCACCGCGGTCAGGACGCTCCGGCAGTGCGGGAAGGAGGGCGTCGGGGTCCGCGGCGGTGGTCCCCCAATTAGGCGGACGGCGGAGGCGGAGGGTGTGCGTGCTGGGCTGACGTCGAACAGGTAGGGAGTTGTGGCCATCAGCAGGGCCCATACGGTGCCGGTCCCCGGTGAGGATTGTGCTGAGCGCGCTCGGGCTCAACCAGCTGCTACCGGCCGGCTCAGTCAGTCGCCGAGGGGCGGGACCACGCATACCGGAGCGAAACTCCCGCGCAGGTGAGGCCGATCAGGAACGGATGGACGGCGCCGCGTTCGATGAGGCCGACGAGGACGTTGACCCCGGAGATGACGTCGGCGAAGTACGCCACCATCGAGACCATGCCGATCACGCCGACCGTGACCAGCGTTCGCCCGAGTTTCGGGGAAAGTCCGATGCGCCGGTGCATGCTCCCGAGCACGATGGCCAGGACGTTGCCGCCGATGAACCCTGCCAGGGCGCCCAGGGAGTGGAAGTCACCGGTGCCGTCGTTCATCGCCTCGCCGGATCCGGGGAACAAGCCCAGCAGGACGCCGCCGGCGGCCAGCAGCGTCGCGGGCGCGAGCGCCGCCCAGCGGTGCCGGCCGCGCAGTCCGCGCAGCGCGGCCACACCGGCCAGGATGGTGAGCCCGAACAGGAAGAAGCCGGTGTTCATCACCCATGCCAGCGGTGAGTACATGTACTGCCCGAACAGCGTCGAGGGCCCGTGGACTCCGAGATTGCTGATGAAGTGGTACGTGTAGCTGTAGGGCGGATCCGTCCAGGCCGCCGCGGCGATGAACTCGGCGAGCAGGAAGATCATCGGCCCGGCGAGGAGTAATGCTCCCGCGGTGCGGCGCTGCGCAGGCCGGCACGCGTTGACGTCGCTGGTCATGGTCATGGTCATGGTCCTTCCTGGTGTCGGCGCTGGGTGCGTCAGCCGCCGATATGACTTCACTCACTCACTTACTACACCGAGACTACTTTTATCGTCAATGTAGTTGGAGTCCGGAACTAGTAGGATCTGGCCATGGTTGACGGAACGGCCGTGGGACGGCGTGAACGCAAGAAGGCGGCGACACGGGCGGCGATCCTGGACGCGGCGACAGCGCTCTTCCTCGAACGCGGCTTCGACGGGGTCAGCGTCCGCGAGATCGCCGACAAGGCGGACGTCTCCCCCAAGACGGTCTTCACGCACTTCCCGCAGAAGGAGGCCCTGGTCTTCAGCGACGAGGACGAACGGCACGAGCGCCTGGTGGCCGCGGTGAGCGGCCGCGCGCCGGGAACCACGATCTCCGACGCGCTGAAGGCGCACTACCTCTCCGAGATCGCCGCGATGAGGTCCGGCCCCCAACGCCAGATCCTCACCCTCATGGAGGAGACACCGGCCCTCCTCGACTACGCGGAGAAGATGTGGTTCCGCCACGAGGGCACCCTGGTCGCCGCGATCACCGAGGAGTTCGGACTCACGGAGCCGAACGACGAGATCCGCTTCTACGTCCGTTTCGCCCTGCAGATCCAGCTCAGCGCCACCCACGAGGCAGATCCGGAATCCACCATCGACGCGGGGTTCCGCCTCCTCGACGAAGGCTGGGCACGCTACCAGGAGGCCCGGAACTGGAGCGCGTCCGGGTGAAAGGCTCGCGATCGGCAGCCTCGCCGAGGCGGACCAAGGCCCCAGTCGCAGTGGCCACTTGTCCGGCAGTGGCACTGTTCCCGAGCGCCGCTACATACTCAGAATGAAAAGGGCTCACAGCAGCGAAATTTCGATGAATGGTTGCACGAGCCCGAGAATTTGGTCACGGGCGCGGATTGTCTGAGGCCGGCTCCATGGCAAGCTATTTCGACGAGGATAACTCGCCATCATGGTTGTCGCCGCAGCACGTGAAGACGGCTGACGGTTCAAGAGAGGAGCAGGGTGAGTTTCGACTTGGCCTTCTGGCGGCAGGATTCGCCGCCTGACCAGCAGGAAGCGGCCCAGGTCTACGACAAACTGGCCGACGGGCTCGAGGGCGTCGTTGAGGAGAGTCCCGCGATCGAAGCCTTCTATCAGGCCGTGATCTCCACGTTCCCGGATTTGGCCGAGGACAATATGCACGAGTCTCCATGGTCCTCCCCCATGTACGTGACCCAAGAGTGTGTTGTCGTCGCCATCTCCTGGTCTCACGCGGCTGAAGTTTCGCCCATCTTGCTCGACCTTGCTGCCGAGCACGGGCTGACCGCGTATGACCCACAAGATCAGGTGGTTCACGGGGCCAGGTGAGAGGGAGCGCGCGCTTTTGTCAGGACGCGCCCTCCTGTGTGCAGCTGTGCGCGACCGAGACGACGTACAGGATGCGGTCGTGGGCGTCCTCGTCGGGCGGGTTGCGCAGTGAGGTGCCCACCAGTCCGTGTGCGGCCAGCACGCGCAGCCCCGCTGCCTCCGCCGTCCGGCGGAGCGTGCGGTCGGAGTGGTGGTGCTGTACGTGTCGCATCGACAGCCGGTTCCAGGTCGTGCCGTCGCGTTCGAAGAGGTCGAACTGGGTGACCACCGCCGCGTCCGGCTCGATCGGTGCGGAGAGCGCGAACCAGGTGACGTACCGGTCCCCGCGGTCGGCCACCATCGGGGCGGCGAAAGTGCGCCGGTAGTAACCGATGGTGTTGAGGTCGAACAGGAGCAGTCCGCCGTCGGCGAGCTGGCCGCGCGCGGCAGCCAGTGCCCGGTGCAGGTCGTCAGTGCTGGTCAGGTACGTCATCGGGACGTCCACGCAGGCCACGACGTCGAAGCCGGTGAGGCCGGGCGGGGGTTGCTGCAGGCTGCCGACCAGGAACCGTGTCCCGTTCGCGCCGGGCCGGTGCCGCGCCTGCTCCACCATGGCCGGGGACAGGTCGTAGCCGGTCACGTCGAAGCCGCGCTCGCGGAAGGCGAGGCTGCTGCGGCCGGTGCCGCAGCCGGCGTCCAGGAGGCGGCGCCCGCCGGAGCCGTAGCGCTCCGCGGCCTCCACGAAGCGGTCCACCAGGGCCGCGGTGTCCATGCGGGCGTTGAGCTCGTCGTACCGGTGGGCGACGCCCTCGTACGCCGCCAGCGTCTCGTCCACGAGCGCCTCCCCACGGTCGCGTCGGAGGCCGCGCCGGGCGGGCGAGCGCCCGGCGCGGCCGGCGAACAGGACTTACCAGATGAACCACGCCTGCCGGTTGATCCGGCGGCCGGTGACGCGACGCAGCAGCTTCTTCACAGAGTTCACCTCCTTCCGACGAGCGTGCGCTGGTGGTCAGATTCGGTACGGGGTCCGTCGCAGCTCGAAGCCGGGAGGGGTGATGATGCCGGCGACGTGGGGACGGCCCAGGCCGCCACGTACCTGGAGCCGGGCGCCGGCGGTGAGGGCGGCGAGCAGGCCGGCGGCCAGCGAGTGGGCCACGGCGGCTCCGGCGCAGGTGAACGCGCCGCCGCCGAAGGGCAGGTACGGGCCCCGGGGTTCGTGGCCGTCCCAGCGGCCGGGCCGGTAGCGGGCCGCGTCCGGCCAGTGCCGTTCGTCCCGGTGCAGCAGGTACGGGCAGACGGACACGCTCTCCCCCGGCTCCAGCGGCACGCCGCCGATCTCGTGGGCGCGCAGCACGGGACGGCCCAGCAGCCACGCCACCGGCCACAGCCGCAGCGACTCCCGTACGGCCGACTCCGGCGACACGGCCGCCAGGTCGACGCCGTGGGCGGCGGACTCCAGCAGCGCCCAGGCGACCACGTGCGCCACGGGCGCGACCGAGGTCCGGAACAGCAGCAGGTACACCTGGGCGATCTGGCCGGGCGGCGTGCCGGGCGGCGCGGCCCCCAGTACGGCGTCCAGCAGATCACCCGGCGGGCCAGGGGTGGCGCGGCGGGCGGTGGCCTCGGCGGCCAGGGCTCGCACGACGCGCGTCCATAACGCCGCCCGCTGGAGCCGGGACAGTCGCCCGGCCGGGCGGATCAGCACGTCGCGGCGTACCACCAGCGCCATGAGGCGACGCAGGTCGGGCGGGCTGTCCGGGCGCAGCAGCGCCTCGGACAGGACGCGGCGCACGGCGGCGTGGCCGGCGGCGGGCCAGACGCTGGTCTCACCCAGCTCGGCCACCACGGCGGTCAGCCGCTCGGGGTGTGCGGCGAGGTGGGCGCGGAGGGTGGCGCGGGCGGCTCGGCCGATCGCGACCTGCGCGGCGCGCGGTTCCAGCCGTCCGCCGCGTACGTGGAAGAAGTCGGATATCTCGTCGTAGTTGCCGTCCTGGTCGTGGAGGACCCGCAGGGCCTCCGCCGGGTCGGCCACGCACAGCGACCCGTCGTCAGGCAGCCGGAACACCGGCCCGTGGGCGGCGAAGGCGTGCTCGACGTACCCCAGAGGGTCGCGGCGGTACCAGCCCGCCGGTGGACGCCCGTTTCCGGGCGCGGACCGGCCTTGCGTGTTCCCGATCGCCGTCATTCGACCTGCCCTGTGCCATCCGTGCCCACCATGAGCAGAGCTGCGTCGGCCTGTCACGTACGTACGTGGATCAGTGGATCAGTGGATCAGTGGCGAGGACGACGTCTAACCAGGAGTGGCCGCAGCTTATAGCGGCGGCCCGGTTCTCCTGGTCAGCGAGGTGCGGACGGGACGGGTGGGGCGAATTTTCACATGATTGTTTACAGGTTGTCAGAACAGCGCCGATCAGTTCCTGCGCAGTGTCTGGGACATCCACCGGCCGGGGTGGTGCGGGTCCTCCGCCCGCACCAGCAGGCTGTCGCCGTCCTCGCTGAGCGTGAAGGTGGCCGCGCCCCACTCGAACGCGCAATCCTGCCCGCCCGAGCCGTAGATCCAGCGGATCTCGCCCTCGTAGACCGGCGGCCGCCCGGACAGGTGCACCTCCGGGCCGCCGGCGGGGTAGGTGCAGCCGCTGTTCGGCTCCACCCAGTCGGGCCCGGACCGGGTGCCCTCCCAGGTGCCACCGCCCACGTCACGGAAGTTCAGGTATCCGCCCCAGCCGCCGGACAGGTCGGGGGGCGGCTTCGGCGTGACGGTCAGCTCCCTCGTCGCGAAGCGGTCGGCGGCGCGGCCCGTGACGGTCAGGCGGTACACGCCCGTGTCGGCGGGCGCCGTGCCGCGCAGCGTCACCGTGCCGCTGCCGCCGGCGGCGGCCGTGGCGACGGTGGTGTCGCCGAGCGTGAGCCGTACGGTCTCGCCCGCGTCGAAGCCGGCCGCGACCACCTCCAGCGCCGTCCCGGCCACCACGGACGACGGCGCGCGGTCGAACCGGATCCGGGGCGCGGGCCGCTCGCGCACGGTGAGCGTGGCGGTGCCGCGCCTGCCGGGGTCCCTCCCCTGGGCCGTGAGCGTGTACCGCCCGGCCGCGAGGTCGCCGTGGACGGCGTCGGGCAGCGTCGCGCGGCCTCTGGCGTCGGCGGTCCGGGCGCCGAGGTCGCCGCCGCCACCCGGTCCGGTCCACGAGAACGTGATCCGTTCGCCGGGCTCGAAGCCGCTCGCGCGCGCGTCGGCCGAGCCGCCGCTGACGATGTCGTCGTCCGAGAGGGTCAGCCCGGGAGTCCCCGCCGGCGGGGTGGCGGGGTCGCGGCGCTGGTCCCGCGTGGTGTCCTGCCCGGAGTCCTCGTGGGCGGGGTCGCGGTCCTGGCCGGGCGGGTCGCTGCGGACCGCGCGGATCGGCGGGTCGCCGGCGACCTGGGGTTGCGGCTCGGCCGAGACGGCCGTGGCCGGCGTGTCGGCGACGCTGGGGTTGGCGAGGCGGAGGCCGACGAAGGCGGCCGCCGTCACCGCCACGGCGGTGGCGGCCGCGATGACCGCCGTCTGGGCGCTGAGCAGGGACCCGCCCTTGCCCAGGAACGCGAACAGGCCCGTGGCGCCGAGCCCGCCCAGGTGGAGCCCCAGGAGCATGCCGAGGGCGCGCTTGCGTGCCTTGTCCGCGTCCTCGAAGTAGGCCACGTCCTCGGCCGCGCCGGCGTTCGTCGCGGCCGTCAGCCCGAGGGAGATGACGTGGCCCCATGCGCCCCAGCGCAGGCAGCGGCCGAGCAGGGGAGCCGCGGCCCGCGCCAGGGCGCGCGCCGGGTCGTGCGCCTCCTCGCGCACCGCCGCCCGCAGCACGGCGACGATGACGGCGGCGCTCGCCGCCACTTCGGCGCGGGGGGCCGTCCTGACCCAGGCGGCGAGCCGGGTGGCGTAGCCGGCGGCGTCGTGGCGGGCGTGCGGCGCGGGCGCGCCGTCCGGCAGGCGGTGGCCGGGCCCCGCGGGTTCGGCCAGCCGCAGCCGCCGCAACTCGGCGAGCGCCGCCTCCGCCTCGTCCGGGGAGGGCAGGGCGGCCAGCGCGGCCAGCGCCGGCGTGGCGACCGGCACCCCGGGCAGCGCGGCCAGCGCGCGAAGCGCCGCCGACGCGTCGCCGTCCAGGGACGCGACCAGGGCGCGGGCGGCGGTGTCCGGATCGGCCGCCACGGACAGCACCCCGGAGGCCCGCATCAGGGCGGCCGCCTGCAGGAGCGTGCGCGGATGGCCGTTCGCCGCCCGGCACAGCTCGCGTACGGCGTCGGCCTCCTCCCCCGTCATGGCGCCGTCCGGGCCGGCCGCCTCCTCCGTGACCAGGGCGACCGCGTCGGCCTCTGCCAGGCCGCCGAGCGGCAGGACGTACCCCTCCGCGCCCAGGAGCCGCCGGGTCGAGGCGAGGAGCAGGCCGACGCCGGGGGTGGCGTCGAGCAGCCGCTCCAGCGACTCGGCCGAGCCCTCGTAGTCGTCGATCACGACGAGCGCCCGTACCCTGCCCATGAGCCGGCGCAGCCGTTCGGGCGGCGGCAGGTAGCCGGGGCTGTCGTAGCAGGCCTCGAACAGCTCCTGGACGATGTCCTCGGTCTCCAGCCCGGCGGCCGACAGGCAGACGACGTCCTCGCCGGCGTCGGCCGCGTCGCGCGCGACACGGCTCAGCACCGCCGTCTTGCCGATGCCCGGCGGCCCGTGGACCAGCACGGGCGCGCCGCGCTCGGCGAGCAGGTCGCGGATGCGGGTCAGCTCGCGGTCGCGGCCGACGAGGTCCGCGGCCCCTCGCGGCAGCCAGCGCGGGTCGGGGTGCTCCCGCCGGCGCACCGGCACCGGGCCGCCCTCGCGCGCGGCGATGATCGTACGTTCCTCGGTGTAGTGGACGGTGTTGTGGTCACCGATGAACACGGCTCCGTTGTTGTCGCCGCCGAAGCTCACGTGACCGGTGTCGCGCGCTGCCACTTCTCCTCGCCTTCCACCGGCACGTCAGGGGCGGACGTTGCCGGTGTTGTGGTCACCGATCATCACGTTGCCGTTGTTGTGGCCGCCGAAGCGCACCTGCGCCGCCCCCGTGGCGCCGCCCTGGAGCTCGCGGAGCAGGGCCGCGATCTCGCCCGCGTGTTCCGGCCGGCTCGTCAGCAGCTCGACGATGCGTCCCTGCCAGTGGCCCGCCAGGACGGACGCGGGGATCGTGTCGCCGCGCAGCGCCTGGCTGGAGCGTTCCAGCGCCGCCTCCTCGGCGGGCACCCGCTGCGGATCGCCGCCGCCCAGGACGCGGGCGATCCTGGTGCGCGCGGCCGTCCAGCCGTCGGCGACCATCGCCTGTACGACAGCCTCGGCCACGACCCCGGCGAGGGTCAGCACCTCGATGTCCATGGTTACCCGCTTTCTCCGCGATTTCGTTAATGGCATTTGTCTGCTTTAGGCGACATTTCCGGAAATGGCCCTCGAAAGGCTCGCGACCTCGCCGGAAACCGCGTACGCCACCCTCGCCCATATCTCCTCATGCCAGAATTCAATAACGCCTCCGGCGACGGATGGAGCGGCCGCCAATTACCCGTACAACTCCGTACACCGCCCCCCGCGGAGACCTTGAGGAGACGCTCGATGCAGCAGCATCCGCCGCCCGGCGATCCCCCCGCTCCCGCCCTCATCACCACCCGCGAGGAGTTCGCCGCGGCGCTCAGCCGGCTCCGCGAGCGCGCCGGCATCTCCGTACGCGCACTCGCCGCCGCGACCGGCGGGCAGAGCGGCACCATCGGCGACTGGTTCGCCGGGCGCGGGCTGCCCGCCACCTCCTCGCGCGAGCTGCTGGTCAAGGTGCTGCGCGGGTGCGCGGTCACCGACGAGGCCGCCCTGGAGCAGTGGCTGGCGGCCTGGCTGCGGGTACGCCGCCGGCCCGGCCCCCGTCCCGCCGGCCCGGAGCCTTACCGAGGGCTGGCCGGCTTCGCGCGCGAGCACGCCGACTGGTTCTTCGGCCGCGAAGAGGTCACCGCGCGACTGGTCGCCGAGCTGACCCGGACACCGGCGCCCGCCCGGCCCCTGGTCGTGGTCGGCGCCTCCGGATCGGGCAAGTCCTCGCTCCTGCGGGCGGGCGTGGCGGCCGCGCTGACCGCCGCCGGCCGGCGGGTCGAGACGTTCACCCCCGGCCCCCGCCCGCTCGACGCCCTCGCCGCCCGCGACCCCCGTGCCGACGTGCTGATCGTGGACCAGTTCGAGGAGGTCTTCACCCTCTGCGAGGACGCCGGGGAGCAGCGCCGGTTCATCGACGCGGTGTGCGCGGCCGGAGCGGCGGGCCCGGTGGTGCTCGGCCTGCGCGCCGACTTCTACGCCCACGCGATGCGCCACCCCGCGCTGCTGGCCGCCCTCCAGGACGGGCAGGTCACCCTCGGCCCGATGAACGAGCGCGAGTTACGCGACGCCATCGAGAAACCGGCGCTCAAGGCCGGCGTCGACCTGGAGAAGGGCCTGGTCGAGCTGGTGCTGCGCGAGGTCGCGCCGACCGGGCGCGGCGACGGCGAGGCCCACGAGGCCGGCGCGCTCCCGCTGGTGTCCCACGCCCTGTGGTCCGCCTGGCGCAAGAGCCAGGGACGCATCCTGAGCATCGCCGCCTACCGCGAGGCCGGCGGCATCGACGGCGCCGTCGCGGAGACCGCCGACCAGGTCTACCGGTCGCTGACCGGGACGCAGCAGGCGCTGGCGCGGCGGCTGTTCCTCACGCTGGCCCACATCGCGCCCGACACCGCGACCACCCGCCGCCGCCTGCGACTTCCCGAACTGCTCGCCGAGCTGCACTCCGGCCCCGGCTCCGCCGACGTCGAGGACGTGCTCGGCCGGTTCGTCACCGAACGCCTGATCACGGTAGACGCCGACGGCGTGCGCGTCAGCCACGAGGCGCTGCTGTCGGCCTGGCCCGAGCTGAGCTCCTGGCTGGAGGAGGACCGCGCCGGGCTGCCCGTCGGCCGCGACCTCGCCGCCGCCGCCTCCGCCTGGGACAAGGCCGGCCGTACGCAGGACGTCCTCTACCGGGGGACCCGCCTGGCCGTCGCCGCGGCCTGGGCCGACCGGGTGGGCGGCCACAGCGCGCCCGGCCGCCTGGCCCGCGAGTTCCTGGACGCCTCCCTCGCGCTCCAGCGCGCGCAGGCGGACGCCGAACGCCGCGCCGGCCGCCGCCTGCGCGGGCTGGCCGCCGTCCTGGCCGTGCTGCTAGTGCTGAGCGGCACCGCCGTGGTGGTCGCGGTACGCCAGCAACTGCTGGCGGGCCGGCAGCGCGACACGGCCCTGTCGGGCAAGGCCGCCGACGACGCGATCGCCCTGCGGGCCGGCAACCCGGCGCTGGCCGCGCAGCTCGCCCTCGCCGCCCACCGGGTCACGCCGACGGCGGACTCGCGCGGCGCCCTGCTCAGCGCGCTCGCCAATCCGTACGCGACCGTGGCCGGCGGGCACACCGACGCCGTGTACGCCGCGGAGTTCAGCCCCGACGGGCGCCGCCTGGCCAGCGTGAGCCTCGACGGGACCCTGCGCTCCTGGGACGTGGCCGACCGGCTCCGCCCGGCCGCGCTGTCCACGGTGACCGGCGATCCCTCCGGCATCGCCGCGGCGGCGTACAGCCCGGACGGCCGCACCCTCGTCACCGGCGGCAACGACACGACGGCGCGGCTGTGGGACATGACCGCGCCCGGCGGCCCGGCCCAGGTCGCGACGCTGGCCGGGCACACGAAGGGCATCATCGGCGTGGCCTTCACCCCCGACGGCGGGACCGTGGCGACGGCCGGCTACGACCGTACGGCCCGGCTGTGGGACGTCACGGACCCGCGCCGCCCCAGCCCCCTGGCCACGGTGGACGCCGGCCCCGCGCCCCTGTCGTCGGTGACCGTCAGCCCGGACGGCCGGACCATGGTCGTCACCGCCTCCGCCGAACAGGTGTCCCTGTGGGACATCACCGACCCGCGCCGGCCGCGGCGGCTGCCGAGCCTGACCGGGCACACCCGCGACGTGCTGGCCGCCGCGATCAGCCGCGACGGCCGGCTGCTGGCGACGGGCGGCTTCGACGACACCGTACGCCTGTGGGACCTCGGCGATCCCCGGCACGTACGCCACCTGGCCACGCTGACCGGGCACGAGAACGGCGTCGTCGCCGTCGCGTTCTCCCCCGACGGGCGCACGCTGGCCACCGGCGGCTACGACCGCACCGTACGGCTGTGGGACGTGTCGGACCCGCAGGACGCCGGCGACCGCGACCCCGCCGTGCTGGCCGGGCACTCCGGCACCGTCTACACCGTGGCCTTCCACCCCGACGGGGCATCCCTCGTCAGCGGCGGCGGGGACGACGCCCTCCGCGTGTGGGACCTGCGCCGGCCGATCCTGGCCGGCCAGAACGGCGACGTGACGGCGCTCGCCTACCGGCCCGACGGCCGCGTCCTCGCCACCGGCAGCTACCGCAGGACCAGGCTGTGGGCGGTGTCCGGCGCCGGGCCCGCCCGTCCGCTCGCCGTCCTGGACGCCCAGCCGGACGTCGTCATGGCCATCGCCTTCTCCCCCGACGGCCGGCTCATGGCCACCGCGAGCCTCGACTTCACCGCGGCCCTGTGGGACGTACGCGATCCCGCCCGTCCGCGCCTGCTCAAGCGGTGGGACGCCGGCACCGGCAACGTGTTCGCCCTGGCGCTCGCCCCCGACGGCCGCACCCTGGCCCTCGCGGGCGAGAAGTTCGACGTCGGCCTGTGGGACGTGGCCGACCCGGGCCGTCCCCGCCTGCTCGCCCGCGCCGCCGGGCACCGCGACGCCGTCAACGCCCTCGCCTTCGCCCCGGACGGGCGGATGCTCGCCTCCGGCGGCGGGGACCGCATGGTGCGGCTGTGGGACGTGACCGACCCGGCCCGCCCGCGCGCCCTCGCCGCCGTGCGGGCGCACGACAAGGGCGTGCTCGCGCTCGCCTTCCGCGGCGACGGGCGCGTCCTCGCCACCGGCGGCGCCGACCGCGCCGCCCGGCTGTGGCGGATGGACGACCCCTCGCACCCGGCCCCCGTGGCGGCCCTCGGCACGCACACCGGCAACGTGACCGGGGTGGCGTTCCAGGCCGGCGGGCGGGTGCTCGCGACCGCGAGCGACGACGGCACCGCCAGGTTGTGGGACGTGGCCGACCCGGCCCGGCCGGTCGCCTCGGCCGCGCTCACCGGCCACGCGGACAGCGTGAACGCGGTGGCCTTCGCGCCCGGCGGAACCGTCCTGGCCACCGGCGGCGCGGACTCGACCGTACGCCTGTGGGGCACCGACGCGGACCGGGCCGCCCGGGACGTCTGCGCGCTGGCGTTCCCCGCGATCACGCCGGCCGAATGGCGGCACTACCTGCCGGGCCCGGCCTACCGGCCGCCTTGCTGACGTGAACCTGGCGGCCGGGTTTCCCGACTGTACCGGTGAACGACAGGAGGACGGGATGACCGACGAGCTGTTGATCGTGCGTTGCCAGCTCGGCGAGCACGACGCGCTCACCGAGCTGGTGCGCTCCTGGCACGAGCCGGTGCGGACGTACGTGCGCGGGATGCTGGGCGCGGAACGCGCCGACGACGTGACCCAGGAGGTCTGGCTGGCGGTGATCCGCGGGCTGCCGCGGCTGAGGGAGCCGGGGCGGTTCGCGCCCTGGTTGTTCACGATCGCCAGGCGGGCCGTGACCGACCGGCTGCGCCAGGAGTACAGCGTGGCCGAGGCCGGCGCGCAGCAGGAGCCGGTCACCGAGGACGCCGCCGGCGTCGTGGTGGAGCGCGCCGCGCTGATCGCCGCCCTGTCCCGCCTGCCCGTACGGGAGCGGGAGGTCCTGGTGCTGTTCTACCTGGAGGACCTGTCGCTGGAGGACTGCGCCGAGATCTGCGCCGTGCCGGTCGGCACGGTCAAGTCACGGCTCAACCGCGCCCGCCGCCTGCTGCGCGACCACCTGACGGAGAAGGGATCGAAGCGATGAACGACGAGCCGAACCTGTCCGCCGACGAGATGATCGGCCGGCTGTCGCCGGTGCTGTCGCCGTGGCGGCGGCTGCGCGGTGTCGTGGCCCTGGTGAGCGGGCTGGCCGGAGCCGTATGCGCGGGGTCGTTGTGGGCGACCGAGCCGGCCGCGCTGCCGGGCCGTACCCGTCTGGCCTTCGCCGTGTTCACCCTGGTGTGCCTGGCCTGGGCCGGGTACGGCGGCTGGCTGGTCACCCGGCGCACGCCGCTGCTGGCGCTGGACCGGGTGGTCGCGGGGTGGTTCGCCCTGGCCGCGTCGGTCGCCACCACCGTGATCATCGTGGTGGCGGCCGTGCAGCGGGGCGCGGGCCTCGCTCCCGCCCTGGCGACCGGCGCGGTCGTCACCGCCGTGTCCGCCGTCCTCGTCGTACGGGCTCACGTCCGGCGGGCCGCGCTGCTGCGCCGCAAGCGGGAGCTGTCCGGACGGGACGCGCCGTGAGGCCCTCGCGGTTCGCCGGCATGCACTCAGGGGAGTACTCACCTCACTTGACGTGATGATCCCGGAGGCACGATGCGCCCGACCCGACCCGACCTCCCCCTGCTGGCCGTCGCCGTGGGGCTGCTGGTGGCGGTGATGCTGTGGGGCGCGATCTTCACCGAGTCGCTGGCCACGACCGGCAGCGCCGCGCTCGGGTGGGTGCTGGGCAACCTCGGCTGGCTGTTCGTCGTGGCCGCCGACTTCTTCCTGGTGCTGGCCGTCGTGCTCGCGCTCAGCCGGTACGGCAGGATCCGGCTCGGCGCGGACGACGACGTACCGGAGTTCACCAATCTCTCCTGGACCGCGATGATGTTCAGCTCCGGGATGGGCATCGGGCTGATGTTCTACGGCGTCGCCGAACCGCTGACCCACCTGCTCAGCCCGCCGCCCGACCTGGGTCTCGTGGGGGGCTCGCCCCAGGCCGCGCGCACCGCGATGGAGTACTCCCTGTTCCACTGGACCCTGCACCCCTGGGCGATCTACGCGATCACCGGCATGGCCCTGGCCTACTCCACCTTCCGCAAGGGGCGGGGCAACCGGTTCAGCGAGGCGTTCACCCCGCTGTTCGGGGGCCGGCCCAGGCCGGTGGTGGGGCGCATGCTGGATCTGCTGGCCGTCCTGGCCACGGTCTTCGGCACCGCGACCAGCCTGGGGCTGGGGACGCTCCAGGTGAGGTACGGCGTCAACGAGCTGTTCGGGCTCGGCGGGCGGCGGCTGGAGGTGATCGTCATCGTCGTCCTGACGGCCGGGTTCGTCGTCTCGGCGGCCAGCGGGGTGCATCGCGGCGTGCGCGTCCTCAGCACGCTCAACGTCTATCTGGCCGCCCTGCTGGCCCTGTTCATCTTCGTCTTCGGCCCGACCGTGGCGGTGCTCGACCTGATCCCCGCCTCGCTCGGCGGCTACCTGAACGACCTGCTCGCGATGGCGTCGCGGACGGGGGCGTTCGTCGACAAGAACTGGCTCGGCACGTGGACGATCTTCTACTGGGCGTGGTGGATGTCCTGGGCGCCGTTCGTGGGCGCCTTCATCGCCCGGGTCTCCCGGGGCCGGACGATCCGCGAGTTCGTCGTCGGCGTGCTGCTCATCCCCTCCGGCGCCAGCGTGCTCTGGTTCTCGATCAGCGGCGGGAGCGCCGTACGGATGCAGCTGTCGGGCGCGGCCGACTTCACCGGCAAGATCGCGGAAGGGGCGGAGGCGGCGATGTTCGCGCTCCTCGGCCAGCTGCCGCTCGCCACGCTCGCCACCGCTATCACCGCGCTCCTGATCGCGCTCTACTTCGTCACCAGCGCGGACTCGGCCTCCCTGGTGCTCGGCTCGCTCTCCAGCCGGGGCTCGCTCCACCCGCCCCGGCCCCTGGTGGTGATGTGGGGGGTGCTGGTCGGGGCGATCGCGCTGGTGCTGCTGCTGGCAGGCGGGCTGGAGGCGTTGCAGCAGGCCACGATCCTGGTCGCGCTGCCGTTCGTGCTCGTCATGCTCCTGCTCTGCGCGGCGCTGGTGAAGGAGCTGCGTGAGGATCCGGGCGCGGGGCCGCTGCGCCACCCGCACCCGCGCGGGTTGCCGGACGCCCTCCGCCGGGTCAGCGGCGAGGACGACGGGAAGTGAGGCGGCGGCGGGCCGCCGTCACTTCCCGGCCTTGCCGCTGATGGACTCCTGGTAGATGTCCGCGTAGGTGCGCGAGTCCTTGATCAGGTCGTCGGCGAAGGCGGCGACGTCGTCGCCGATGAGCTCCAGGACTCCCTTGCCGTCCGCGACGCCCTCCTCGAAGAAGTCGACGATCCCCGAGAGCAGGGACCCGCCGACCAGATCGACCGGTCCGACCTTGAAGTAGTACCTCTGCATCTCCTTGTAGACGACCTGGTAGTCCGGCGGGAGCGCCTTGACGCGCGCCACGTGCGCCCGCCACTGTTTCTTGCCCTCGATGATGTCCCGGATGCTCACGTCAGCCTCCCAGCCGGCCCAGTTTCCTCGCCACGTTCCTGTTCAACTGCTCGCGCCACCGGTCGCGATAGTTCCGGGCCCCTCTTCCGCCGGCCAGCGCCGCGCAGAAGCCCGCGATGTCGTCACCCAGCACCTCGTGAATGCTCTGCCCGTCGGCCGCCGTCTCTTCGAGCAGCGCCAGAGCACCGTCGAGAATCGGCATCAGGTTGCGGCCGGTGAAGTCCGAGTAGAGGGAGACATGTCCCTTGATCTCTTCCCACGCCGCCCGGTGGTCGGCCGGCAACGCCGCGGCCCGGACTTCGAGCGCCTTCCAGTCCCTGGTGATGTCGTTGCCGGTGATGGTGTCCCAGAAGTTCATCTCCCGCCCTCCTTGAGCTTGTCGAGCCGTGATGTGATGTACTCCCATTTCGCCCAGAAGGTCGCGAGCTCCGCGCGTCCCGCGTCGTTGAGCGCGTAGAACTTGCGCGGCGGGCCCACCCCGGACGGTCGTTTCGTCACCTGGACGAGCCCGTTCTTCTCCAGCCGCAGCAGGATGGTGTAGACGGTCCCTTCGACGACGTCGGCGAAGCCGAGTTCGTTCAGCCGGCGCGTGATGGCGTAGCCGTAGGTCTCCTCGCTGCCGATGATCTCGAGCACGCAGCCTTCGAGCGTGCCTTTCAGCATCTCCGTCAGGCCGTCCATCGCACACCCTCTTCGATCTCCAGGTACTCAGTAGCACCGAGTACCACTATACAGTGCCACAGAGTAGTGTGCCAGCGGCTCGCTAGCTTCGGGAGACGAACTGCGCCGCCGACGGCGCACGCTCGGGATCGGTGATCCACTGCGCGGCGAGCCCCACCAGCAGGGCATAGTAGTGCGACCCGACCGCCTGGACCCGCGCCGGATCGCTCTCCGGCCCGAGCCCCGCGAACGCCCGCGCCAGCGACGCCCGGGCCAGCTCCTGGCCGCCGGCGATCATGGCGCGGATCTCCTCGTCCTGCCGCGCCGACGCGACGGACTCGAAGTTCACGAACCAGAGCGACCGGTTGGCCTGGATCGACTCGATGATCCGGCCCCACAGGGCCTCCTCGCCCCCGGGCTCCGCGAGCACCGCGAACAGCAGCTCGCCCCACTCCGCGTTGAGATCGCGCAGGGCCCGGGTGAGCAACTGCTCCTTGGACCCGAAGTGGTAGTTGATCGACGCCTGGTTCGCCCCCGACGCCGCGACCAGGTCGCGCACGGTCGTGTGCGCGTACCCCTTCGTCAGCAGACAGTCGCGGGCCGCCGTCAGCAGCTTGTCCTTCGCACTCACATCCCCTACCGTATCAAATAAACGTTCGTTTGAAACATTCATTTAAGCTGATCGTTCACATCCTCGGGAGAGAACCGCATGACCCCGTACTCCACCCCGGCCACCCTCGCCCCGCCCGTGCTCCGCATCCGCGCCCTGCGCTGCGAATATCCGGGCGAGGCCGGGCCCGTGCACGCGCTGCGCGGCATCGACCTCGACGTCCCCAGGTCGTCCTTCATCGCGATCATGGGGCCCTCGGGCTCCGGCAAGACCACCCTCCTGCACTGCGCCGCCGGGCTGCAGCGGCCGACCTCGGGCGCCGTCGAGCTCGACGGGCAGGACCTGAGCGGGCTCGACCAGACCCAGCTCGCCCGGCTGCGCCGGCGCCGCGTCGGGTTCGTCTTCCAGTCGTTCAACCTGCTGCCCGCGCTGTCGGCCGTCGACAACGTCGAGCTCCCGCTGCGCCTCGACGCCCGCAGGACCGATCCGGCCCGCACGAACGGGCTGCTCACCCGCGTCGGGCTCGGCAACCGGGGCGGTCACCGTCCCCACCAGCTCTCCGGCGGCCAGAAGCAGCGCGTCGCGGTCGCCCGGGCGCTGATCAGCGAGCCGGACATCGTCTTCGCCGACGAGCCGACCGGCGCCCTCGACATCCGCAGCGCCAGGGAGGTGCTCCGCCTCATGCGCGAGCTGGCGGACCACGGCCAGACGATCATCATGGTCACGCACGACCCGGTCGCCGCCTCCTACTCCGACGTCGTCCTCTTCCTCGCCGACGGGCGGATCGTGGACCACCTCCCGCGTCCGAGCGCCCAGCAGGTCGCCGGTCGGATGGCCGTCCTGGTCGAGTCGGCGGAGCAGGCCGCGAACGAGGCGGCGGTGAACTGATGCTCAAGCTCGCCATCCGCTCCTTCGCGCATCACCGCGCCGGCGCGGTCGCCACCGGTCTCGTGGCGCTCGTCGGCATGATCCTGGTCACGGCCATGACGAGCCTGCTGGGCACGGGGCTGGCCGCCGGCACGGCCGCCGCCGACCGTGCCTTCCTGGTGCAGTTCCCGCTCATCATGGGGGGCTGGGTCATCGCGATCGTCCTGTTCGCGATGGTCTCGACGATCAGCGTGGCGCTCGGCGGGCGGGCCGGGGAGATCGCCGGCCTCCGTCTCATCGGCGCGAGCCCGCACCAGGTCCAGCGCCTGCTCGTCATCGAGACGGCGGCCGTCTCGGCCGTCGCGGCCCTGCCCGGCCTGGCCGGCGGCCACCTCGTCGGCTGGGCCGTCATGCGCGGCATCCGCTCGGCCGGGCTCACCGACCCGGCCTCGGTCTACGCGCCCGGGGTGCTCCTGCCCGTACTCGGCGTGCTCGTCGTGCTGGCCGCGAGCGTGCTCGCCGCCTGGATCGGCAGCCGCGCCCTCGCCCGCCGCAGCCCCGTCGCCGACGCGGCCCCGCCCCCGCGCCGCCGTACGGGACGGCGCCCAGGTGGCCGCCGCCGCCTCGCCGCCGTCAGCACGATCGTCGCCGGTCTCGGCTCCTCGGCCGCGGTGCTCGGCATGGACCCGGCCGACGTCCGTACGACGGCGATGACCGGGCCTGGCTGCGTGCTCGTCGCCGTCGGCCTGTGCGTCCTCGCGCCCGAGCTGGTCGCCGCGGCGAACGCCACGCTCAGAGCCTTCCGCGGGGCGGACGGCGCCGCCTCCTCCCATCTGGCCGCGATCAACCTCTCCGCCGCCCCCGACCGGGTACGCCCGGCCGTCACCTTCCTCACCCTCTTCGTCGGCGTCGCCGCGGGCACGCTCAGCATGCAGGGCATCGAGAATTCGGCCGGCACGACGGACGGCACGGGCCAGGTCCTCGCCTCGATCAACTACTTCGTCGTCGCCCTGATCGCGGCGTTCATGGGCATCGCCCTCACCAACAACCTCGTCGCGTCCATCACCCGGCGGCGTGCCGAGTTCGCGGTCATGTCCCTCATCGGCTCGACCCGCGCCCAGACCCACCGCATGCTGGTCGGGGAGATGGCCGCGGCCACCGCCGTCAGCGTCGCCGCCGGCAGCGGGGGCGCCTTTCTCAGCGTCCTCCCCTTCGCCCTCGTCAAGACGGGCAACCCGCTGGCGGCGGCCGCGCCCCTCCCGTACGCGCTCACGATCCTGATCGGGACGGGCGTCACCCTCGGCGTCTCGTCCCTCGTCGGGAGCCGCGTCATCCGTACGGCGTCACCCTGAAACGCCCGGCAGATGTCCTCCCCGCGCCCTGGGCCGGGACCCGCGGCCGCTGAAGGATGAAGCGCGTCAGCCCTGGAGAAGGACGCGAAGGAGACGCGATGCGAAGGTTCGCACAGATGCTGGCCGCGGCGGCGGGCGGCGCGATGGTCCTCGCCGGACTCGCCGCCCCCGCGCACGCCGAAGTCTGGAACTGCTTCAGCTCGGTGAACACGACGACGAACGTGGCGGGGGCGTTCTGCGCGAGCGGCTTCGGCAGCTACCGGGTGGCCGCTACGTGCAACTCGGCGCACTACCCCTACACGAGGACGGTGGTCGGCCCCTGGGTCACCAAGGCCTCCGGCCAGTCGGGACCTGCCTCCACGGTCTCCGGCGACTCCCAGGGCTGTCACGTCGTCAAGGCCTGGACGCAGTTCCCGTAGGCCGGGCGCGGGGTTCCGGCGGGTGACCGGAACCCCGTCGCCGGGCGGGCGGCGTCGCTCAGCGGGAGAAGACCGCGCTGTGCAGGTCCACCGGGTTGGCGGCGTCGCCGGTGGTCACGCCGTACACGGCGGTGAAGCCGTCGCCGGTCGAGACCAGGCCCGTGTAGTCGCCGAGCAGGCGTCCCACGCTGGTCAGCGGGACCTTGCGCGCGTCGAACGGGCCCTCGAGGTGCTGCTCACGCCACGAGCCGCCCCGCGTGCAGTTGCTCGCGCAGGTCACGGCCCACACGTCGGTGGGCAGGCCGGCGTCGGGCGTGTTGTTGCGGAAGTCGTAGTACGTGACCGCCACGGTGCCCGTCCTGGACACGGCCACAGCCGGTACGGCGGCCGAACCCGTGGGCGTCCTGTCCACCCGCACCGGGCTGGACCACGTCTGCCCGCCGTCCGCCGATCGCGCGTAGGCCACGTGGAAGGTGCCGTCGGCGGCCTGGCTCGGCCAGACGAGGTGGACCGTCCGGGTACCCGGCTGGGCGGCCAGCAGCGGCAGGGCCGCGTTACGGATGGGATCGCCCGAGTTGTCCGGGTCGGGGATGCGGGGGCCGACCGCCATCGGGGCCGGGACGTTCAGGGTCGGCGCCGACCAGGTCCGGCCCCCGTCGGTGGAGCGGATGACCTGGGTGAAGCCCTCGTCGGTGGTCTCGTGGTGCATGCCGATCAGCAGCGTGCCGTCCGGGAGCGCGACCAGCTGGGTGCCGATGACGCCGCTGTTGGCCGGCACGTCGAACACCTTGCTCGTGGTCCACGTACGCCCGTCGTCGGTCGACTTGGCCAGGTAGACCGGCTGGACCCAGTTCGGCGCCGTGTCGGTCGACTGGTCGTCGATGCGGTCCCACACCGCGTACACGACGCCGGGCCGGTAGGGGTCGGCGGTCACTGACGGGCGGTCGTTGAAGAAGCGCACGTTGTCGTCGCGCTGCAGCGTGACCGGCGCGCCCCAGGTGCGGCCGCCGTCGGCGGACCGGGACACCAGGATGGCCGTCACGTCGCCGGCGCGTGACATCGACAACGACGCGGCGATCGCCGCGCCGGACGGGGTGACCGTGACCCAGTGGTCCGTCGTGACGTCGTAGTCGCCGCCGTTGGCGGGCGTGCCGCCGTTGCAGCGGGAGAAGGCGGGCAGGTTCGTGGAGGTCTTCCAGGTCAGGCCGCGGTCCTCCGACACCGCGGCGAGCGCGCCGTTGCTGCCGTAGCGGTTCCAGCGGTCCTGCTGGAACACCGTGACCAGGCGCTGCGGTCGCTTCGGGTCCACCGCGAGCGACGGCAGGACCTCGGTGTTCGGGTTGAGGACGTAGCCGTCGGCCGGGGGCCCGCCGCAGTCGGCGGGCAGCGGGCTGACGCCGGAAACCGGCCGCACGACGGCCGCCTGGCTGCTCGCGTCATCGGCGGCGGCGGGCTGCGCGATGACGGTGGTGAGGAGGACGGCCGTTGCGGTCAACCATGCCTTGGGGCGTCGGATCACGTGCTTGTTCCTCGATTTCGTCGGCGGTCGTGGGAAATGCCGCAGAGGACATTACAACGACAAGATCACCTATGTCTGGACATTGACCTTAAAGGCCTGGCGAAGCCCTGTGACCTGCGCGTTCCGGCCGTTGCGCCATCGACAACGTTCTCAACTAGTGAGCCCGGAGCGTGGTCAGGCCATGCGTATCCGTGACCGTGCCGTTCTTGCGCAGCGTCACTCCCCCGGCTCGATCGCTCCAGTCGCTGAGACGAGCGGCACCCGTCCGGCTTCGTCGGCGGTGGGAGGATGAGGTGCATGTATGTCCGTGAAGCCGGAAACGCACACGCTCCTCCCCTCCTGCTGCTGCACGGTGGCGGCGTCGCGGGATGGATGTGGCGTCCGGCGCTGGAACGGCTCGGAACGAAAGCCCGCGTGATCATCCCCGATCTCCCCGGCCACGGCAGCAGCGCGGCGGAGCCGTATCGATCACACGAGGTGACCGTCCAAGCCCTGGCGAGGGTCCTGGAGGAACGCGCGCCGCACGGCGCGACGGTCGCCGGGTTCTCGTTGGGCGCGCAGCTCACGATCCTCCTCGCCGCAACCCGGCCCGATCTCGTCACCAGCGCCGTCGTCGTGAGCGCGCAGGCGCGGCCTCTCCGGTTCCCGCAGGCGACCCTCGGGCTCCTCGCCGCGACCGCACCGCTCGCACGACAGCGGTGGTTCGCGAAGCTCCAGGCGAAGCAGCTGTTCATCCCGGACGAGCTCCTGGCCGACTACGTCCGCGACAGCGCTCGTACAAGCCGTGAGACTCTTCTCGCGGGCGTCGGCGAGAACATCCGCTTCACCCTCCCCGCCGGCTGGGCCGACTTCAAGAACCCGGCACTGGTGATGGTGGGCGAGCGTGAGCGGAAGCTGATGCACACCTCCGCACGCACCATCCACCACTCCCTCCCGGGCAGCGAGATGATCTCCGTACCGCGATGCGGCCACGGCATACCCCTGCAGCGCCCGGACCTGTTCGCCCAGCTCCTGGCCGACAGAATGTGAACACCTTGGAGGAGGCCGAAGGTGGACGGCCCGCAGCTCGCCTCCCGACTGGAGCGGGCTGCACGGGATTCCGCCACTTCTCCTGTCACCGCTCACCGAGGTCGAGTGGGATTGATGTTCGGCGTCCTGAGTGCCACCAAGCCCGCTGAGCCTTCGATGACGTGAACGGCGAAACCAGGCCCTCCCTCTCGTCTCCGCCGATCCGGCGTCTGTTGACGGAGAGGTGTACCGATCGGTACGGTGCTCGTACCGATCGGTACGCAGCGAAGGAGTGGCCGGGATGGGCCTGACACCGGCGGGGGAACGCGTCTGGGACGCCGCCCGCGAGATCTTCTACCAGGAGGGCGTCCGCAGCACCGGCGTCGCGGAGATCGCCGAGCGGTCAGGGGTGGGCAAGCCGAGCATCTACCGGGCCTTCGGGTCGAAGGACGAGCTGGCGGTGGCGTACCTGCGGGAACGGGGCATCTCGCCGCGCGAGGTCATCGAGGCGGTCCGCGCGGCCTGCCCCGACGACCCGCGCGCGCAACTGCGCCGCGTGGTCGCGGGGATCGCCGAGGCCATCACGGCGCCCGGACATCGCGGGTGCCCGCTGGCGAACGTCGTCGTGGAGTTCCCCGACCGGACGCATCCGGTGCGCGTGGCGGCCCAGGAACAGAAGCACCACTACCTCGAACTCTTCACCGAGCTCGTCGAGCCGCTGCCGGTGACCGATCCCGGGCAGGTCGCCTACCTCATCCAGATGCTGGTCGACGGCGCCCACATCACCAGCCAGATCTTCGACCCCGACCGCTCGGCCACCGGCCTGGTGACCGCCGTCGACAGGCTGCTCGACTCGTTCCTGTCGCACTGACCAGAAGGAGAGCGATGTCCACCGATGTTCTGCTGCCCGAATACGCCGAACGGCTGATCCGGGACCGGCGCTCGGTCCGCGCGTTCCGCCCCGACCCCGTGCCCGACGACGTGCTGCGCGCCGTGTTCTCGCTGGCCGGCGCGGCACCGTCCAACACCAACACCCAGCCGTGGAGCATCGAGGTCGTGAGCGGCGCCGCCCGCGACGCGCTCAGCGAGGCGCTGCTGGCGGCCCACGCCCGCGGCGCGCTGTCCACCGACTTCCCCTACAGCGCCGACCTCTACACCGGCGTCCACGCGGACCGGCGCCGCGCCTTCGGCGCGACGATGTACAGCGCTCTCGGCATCGCACGCGACGACCACGCGGCCCGTGACGCCTACCAGACCGACAGCCTCCGCTTCTACGGCGCTCCGCACGTCGCCCTGCTCTTCCTGCCGTCGAACGCCGAGGCCCGGATGGCGGCCGACCTGGGCATGTACGGCCAGACCCTGCTGCTCGCCCTCGCGGCCTACGGCATCGCGAGCTGCCCCCAGGGACTGCTCAGCTTCTACGCCGACACCGTGCGCGATCACCTCGGGGTGCGTGACCGCAAGCTGCTCTTCGGCGTCTCCTTCGGCTATCAGAACCCCGACGCGCCGGGCAGCGCCGTACTGACCGGCCGCGCCGCCCTCGAAGAGACCACCCGCTTCCACCAGTGAGCGGGTCCTAGAGCCGGGTCGTACAGCGGACGCACTTGGCAGGCGGCACCGGTCGTACGTCACTCCAGCCCGCCTTCCTGACGAGCTCGGCCCTCCAGGCGACGCCGCCGGGAGTCAGCCATTGTCTGCCGAGCAACTGGCCGGTCCTGCGGTCGATCACGATCTGCCCCTCCTTGGATTGGAGGGCAAGCCCGTCGAGCCCGAACGTTCCGGGAACGGCGTCCACGACCTTGATGCCTGGCGCGTTCGCCAGGAGAAGGTAGGCGGCAGCCCTGGTGCCGGGCGTCGCCGGAGAGCTGATGAGCCGCGCGGCGGCCCCCTGGAGCCATGGCTCGCGCCCGGCTTCGGTCACCCGGGGGTTGTAGCTTTCCAGCAGCCGCGCCCTGAGCGCCGCCGGCTCCTTGGGGAGGTTCCGTAGTTCCTTCAGTGGGGGCTTCAGCCCATCGGCGAGCTCCAGTCCCACGTCCAGGTCCTTGGAGGAGTACGCGGGCATGTTCTTGTCGCACCCCCGCGCCGGGCACAGCTTGGGGGAGCCGTCCTGCCGCCACGTTTTCAGGCCCTCGGCCGTGTACGGCTTCGACGAGATCGGCTCGTGCCAGCCGTAGACCTCGCGGTCGGGACCGAAGGCGAGGACCTCCCTGGCCCGTTCCTCGACCTCGTAGCCGTCGCCGTTCTTCGTCCGCTGGACCTGCTCGGTGTCTCGCCGCCAGTAGCGGCCCTTCGCCTCCGGCGTCGCCGCCAGCTCGGCGGCCGCGGCTTGCAGTTTCTGCATGGGCGTGACGGCGGCCGGCTCCGCCGCAGGTCGGGGTACGAGGACCACCACCGCGCCGACCACGAGCGCGACGGCCGCCGCGACGAGCGCCGTCCCCGTCCACGACCTCCTGCCCGCCCGTACAGGGGGTGTCGTTGGACCTGCGAACACCCGCTCCCGCGCCGCCGCCAACTGGTCGGCCGACGAGGGCGGCAGATCGGGCATCACCGAGTCGATGATCTGGAACTCGTTCATCCCAACACCTCATGCAGCTTGGTCCTGGCCCTGTTCAACCGGGACGCGACCGTCCCCGGGGCGATCCTGAGCGCCGCCGCCACCTCGTCGTAGCTCAGCCCGCCGTACGCGATGAGGAGCACCACGTCGCGCTCCCCCTTGGACAGCCGCGCCAGCGCCCCGGCCAGACGGCCGACCGTCACGCTCGCGCTGAGCCTGTCCACGATCCGCTGGTCGTGTCCTTCGTCGTCAGGTGGCGGCCCCGTCCTGGCCATGGCACGGTATCTCCGCACCTCGGCGCGCCGGTGGCGGCCGATGAGGTTGGTCGCGATGCCGTACAGCCACGGCCTGATGCCGCCCACGGCCGGGTCGAAGCGTTCACGTTGTCTGAAGGCGACGAGGAACGTCTCCGCGGCGAGATCCTCGGCCACCTCGGGGCCGGACCTCCGCCCGATGTAGCGCCGGATCTCCTCGTAATGGGCTTCGAAGACGGCCTCGAAGATGTCGGGAGCAGTGATCACACCCATGATTGCCCGCAGGCGTGCGGTTCTTCCGAGGAATTTTGAGTAGTTGTCGCAGAGGCCGGCGTCCGGGCACCGATGGTACGTGATCAGATCGGCAAGGTCCGCGACGTACGCGCGGGAGCAGGCCAGATCGGGCTGGGCCCGGCCTGCGTTCTTCGCCGGGAGGTCGACCGTGGCCTCTGCGGTGAGCGGGTGGTCCGGGGAGACCACGGCGAGCCGGCCACGGTCCTGGAGCGGGCGACCGCGACTCCCAGCATTGCGGAGCGAGTGCTCTATAATGACGAAGCCGTGGGACGCCCGCCGTCCCTCGTCTCACTCCGCGAGGACCGGTCATGAGCCCCGATGACGCCCGATCCGCACTCCACGACATCCGCCGGCTGCAGGGCGCGATCGTCGACGGCCATCTCCGCCACAGCTTCACCCCTCGTCACCTTCTCCCCGGGATGGCGGCGGTCCTCCTGCTGTTCACGTCGTTCGATCTTCAGGGCGGCTGGGGCATCGCCGCCCGTACGGCCGCGTGCGTCGTGTTCGCGGTGACGCCGGCCCTCGTGGTCACGCCGCCCGTCCAGCGGGACGTCACCCGCGCCGACCTCGTGCTCGCCCTGAGCTGGGTGGCGGGGGTCCTCGGGGGCTTCGTCGCCTTCCGGGTCATCACCGTGGCGCTCGGCCTGCCGTTCCCCGCCACCGTCGCCGCCCTGGCGACCATCGTCGCCGGCCTCGCGGCCTACCCCGCGATCCGCCGGGCCCGCCGGCGGCGCTGTCACCGGGAGCTGCGGGCGCGGCCGGCGAACGCGTTCTTCGACGAGATCCTGCACGCCCCGGCCCGGCTGCCGATCCTGGCGTCGCTGACGGCCGCCACCGGCGTGGAGGCCGGCTTCCTGCGGGACCTGGTGGGCGTCGACGACGCGGGGCTGCGGCGGGAGCTCTCCTTCCTGGTCCAGGCCGGGTACGTCCGCGTGCACGAGCGTCAAGGGCTGCACCACAGCCATACCTACGTCCAGCTGACGCCATGGGGGCGGCACAGCTTCGCCTGCCACGTGGCCGCTCTGGAGGACCTCGTCACCGTCGCCGAGCCCGACGGCGGGTCGCGTCAGGGACCGCCCGCGCCATCGAAGGCCGCGCCGGCCGCGTGAGCCTGGGCGAGCTCGTCCTGTTCGCTCCTCCAGCCGGCCGCCTCGCGCAGGCGCTCGAACTCCTGACGCAGCGTGGTCGCCGAGGTGGTGCGCGCGTCGGTGCTGATGGTGACCTTCAGGCCCTGGTCCATGAGCCGGGCGGCGGGGTGCTCCGCCCAGGTGGCGACCGCGCCCGTCTGGACGTTGCTGGTCGGGCACATCTCCAGGGCGATGCCGTCGCGGCGGAGCCGTTCGAGCAGCGCCTGGTCGTCCGGGGACCGGACGCCGTGGCCGATCCTGCGGGCGCCGAGCACGTCGATCGCCTCCCACACGCTGCCGGGGCCGGCCGCCTCGCCCGCGTGGACGGTGACCGGAAGCCCGGCCTGGTGGGCGAGGTCGAAGGCGGGGCGGTGCGCCGCCGCGCCGTACAGGCGCTCGTCGCCGGCGAGGTCGAGCCCGGCCACCTCGTCACGGTGCCGCAACGCCGTCTCGGCGACGGCGAGGCTCTCCTCGGGCGTCTGGTGCCGCAGGCAGCACAGCAGCAGCCCGGTACGGACGCCCGTGGCTTGCCGTCCGGCCGCCAGCCCTGCCGCGACCGCCTGGACGGCCTCGTCCCGGCTCATGTCGCGGCGGGTGTGCAACTGCGGGGCGAAACGGACCTCGCCGTAGACGACGCCGTCGGCGTGCCAGTCCTCGACCAGTTCCCTGGCCGCGCGGTGCAGCGCGTCGGGGGTCTGCAGCACCTGGAGCGGCAGGTCGATGTAGGGCAGGTAGCGGGTCAGGCTGCCGCAGTCGGCGGGGGCGGTGACCAGGCGTTCGACGGGGCCGTCAAGGGGTACCCCCTGGTCGCGGGCCAGGTCGGCGACCGTGCCCGGCCGTACTGACCCGTCGAGGTGGCAGTGCAGTTCGTAGCGTGCGGGGCTCATCGGCGGCCCTCCTGGTGGGTCGGGGCAAGGGTGTGGAACAGCAGGTGCTTGAAGCCGGCTTCGTCGACGCGGCGTACGAGCGTCACGTTGGGCGCGGGGGCGGTGCGGCGGCGGTCGATGATCAGCTGGCCGCGCGTCTCGTCGCCGAGCGCGATGTCGGCGTACACCTGCTCCTGCTCCACGATCAGGTCGGGCCGCAGGGCCACCGCCATGGCGACGGGGTCGGGCAGGTCGTAGCCGGGCAGGCCGGTGACGTCGCGGGCCCATGCGGCGACGGTCCGGTTGACCTGGTGGGCGAAGGTCGCCGCGGGGGTGCCGAGCCGTCGCAGGTGCTGCTGGTCCTCCGGGGTCATGACCGCGTCGGTACGTGACACGTCCCAGCCGATCCAGGTCACCCTGTCCGGCGTGGCCGCCTGCAGCACCACCCGCGCGGCCTCCGGATCGGCCCAGACGTTGTACTCGGCGGTGGCGGAGATGTTGCCGCGCATGTCGGCGGCTCCGGCCATGCAGTACACGTGGCGGTAGCGGGTGAACAGGTCGCGGTCGCGCAGTAGCGCCGCGGCGACGTTGGTGAGCGGGCCCAGGGTGACCAGGGTGAGCTCGCCGGGGTGCCGGAGCGGGCAGGACAGCAGGACGTCGACCGCGTGCCCCGCCTCGGGCGCCCGGGACGGCTCGGGCAGGCCGAGATCGCCCATCCCGTCCTGTCCGTGCACCTGCTGGGCGGAGGAGTACGGGCGGGTCATCGGGCGTTCGCAGCCGGGATGGACGGGAATGTCGGGGCGCCCGGCCACCTCCAGCGAGATGAGCGCGTTGCGGGTGCCCACCTCGACGGGGACGTTGCCCGCGACCGTGGTCACGGCGCGCAGGTCGCCCAGCTCGCCGGCGGCCAGCAACAGGGCCACGGCGTCGTCGGAGGCGGTGTCGGTGTCGACGACCAGGGGAAGAGCCGGCACGAATCAACCTCATCTAATCGTTTAGAATACTGTGCAGGGCCCTATCTAAGCGATTAGATGCGAGAATGTAAACCGCTATGGCACCACGCGCAGACAAGCCGACGATCACCATGGCCGACGTGGCCCGCAGGGCGGGCACCTCGACCGCGGTGGTGAGCTACGTGATGAACGACGGCCCGCGAGCCGTCGCCGCCGCGACGCGCGAGCGCGTCCTGGCCGCGGCGGCCGAGCTCGGCTACCGCCCCAACCGCATCGCCAGGGCGCTGCGCTCCCGTACGACCGGGGTGGTCGGCCTGATCCTGGCCGACTCGCCCAACCCCTACTTCGGCGACCTCGCCCGGCACGTCGAACGGGCGCTGGACGAGCGCGACCGGCTCGTGCTGATCGGCAACGCCGGCTACTCCGCCGAGCGCCAGCGGCGGCTCGTGGACCGGTTCCTGGCCGCCCAGGCCGACGCGCTCGTGATCGTCTCCGCCGACGGCGGCGAGGACGTCACCCCCCAGGCCGAGGCGGCGGGCGTCCCCATCGTGTACGTGCACCACGGCCCGGACGGCGGCCGCGCTCCCCTGGTGGAGGCCGACAACCGGCACGCGGCGCAGGAAGCGGTCACGCACCTGCGCGGGCACGGCCACGCACGCGTCGCCTTCCTGTCCGGCCCGCACGACGGGGGCCCCGTCGGCCGGCGCCGGGCCGCGTGGCAGGCCCTCGCCGGCGACGATCCCGACGCCCTGCTCCTGCGCTGCGCCTACACCCGCGCCGACGCCGACGCGCTGATCCGCCGCCTCGTCGCCGACGACGCGGTGCCGCGGGCGCTGGTCACCGCCACCGACGAGCAGGCCATCGGCATCCTGTCCGGGGCCTGGGCCTGCGGGCTCGCCGTTCCGGACGAGCTCGCCCTCATCAGCCTCGACGGCACCCCGGAAAGCGCCCACACGGCCCCGGCGCTGACGGTCACCCGGCAGCCGCTGCGCGCGATGGCCGAGCACGCCGTCGAGCTCGTGTTCGACCCCGCCTTCCAGGCGCCCGCCGCGCACGCCCCGCTCGTGGTCAGACGCAGCTGCGGCTGCTGAGATCCGCTTGCCGGCGGTCCGGCCGCAACACGCCCTGCCCCCTGATCAGGACGGCTCCCGCCAGCGTCAACCCGGCGGCCATCAGCACGAGCACGATGCCGAAGCTCTCCGGCTGCACGGGCGCGCTGCGCAGGGCCAGGTGGAAGCCCCAGTGCACGCCGGCCGCCATCCACAGCCCGCCGCCGCGCACCCGCGCCGCCCCGGCCGCGAAGCCGAGCGACGTGGCCATGAGCGCGTAGAGCAGCTTGTCCCCGACGGTGCTCCCCGAGCCGTTGGAGACGAGGTGCAGGGAACCGAACGCGACCGAGGTGATGATCAGGATCGCCCGTGGCGACGACCGCGGCGACAGGCTGTCGAAGACGTGACCGCGCCACAGCAGCTCCTCCGGGAACGCCTGCCCGAGCAGGAGCACGACGGCGGCGAGCGGCAGCGCCGTCAGCAGGAGTGAGGCGTCCATCGGCATCCAGGTCCCGGCGCCCACGACCACGGCCGTCGCGAAAGCGGCGAGCACCGGCAGCGCGCCCGCGGCCACGCCGATCAGGATGTGCCACGGTTTCCGCCAGCCCAGCGCCGGCCACGGCCGCCGGTACACGAACCGCCGCACCGCCCACACCAGAGCCAGCGCGGCGAGCGTGACACCGAGCGCGCCGAGGGGCTGCAGCAGCGGGTCCGTACGGTCCAGGAACAGCGACGGCAGAGTGGAGCCGATGGTCACCTGGGCGAACATGAGGACCACGGCGAGCAGGACGGTCCAGAGAGTCTTCATGCGAGGAACGCTAGGCAGGCACGGACGTGTGGCACATCGAGCCTGAGATAGAACCCGCCATGACCATCGTCATGGTGCCTTCCGATGGATCACACGGACCCGCCGCGACCGTAGGTTGGTCGTATGGCGTGGTTACGCGATCCCGACAGGCCGGCGCTCCTGAGCGTGGTGTTCTGGCTGGTGCTCGGCGCCACGGTCGTGATCAACCTGATGCTGCCCGCCGCCGTACGGGACCGGGTCCTGTTCCTGGCCGACGTCGTGCTGTTGTGCGGGCTGTGGGTGGTCATGCCGTGGCGGCCGGGACGCGGGCGTGTCCTGGCGGCCCCCGCCTTCCTGGCGGGCACTCTGGCGCTGGGGCTGGTCGGCTCCGCCGGCACCCACGCGCCCCTGGTGCTCATGGGCGTGGCCAACCTCGCCCTGGTGTACGGCATGCGGATCGCCACCGTCATCCTCGCCGCCCTGGCCGCCATCATGGTCGTCATTCCCCCCGTGCTCTACGGCAGGACGCTCGTGCAGACGCTGGCCGACCTGGCGGTGGTCGCGCTGCTCGGGGCCTTCGCCATGGGCATGGCGTCGGCGGTGCTGCGGGCCAGGCGGCTCGCCGAGCGCGTACGGGAGCTGACCGTCGCCGAGGAGCGCGCCAGGATCGCGGCGGAGATGCACGACTCGATCGGCCACCACCTGACCGTGATCAAACTGGGCTTGGTGAACGCCGAACGGTTCCGCGAACGCCGGCCCGAGGCGGCCTGGGAGGAGGTGCGCCAGGCCAAGGACCTCACCCAGGAGGCGCTGACCGACGCCCGCCGCTGGGTGCGGGCGCTGCGCCCGCTGGCGCTCGACGGCGAGCTGGGCAGCGCCGCGCTCCAGCGCCTGGCCGACTCCTTCTCCGGGACGGGCGTCACGGTGACCTTCGCGGTGGAGGGGACGGAACGCCCGCTGGACCCCGACACCGAGCTGGTGCTCTACCGGGTGCTGCAGGAAGGGCTCACCAACGCCGTACGGCACGCGGAGGCTCGGTCCGTACGCGGCACGCTGACGTTCGAGAAGAGGAGGATCGTGCTCGCGATCACCGACGACGGCAAGGGCGCGGGCCAGGGCCACGGGTTCGGCCTGAGCTCGCTGAGCGACCGGGTCAGGGCGCTCGGGGGCAGCCTCACCAGCGGCAACCGTACCGTGGGCTTCGAGCTGCGCGCGGAGCTGCCGTCGTGAGGGCGGTCCGGGTGCTGCTGGTGGACGACCAGGAACTGATGCGGCAGGGGCTGCGCAAACTGCTGGAGATCGAGGACGGCATCGAGATCGTCGGCGAGGCGGCCGACGGGCTGGCCGCCCTGGAGGCGATCGGCGAGACCCGCCCCGACGTGGCGCTCGTGGACGCCCGGATGCCGCGCATGGACGGCGTGGAGCTGATCGGCCGGTTGGCCGCCGAGCACCCGCACGTGGCGGCGATCGTGCTCAGCACCTTCGACGAGGACCACTACATCTTCGGGGCGCTGCGCGCCGGCGCCGTCGGCTACCTGCTCAAGGACTCCTCACCCGAGGACCTGGTCGCCGCCATCGTACGCGCCGGCCGCGGCGAGACCGTGCTGAGCAGCCCGATCGCCGCCCGGCTTGTCGCCGACCTGCGCAGGACACCGGCGCACGGCGCGTTCCCCGGCGAGGAACTGCTGTCGGCCAGGGAGCTCGACGTGGCGCGGATGGTGGCCGCCGGGGCCGCCAACAGGGAGATCGCCGCCCGCCTGCACATCACGGAGGGCACGGTGAAGAACCACGTGTCGAGCGTGCTGCGCAAACTGGGACTGCGTGACCGCACCCAGCTCGCTCTGCGGCTGACCGGGCGCCGGCCCTGACCTCGCCGAGCGATCCCGCGAGAGGGCTGAGCCGGCCGAAGGGACGCACCCGGGCGCCGGTCCAGGCCCGTCCGCACCTGTTCTGCCGGGAAGCGACACAGCTGCGATGGGCACGATTGACATCAGCTCGAATAGTCCAGTGCAACGTCTGTTATGCGAATCCACTGCACTCGTTGATCGTCCTCCAGACCTCGGATATCTTTCGGTGCGGCTGTGATGACGAATCCACTGATGAGAGGATTGACTGAGCTGTCTCGAAGCTCTTGTAGATTGAATCCGAAGGCCGCGAGTGCATCAGCGTCATCTTCGCTGAGCGAATTGGTCCATTGCTGAAACTGCTGAGTACGCAGGTCTTCTGCGGGACCACAATGAAAGCCCATCGCGTCGCAGGTACCGCCGTGCCACGTGATTGGCTTCGCGCGGTCGTTCGGGCGCGCGAGCATCACTGCACCGATTCTGCTGTCCCAGATGCCCCAGGCGTGGGCGACGTTCTCCTCAGGCTGGGGAGCTCGCAACTTCACAACCGCGGTCACAGCGAAAGGCTCTTCCGTTATTGCGAGCAATTTCCGTGCATAATCAGACGTACTGGAGGTTGCATCTGGAGTGTCGTCGCTGACGGCTTCTATTGCCATGCCGGTGGTCGTTGCCTCCAAAGAAGGCACCTCTATCTTCATGTCCGAGTACAGCTCCATCCTGACCGAGAATCTATGCCACTGATGGTTCAGGGTTCTGAGATAGGACGAGCGCGCACTGACAGGGATGGTGACCGTGCCGCCTCTGGGATGAATCTCAAGGTCCCCGTCTTTTATACCGAAGTAATCGACCGTATAGCCTGGGTTGACCAGGTTGAATGCGTTGACCAGCACTAGTCGCGCGCGTCTTGCGTCGACGTACTCGGACCATGGCCCTACAAGCTGAAAGATGCCGATGCCGCCCACGACAGCAAACAGGAGAGCGACCAGGCCGATGATCGACCTGAACTTCAAGCTGTCCAGCATGACAATCCTGCCCTTTGCGTGCGTGATTCAGACCGGCCACGGGTTGGGCGCCCCGGAAACCGGAGCGCCCAACCCTCATATACCTGCTAGTTCAGACCTCCGATGATAGTCGGATCTGAGACGCTACAGCCGGCGTGCCGGAGCGCGGCATGCAAGCCGGTGTTCCGCCGTTCGGCCGCGCAGCGATAGGCATGCTCGGCGACTACCAGGTATTTCGCGCTCTTGACGGCGAAGTCAACCTTCAGCCGCCCGACCATCCTGTGGGTGAAACGATCGATACTGCAGGAATTTAGGTAACGCGCCGTACAGCGAATCCAGATGGCAGAATCATTGGCCTTGTCGGCAACGAAGCTGGGCTGGGTTTCCGCCCAATTGTTCTCCGCCCGGTCAATGCACGTTTCCCCTTGAGTCTGGCCATAGTTAAGCCCTACATCGGCGGCTGCCTCGCCGGCACCGATGGTGAGTCCCGCACCTATCTCCGTCGTCTCGAGGTTGTGCTCGTAGCAGGCCCCTGCCCGCATCTCCATTGCCTTGGTCTTCTTGTCGTCGATCTCGTAAGCCTTCTTCAAAGCCTTGAGAAGGTTCGTGGTGAACGTGTTCTTCGAACTCCATTCCTTGGAGTTTCCCGGATAAATGTAGAGCCAGTTCTCGAAACGCTGGGCAGACCAGGATTTGAACGGATTTTCTGCGTCGTCCCAAGCCTTCCAGGTGGATACCACGGACGACTGCATGAACCAGTTCTTGCGTCCGAGGCTCTGGATTATCTCGCAGTAGGTCTGCCGAGTGTTGTTCGTGCAGCGTTTGTTTGACTTTCCGGCCGAAGGAAGAGGAAGTGGCGTGGCTCCGCCGCCGACCGCTTCTTCTGAAACTCCACATACACGCTGCTCAGAACCATCGGGGCCAATGAGCCCTGCACAGGGGTCGAGGCTGTCCGTCGGATCTAAGTATGCTGGAAGAGGGACCTGGATTTCGGTCATGTCTCCGCAATGGTCGAAGACGAAGATAGAGATGGTGGAATCGGCTGGAGTCACCGTTCCAAATGCGCCCATGACGGATTTGCTGGCTCTGGCTCCGTCCGAGGTGGTGACCGTCCACTCCCGCTTCACGACACTCAGGACACGGACAGTTCCATTGGCGCCAGCCTGGACAACAGGGTTGACCAGAGCGACAGTCGAATTACTCCGTGGCTCACCGTCCCGCTGCGTTGCTTCGCGTTCCTCGACGAGCGCGGTGTTGAGCAGGGACAGTTTTGCTGTGTTCGGAGCGCTAGGCGTCACACCTGACGCCTCCCATATCGTGTCGGCCCGGCCCTCCAGTACAGCGTCCTGCGCCTGGTAGTAGGCCTTGACACGACTGATGTACTCCTGAGCCCCAGACTCTTCGACAGCAGCCCTGGTCGCCGACTGCGCTCCATCCCGGAACGGGATGCACGAATTAGCCGCGTTCTGTGCCGGAGGCGGTGGCACGGCCTTCGGAGTGACCGTTGTCGCCTCCCAGTCGCTCTGCCCAAATGCGGTCTTGGCCCGTACTCTCACTGTGTGGGCTTCGCCGTTTGTCAGCCCACTGATGGCCACGTACGGGTCCGGGACCTCTAGCGTCTTCAACACGGTGCCAGTGCTGTCGGTCACCTCGACGTCGTAGCCGTCGAGCATCGCCATGCTTCCATTGTCCAGGGGCAAGCCCCAACTGGCGGTTGCACTGGCATCGCCTGCTTGCGCCACGAGGTTGAGCACATTGCTCGGCGGCCTCGCAGGCACATAGGTGAGCGCAAGTGACGGCTGTTCACCCACCCCCGCCTCGCCGAATATTGTGACCGTCTCCTTGTTGGAGGTGAGCAGCAGCCACCGGAAAGCGTCGTCGGCTATGTCGGCCTTAGCATCCCCGATTGGCAAGGAGAAATTGCCGCTGCTGTCCGCATCGGCCGACAGATCCGACCCTTTGCTCTCTCCGGTGACTGGATTCCTCAAAGGCGTCGCTGTGATGACGGTGTCCGTCGGGCAGACGGCTCCCCCGCAGGTGGCCGAGCCAAGCCTGAGGATGCCTTCGGAGATCGCTGCCCCATCCGGCAGTTCGTCGAGATTAAACCCGATTGCCGCCGCAGTTTTGTCGATCCCGGTGCCGCCAATCCGCATCGAAGTAGCGTCGGCCACAGGGCACGATGCCCCGTCACAGGCGGTCGGGTCAGTCTTTGCGGCCTTGATAACGAAACTGTCCTTCCCCAAGGTCACCCGCCGGACATCCTCCACTGGATCGGGTGGAGGCGTGCCGGGGACGGTGAAGGACACCGGGGCGGTCTTCGAGGTGCAGATTTCGTCTGTCGCCGTTGCGCCGCTCGCGCAGGCCGTCATCTGCCACTTGTACGTGCCGCCCGGCCGGACGGTGTCGGCAGGGATCTGGAAGGAGGCCCGCTCTCCGCCCCTGACCGTACGCGTACCGAGCGGCACAGCACCCACCGGGACGTCGTTGCCGTCGTACAGGTAGTACTTGGTCGTGAGGGATCCGCCGGACGGGCGGTTCACCATTCCGGACAGGATCGGCCGCATGGGATCGGCCGTGCCCGTCTCGGTGTCCGTCGGGAGCAGCGGCGCGTCCGTCGAGATCCGGTAGTACGGGCTCTCGTTGCAGGTGGGCGGGTTGACGCCGGTCAGGCAGGCCCTGATGGAGATCCTGAAGTAGTCGACGTTGCCCACGTCGTACGTCAGCGAGGCCGCCTGCCCCGAAGGAAGGCCGGCGTTGGTCGGCGGGGTGAGGGACGTCATCCACTTCACCTCGGTCTCGTTAAGGGCCCGGTCATAGACGCGAACCTCGTCGTAGGAGACCTTGCGGGTGGACATGACGACGCCGGCCCGGAGTCCGAGGTTCAGGTTGAAGCTCCCCGTGGCCTTCCACGGCGTGGCCGTGTGGTCGCTCTCGCCGGCCAGTGCCCCGTTCACGTACAGCCGCAGCTTCTTCGCCGCGCTGTCGTAAGCCCCGACCAGGTGGGTCCAGACCCCGGCCTGGGCCGCCGACGTCGACACGATCCGGCTGGCGGCGCTGCCGTCGGTGTCGGCATGGTACGCCTCCAAGGTCCACTTGCGGGCCGCGCTGTCGTAGCCCACGATCATGGCGCTGTTGCGGGTGCCGTCCTGGCTGAGCAGGTCGGCCGAGTTGGCGAGGCTGTCCAGCCGCACCCAGCCGGCCACGGAGTAGCTCTTGCCCGTGTCGACGGCCGGCCTCTGCGTGGACCCGAAGGCGAGCTTGCCGCCCGTGGGGGTCAGCAACAGCCCCTTGCCCTGCTTGCCGTCGATCTCGGAATCGGTGCCGAGCGGGAAGACGAGAGGGTTGTCCTTGCCGCTGGAGTCGGTTCCGTAGGTGAACTCGTTGAAGCTCCATTGGCCGGTGGCCCCGCCGCCGGTGGTCCACGTGGGCAGCGGCGCGGTGGAGTCGATCACGGAGGCGTAGTAGTCGATGTTCCTACCGTCCACCGAGGCGGACTTGTAGCCGATCTTGACCGACTTCGTCCGGACGATGGCGTGGTCCCCGTCGAGTGAATCGACCGACTCGGCGGTCACCGTGGGGATCTCCGGGGGCAGGAAGTAGTTCACGATCAGCTTGGGCGGGTTCGCCCCCGTGCCGGTCATCTCCGCGGAGTGGAACTCGGCCCAGTACGAGTCCCAGCTGTTGACCAGGCTCTCGGTGGTGCCGCGCAGCTCGATGCCGCTGTTGGGCGCACCGCCGGCCCAGCGCTTGACCCAGTTGGTGACCGGCCAGCTCATCGTCTGCGTCGTGGTGGACGCGCACACCGAGCTCGTCAGTTCGATGGTGTTGGCCGGCTTGTTCGGCCACTGCATGCGGCCGGGGGTCCAGGAGTCCTGCAGGTAGCCGGCGTAGATGACGCCCTTGCCTGAACCCTCGCCACGCTGGTGACAGGCCAGGTGGTTCGACTTGAACAGCTGGAGGGACGCCGAGTGCACGGGCTTGTTCGTGAAGGAGCTGACGTCGAACCTGAGATAGGACCGGCTGTAGTCGAAGCCGTCAGCCGTGCCGCAGGACGCGCGCTGACCGCCGACTTTCAACGTCGTCGAGCCCGGCTTGTCCCACGCGCCGGCGCACAGGGAGCTGAGCACGGTGTCGGTGGTCACCGTGATTGTCGAGGTGGGGTCCACCACGACGGGGAACGTGGTCGCCGGGTCGGACAGCCAGGCGGTGTCCGGCTTCAGCACGAGCACGCTCTGCCCGTTCTCCTTGACCACGTCCGTGGGGATCGTCGCCTGCCGCGGGCCGCCCCTCCTCTGCTGGGACGTCCCGCTGCTGTCCCACATCACCGGCTCGGGCGCCTCCGCCACGACCTTGCCCTTGCCGTCGCTGAGCCGCAGGCCGCCGTTCTTCCGCTCCGCGAAGCTCAGCCCGCTGGTCTCCACCGGGATGCGGTATTCCACGGGCCCGGCCGGCCGCTCACGCAGCACCACGTCGTGGCGGAACCCTGTCGGCAGCGCGGTCACCACCAGGTCCGCTCCCGGGCCCGCCGCGTCGCGGTACTCGGCGACGTTGGCCTTGATCGTCGGCTTGGGGAGCTTCGTCGGCCAGGTGAGCGCGAATCGCTGCCCCTCACCGCGTTCCATGGAGGCGAACGGCGCGTCACCGCCGGCCGAGAACGCGACCTTCGCCTTGGTCAGCCTGGGTTTGAGTACACCGTCCTGTTCGACCAGGGTGGTGTCGAGCCAGGCCCACGTTCCGTCGGGCTGCTTGAGCTGGGAGGGGCCCGCGTACGACTCGGTCGTCAGGTGACCGTCGGGGTGGGCCCACGTACGGGAGGCCTCGGTGTAGATCTCCTCGACGGCGACCGGCTTGTTCTGCTTCTTGGCTTCCGCGAGCGCCGCCCGCAAGGGCGCGTCCGGATCCTTGGGGGCGGGGAAGGCGGTCGCCGTCGGGGCGGCCTTCGCGGCCGGCTCGGGCTCGGCCTGGGCGACGGCCGATGGGCCGGCCACGAGCAATGCCGCCGTGGCCGTGAGCGCCGTGGCCAGTGCTAGCCGGCGAGGTGGCCGAGTCCGCCTCGCCGATCTGCCTAATTGGTTCACTGACACCTCAATCCAGGAGGTTGTAAAGGGTTGGTGGCAGCATGCGGCCCAGCGCTCTTGATCTTGACCTCGACAACTCTCGATCTTGTCGTGCCGATCTGATATCCAAGGTTGGAGCTGCGAAGATCCGGGAGCCCCACCGCGGCGGCCATGCGCACGACCTTCGCTGTCGGGATCAGCTTGAGCGTTGCGAGGAGGGCAGGTGGAATACCGGGTCCTGGGCCCAGTGGATCTGTGGCGCGACGGGAGGTCGATCCCGATCGTCGGTCAGAAGCAGCGGACGCTGCTGGCGGTCCTGGTGCTCAAGGGCAATCAGGTGGTGTCCCACGACCGGCTGCTGAGCGCGCTGTGGGGGACGGAGATCCCGGCCTCGGGCCGGAAACTGCTGCACAACCATCTGTGGTCGCTGCGGCGGGCGCTGGGCACTCCCGCTCATCTGTCGGGCACCCCCGCGGGATACCGGCTGCACATACCGCCGGGTGGCTCCGATCTCGACGTCTTCGGCGCCGGCACACGGGCGGCACGCACCTCCCTGGCCGCGGGTGACGCCCGGCAGGCGGCTGACCAGTTCCGCGCGGCGCTGGCCCTGTGGCGTGGCCCCGCCTTGGCCGGCACCCGTGACGAGCTCCTGCTCACGGACGGCGCCGCGCTCGAGGAGCTGCGCATCGCCGCCCTCGCGGACCGGATCGAAGCCGATCTCGCCCTAGGCCGCCATGCGGACCTGATCGGCGAATTACGGCACCTCGTGGCCGAATATCCCCTTCAGGAGCGGCTGCGTGGCCAGCTGATGACGGCACTCCACCGTTCGGGCCGGACGGCGGAGGCGCTGGAGGAATACCGGATCGGGCGGCACCACCTGCGGCAGGAGCTCGGATTGGAGCCGGGCGAGGAGTTGAGCGCGCTGCACCAGGCGATTCTCTCGGCCGCTCCCGAGGAAAGACCCCACCAGGCACCTCCACCGGCTGTGCGGCCACGCCAGCTGCCCGCCGACGTCGTCCGCTTCGCCGGCCGCGAGGACAGTCTCCGTGAGCTGGATCGGCGGCTGCTGTCCGGCGAGGCCGCCTCGGTGAGCATCGCCATCGTCACAGGCGCCCCGGGAGTCGGCAAGACCGCGCTGGCGACCCGCTGGAGCCACCGGCGCATGTCCCTGTTCCCGGACGGCCAGCTCTACATCGACCTCCACGGTCACTCCCCCGGCGAGCCGGTCACGAGCATGCAGGCCCTGCACCAGCTCCTGTACGGGCTCGGCGTGGCACAGGACGCGATCCCGCCCGGGGCGGGGGAACGAGAAACGCTCTACCGTTCGCTGCTGGCCGACCGGCGGCTTCTCGTCGTGCTCGACAACGCGGCCAGGGCCGATCAGATCCGGCCCCTGCTGCCCGGTTCCGCGCACTGCAAGGTGATCATCACCAGCCGGGAGTCGCTCCGCGGGCTGGTCGCCACGCACGACGTGCATGCCGTTCCCCTCGATGTGCTGTCGCCCGACGAGGCGATGGCGTTGCTCGGCGCGATCCTGGGTCACGAGCGGGTCGCCCGCGAGCGGGACGCCGTGGAGTCGATGGCCCGCCTCTGCGGTCACCTGCCGCTGGCGCTCCGCCTGGCCGCAGCCCACCTGGCCGGTCAGCCGGATCTCCCCGTCGCCGATTTCGTCGCCGGATTCATCGGGCGTGACCGGCTGACCGCGCTGAACGTCGAAGGCGACCCCCGCGTCGGCGTCCGGCACGCGTTCGCGTTGTCCTACCAGGGGCTCGCCGAGACACACCAGAGGACGTTCCGGATGATGGGCCTGCACCCCGGCCCGGACATCGACGCCGACGAGATCACCGCCATGACCGGGGAGTCCAGGGAAGAGATCGCCTCGGCGATCGACGCGCTCGTCAGCGCCCACCTCGTCTACCGCAACCGCAGCGGACGCTACGTGCTCCACGATCTCGTCTGGCTCTTCGCGCGCGAGCTCAGCCACGCCCACGACAGCGAACGGCTTCGCAACGACGCCTTGTCCCAGCTCTTCGACTGGCTCGTGTACGCCACCAGGGCGGCCATGCATCAGGTCTACGCCGAGCTCACCGGCGAGCCCAAATGCGCGAAGCCCGTGCACGAGGTGCCGGTGTTCGACGGGTTCGACCCGGCGGCGGCGTGGCTGGACCTCAGATACCCCATGCTCATGGCCACGATCCAGTACGCCGTGCAGCACGGCTCCCACGCGCACGTCTGGGAGCTCGTGGACGCCCTCGACTACTTCTTCTACCTCAGGAACCGGATCGACGACTGGCTGGCGAGCCTCCGGCTGGCGCTGGAGGCGGCACGGGAGCTGCGGGACCGGGAAGGCGAAGGCCGCGTACTGAACGCTCTCGGCATGGCCTGCCTCTTCGCGGGGCGCGTGCGGGAAGGCATCGAGTACCAGCAGCAGGCCCTGGACCTCAGCCGTGCGGTCGGAGACGCCGTGGGCGAGGCATACGCGACCTACCGGATCGGCTACAGCCGTCTCTGGACCGGCGAGTTCCGTCAGGCCATCTCCGACAGTCTGCAGGCGATCGACCTGTACCGGCGACTGCACAACGAGCGGGGGGAGATCCTGGCGACCTTCGCCCTGAGCATGGCCTACCGCCGGGTGGGGCGGCTGGACGACGCCCTGTCCGGGGCGCTCAGCTGCCTCGACTACGACCGCGCGGCCGGCAATCCCGCTGACGAGGGCTACACGCTCGCGCTGCTCGGAGACATCTACGACGACATGGGCGACTCCGCGAGGGCTCTGGACGCCTACGAGCGTGCCGTGGAGCTGAACAGCGAGATCGGCCAGCGCAGAATCGAGGCCCAGGCTCTCAACGGCCTCGGCCGGGTCCATCGCAAGCAGGGTCGTCTCGCCGAGTCACTTGATCTGCTCCTGCGCGCGCTCGCCCTGATCAGGCAGGACGGCGACCGCACCAGCGAATGCGACATCCTGCTGGATCTCGGCCACCACCACCTCGCCGTCGGCGACGCCGAGGAGGCGCTGACGCACTATCGGCTCGCCCTGAACATCGCCGACGACCTCGCCGACCGGTACCTGCAGGGGGTCACGCGTCACGCGGTCGCCGACGCCCATGACGCTCTGGGCCGGCCGGACGAGGCCGAGGGTCTCTTCCGCGAAGCGCTCGACATCCTGGAGCCCATGGGCGTCCCCCAAGCGAAAGCGGTGATCGAACGACTAGGCGGCGTCGGCCGTCAGGCCGCCTCGAAGGAGCGGCGGGACAGGCCAACGCCGTAGCCGTCGAGCTCGCCCACGGCGCCGCGGGCCAACGCGGCGTCTGCACCGTCATCACTGAGACCGGCCGGGCCAGATACGTCGAGGCGAGCCGCGCCCAGGTGGAAACCCGGCGAGCCGCTCTCAAGGAAGCGGGACAGGCCGACCCGTACCGGGCCACCCCACTTACGACGCCGCGCCGCCGAATATGGGCGAGTTGTCTCCTGTATGGGCAGGTTAGTCAACGGCTACCCCCGTCGGTCGCGGCCGCGACTCGACCATGACACGGCGCGGACGAGGCAGAGACACGCCCGGCCGACAGTAGAGGCAGTCGGCCGCCGGGCGCTCCCAGCATCACGGCGTCGCCCTCCTCAAGCCGGCCGGGACGAACCGGCCGTGGCGTTCTGCCGGTCCGTCGAACAGGAAGTCATGGCGAAGATGATCACGATGAGGAGAAGGCGTGGCTGATGACGGGAAATGGGACCGGCGTTCGCTGTTGCGCGGCGCGGCCGTGCTGGCCGGAGCCGCCGCGGCCGCGCCGCTGCTGGACGGGGCGGCCACCGCGTCAACCGGCTGCGGTGACGCGGACGCGCTGTTCGAGGCCGGCAAGTTCGAGCAGGCCGGCCACGCGTACGAGGAGATCCTGAAGAAGGACCCCAGGAGCCTGCACGCGGCCCGCCGGCGCGGTTACCTCGGGCTGCTGTCCAACCGGTTCCCCGAACGCCGAGGAACACCTCGAGACGGGACTCGACCTGGCGCCCGGCGACAAGGAGACCAACCACCTCCTGGGCGACTGCTACATCCGGCAGGACAAGTTCGCCCTGTCCGCACCCCACTTGAAAGCGGCCGGGGAAGAAGGCTACGCCAAGTGGTTCGCGGCGGTCAGCGGCGAGGCGTACCAGATCCACGGCGGGACCACGCGGGTGGCATTCCAGCAGATGGACCCGATGCCGCTGGTGGAGGTCTCGGTCAACGGCGGACCGGCGAAGCGCTTCACGTTCTACACCGGCGCCCCGAATCTGAGCATGGCGCGCGTCGGTGGCCAAGGAGGCCGGGCTTAGCCCCGTCGCCAGCCAGAAGATTGACTTCATGGACAGCCCCATCTGGGTCCACTACGGGATACTGGGCTCCATCAAGTCGAGCGGCATCGAACTGCGCAACATCCCCGTGAGCTGGTCGTCGACGGAGTCGGGCGACGATGTCGAAACCGACAGCGACGGCCTGATCGGCACGTGGGTCTTCCACCACTTGCTGACCACCTTCAACTACGCGGACCGGCAGCTGATCCTGCGCCGTCGTACCCCCGAAACGGCCCGGAAGGCACGCGCCGCCGCCAGACGGGCGGGCACCACACCCCTGCCGCTGTGGCTGGCTCGTGAGCAGTACCTGCACAGTACGGGCAGCTTCACCGGCGCCGCAGGCTCCGGCACACGGGTGGTGGGTGTGAACCTCGGCAGAGTCGGCGAGATCGCCGCGGGCCTGCGAGGGGGAACGGCCAATCGGTTGGGGGTCCGCACCGGCTACGACGGCAGAATCGGAACTTTCGCCCAAAGCCACCCGGCTACCCCTGCTACCCGAACGAGATCCGCCTCGGCAACGCCGTCGCCAAGGAGGTCTACTGCACCACCAACCCGAACCAGCCGGTCAACGTGCCCTGGCCCTATGGGGCGGGTTTCGACTCGATGGGCTGGTTCGCCCACTGCTTCTGGAAGCCCTACAACATCACCGTCGACTTCACCGACATGAAGCTCTTCATCGCCCGCGGCAAGGCCGCCTGATCAACGCGACGGCACGAGGGCGAGGAGCTGTCGGCTCCTACGGGCGCGGAGGGAGGGTTGACCCGGCGCCCCTACCCCGTCGTCCGGCAGCGCGCCCCTGATGGCATGGCCTCGCCGCAGCAGCGGATGTCCTTGTCGCCGCGGACGCCGATCCCGTTCCTCGTCCGTCCGATCGCCGACACCTTGCGGGGAGGGATCTGGCGAGGCGCGGCGCTCGTCAGCTCGCACCTGGACGTCGTGTTCGGCACAAACCGGCGGCCGATTGCGGACTTTCCCGTCCCGGTTGGCGAATCGCGCTACCCGAGTACATTTCCGGATGAGACACTCTCCGCAACGAGCCGAACACGAGGCACGATGGGGCGGGCCATGCTGGACTGGTTTGTCGCAATGGGGGCGGGAGCGGGTGGCGGGGCGATCGTCGAAGGTGTCGCGCTGTGGGGGAAGCTGAACGCCTGGCGAGAAGATCGTGAGCGGGTTCGCACGTCCGGCAAGGACGAGCTGCCAGGGCTGCTCGACTACATCGATGTGTATCCGGACACGCTGGTCGCGTTGACCCGCGTCGTCATCGGGGCCGTGGCGGGGGTGCTGCTGCGCGACCAACTGACCGGCTGGATGGCCGCGGTCGTCGTTGGCGCCTCCGGTCCGGCCCTGCTCAGACGGTTCGGGACGGCGCGAAGCCCGGCCACTGTCCAGCCCGTGGAGGAGCCCTCCCTCGCCGAAGGGAGTGGCGTATGACCGGGTTCGCGAACCGCTACTGGAGGTCGCTCGTCGACACGCGGACCCCCTCATCCGCTCGAGTGGCTCGCCGCGGATGGGACGGGTACGGCTTCTGGAAGCGGTACTGGGCCTCGCTCCTGGACGTCCCCCTCGAAGCGCCGCGTCCCGGACAGGAGGAGCTGGAACCCGATCCCGGCCCGGCACGCCGCCGGGTGAGGCCACAAGCCCAGCACGATCCGGAATCCGGACGCTTCCGCCTTCCCCTACCGCCCAGGAGGGGCGTGGTCACGGCCGCCGGGTCGGGTGGCGTCGTCCTGAGGGTCTCCGGGCCGGATCGGCTGGAGCTCCTGCTGCACCGGATAGACGGCCGCGAGGCCGACGCCCAGAGATCGGACTACCGGCTGGAGGTCATCTCACCGGAGACCGCTGATCTTCCGGTCGTCCTCTCCGTTTGGTATCGGCGTCTCGGGGACGACACCGAGCAGGAAATCCTCATCCCGCTCACTCGGGCACCGCTGGGGCCGGCCAGTTCCGTCATCGGGTTGGCCGGATACGATCCCGAGGCTGGCTGGCAGATATCTCGGCCGGTTTCCGCGGGTCGGATTCCGGCCTGGAACCTGGACACTGCCCGCACATCAGTGGCGGCTGCGGCGAGCCAGGCCACCCTGAACGCCTGGCGTGACGTCGCCGACCAGGTGGATGAACGGGCTCGCACCATGATTCTCGGATACATGCCATGACGAGCGTCAAAGAGGGCGCTACGAACCTGCTTCACCGAGCAGAACTGCACCGGCGGCTGGCAGGGCTGAAGGCAGGAGCCGACGGGTGCTCTCCCGGCGAGGTGGTCTGGGATCTGACGGGACCCGAGCGGTTGTGGTGGAACTGCTGCAAGGAGGCGGTCGCCCACGAGCCGGAATGGCTGGCCGAGGACGAGGCTTCGGCGGTGCTGGCGTTGATCGCCGCGCACGCCTCCGGAACCACCGACGAACGTCGGGCGGTGACCGACTCCGCCACGATGACTCTGCTCGTGGCCCAGGCGCTCGGCGCTACCGATGGCGAGCGGCCATACGTCCTTGAACCGGTGGTCGATCATTGGAGCACCGCCGGGGCGCTTCCACCGAGGCCGGGCGGCGCGGGGCTGCTAGGGCGCGAGGGCATCGCCGCGGCCGACCTTCCCCTGCGGCCTCAGCTGGAGTCCCTGGTACGCACCCTGGAGAGGCTCGGCGACGATCCGGTCCGGGCGATGGTCGCGTTGACCGGTCTGCGGCTGGCCAGAGAAGACAAACAGTCACAGTACGTCGTCCGTATGTCGGTCGTTTTCGGTACGCCTGGAGAAGACGGCGCGGAGAAGGGCGCCGCCGGAAGCCTGGAACTGTGGGAATACCCGGGCGGACCCGCCGGTCTCTTCCCCGATCCCCGGACGATGGCGGGCATACGTGCCGACGGCGCTTTCGAAGACGCGCTCGCCGTCGCTTGGAACGCCTCGCCGGGACGTCGGGGCGGGCGGTGTGTACTGTGGCGGATCGTCGTCAACGGCGCTCCGGTGCCGTCGGTGGAAGGACCCTCGCTCGGCGCGGCCTTCGCGCTGGCCTTGCGTGAACTCCTGCGCAGGCCCGCGTCGCGCCGCCCATCTGTGGCCGCGGTGCGCGGGTTCCTCCGCGGGCCCAGGCCGCGAACCGCAGTCACCGGAGCGATCGACGAAAACGGTCGGCTGACCCATGTGGGCGACATCGAGGACAAGGTCGAAGCCGCCCACCGTAGGGGCTGGCGTCTGGTGGCGCCCCGGGAGAACCAGGGCGATCTCGCAAGCGCCCGAGATCCCGCGGGGATCGTCTTCGCCGACGATCTCAAGGATGCAGGCAGGCTCGCCAGACGCTGGCGCACAGGCCGCGCCCTCGTGGCACTCGCGGTGGTTCTGCTCCCCGCGGCTGCCGGATATGGCGTCTACCGGTACACCGTCACCGAGATCCCAAGGCTGAGAGTCGACGCGACGACGCAGACCGGCGCGGCCGCCTTCGAAGCCTTCGTCCGTTCGCACGAACGCCAGATCGTCTACCTCGACGTCAGGTGCGAGTCCTACACGTCGGACGCAAAAGAGATCCATCCCCGATCGCACTGCTGGTTCCAAGAGCAGGACAACTACAGCGACGAATCCCCCACAGCTTTTTTACTGTTCACCCACTCCCACGCCGAAACCGCCTACGAATGGTGGAACGGCCCCTCCCACGACTCCTGGGCCGGGCAGGGCGTTCTCTTCACCTATTTCCCCCAGAAGCCGGTCGGCAGCAGCGCGTTCTTCGCCCAGAACCACGGAGATGGCAGCAGCGGCGCGGGGGGCCTCGAAGCGAAAGGCTACTTCGAGATTGTCATCTCCGGAACCGGCTCTTTGGGCCCGCCCGGCGTGGACGTCGTGGACCTGCGCCCACGCTCGGCACCCTCCTGAACACGCACAGCGCAACGTGCTCACCCCCAGCAGGCGGAAGGTCGTCGAACCTCTGGAGAACCTGATCCGCCGTATGAAACGCCCCGGCTGCCCGCCACCGGCCTACGCCGGGGCAGGCGGCCAGCGACTGGAAGCCAGGGGCTGGTTCGGGCGGGGAGGCTCCGCGGACAACATGCCGCCTCCCAAGGCGCAGAAGGCGTCGGAGGAGAGCGCACAGCACCAAGCGCACGTGAACGAGTCCCGGCTGCGCGAGCTCAACGTCCAGGACAGGTTCGCGAAGAAGGCCATCAGAGACGCCGAGAGGGTCGGCAGGACGGCCAGCGCGGAGGCGCTCAAGGCCCGCACGTGAAGAGGTGCAGAAGGAACAGCGGAGCAGAGGATGGGGACGGCACAACTGACCGCGTGAGACCCGCTCCCCGAACCGGGTGAACCGGCCCGATCAGCAGCGGTGGCGCTGACGGGGCCCGGGCGACGGCGACTGTCAGGCTGCCTCGAAGGAGCGGCGGGACAGGCCCACGCCGTAGCCGTCGAGCCTGGTGACCACCGGCGCCGTGGGGTCGCCGGCGGCGCCGAGGGTGACGAACAGCGGGGTGAAGTGCTCCACGGTGGGGTGGGCGTACGGCATGCCGGGGGCGGCGGTGCGGAAGCGGGCGAGCTCGGCGACGTCGCCGCGGGCCAGCGCGTCGGCGGCCCAGGCGTCGAAGTCGGACGACCAGCCCGGCACCACGTTCCCCTGGAACATCTCCCTGGTCAGGAACGGCAGGCCGTGGGTCATGTGGCCCGAGCCGATCACCAGGACGCCCTGGTCGCGCAGCGGGCGCAGCCGCTCGCCGATGGCCAGCAGCCGGTCGGGGTCCTCGGTGGGCAGGCTGAGCTGGAGCACGGGGATGTCGGCGGCCGGGTACATGATCTTGAGGGGGACCCAGGCGCCGTGGTCGAGGCCGCGGCGGCCGTGCCGGTGGACGTGCTCGGTGTCCGGCATGAGGCCGGTCACCTGCCTGGACAGCTCGCCGGCGTCCGGGGTGTCGTAGCGGAAGGTGTAGTAGAGGGCGTCGAAGCCGCCGAAGTCGTACACGAGCTCGTCGGGCCGGTCGGCGCTCACCGACAGCGGCGCGGACTCCCAGTGCGCGGAGACGACCAGGATCGCCTTCGGCTTGGGCAGGGAGCGGGCCCAGTCGTGCAGCGGGGTGAGCCATTCGGGGCTCTGGAAGGGCAGGGGCCCGCCGCCGTGGGACAGGTAGAGGCTGGGCAGCGGCCCGTCCTGCGGCGTCCACGCCCGGTGCGGGTCGGCGGCCTCCAGGGCGGCGGCGCGCCGCAGGTGGGCGGCGAAGGGGTGCGCGGCCGGGATGCGGGCGTCGGCGGCGGCGGTCGGGGAGGGGGCGGGCGTGGGCATGGAGGCTCCTTAAGGCCGGGGGGCTGCGATGTGCTTCACGGGGCAGGATCATCATGGGTAGCAAACTTGTCGCGACAACCATTCCCGGATAGGACGGATTCTTTTGGACACTCCCTGGCTCGACCGGCCGCAGCTGCGCGCCTGGGTCCGGCTGCGCGCGGTGCTCGAACTGCTCCCGGGCGTGCTCGACGCCCAGCTGCGCCGCGACGCCGGCCTGACGGAGTTCGAGTACTACGTGCTGGCGACGCTGTCGGAGACGCCCGGACGGACCTCGCGCATGACCGAGCTGTCCTGGGGCACCAACGCCACACTCCCCCGGCTCTCCCACGTGGTGACCCGCCTGGAGGGGCGGGGCCTGGTGGAGCGTCTCTCCCGCCCGGAGGACCGCCGCACGACGCACGTCCGGCTCACCGACGAGGGGTGGGAGAAGGTACGGCAGGCGGCCCCCGGCCACGTGGAAACCGTCCACCACCACGTCGTCGACGCCCTCACCCCGGAGCAGCTCGACCAGCTCGCCGCCATCGCCGACGCCGTCCTCGCCAGGCTGGACCCTTCGGGGACGACGGCGGCGATCTACACCCGCTACGACGAACAGCTCAAAAAGGAAAAGCGCGATCCTGGTCGCGGACGGTGACCCACTGCAGCTCGCTGAACTCCTCGGCGGCGAACCCGAGCCCGAACCGCCCCCAGCCGCTGTCCTTGACCCCGCCGAACGGCATCTGCGGCTCGTCGTTGACCGGCTGATCGTTGACGTGCACGATGCCGACGTCCAGCCGGGCGGCCAGCCTCAGCCCGTGACGGGGGTCGCCGGTGATCACGGACGCGGCCAGGCCCAGGTCGGAGGCGTTGGCGCGGGTCACCGCCTCCTCGGCCGAGTCGACGGCCTCCAGCACCACGACCGGGCCGAACGTCTCGCCCTGCGCGATCTCGGCCTCGTCCGGCACGTCGGTCAGCACGGTCGCGGGGTAGCACGGGGGCCGGGGCACCCCGCCCGCCAGGACGCGGGAGCCGAGCTCGACGGCCTCCTTGACCCGGCGGTCCAGCAGCGCCAGCGCCCATTCGTTGATCACGGGGCCGACCACGGTGGCCGGGTCGTGCGGGTCGCCGGTGGGCAGCGCCGCCACCTTGGCCGCGAACCGCTCGGCGAAGGCGTCGGCCAGCGGCCGTTCCACGTAGATGCGCCGGGCGCACATGCACACCTGGCCCTGGTGAATGAAGGCGCCGTAGGTGGCGGCGTTCACCGCGTAGGCGAGGTCGGCGTCGCGGGTGACGATGAGCGGGTTCTGGCCGCTGAGCTGGAGCACGACCCGCTTGAGGTGGCGGCCCGCCTTCTCGGCCAGGCGCCGGCCGGTCGGGGTGGAGCCGGTGAAGTTGACCCGCTTGACCAACGGGCTGGCCAGCATGGCGTCGGCCACGCCGCCGGCCTCGCCCGGGGCGTGCGTGACCACGTTGAGCGCGCCGGCCGGCAGCCCGGCCTCGTGCAGCACCTCCGCCCACAGGGCGCCGCCGGTGTACGGGGCCTCCTCCGACGGCTTGACCACGACGGTGTTGCCGAGGGCGAGCGGCCCGACGACGGCCCGTCCCGACAGGGTGAGCGAGGCGTTCCACGGCGCGATGGCGCCGACGACGCCGACCGGGCGGCGGACCGCCATCGCCTGCATGCCCTCGACGTCGGACGGCAGCAGGCTGCCGGTCGGCTGGTAGGCGAGCTGGGCGGCCTGGCGCAGCAGCTTGAGCGCGAAGTCGACCTGGACCTCGCCGAAGTAGCGGCCGCACCCGGTCTCGGCGGCCAGGGCGTCGAGGATCTCGCCGCGCCTGCCGTCCAGGATGTCGGCCGCGCGCAGGAAGACGCGCTGACGCCGCCCGGGCGGCAGCGCCGACCAGCCGGGGAACGCCGCGTGCGCGGCGGCGATGGCCGCCTGCGCGTCCTCGGCGTCGCCGGCGGCCACCTCGGCGAGCACCTCGCCGGACCACGGCGAGTGGTCGGGATAGGTACGGCCGGAGCCGGCGGCCACCCACTCGCCGCCGATGAAGTGCCCGAATCGCGACTTGCGCCAGTCGCTCCCCGCTCGGGCCATGTGCCGTGGTCCTCTCGTTCGACGTGTTCGCATCAGAAGCATTCGGATGACTGGAACGCTGGAATCATATGCTGACCCCTGTGACCGATGAAGAGCTGGCCCGGACCTCCGCGGCGTCCCACTCGGTGTCGCTGGAGCGCGGGCTGAGCATCCTGGACGCGTTCACCGGCGACCGCTCGGTGCTGGGGATCGCCGACCTGGCCAGGGCCGTGGGGCTGAACAAGAGCACCACGCACCGCTACGTGGCCACGCTGACCTCGCTGCAGTACCTCCAGCAGGACCCGGAGACGAAGAAGTACTTCCTCGGCCCGCGCGCCGTCGACCTGGGCTTCGCCGCGATCGACTCGATGGAGCTGACCCGCGTCACCGGGCCGCTGCTGCAGGCGCTGGCCGACGAGACCGGGTTCACCACCAGCGTGGCCGTCGCCGACGGGCCCGACGTCGTCTACGTGGACCGGCGGCGCAGCACCAGGCGCACGTCCCTGGCCATGGACCTCAACCTGCACGTCGGCTCGCGGCTGCCGGCCTACTGCACCTCGATGGGCAAGGTGCTGCTGGCCTACCGGGACCCGGCGGCGCTCCGGCAGATCCTGGACCGCACCGACATGGCCCGCCGCGGGCCCAAGACCATCACCAACCGGGAGCAGCTGCTGGCCGCGCTGGCCAAGGTACGCCAGAACGGGATCGCGGTCAACGACGAGGAGCTCGCCCCTGGCCTGCGCTCGTTCTCCGCTCCGCTGCGCGACCGCTCGGGCGACGTGGTGGCCGCGATCAACATCGCGGTCTACCTGACGATGGCCCCGACCACCGTCGAGGCGCTGGCCGGGCGGCTGGAGGCGCCGCTGCGGCGCACCGCCGCGGAGATCTCCCGGCGGCTCGGCTACCGGCCGTCGGCGTAGCCGCGTTCCAGTCAGTGAATTCGCGTTCTACCCCTTCGGACGTCCTGTTGCACGGGTGTTAACGGAGCCGTACGGTCGGGGTCACCTTCACGGCATTCCGCAGGTCGGAGCCGCGCCATGGCCACGAGCCGGGCCGGCAGCCGACCCTCCCCTTCCTCGAATGTCCCCGCGGCGCGCGTCGCCATGGACGGGACATCGTCCGGCATAAGGAGTCCTCGCGTGAGCGACGCTTCCCCCGGCGGCATGAACCGCCGATCCTTCCTCAGCGCGGTCGGCCTCGGCGCCGCCGCGATCGGCGGGGCGCCGCTGCTGAGCGCCTGCGGAGGCCTCAAGGGCACCGGCGCCTCGTCCTCCGACGTCCTCAAGATCGGGTACGTGAGCCCGCAGACCGGCGCGCTGGCCGGCTTCGCCACCGCCGACAACTTCGTGGTCAAGCAGGTCACCGAGGCGCTGCGGGGCGGCTTCACCGCCGGCGGGAAGAAGCGCACCGTCGAGATCATCGTCAAGGACACCCAGTCCAACCCCAACCGGGCCACCGAGGTCACCCGCCAGCTCATCAACAGCGACAAGGTGGACCTCATCGTCGGCTCCTCGACGCCGGACACCACCAACCCGGTGGCCGACCAGTGCGAGGCCAACGGCATCCCGAACGTCACCACCATCGCCCCCTGGGAGGCGTGGTGGAACGGCCGGGGCGGCAAGGACGGCGAGGGCTTCAAGTACACGACGCTGTTCTTCTTCGGGATGCAGGAGTTCGCCGACTGCTTCTTCCCCATGTGGGAGCGCATGGAGGTGGGCAACAAGAACGTCGCGGCCCTGTGGCCCAACGACACCGACGCCAACGCCTTCCGCCAGGGCCTCGGCCCGATGATCACCAAGGCCGGCTACGAGGTCGTGGACGGCGGCGCGTACCAGAACGGCGTCACCGACTTCAGCTCGCAGATCGCGAAGTTCAAGTCGTCGGAGGCCGAGCTGTTCACCTGCACCCCGATCCCGCCCGACTTCCAGACGTTCTGGAAGCAGGCCCGCCAGCAGGGCTTCAGGCCGAAGCTGGCCACGGTCGCCAAGGTCATGCTCTTCCCCTCCGAGGCCGAGGCCCTCGGGCAGCTCGCCAGCAACATCGCCACCGACTTCTGGTGGAGCCCGGCGCACCCGTACAAATCCACGCTGGACGGCAAGACCGCCCAGCAGCTCGCCGAGGACTTCGCCGCCACCGGCAAGCAGTGGACCCAGGCGCTCGGCTCGGTCTACTCGCTGTTCGAGATCGCCGTCCAGGCGTTCAAGAACGCCGGCGACCCCAAGGACCGCGACGACGTGGCCGACAAGCTGCGCACCATGAAGATCAACTGCATGAGCGGCGACCTGGACTTCACCGCCGGCCCCAAGCCCGGCATCGCCCTGCAGCACCCGGTCGGCGGCCAGTGGCGCAAGGGCACCAAGTTCCCCTGGGACGTGGCCATCGTCGACAACACCCCCAACAAGGCCGTCCCCATCGGGGGCGACCTGCTGCCGACCGGCGCATGATGACCGCACCGCTGCTGCGCCTGGAGAGCCTGTCCAAGAGCTTCGGTCAGGTGACCGTCGCCCGGGACCTGGCCCTGTCGCTGGGACCGGGCGAGGCGCTGGGCATCGTCGGGCCGAACGGGGCGGGCAAGTCCAGCCTGTTCGCGATGATCTCCGGCGACCTGCGCCCGGACGCCGGCACGGTCTGGCTGGACGGGCGCGACGTCACCGGCGTCCCGCCGCACGCCCGCACCCGCGCCGGCATCGGCCGCACCTACCAGGTGCCGCGCCCGTTCAGCCACCTCACCGTGTTCGAGAACGTCCTGGTGTGCGCGCACCAGGGCGCCGGGCTGCACGGCAAGCAGGCCTGGTCGCAGGCCATGGACGTGCTGGAGCGCACCGGCCTGGCCGACCTGGCCAACACCGCCGCAGGGCGGCTCACCCTGCTGCAGCGCAAGCGCCTCGAAGTGGCCCGCGCGCTCGGCACCGGCCCCCGGCTGCTGCTGCTCGACGAGGTCGCCGGCGGGCTCACCGAGCCCGAGGTGGCCGAGCTGGTCGAGGTGATCAGGCGGCTGCACGCCGACGGGCTCGGCATCGTGTGGATCGAGCACGTGGTGCACGCCCTGGTCAAGACCGTCTCCCGGATGATCTGCCTGGCCGGCGGCGACGTCGTCGCCGACGGCGAGCCGGTCGCGGTGCTCGCCGACGCCAAGGTACGCGAGCTGTACCTGGGCGGCGTCATGGAAGGGGAGGGATCGTGACCCTGCTGTCGATCCGCGACCTCACCGTGCACCACGGCCTGCTGCGCGCCGTGGACGGCGTCAGCCTGGAGCTGGAACGCGGCGAGGTCCTGGCCGTCATCGGCGCCAACGGCGCCGGCAAGTCCACGCTGTTGCGGGCCCTGGCCGGGCTCAACGCCCCCACGTCGGGGACCGTGCACCTCGCGGGCCGCGACATCACCCGCTCCCCCGCCCACCAGCGGGTCTCGGCCGGGATCGCGCTGGTCCCCGAGGGCCGGCGGCTGTTCCGCTCCCTCACCGTCGAGGAGAACCTGCTCACCGGCACCTACCGCAAGCGCGGCGGCCCCTGGACCCTGGAACGGGTCTACGAGCTGTTCCCGTGGATGACCGAACGGCGACGCCAGAACGCCGCGCAGCTGTCCGGCGGCGAGCAGCAGGCCGTGGCCATCGGCCGTGCCCTGCTGACCAACCCCGACCTGCTGCTCGTCGACGAGCTGTCGCTGGGCCTGGCGCCGGTCATCGTGCGCCGCATCTACGAGACGCTGCCGGAGATCGTCGCCGCCGGCACCACCGCGCTCGTCGTCGAGCAGGACGTCTCGCAGGCCCTGCGCGTCGCCGACCGGGTGCACTGCCTGCTGGAGGGCCGCTCGGTGCTGGCCGGCCGGCCCGCCGAGCTCACCGCGGAGCAGGTCGAGCACGCGTACTTCGGCATCGGCGACCTCACGCAGGACGGGAAAGACTGACATGCAATGGTTCAACGCGGTGGTCCAGGGACTGCTGCTCGGCGGCCTGTACGCGCTGTTCGCGACCGGCCTGTCGCTGATGTTCGGCGTGATGCGGATCGTCAACCTCGCCCACGGCGACCTGGCCGTCGTCGCCTCGTTCCTGGCCCTCGCCCTCGTCGGCGGCACCGGGCTGCCGCTGTGGGTGGTCATCGTGGTGACCGTGCCGCTGTTCGCGGTGCTCGGCTACCTCACCCAGCGGGTGCTGCTGCAGGGCAGCCTCTCGTCGGGGCCGCTGGCCACCCTGCTGGTCACGTTCGGGCTGTCGATCGTGCTGCAGAACGTGCTGCTGGAGATCTTCTCCGCCGACACGCGCACCCTGGACGGCGGCTCGTTCGCCACCTCCTCCTTCCAGCTCGCGGGCTCCGTCACCGTCGGCTGGCTGCCGCTGGTCACGTTCCTGCTGGCCTGCGCCGTGCTGGCCGGCATCCAGGTGTTCCTGACCCGCACCGGGCTCGGCAGAATGCTGCGCGCCTCCTCCGACGACCGCGAGACCGCGAACCTGGTCGGGGCCGACAGCCGGCACGTGTACGGCGTCGCCACCGCCATCGCCTTCGCCACCGTGGCGCTGGCCGGGCTGATGTTCGCGGTGCGCTCGTCGTTCGACCCGGCCACCGGCCCGTCGCGGTTGATCTTCGCGTTCGAGGCGGTCGTCATCGGCGGCCTCGGCTCGCTGTGGGGGACGCTGCTGGGCGGCATCGTGCTGGGCGTCACCCAGTCGCTCGGCTCCCAGATCGACCCGGCGATGACGCTGCTCGCCGGACACCTCGTCTTCCTCGCCGTGCTGGCCTTCCGGCCGCAGGGCCTGCTCGCCGGACGGACCACATGAGCCTCTCCCATCTGCTGACCGAGCGGGCGGCGGCCGCCGTGGACGTGCGCCGCGCCGCCCGCACCTCCAAGGTGTCGGGCGGGGCGATGCTCGCCGTCGTGGTGCTGCTCGCGGCGCTGCCGTACGTGGTCTTCAGCGACGTCACCGACACGCTCGTCAACTTCTACGTGCTGGTCGCGCTGGCGAGCATGTGGAACCTGCTGGCCGGGTTCGGCGGCCTGGTCTCGGTCGGGCAGCAGGCCTTCGTCGGGATCGGCGCCTACAGCGTGATCGCGCTGGCCGACCTGGGGGTGCAGCCGTACCTGGCGGTGCCGCTGGCCGCGCTCACCTGCGTGGTGTTCGCGGTCCCCACCTCGTGGCTGGCCTTCCGGCTGCGCGGCGACTACTTCGCCGTCGGCACGTGGGTGATCGCCGAGGTGTACCGGCTGCTGGTGGTCCGCGTCGACGCCCTCGGCGGCGCCAGCGGCAAGGGCCTGGCCGGGCTGTCCGGCCTGGACCCCGCGCTGCGCGGCGCGCTGACCTACTGGGTGGCGCTGGCGCTCACCCTCGCCACCGTCGGCGGCTGCTACCTGCTGCTGCGCGGCCGGGTGGGGCTGTCGCTGATGGCGGTCCGCGACGAGGAGACCGCCGCGAGCGCCGCCGGCATCGACGTGACCCGGGCCAAGCGGATCGTCTACCTGGTGTCGGCCGCCGGGACCGGCGCGGCGGGCGGGGTGATCACGGTCGGCTCGCTCAGCGTCAACCCGGACGCGATCTTCAATGTGCAGTGGTCGGCGTACATGATCTTCATCGTGGTCATCGGCGGCATCGGCTTCGTCGAGGGGCCGCTGCTCGGCGCGGTGGTGTTCTTCGCGCTGCAGCAGCTGCTGGCCGACTACGGCTCGTGGTACCTGGTGCTCCTCGGCGCCGTCGGCATCGCGGCCGCGCGGTGGCTGCCGGGCGGGCTGTGGGGGCTGGTACGCGACCGGACCGGGCTGAGCCTGTTCCCCGTCGGCTACCACGTGCGGGGTGTCGATGTTTCCTGAGACGCTGAGCGGTGCTTCATCGGCCATCGGGCGCGGCGAGCTGTCGCCGGTCGAGCTCACCGAGCACCTGCTGGACCGGGTCGCCGCGACCGAGCCGGCGCTGCACGCCTACGCCACCGTCACCGCCGAGGCCGCGCTCGCCCGCGCCCGAGCCCTCGCCGGCGAGCCGCCGCGCGGCCCGCTGCACGGCATCCCGATCGGCGTCAAGGACCTCATCGACACGGCCGGCGTACGCACCAGCTACGGCTCGCCCCGCTTCGCCGGACACGTGCCGGACCGGGACGCGACAGCCGTCACCCGGCTGCTGGAGGCCGGGACGGTGATCCTCGGCAAGCACACCACACACGAGCTGGCCTGGGGCGGGCGCACCGACAGCGCCTGCTTCGGTCCCACGCACAACCCGTACCGGCGCGGCCGCATCCCCGGCGGCTCGTCCGGCGGGTCGGCCGCCTCGGTCACCGCCGGCAGCTCCCTGGGCGGGCTGGGCTCCGACACGGCCGGCAGCGTACGCATCCCCGCCGCGCTGAGCGGCTGCGTCGGCTTCAAGCCCACCCGCGGCCGGATCCCGCTGGACGGCGTGCTGCCGCTGGCCCCGTCGCTGGACCACCTCGGCGTCCTGGCCCGCACCGTGGACGACGCGGCGCTGCTCATGGACGCGCTCGCCGACCCCCTCACGGACGAACCGCCGGCCCGGCCGCGGGTCGGCTGGCTCGGCGGCTGGTTCGGCGCGGTGCTCGCCCCCGAGGTGCGCGCGGCGCTCGACGCCGTACGGGCCCGGCTGGAGGACGCCGGCGTGACCGTCGTGGACGTCGCCGTCCCCGACGAGCCGCTGATGCCGGAGGCGCCGCTGGCCAGGATCGTCCGCGAGGCCGGCGCCTACCACCGGGCCGCCTTCGCCGAGCAGCCGGAGCTGTTCGGGCCGGACGTCGCCGAGCTGATGCGGCTGCCCGCGCCGCCCGCCGAACAGGTGGAGCGGCAGGAGGCCGCGCTGGGCCGCATCGTCGCCGCGCTGCGCTCCGCGCTCGACGACGGCTGCGACGTGCTGGCCTGCGCCACCGTCCCGGTGACGGCCCCGCCCATCGGCGCCGGCACCGTCACCGTCGACGGCCGCGCGTGGCCCGTCGAATTCGTGCTGACCCGGCTCACCGCGCCGTTCAACGCGGCCGGCCTGCCGGCGATCACGGTGCCGGTCGCCCTGGCCGACGGCCTGCCGATCGGGCTGCAGCTCGCCGGCGGCCCGCTGCGCGACCCGACGGTGCTGGCCGCGGCCCGTCTCGTCCAGCGGCTCACCCCTCCCCCGCCGCCCCCCGCCATCCGTAGCGAAGGAGATCAACGATGAGAGTGACGGCCGCGGTCGTCGACGAGCTCGGCGGGCGCTTTCACGTCGAGGAGCTCGACCTCGACGAGCCGGGACCGGGCGAAGCCCTCGTACGCGTCGTCGCCTCCGGCATCTGCCACACCGACACCATCACCCGGCACGGCGACCTGCCGATGCCGTTCCCCGCCGTGCTCGGCCACGAAGGGGCCGGCGAGGTCGTGGCCGTGGGCGACGGCGTCACCTCCGTACGGCCCGGCGACCACGTGGTCATCGGCTGGCCCTCGTGCGGCGCCTGCCGCAACTGCCGCGACGGCGAGCCCCGCTACTGCGCCCGCCTCGGCGAGGCCCTGTGCGGCGGCGGCCGCCTGCTGGGGCCACGGGCCGGCCAGAGCGCGCTGCGCAGGCCGGACGGCTCGGCGGTGCACAGCCACTTCTTCGGCCAGTCGTCGTTCTCCACCTACGCGCTCACCTGGGCGGACGCCCTCGTCGTCGTGCCTTCGGACGCGCCGCTGGACCTGCTCGGCCCGCTCGCCTGCGGCATCGCCACCGGGGCGGGCGCCGTGCTGAACACCGTCAAACCCGGCCCCGGCTCCAGCCTGGTGATCTACGGGGCCGGCGCGGTCGGCCTGGCCGCGGTGATGGCGGCCAGGCTCTCCCCCGCCACGAAGATCATCGCGGTGGACCGGCACCCCTCCCGGCTGGAACTGGCCCTGGAGTTCGGCGCCACCCACACCGTCGACGCCTCGCGGGCCGACCCCGTCGCCGAGGTCCACCGCATCTGCGACGGCCCCGCCGACCACGCCCTGGAGTGCACCGGCGTCATCCCCGTCGTACGCCAGGCCGCCGACAGCGTCGGCATGCTGGGCACCTGCGTGCTCATCGGCGGCGCACCGGCCGGCGCCGAGTTCTCCCTCGACCACCTGACGACGCTGTGGGGCAAACGCATCGTCGGCACCCTCGGCGGCAGCGGCCGCAGCGAGACGCTCATCCCCACCCTGATCGAGCTGCACCGGCAGGGACGCTTCCCCTTCGACCGGCTGGTCCGCTTCTACGACCTGGCCGACATCGAGACGGCACTGCAAGACAGCCACCGGGGCGAGGTGCTCAAGCCCGTCCTTCGTATTAAGGATTAATCATGACCATCTCCCGCGAACTGCTCATCGGCGGCAAGAGCGTGCCCGCGCGGTCCGGCCGCACCACCGCCGACCTCAACCCCTACACCGGACAGCCGTACGCCACCGTGGCCGCCGCCGGGTCCGAGGACGTGACCCTCGCCGTGGACGCGGCGCAGGCCGCCTTCGACGACTGGGCGGCGCTCAGCCCCTTCGCCCGCCGCGCCATCTTCCTCAAGGCCGCCGACCTGCTCCAGGAACGCGGCGAGCAGGCGGCCGCCCTCATGGCGGGCGAGGTCGGCGGCACCCGGCCGTGGGCCCTGTTCAACGTCGGCCTGGCCGCGAACATGCTGCGCGAGGCCGCCGCCGCGATCACCGCCCCACGCGGCGACGTGCTCACCGCGCAGGAGGAAGGCGCGCTCGGCCTGGCCGTACGCGAGCCCGTCGGCGTCGTCGCCGCCTTCTCCCCCTGGAACGCGCCCCTCATCCTCGGCGTCCGCTCGGTGGCCGCCGCGCTCGCCGCCGGCAACACCGTCGTCATGAAGCCCAGCGAGGACGCGCCGATCGCCTGCGGCCTGTTCGTCGCCGACGTGCTGGCCGAGGCCGGGCTGCCCGGCGGCGTGCTCAACGTCGTCACTAACGACCCGGCCGACGCCGCGCAGATCGCCGAGACGCTCATCGCCGACCCCCGCGTACGCGCCGTCAACTTCACCGGCTCCACCGAGGTCGGACGCATCATCGGCACCCACGCCGCCCGGCACCTCAAGCCCGCCATGCTGGAGCTCGGCGGCAAGAACGCCATCATCGTGCTCGACGACGCCGACCTCGACTACGCGGTGGACGCGGCGACGTTCGGCGTGTTCATGAACGCCGGGCAGATCTGCATGTCCGGCGACCGGATCCTGGTGCACGAGTCGCTGGCCGAGGAGTTCACGGCCAGGTTCGCGGCCAAGGTCGCCACGCTGCCCGCCGGCGACCCGGCCGAGCCGACCACGGTCATCGGGCCGCTCGTCTCCGCGGCCGCGGCGCGGCGCGTCGCCGCCCTCGTCAGCGACGCCGTCGCCAAGGGCGCCACCGTCGTGACCGGAGGCGGCGAGCCTTCCGGGGCGGTGCACCCGGCGACCGTCCTGACCGGCGTGCCCGCCGACGCCGACCTGTACTACGGCGAGGGCTTCGGCCCGATCTGCGTCATCGACACCTTCGCCACCGACGAGGAGGCCGTCGCCAAGGCCAACGACACCGACCACGGCCTGACCGCGGGCATCATCACCGAGAACGGCACGCACGGCCTGCGCGTGGCCCGCCGGCTGCAGACCGGCATCGTCCACATCAACGACCAGTCGGTCGCCGACGAGCCGCAGGCCCCGTTCGGCGGCTTCAAGTCCTCCGGCTACGGGCGCTTCGGCGGCCGGTGGGGCATCGAGGCGTTCACCAACACCCGCTGGATCACCCTGGCGACCCAGCACGCCCACTACCCCTTCTAGGGTGCGCCCTACTGATCTGCGGCCACGACGTCGGCGAGCGGGGTGGCGGCGTGACCCGTCAGGTGCGTGATGTCGTCGCTCACCCCGTCGAGCTGCCCCGCCGCGATGGCGGTGTAGGTGGACACCCACGCGTCGACCTGCCAGTCCGGGGCACCGTAGGAGGCGCGCGAGCGATAGGCCTCCTCCACCGTCTCGGGCTGGTAGGTGATCGTACGGCCGCTCGTCCGCGACAGGATCCCGGCGACCTCTGTCAGGGTGAGCGCGTGCGGGCCGGTCAGGTCGTAGGTGCGGCCCGCGTGCTCGTCCGGCCGCAGCAGCACGGCGGTGACGGCGTCGGCGATGTCGTCCTGGGCCACGACCGCGGCCCGGCCCTCCCCCGCCGGGCCGCGGATGACGCCGTCCTCGCCCACGAGGGCGGGCGTGAAGTCGGCGTACAGGTTGTCGCGCAGGAAGGTGAACGACAGCCCGCTGCCGCGCAGGTGCTGCTCGGTGGCCCAGTGGTCACGGGCCAGGGTGAAGACGGCGTCCGGCGCGGCGCCGAAGAACGACAGGTAGACCACGTGCCGGACGTTCGCTCGCGCGGCGGCGTCCACGAACGCCCGATGCCGGTCCAGGCGGTCCGGTGACTCGGAGCCCGAGACCATGAACAGCACCTCGACGCCTTCCAGCGCGGCGACCGCGCCGGGCTCGCCGTAGCCGCAGCGCACCGCGGTCGCGCCGGGCAGGTCCGGGGCGCGGCCGGGGTCGCGCACCGCCAGCCGCTCCGGCACCCCGGCCGCGCCGAGCCCGCGGGCGACCCGGCCGCCGACGCGGCCGGTCGCCCCCGTGACGGCGATCGTCGCCTGGTCGGAGCGGGTCACAGTGGACCTCCTTCGATGTGTCGAACCTGGCGCCGATCTCCGGCACGAGCGGTTCGACGAAGTGCTTCAGTCAGTCTCGCAGCCGGGCAGCGGCAGCGGGAAGCTGACCGCTCCATGAACGCAGACCCAAGAGGGCTGTGGGATGCGAGAGGAGGATGCCTCAAGCGGGCAGCTTCGTGTCTATGACGAAGCTGATCTCGATGACCTGGCCGGGCAAGGTCAGGTCGGTGATGCCCACGACTGTGCTGGCCGGGCGGTGGTTGCCGAAGTACGCCAGGTTGCCCTCCGCGGTCGCCGTGGCGTTCTGCCGCAGGTTCACCACGTACAGAGTCTGCGAGACGATCTGGTTCCTAGTGGCGCCGTAGTGGTCCAGGACCCTGTCCATGTTGGCATAGGTCTGCTTGAGCTGCGCGGCGAAGTCGTCCGCGTAGAGGAACTGGCCTGCCCCGTCGAACGAGAGCTGTCCAGAGACGTGGATCAGCTCGCCGGACCTGATCGCCTGTGAGTAGCCGAAATCGCTCTCCGCCGGCACGTTGTAGCTGAAGACATCAATGCTGGTCATGGGTGCTCGTCCTTCCGATCCGCTCTCTTGTGGATACTCAGAAACTGTAGGAGAGTGAAGTCTGACCTGGAAGAACGCACTTTTTCGTGACTGAGGAACCAGATGGTGACCAAGCATCTACTCAAGGGCCTGCCCGAGGACGCTGACCTGCGGCGCGCCGACTCCCTGGCGCGAGAGATCTTCTCGGACGTCGCCAACAAGTGGGCCCTCCTGATCATCGAGGCGCTCGGCGAGCGCACCCTGCGTTTCAGTGAGCTGCGGAACGAGGTCGAGGGCGTCAGCCACAAGATGCTCACCCAGAACCTGCGCATGCTGGAACGCAACGGCCTGGTCGACCGGAAGGTGCACCCCACCGTGCCGCCGCGGGTGGAGTACACCCTCACCGAACCCGGCCAGGGCCTACGCACCGCTGTCGACGCCATATGCGGCTGGACCCACCAGCACCTCGGTCACATCGAGAGTGCACGCGGCCGTTTCGACGCCTGACGGGCACGCAACGGCACCTTCGTGTTGCGCGAGCAGTACTTCACCGCGCCGGTGGGGATGGCAGGTGTTGACGATCTCCCTCATGTCGTAGTTGCCCTGGTGACCGCCGATGGAACCGTGCCGGGCCTTCCACGCGGTGATCACGGGCTCGATCAGAGCCCATCGCTCATCGGATAAGTCGCGCCTGTAGAACTGGCGGTCACTCACAGGAGGCGGGTAAGCCTGTCCGGCCGGGGTGACCATCACCGACATCATCAGTCCCGTGGTGCCGGTCGGGGCCGCCCGTCCTGTGCCGCCACCACGCCTGTGGCCAGATCGGCCACGTGGAACTGCACTGCTCGGTCTGCGGGCAGCCGATGCGCGCCACGGACGTCGACGTCCTGCCCGGCCCCGGTGCCGAAAAGAACGTACGTGCCCGTGCCGCGGGGTCAGGACGAGGCGCGCGCAAGGGCGCCCGCGGTGAGCGTGGCCAGCATGTCACGCAGATGGGCCGCGATGTCCATCTTGTAGGTCGCGAGAGAGGGGTCGGCCTCGTAGGCGGCGAGCATCGCCTCCGGCGGCCGCGCGTGCGTCCATCCTGGGGGGCGTTGTCGCCCAGCTCGGGAAGGTGGTGGCGGGCGAGGGCGGCCATGACGCCGGCGTTGGCCACCGCTGCCCGCTTGTAGCGGGCGGCGACCTCTGCGGAGACGTTGTGTTCGAGGACCCCCGCCTGCGCGCTCAGCAGGTCGCACAGGACCGGGCGTTCGACGAGGGATGCGGTGACGGCGGCGGCGAACCGGTCGCCGCGCCTGCTCACCGGCTCGGCCGGTCGATGCCGGCATCCAGTTGCGCCGGGATCACCGGCGGGAACAGCGGCATCGGGCTGGAGACCGCTCGACCTCGACGCCGGAATGGTGCAGCGGGTCCGGCGGCGGCGCAGGTGGGCGCGGGGTCCTACGGGGAGGCGGGACCGGCAGTCGGCGATCCGCCCGTGGGGTGCGGATGCGTACGCAGACCGTCGAGCAGGATGCGGATCAGGGCGCCGGGGAAGTCCGGGTCGTTGTCGACGCCGGCGAGCGCGACGAGGCCGTCGAGGATCTGTCCGAGAGCGACGTCGCCGCGTACTTCTCCGCTGCGTTGCGCGGCGTGGAAAAGGGGTTCGCCGGCCGCGATCGTGCGGGAGCGGCTGGCGCGGAGGATGGGGGTGCCGTCGGCGGATTCGGAGAGGAGGACGGAGGCGAGAGGTCCCTTGCGGGCGCCGAGGGCGTGGAAGCGCATGAGCCAGGCGAAGAAGGCCTCGCCCGGCGTGTCGCCGCTGACGGATTCGGCTGCTTGGCAGATGTCGTCGACGGTGTGACGGAAGAGTTCCTCGACCAGATCGAGTCTGCCGGGGAAGTTGCGGTAGAGCGTGGCCATGCCGACGCCGGCACGTCGGGCGATCTCGGCCATCGACGGTGCGGCACCGGGGTCGGCGAAGGCCTCGCGGGCGACCGCGATGATCTTCGACCGGTTGCGCTCGGCGTCGGCACGTCGGGCGGGGGCGGGCTCAGCGCTCACGACGCATGCTTCCTTCCTTCGGCGTCCAGAACCTCAGCGTACCGGATACCCTTCTCACTTCTGCTTGCAAAACGGATAGGCTGTCCGTTACGTTAACCGGACAGGCAATCCGTTTGAGCCGGATCTGCCGACCAGGACACCAGGAGAGGAACAACCATGACCGCACCTGTGAGCGTCCCGCCCGTCGCCGACGCCGCCCGCCGTGACATCCCCGCCTTCGTACGTGCCGGTGAGCGGATGATGTGGATCGGAGGCCGGCAGGTCGCCGCGGTCTCCGGACGCACGCTGCCGAACACCGACCCGGCCACCGAGGAGGCGCTGGCCAGCGTGCCGCGCGGCGAGGCGGCCGACGTCGACGCCGCGGTCCAGGCCGCACGCGCGGCGTTCACCGACCCCGCCTGGGCGGACATGAGCCCCGACCGGCGCGGCCGGATCCTCAACCAGATCGCCGACGTCATCGAGGAGCACGCCGACGAACTGGCCACCATCGACTCGGTCAACATGGGCGCACCCCGCATGCTGACCGCGCACATGCTGGCCGAGGCGAGTGAGGTGTTCCGCTACTACGCGGGCTGGCCCACCAAGCTGTCCGGCGTGAGCGTTCCCGCGGGCAAGGACCGCATGGCCTACACCCGCAAGGAGCCCCTCGGTGTCGTCGGCATCATCTGGGGCTGGAACGGCCCGATGGGCCAGCTGCCCGGCAAGCTCGCCCCCGCCCTGGCCGCCGGCAACACCGTCGTGCTCAAGCCGGCCGAGACCGCCTCGCTGAGCACACTGCGCCTGGCCGAGCTGCTGGCCGGCACCGACCTGCCGGCCGGTGTCGTGAACGTCGCGACCGGCCTGGGCGCCGAGGCGGGCCAGGCGCTGGTCGCGCACCCCGGTGTCGCGAAGATCGCCTTCACCGGGTCGACCGCGACCGGCAAGCTGGTGCAGCGCCAGGCCACCGACACGCTCAAGCGCGTGACGCTCGAACTGGGCGGCAAGTCGCCGTCGGTCGTCTTCGCCGACGCCGACCTCGACGTCGCGGTCCGCGGCGTGGCGGCCGGCTTCCTGGGCAACGCGGGACAGGCCTGCGTCGCCGGATCACGGGTGTTCGTCGAGGAGAGCATCCGTGAGGAGTTCGTCGAGAAGTTGCTGAAGACGATGGAGGCGTTCACCCCGGGCGACCCGCTGGCCCAGGGCACGCTGGTGGGACCGCTCTCCACCAAGGCGCAGTTCGACCGCGTCAGCTCCTACCTCGACATCGCCCGCGAGGAGGGCGCGAACGTGGTGACCGGCGGCGGGCGCTTCGGTGACCACGGATACTTCTTCGCCCCCACGCTCCTCGACGACGTCCACCCCGGCATGCGCGTGGTCCGTGAGGAGATCTTCGGCCCCGTCGGCGTGATCACCACCTTCACCGGCATCGACGACGCCATCGCCCAGGCCAACGACACCGACTACGGACTGGCCGCCTCCGTGTGGACCACCGACCTCACCACCGCGCACCGCATGGCCGCAGCCATCGAGGCCGGCACCGTCTGGATCAACACCTGGGCCGAGATGAGCACCGGCAACCTCCCCTTCGGCGGTTACAAGCAGTCCGGCCTGGGCCGCGAAGGCGGCCTGGAAGGACTCGACACCTACACCCAGGTCAAGACCGTCCGCATCGCGCTGTGACCACGCCACCTCACGCCTGAGCGGCCCGGCCGTCCTCGAGCGCGACAGGCGGATGTCGCCGCCGCTGCCGGCACCTCACCCGAGACACGAGCTAATTGCAGGACTATGGTTATTGCGAGTTATATGCAAGTACGAGATTTCGAGGAGAGATAGCTCATGGGGCAGTACACCCTCCCGGACATGCCGTACGACTACGCGGCCCTGGAGCCCGCGATCACCGGCGAGATCCTTGAGCTGCACCACGCCAAGCACCACGCCGCCTACGTCAAGGGCGCCAACGACACCCTGGAGCGGCTGGCCGAGGCGCGCGACAAGGGCGAGTTCGGCGGGCTGGTGGGGCTGGAGAAGACGTACGCGTTCAACCTGTCCGGGCACGTCCTGCACACGATCTTCTGGCAGAACCTGTCCCCCGACGGCGGCGACCGCCCCGACGGCGAGCTCGGCGACGCCATCACCGAGCACTTCGGCTCCTTCGACGCCTTCAAGAAGCAGCTCACCACCGCCACCGCCACCGTGCAGGGCTCGGGCTGGGGCGTGCTCGCGTGGGAGCCGCTGGGCCGCCGTCTGGTCGTCGAGCAGGTCTACGACCACCACGGCAACGTCGGCATGAACACCACCCCGCTGCTCGTCTTCGACGCCTGGGAGCACGCCTACTACCTGCAGTACCGCAACGTCCGCCCGGACTACGTGGAAAAGCTGTGGGGCCTGATCAACTGGAACGACGTCATCGCCCGTTACGACGCCGCCCGCGGCGTCTGACGCACCCCCATGCCGGCGACGTCCGCCTGGCCACAGCTTGGTCCGCGGGGCCAGGCGGGCGCCGCCCCCTTCCAGCGTGAATCCCGGAGTAAATGGAGCGAGCGCCTACCTCAACGGGAGCATTATGGGAGGATCTGCCGGGATGAGTCCATTTTCGGTGGTGCGGTGGTTGCGCGCGGCGAGCTTCGCCGCCGCGTGCGCCGGCCTGGCCACCCTTGGACACCTGGCCGGCGGCGGTGCATTCGATCCGGCGGCGGCGCTGGCCGGACTGCTGCTGCTCCTGCCGCCCGCGCTGGCGCTGACCAGACGCGAGCGCTCGCTGGGCCACATCCTGCCCGCGACGGCGTTGGCGCAGGTCCTCCTGCACGTCCTGCTCAGCCGGAGTGACGTCGTCCACCAGGCGATGGGGCACCAGGTCGCGGATCATCACGCCGCCTCGCCGAGCCTGGGCATGGTGCCCATGCACGCGCTCGGCGTATTGCTGACCTCCGTGTGGCTGCGGTGGGTCGAGGAGGGCCTGTGCGCCCTGGTCCGGCAGCTTGCCGGGTGGGCGCTGCAACCGCTGCTGGTCCTGCTGTTCGTGGTCGCCGACTGGAGTTCGGCCCGGCCACGCGCGAACGCGCCCAGAGGCGAGGACGAGACCTGCCGGGCCGCGCTCGTCCTGCGCTACGCCGTGGTACGGCGGGGACCGCCCGCCGGGGCCGGTCCCGCGGTGTCCGTGTGATCCGATGATCGTGTGCCGGCCGGCATCGCCCGTGCTGACGGGCCTGCCGTCGGCCTGCTCGCGTACGCGCTGATCACCTTCGTCTGCGGGACGTCGACGACCTGCCGGACCCGCGCAGGCCACCTCGTGGCCGGGCGCCGTTTCCGGCTACCTCCAGACTCCTTCCGACAGGAAGCACCTACCGATGCGCCTTCGTCGTTCCCGCCGACCCCTGGCCGCCGCGCTGTGCGCGCTCACGGCCCTGACCGCCGCCGGCTGCGCCGGCTCCACCAGCGGCGCCTCCAGCCGGGCCGCCGCCCCCGCCGCTTCGGCGGCCGTGTCCGCCGGCCGTACCGGCTATCCCCTGACCTTCGACAACTGCGGCATGAGGCTCACCTTCGCCAAGCCTCCCGAGCGGGTGCTGATCCTCAACGGCACCAGCGTCGGCGAGGTGGAGAGCTTCATCATGCTCGGCCTGGAGAAGAACATCCTGGCCAACGTGCAGAGCTACGGCGTCTCCGACGACCCGTCGATGATCGGCAAGATCAAGGCCCTGCCGACCGGCGGGCTGAGCATGAACAAGAACTTCGACGTCCCCGCCGAGCAGGTGCTCAAGCTCAAGCCCGACCTGGTGGTGTCCACCTGGTCCGGCGGGTTCGACGCCAAGCGGGGCTTCGCCACCCGCGGGCAGCTCGCTGCCGCCGGCATCTCCTCGCTGGTCAACCCGACCAACTGCGCCATGGGCAAGCCCGAGGCGACCGAAGAGGAGAAGCGCGCCTACCGCAACCAGTCGATCAACTCCTCGCTGGAGTTCATCAGCCTGCTCGGCCGCGTCTTCGACGTGCAGCAGCGCGCCCTCGACCTGATCGGCGAGCTGCGGACCCGCGTCGAGACGGTGCGCCGGCGCGTCGCGAGCCTGCCCGCCAGGAAGGTGCTCATCGCCTATCCCGGCATGTCCATGATGAACGCGAACGGGCTGCCCGCCGTGATGACCGGCGGCATCTACGACGACGTCATCAAGGCGGCCGGCGGCGTCAACGCCTTCGCCGGGCTGACGGCGGACGCCACCACGACCCTCAACAGGGAGCAGCTCGCCACCGCCCAGGTCGACGTCCTGGTGGTCGGCCTGTTCACGCCGGACGAGAAGGGAGACGAGGAGGCGGCCAGGATCTTCGCCGCCTACCCGCAGTGGGCCGCGTCGAAGTCCAGGACCTACACGGTGGTCTCCGACGGCGTCCACCTCGGCCCGCTCAACGCCCACGCGGTGGAGAAGATCTCCAAGGTGGTCCACCCCGGTGGCTGACACCGTGACCTCCGTGCGCGGCAGGACGCACCCGATCTCCGGGCCGGCGACCGGGCTGCTGCTGACGGCCCTGGTCGCCGCCCTGGTCGCGGCGCTGGTGGTAGGCATCTCCATCGGCTCGGTCAGCCTGCCTCTCGGCCAGGTCTGGGGCGTGGTCCTGGCCTACCTGACCGGCCACGGCGCGCAGGCCGACCCGCTGCTCGGCCAGGTGGTGTGGGAGATCCGCACGCCCCGGGCGCTGCTGGCAGCGCTCGCCGGGGCCGGCCTCTCCGTGGCAGGGGTGGCGTTGCAGGCCCTGGTGCGCAACCCGCTCGCCGACCCGTACGTGCTCGGCGTGTCCTCGGCCGCCTCCCTCGGCGCGGTGCTGGTCCCCGCCCTGGGCGGCACCGTCGTGGCGGGCACGTTCGGCGTCACGGGCGCCGCCTTCGCCGCGGCCGTGGGCTCGGCGCTGCTGGTGTACGCGCTGGCGCAGCGTGCCGGGCGGCTGCTGGACTCCTGGCTGGTGCTGACCGGCGTCGCGATCGGCTACCTGTGCGCCGCGGCCACCACCTTCGTCCAGCTCCAGCTCAACCCCACCGAACTGCAGGGCATGATGTTCTGGCTGATGGGCAGCGTCGCCGGCGCGACCTGGGCCGACCTGGGCGTGCCCGCGCTGCTCGTCGTCTGCTGCCTGGCCTGGCTGGTGCTGCAGGCCCGGGCACTCAACGCGCTGACGGCCGGGGAGGACGCCGCGATCGCCATGGGCGTGCCGGTGGCGGCGCTGCGGATCGGGCTGCTGGTGGCCGGATCCCTGCTGACGGCCACCGTGGTCAGCGTCGTGGGCGGCATCGGCTTCATCGGGCTGATGATCCCGCACATGGTGCGGTTCGTCGTCGGCGCCGACCATCGCCGGGTGCTGCCCGTCTCGCTGCTGACGGGGGCGCTGTTCCTGGTGCTGGTGGACCTGGCCGCGCGGACCGCCGACCCGCCCAACGAGCTGCCGGTCGGCATCTTCACCACCGGGCTCGGCGTGCCGTTCTTCCTGTGGCTGCTGCGCCGCCGCGCGAAAGGGGGCACCGATGCGGCTTGACCTCGCGGGTGTGAGCGCGTCCATCGACGCGCGCCCCATCGTGACCGACGTGCACCTGACGGCCGGGCCGGGCGAGTTCGTCGCGCTCATCGGCCCCAACGGCAGCGGCAAGTCGACGCTGCTGCGCACCGTGTACCGCTCGTTGCGGCCCTCGGCGGGCGCGATCCGGCTGGACGGTCAGGACCTGTGGCGGATGCGGCCCCGCCACGCCGCCCGGCACCGCGCCGTGCTGCCGCAGCACGGCCAGGGCGGCGACGGCTTCTCCGTCGCCGAGATCGTCGCCACCGGCCGCCACGCGCACAAACGGCCGCTCGAACGCGACGGCGCCGCCGACCGCGCCGCGGTCGCCACGGCGCTGGAACGGGTCGGCATGGGCTGGGCCGCGGACCGGCTGATCTCCACCCTGTCCGGCGGGGAGCGGCAACGGGTGCTGCTGGCCCGCGCGCTGGCGCAGGAGGCGCCGCTGCTGGTCCTCGACGAGCCGACGAACCACCTGGACGTGGGATCACAGCTCCTGCTGCTGGACCTGATCCGCTCGCTCGGCCTCACGCTGCTGGCCGCGCTGCACGATCTCGACCACGCCGCCTCCTACGCCGACCAGGTGGTCGTGCTCCGCGACGGCCGCGTCGCCGGGCACGGACCGCCCCTGGAGGTGCTGACCCCCGGCTTCATCGAGGAGGTCTTCGGCGTGCGCGCGTACGTCGGCCCGCATCCGATCACCGGCCGCCCGCACATCGCCGTGGCCTCACGGAAGGAGTGAGCACATGCGAGCTTCCAAGGTGCTGCCGTGGGTGACGACCGTCGCCCGGTGTTTCGGAGGCGGCGTCCGGCTCGGGGCGGGGCAGGAGCCGGCCTACCTGCTCGGCGCCTGGATCGTCCGGTTTCCCCCTGGCCGGTTCTCGCTGGACGGCGCCCTTCACCTGACCAGTGACGTTGATGATGAGGAGAACGAGCAATGACGGAGAACGAGCGCGCCAAGGGTCCCGCACGGCGCGAGAAGATCAAGGAACAGCAGGCGGCCGCCCGCGCCCGGGACAAGCGCCGGCGTCTGGTCACGTACCTCACGGCGGGCACCGTCGCCGTGGCGGCGGTCGGCGCCGGCGTGTGGTACGCCGCCGGCACGTCCCGTTCCGAGGAGGCGGGAGCCGGGCTCGCGCCGATCACCGTCCAGCCGGACGGGAGCGTCGTCATGGCCAAGGCGGGCGTCACCGCGCCAGTCGTCGACGTGTACGAGGACTTCCAGTGCCCGGCCTGCAAGGAGGCCGAGCGGGTCAGCGGGCAGACGTTCAAGAACCTCGCCGCCGAGGGCAAGGCGAAGGTCGTCTACCACCCGATCACGATCTTCTCCCAGGAGCCGACCAGGTCCAACTCCGTACGCGCGGGCAACGCCTCACGCTGCGTGGCCGACGGCAGGCAGTGGATGGCCTTCCACGACCTGCTCTTCGCCGGCCAGCCCGCCGAGACAGTCGAGGGCTTCACCGACGACCAGCTCCTGAGCTGGGGCAAGGAGGCGGGGGTGAGCGCGCCGGGCTTCGAGCGGTGCGTCACCGGGCAGCAGCACGCCCAGGCTCACCTGACGTACAGCCAGAAGATCGGCGACGAGCAGAAGCTGTCCCGCACGCCGACCGTGAAGCTGAACGGCACGGAGCTCGACAACGCGGTGGTGTTCAGTCCCGCGCAGCTACGGGACGAGGTGACGCGGGCCGCCCGGTGAGGCCGATCCGACGGTGGTCGCGGCCACGCCGATCGCCCCTCAGCTCGCTTGCGTGGCGGCGTCCCGGTCGGCGACGTACGTGCAGCCACTGGCGGGGCTCTCGGTCGAGGCGATGACCGCGTCGAGGCGGTCACGGGTACGGGTCAGCCCGGCGATCTGGGCGTCGATGCGATCGCGTTCGGCGAACAGCCGGGCCCGGGACTCCGGAGTGCTGACCTTGGCCTCGACGCACGGCAGCAGCTCGGCGATGGTCCGGCTGGACAGGCCGGCCGCGTAGAGCATCTGGATCAGGTGGACCCGCTCGACCACCGATTCGGGATAGTGGCGCTGCCCGGAGGCGCTGCGGTGCGCCTCCAGCAGGCCCTGCTCCTCGTAGTAGCGCAGGGCCCGCACGCTGACGCCCGACCGCGCCGCCACCTCGCCGATCCGCATGGGTGACCTCCATCACAACACTTGCCTCTGACGTCAACGTCAGGTTTTAGCGTAGCGGCATGCAGATCAACGGAGCACATGTGCTGGTCACCGGCGCCAACCGCGGCCTGGGACGGCAGTTCGTCCTGTCTCTCCTCGAACGCGGCGCCGGCAAGGTGTACGCCACCGCCCGCCGTCCTGACCTCATCGACGTACCGGGGGTCGTCCCGCTGCGCCTCGACATCACCGACCCGGCGTCGGTGGCCGCCGCCGCGGCGGCGGCGCCCGACGTCAAGATCGTCATCAACAACGCGGGCATCTCCACCGGCGCGAACCTGATCGCCGGAGACCTGGACACGATCCGCCGCGAGCTGGACACCCACTTCTACGGCACGCTCAACGTGATCCGCGCCTTCGCGCCCCAACTGGCCGACGGCGCGATCATGAACGTGCTGTCGGCGATCTCGTGGCTCGCCACCGACGGCGCGGGCGCCTACCACGCGGCCAAGGCCGCCGAGTGGGCGCTCACCAACAGCGTCCGCCTGGAGCTGGCCCATCAGCGCACCCTGGTGACGGGGCTGCACCTGGGCGCCGCGGACACGGACATGATGGCCTGGTACGACGGCGACAAGGGCGACCCCGAGGTGATCGTCGCGGCGGCCCTGGACGGCATCGAGGCGCATCAGCCCGAGGTGCTCGCCGACGCCTGGAGCCGCCAGGTGAAGGCGTGGCTGCCGGAGGACCCGAGCGTCATCTACCGGGAGGCGGCGGCCGCCCTCACGGCCTGACCGGCGGGGCCGCGCGCCGGCGTTCGAGCAGGTCCCGCGCCTCCAGGAAGGGCGCGCGCAGGAAGGCCAGATGGTCATCCTGTCCGTGCCGATGGCAGACCCGCCCCGGCCACAGCCGCCGGCTCCGCTCGTCGATGTAGGCGAGCGACCCTTCGACGAGGTTCAGCATGTGCTCGACCGTACGGGCGTCGAAGCGTTCGTAGACCGCGCCGGTGCGCACGTAGACGGGCGAGGTGTGCGCCATGATCGGCCGCGCCCACACGTCGTGGTGCCGGGCGACGCCGGCGCCGGGGCCGTAGCAGCGGGCGGCGATCCAGGAGTCCTCGCCGACCGGCACGGCGGCGGTCAGTTCGAGCGTGCGCTCCGGCCGTGGGGTGCGGTGCTCGGCGACGACCTGGCCGTTGACGACGATCTCGACGCGGTCGACGGGGAAGATCGACTCGGCGCGTACGGCGACGTCGAGCGGCTCCCCGGCCAGCGCCTGGAGCTCCTGGCCCGGCCGGTGACCGGCGATGTCGAGGCTCAGCAGGGGCCCGCTGGTCACGAAGGTGGCCCCCTCGCGCACGGCCCGGCACCACGACCAGTAGTCCAGCTCCTCCTCCGGCGGCACGTGGGCGTAGGTGCGGAGGAGCCCGATCGGCACCTCGCTGCTCATCTTGTCCGTGCCGCCGACCAGCGTCACCCGGTAGCCGGCGTTGAGGTAGCGGTAGTACTCCTGGATGTTGTACGGGTCATAGGCGATCATCTCGACGGCGTCCAGCCGCCCGGTGGCGAGCAGGGCGGCGGCCTCCCCGTTCGGCACCGGGAAGTGCGCGAGGACGACCGTGCCGCCCTGCTCGTGGCATTCGTCGGCCCAGTGGGACAGCCTGGTCTCCAGGCCGCCGCCGAGCTCGGACTCCTCGGCGCCGCCGGTGCACCACGGCATGACCGGGCGGCGCAGGCCGAGCAGGTTGATGTGGCCCAGCATGCCGCTGCGGTTCTCCTGGCCGGCGAAGACGTGGGTGTGGCCGTCGGCGGAGGTGTGCGGGTGGCCGGTGAACTCCTCGGTGTTGGTGAACAGGTGCCCCCACTGGCTGAGCAGCAGGTTGGTGACGCGGACGTCCTCGCCCCGCGCTTCGAGCTCGGCGCCGAGCGTCGAGACGAAGTGCACGTGGGTGTCGCCGCTGTACCAGCCGGCGGCGGCCAGGTCGGTCAGCCGGGTCAGCGTCAGCTCCAGCTCGGCCTGGCCGGGCCGGATGGTGACGGTCGTGCGGAGCGGCTCGTACTCGAAGCCGCGCGCCGCCTCCACCGTGACCTCGCCCAGCGGCAGCCAGCCTTCGCAGGTGCCGTCGATGTAGGAGTAGGTGGTGGCGCCGAGCCGTACGTCGCCGCCGATGTCGAGGTTCCAGGTGTTGCCGTCGGAGTTGATGTGCCCGTGGTGGCCGTGCGGCGGGTACGGCACCCCGTCCGCCGACCGGAAGTGCACGCGGCACGGGACCGGCTCGCCGGTGGCCGCGTCGCGGACCACCGTCCGCACCCAGGCCCGCCCGGCGTCGGGCACCCGCCAGGTGACCGGGCCGTCCTCCAGGTGTCCGGCGGCGAGCAGCGCGCCCCAGTCGCAGGCGGCGAGCTCGGACGGGCCGCGCCTGAGGGTGAGGCGGGCCGAGGGGGTCGCGGCGACGCGTACGTACGCGCGGCCGTCCTCCTGCACCGGCGCCCCCCAGCCGTCGCCGGCCTCGCCCAGCCGGCGGTAGAGGTACGTCGCCGAGCCGCGGTCGACGCTCACCGTCAGGTCCTCGGTGACCGGGCCGGCCTGCGGGCCGAGGTCGACGAGCACGTCACGCCACACGGTGCGGCCGAAGGGGTCCTCGTCCAGCTCGCTGGTGGTCACGGCGCCGACGAGGACGGCGGGCCCGAGCGAGTCGAACCGCAGGGCGCGTACGGGCACGCCGGGGCGCGGGTTGCGGCAGGGCCACAGGTAGAACCGGTAGGGCAGCACGTACGGCGAGCGGGCCTGCGGGTCGTCGATGTCGACGAACCGCGCCCCGGCCGCGTCGTAACGGCCGTGGGTGCGCGGCATGAGCTGGTGCTGGGCGTCCGGGACCGCCAGGAACGGCGTCTGCCCCCAGTCCAGCGGGATCGCCCGGTCGCTCCACAGCCGCGGGGTGGGCCCGATCTCGAACCGCTGGCGGATCGGCAGCCGCTCGGTGTGCCCGTCCTCATAGACCAGCGTGTAGCAGGCGCAGACGTCGCCGACGCTCTGGCCGTCGAACAGGTCAGGCGACTCCAAGGCGTGGGCGACCACCATCCACTCGAAGGAGCGTTCCACGGGGACGGTGACCGGCGCGGACTCCACGCGCAGCAGCGCCTGGCCGCCTCGCTCGTCGCCGAACCGGAACGGGATGCCGTACAGCGTGCGTGACCCCAGCGGGTAGGACGCGCCGTCGTCGAGCACGGAGCGCGGCGCGTTGAACACCCCCGACAGGTCGACCGGCTGGTAGCCGCGGCCGTCACGCATGCTCGCCCGCCACGGCCGTCGGCTCGTCCACGGAGGTCTGGGCCAGCTCGGCGTACAGGTGCGGGGCGTGCGAGCGCAGGTGCAGCGCGCGGGCCACCCCCGCCGTGACCGCCACCACGGCGATCGCGATGATCACGACGTTGGTGAAGGTCCCCGCGCCGGTCAGCAGCGGCAGGTTGGCCAGGACGAGGACGAGCACCACGCTCAGCGCCACGAAGCTGAGCCCGGGGGCGATCGTGGTGCGGAAGATCCCCGCGTCGGCGCCCTGGCGGCGCAGGAACCGGATGACGGCCAGGCTGCACAGCGCCCACAGGGCGATGATGCCGAGGAACCCGAGTGCGCTCCCCCACAGCAGCAGGCCCAGGTAGGGGTCGCTTCCCGTGACGGCGAAGGTGATGACGGCGACCGCCGCGATCCCGGTCTGCAGCAGCCCGGCGGGCCAGGGCGCCTTGGTCCGCGGGTGCGTACGCCCCAGCGCCTTCGGCAGCAGCCCTTCGCGGCCGAGGGCGAAGAAGTAGCGGTTGGCGGCGTTGTGCAGCGCCAGCAGGGCGGCGAACGCGCTGGTCAGCAGCAGTACGTTCATCACCTCGACGATCGGCGCGGGGACGTAGCGGGTGAAGACGGTGACCACGAGGTTGACCGGGTCGGCCTCGGCCGCGGCGGCGATCTTGTCCGATCCGTACGCGATGACGACGATCCAGGTGATGAAGGCGTAGAAGACGGCGATGAAGGCGACGGCGATGTAGGTCGCCCGCCGGACCGTCCTGATGCCGCCCCGCGCCTCCTCGCTGAAGATCGCGGTGGCCTCGAAGCCCATGAAGGCGCCGGCCACGAGGGCGAACATGGCGGCGTTGTCCGGGGCGAGCACGGTCGCCGGGGAGAAGGACGTGGCGGCCCAGTCGCCGCTGCCCCCCTTGATCAGGACGTACACGGCCAGCACCACCAGGACGGCGGTCTCCAGGACGAGCAGGACGCCGAGGATGCGGGCGCTGGTGTGGATGCCGCGGTAGCCGAGCCAGGCGACGAAGACCAGGCCGGCCAGGGCGAAGACGTACCAGGGCACGTCCAGCCCGAAGTAGTGCGCGAAGGTGGTGTTGGCGTAGACGCCGAGGGCGCCGTACGTGCTGATCTGCAGCGCGTTGTACGCGGCCACCGCCAGCATCGCCGCGCCCGAGCCCACCGGCTTGCCGAGCCCGCGCGAGATGGTCGCGTAGAACGCTCCAGCATTACGGACATATCGGCTCATGGTCATGAAGCCGACGGCGAACAGCGCCATGACCACCCCGGCGACCAGGTATCCGCCGGGGACGGCCGCGCCGCCCTTGAGGAAGTGCAGCGGGGCGACGGCGACGATGAGCGTCAGGGGCGCGAGCGCCGCCAGGACGGTGAACACCAGGTCCTTGGTCCCCATCGCGTTGCCCGCGAGGGCGTGCGCGCGTTGGCCGCTGGCCTGAGCTGGCATGATGGCGCTCCTTACTTCGGCGCTTTGGGGGGTCGGCCGATAAGGGGGGAGCCTACGGTCGGCCCCGGCGGCTGGACGAGGGACGATCCGTCCAGGCGGGCGCGAGGCCGCTGTGCGTTCCGTACAACCTGGTCAGAGCTCCTCGATGGCCCGCAGCGCGAGATAGAGCTCCATGCGCGTGTCCGCGTCGCCCAGCCGGCAGCCGAGAGCGGTCTCGATCTGGCCGACGCGGTGGCGCACGGTGTTGCGGTGCACGCCGAGCTCCTCGGCGGCCCGGTCCCAGTGGCCGTTGTGCCGCAGCCAGACCCGCAACGTGGCGAGCAGGTCGCCGGCGTCCTGCTGACGGCGTTCGCGCAGGGGGCGGAAGCGGCGGTCGGCGTAGTCGCGCAGGCGGCTCATGTCCAGCGCGGCGGCGAGCCCGTCGACCTCGGCGCCGCTCACCACGGACGAGCCCTGGAACAGGGCGGTGCGCAGGAGCCGCGCGGCCTCGTCGTGGGCCTCGCCCAGCCGCCCGGCCGGGTAGGCGGAGCTGATCCCGGCCGTCCAGCCCGCCCGCGAGAGATCATCGGTGAGCTTGGCCAGCGGCTCGGACTCCGGCACCAGCGCCACGTACACCTCGCCGTCGCGGTCCACGAACGGGGAGCCCAGCAGCGACGCCAGCTCGCCGAGCCCGGCCCGGCCGCCGCCGGCGACGCGGGCGCGGACGATCCGCCAGCGGGTGTCCTCGACCCCGAAGACCTCGGCCGCGTGCCGGTCCCAGCGGGAGGAGCCGGGGGCGAGCGCCTGGGCCAGCGCCACCCGGCCGATCCGGTGGGCGGGCCAGCGGTCCACCGGATCGGGCAGCAGCAGGCCCAGCAGGGACGCCGCCGTGGTGATGACCGCGTGGTCGGTGATCCCGGCCATGACCGGAGCGCCGACCGCCAGCGCGTAGCCGGTCGGCAGCGGGCCCGCCACCGACTGGATCATGACCCGCTGGTCCGCCGAGCTCATGGTGGCGCTCGCGGGGCTCGTGCTGGCGCAGACGCGGCCCAGGGCGGCCCGCACGTCGTCGCCGAACCGGGGCCGGCCCCCGGTCCACTCCCTGCCCCTGACCTGGTCGGCCAGCAGCGCCCATCCTCCTACGTGCGTGGCCAGCAGCTCCAGCGTCCTGACGAGCGGCGACGGGCCCGCGGCGGTCCTGATCAGGGCGCGCTGCGCCTCGGTGAGCCGCCTGATCTCCGACAGCTCGGCGGACAGCAGCTCGCCGTAGAGCACCTCGGCGCAGGACTCGAACGTCACCGCGGGCGCGACCTCCAGCAGGGGGAGGTCGTTCGCCCGGCAGGCCGCCACGAGTTCGGGCGGCACCTGGTCGAAGACCGGCGTCACGCCGAAGCCCAGGGCCGCGACGCCGGCCGCCTTGACCCGCGTCACGTAGCCGGCGCAGGCGTCGGGCCGCAGGCTGGTGCCCGCCAGCAGCAGCAGCTCGCCGCCCTGCAGGAATTGGGACGGGTCGGGCAGCTCGCTCACGTGCACCCAGCGGATGGGGACGTCGAGACGGTCCGCGCCCGCGAGCACCCGCAGCCCCAGCCGGGCGACGAACATGTTCAGCGGCACCATGGCGCCACGCTAGCCGTCCGCCCGACCTGCTCCGACCAGGGCGGACTCACCTGGTGACGGCGAGGAAGACCTTCTCGCTGGGCTCCAGGGTGATCCAGTCACCCTGGAAACCCTGCGGGACGTAGAACGCCTCGCCCGCACCGAACTCCCTGCTGCGCCCCTCCGCGTCCCGCACCGCGACCCGGCCCTTGAGGATCACGCAGATCTCGTCGTAGGGCCAGGAGTCGAAGCGCACCGCGCCCGGCTCGCCCGTCCAGTAGCCGCCGGTGTAGGAGGTCGCCTCCCCGCCGAAGACCCGGAACTCCTCCTCGGTCCACGCCTCCGACAGCAGGTGGTAGTCGGCGAGCGGAGGCACGAACCGGGCGCCGGCTCCGGCGTGGATCGCGCGTACCTGGTCGATGCTCATTCCGCGGCTCCAAAACGGCGCAGCACGTTGTGCGTGATGCGTTCCACGAACGGGTCGCCCAGGCTGAGCACGTGCGCCCACTCCGTGCTGCCCCCGTTGAACACCTCGCCGTCGCCGCGGGTGAAGGCCGCGATCATGCCGGCGCCGCGCATCTCGCCCTCGTGCACGTACGCGGGCAGGTCGTCGCCCAGGTCGGCGTTGTAGGCGTAGACCTCCTCCTCGGGGCCGCCGATCGGCACGCGCCCGCCGAAGCGGTCCTCCTCGCCCCGCACCGCCGGCGCCAGCGCGAGGATCTCCAGCGTCTCGGGCGCGCCGTCCTCGAACGTCGGGTACGGCAGCCCGCGCCGGAAGGTGTACTCCACCGAGTCGAGCTCGAAGGCGGCCAGGAACGACGGCGGGCCGCCGAGCAGGTCGCCGTAGTAGAGGTCGGTGCCCTCCATCGCCCAGTGGTGCGGCCGGTAGACGATGAAACCGCCCGACGAACGCGGGGCGGCCACGCCGTAGCGGTTGTAGATGCCGCCCAGGCCGTTGAGCCCCATGGTGGTCGCGCCCGGCCGGCCGACCGACTTGGCCTCCCACACGGTCGTGGCCAGGTGGGGCGTCCGCGCGGCCTCCGGGTCGGCGGAGGGCAGCCGGTAGCAGTACTGCGTGGCGCCGTCGTCGCTGAGCCGGACCTGCCACTGGTAGTTGCCGCCGAACCTGGCCAGCCTGCCGCCCGCGTCCACGAAGGCGTCCACGGTGTCGCGCATCCGCCACGACCAGTACTCGTCGTGGCCGACCACGATCGCGCAGGCGTACCCGTCCAGCGCCTGCGGGTCGAAGTGCAGGTCGTGCTGGGTCAGGTAGTCCAGCTCGTAGCCGTTGCGCTCGGCCCACACCACGAAGTGCCGCTCGTAGGTGGCCCAGAACGCGTCGGCGTGGTGGCGGCTGTAGCCGAACAGCCGCGCCCACTCGTAGGAGGGGTAGCGCGGGGCGCCGTACATCGGCAGCGTGCCCGTGTTGGCCTCCCTCGGCGCGCCGGCCGGCTTGCGGATCATGCCGCGGGCGATGGGACGCTGCGACGAGGCCAGCGGCGAGCCGGCGTCGGCGCGGGGGTCGTCGCCGAGCCCCCGGTAGTGGTTGGCGCCGCCCCAGTCGTTGTAGGCCAGCATCGTGCTGGTGGTCAGCACCAGCGCGGCGCGTGCGCGCCGCTCGGCGGGCGCCTTGACCACGAAGAAGTGCTCGCGTTCCCACAGCTCGCCGGCAGGGGTGGTCGCACGTACGGTCACGATGTAGAAGCCGCTGCGCCAGTCGGCCGGGATCTCCAGCTCCAGCCCCGCGGGCCAGCCGCAGCCGGTGGCGTGCGCGTCGCACGGCGCCTCGAAACGCCCGGCGGACAGGCCCTCGCGCGCCCACACGACCTGCGGCTCCAGCCCGTCGCGCAGCACCTCCAGGTCGAAGGACGGGACGCTCGCGCTGAGGTGGAACCGTACGGTCTCTCCAGGGAAATAGGAGAACTTGTCGGTGTAGCACCAGACCTCGGCGGCATCCGGCGCCGCGAACGCGCGTTCGGACGGCCACCCCTTCGGGGACCATGCGAAAGCGGCCGGCAGCCCGGCCCGCTCGATCGTGTCGTCCACGACCCTCCTTCATTCGTACGGGTCTCCGAGCTTATGAACCAGGGTTTCTGCCGAAATGAACGACTCGCACAACCCCGGTGGACACTTCGGCCAAAGAGAGGCCGGATCGGCCGCCCGTAGTCTCGGCGTGCCTACGGAAGGACTGATCGAAGATGACCGAGCCTCGGGGGCCCGTCGACTCCTCCCGCGTCCCGCGCTTCGCCGGACCGGCGACCTTCGCCAGGCTGCCCCGCCTGGACGAGGTCGGGCACGCCGACGTCGCGGTCGTGGGCGTGCCGTTCGACAGCGGCGTCTCCTACCGGCCCGGGGCGCGCTTCGGCCCTTCGGCCGTGCGTGAGGCCAGCCGTCTGCTCCGGCCGTACCATCCTGGCCTGGACATCTCGCCGTTCGCGGCCCAGCAGGTCGCCGACGGCGGCGACGTGGCGTGCAACCCGTTCGCCATCGACGAGGCCGTGACCACCATCGAGGAGGCCGCCTCCGGGCTTGGCGCGGACGGGACCCGGCTCGTCACGATCGGCGGCGACCACACGATCGCGCTGCCGCTGCTGCGCGCCGCCGCCCGCCGGCACGGGCCGGTCGCGCTGCTGCACTTCGACGCGCACCTCGACACGTGGGACACCTACTTCGGCGCCGAGTACACCCACGGGACGCCCTTCAGGCGAGCCGTCGAGGAGGGCCTGCTCGACACCGAGGCGGTCAGCCACGTGGGCACGCGCGGCCCGCTGTACGGCAAGAGCGACCTCGACGAGGACAAGCGCCTCGGCTTCGGCATCGTCACCAGCGCGGACGTCATGCGCCGGGGCGTGGACGAGGTCGTGGACGCCCTGCGGCAGCGCATCGGCGACCGGCCGCTGTACGTCTCCATCGACATCGACGTGCTCGACCCGGCGCACGCGCCCGGCACCGGCACCCCCGAGGCCGGCGGCCTGACCAGCCGCGAGCTGCTGGAGATCCTGCGCGGCCTGGCCGGCGCGAACCTCATCGGCGCGGACGTCGTCGAGGTGGCGCCGGCCTACGACCACGCCGAGATCACCGCGGTCGCCGCCTCCCACGTCGCCTACGATCTGGTCACCCTCATGGCGGCCCGCCCCCGCGAAGGAGCCTGACATGCCGGACATCACCTACGCCGTCGTCGACCCGGCCACCGGCGAGACGGTCGCCACCTACCCGACCGCCACCGACGCCGTCATCGACGACGCGCTCGCCGCCGCCCACCGGGCGGGCGCCCGCATCGGCACCGTCGCCGACCGCGCCGCCCTCCTGCGCAAGGTCGCGGACCTGCACCGCGAGCGCCGCGCCGACCTCGCCGCGACCATCGTGCGGGAGATGGGCAAGCCCCTGGAGGAAGCCGAAGGCGAGATCGACTTCTGCGTCGACATCTACACCTACTACGCCGACCACGCCGCCGCCTTCCTCGCCGACGAGCCGATCGACATCGGCGCCGGGCAGGGCGGCGCGGTCGTGCGCCGCAGCCCGTTCGGCGTGCTGCTGGGGATCATGCCGTGGAACTTCCCCGCCTACCAGGTGGCCCGCTTCGCCGCTCCCAACCTCGCCGCCGGCAACACCATCCTGCTCAAGCACGCGCCGCAGTGCCCCGCCTCCGCCGCCGCGCTGGAGCAGATCTTCCTGGACGCGGGCTTCCCCGAAGGCGCCTACGTCAACATCTACGCCACCCACGAGCAGATCGCCCGCCTCATCGCCGACCCGCGGGTGCGCGGCGTCTCCCTCACCGGCTCGGAACGGGCCGGCGCCGCCGTGGCCGAGATCGCCGGACGCCACCTCAAGAAGGTCGTCCTCGAACTCGGCGGCTCCGACCCCTTCATCGTCCTGTCCACCGACGACCTCGACGCCACCGTGGACCAGGCCGTCGCCGCCCGCCTGGACAACACCGGCCAGGCGTGCAACGCCGCCAAGCGGTTCATCGTCGCCGAACCCCTCCACGCGGACTTCGTGGCGAAGTTCACCGACCGGTTGCTCGCCCGCTCACCCGCCGCCCCGCTGTCCTCCCAGGCCGCCGCCGACCACCTCGCCCGCCAGGTCGACGCCGCGGTGGCCCAGGGCGCCACCTTGTCCACCGCGGGCCGGCGGCGGGGGGCGTACTTCCCTGCCGGCGTCCTGACCGGGGTCACCACCGAGCACGACGTCGCCCACCAGGAGCTCTTCGGCCCGGTCGCCATGATCTTCGCGGCCACCGACGAGGACGACGCCGTCCGGATCGCCAACGACACCCCGTACGGCCTCGGCTCCTATGTCTTCACCACCGATTCCGAGCAGGCCGAACGCGTCGCCGACCGCATCGAGGCGGGCATGGTCTTCGTCAACGGCGTCCTGGCCGAGAGCGCGGAGCTGCCGTTCGGCGGCGTCAAGCGCTCCGGCTTCGGCCGCGAGCTCGGCCGCCCCGGCATCGAGGAGTTCGTCAACAAGAAGCTGATCCGCACCCTCGTACTAGGGTGACGGTCCGGTCAAGATGCGGCTTCGAGCAACTTCTTGACCGTCGCCACCCGGTCCGGCAGCTTGCCTGGAGCGATCGGCACGCACTCGTAGCCGAGTGAGCTGTAGGTGTCCTGGTGGATCTGCTCGAACCGCAGCGACTCCTCGAAGGTGATCAGACGCGCGTCGGTCGGTGTGACGAACCCGAGGCTCTGCACGAAGAACACCTTCTTGGCGTAAATCCGTTGTGCCTGGATGCGTTCCAATTCGCGGGCCAGAGCCGGCGAGACGGGATGGCCGAGATAAGTGGCCAGGGCATACGTGCAGACGGGCGACCGGTCGTAGATCTGCACATCACCGGGAAGGGCCGCGGCCTGTTCCTGCCGTCGGCGCTGCAAGGCGGCGACCGCCCCCACGAAGGACGGCTTCGTCCACGGCTCGGGTTCACCCCGGGCCTGCTCCAGGGCGATGACGTCTGTCGCCGCCTCTTCGACGACGGTGTAGCCGTCACACTCCAGCCATCGCAGGATCGCCGTCTTCCCGGCTCCAGGGGTGCCGGTCAAGATGTAGCGCTTCATCAATCGCCTCCGTATGTCTTGTACATGGACGCCGCCCACATCACTACAGCAGCGCTTGTTTCCTCACGGTTTGCGGCGCCAACCCGATCGGGGGTGGAAACAGGGAGGAAACCCCGCTTGGTCTAGGCATGAGCCCGAACGCCGCGGCCGGCGCCACCGCTGGACCGCGAGACTCCGACGGAAGGAACTTCTCGTGAATCGTGCGACAGCGGCCGGCCTCGCGGGGCTGGCCTGCGCCATGCTGACGCTGAGCACCCTGCCCGCCGCGGCGGACCCCGCCGCGAACCGGGGTCGACTCGGCGACGTGCAGCGGGCGCTGGCGGCCCTGGCCAAGTCTCCGCAGGTGGTGGGCGCCATCGGCGAGGTCTACGTCGACGGCAGGCGCGTCGGCAAGGGCTCGGCCGGCACCCGCCTGCTGAACGGCAAGGGCGGCAGGATCCCGGCCGGGTCACGCTTCCGGGTCGGCTCCCAGACCAAGCAGATGACCGGCGTCGTGGTGCTGCAACTGGTCGAAGAGGGCAAGCTCAAGCTCGACGACAAGCTCAGCGACCTGCTCCCGGAGGCCGCCGGTAAGGACCTGGTGGAACGGGCCGGCGAGATCACCTTGCAGCAGCTCATCCAGCACACCTCCGGCATCCCCAACTTCTTCGACGACAAGCTGGTCGACACCTTCGACTTCACCACCCACTACCCGCCCATGGAGCTGGTGAAGAAGTCGCGCACCCTGCCCCGGACCCAGGAACCGGGAGAGAAGTTCTCCTACTCCAACACCAACTACATGCTGCTGGGCCTGATCATCGAGAAGTACACCGGGCACACCCTGGCGGCCGAGTTCGAGCGGCGCGTCTTCGACCCCGTCGGCATGGACGACTCCTACCTTCCCACCAGGTTCCCCGACGGCATCAAGGGCCCGCACGGCCACGGCTACTTCCCGGACAGCACGGGCGAGCCGCGCGACGTGGACCGGCTCAACATGAGCTACGGCTACGCGGCCGGCGGCGTCATCTCGACCGCGCACGACATCAGCGCCTTCCAGCGGGCCTTCGCCCAGAACCGGCTGCTGCCCGAAGAGCTGAAGAAGGTGCTCATGGGACCGCGCAGAAGCGCGCCACAGCCGTCGGGGCAACCGTCCGAGGGTGGGGGCGGCCAGCAGCAGCCCGCGGTGCCATGCGGGGGCGAGCCGGTGATCATGTCGCTCAAGGGCAGCGCCCCTGGCTTCAACGCGGTCACCTTCACCTCGCCCGACGGCCGGATGCAGTTCGCCCTGTCAGCCACACTGGCCGTCTCCAACATCGACGAATCGGTGGATCCACTCCTGGTCAAGGCCGCCGAAGCGGTCTTCTGCCCACAGAAGTGACAAAAGGCCTGAAACAGGGATAACAGCGAGGAAAACAGCGACTCTGCCACGCTCCAGCCCTCGACAGATTCCACGAAAAGGGCAGACAGAGTGACTGGAGTCAGCAGAAGAGCCGTGCTCACCGCCGATGCGCGGCGCTCGCCGCACCGGCGGCCCCGGCGAGCGCCGTGTCCGCGCAGGAGCGCGGCGCCGACCTCATCGACCACGACCCGGAGGTGAGCGTCGGCGTGCTGCAGGCCGTCCTCATGACGCCGCTGCACCGCGGCCGGCTGGCCCGTCCGGACCCTCGACCGGCTCATCGACGTCGTCGCCACCGGCCTCACCCGTCCCGAGCAGTGGCGAGGTGGCCAGAGGAGGCGCGCCGGCAGCGGCAGCCGGTGGTGCGACAGGATGCGCCCTTCCCGGCGCGCTTGAACCCGTGTGACTTCCGTCTCACCACGCAACCTGGACAGCGAGTACGCATGGAAGAGATATGCGATTCGCGAGTCAACGAGCGGTGGAGAAACCGGCGCCACCGCCGCAAGGAGTGCCGCCTTCCGAGGCTGTGCTGGCCGAACTGTTCCTGACCCAGCGGCTGGGCCTGGTCCGGTTGGCGTACCTCCTGACGGGAGACCAGGAAACGGCCGAGGACGTCGTCCAGGACGCCTTCACCGCACTGCACCGCCGGTGGGACCGGCTGTCCGACCACGATCGAGTCCTGCCCTACCTGCGGACGAGCGTGGTGAACGGATGCCGCATGATCCACCGCCGCCGCTCCATCATGAGCCGGTTCACCGGCGACCGGCAGACGCCGTCCCGGTCAGCCTCCGCGGAAGCGGCCACGCTGCTCGGGGAGACGCGCCGGGAGGTGTCGGCGGCCGTACGCGCCCTGCCCCGCCGCCAGCGAGAGGCCGTGGTGCTGCGCTACTACCTCGGCCTGTCGGAGGCGGAGATCGCCGAGACGATGGGAATCAGCCGCGGCACCGTGAAATCGACCGTCTTTCGAGCCCTGAAGGCACTCACCGTCAAACTGGAGGGAAAGCGATGACGTCATGGCTCGAAGACCGGCTCCGCGATGCTCTGACGGCCGACGCCGAGCAGATCCGCCAGGAAACCCTGCGCCCCGCCGAGCAGGCGGCGCCGCGAACCAGGACCGTCGTTCCCCAACGCCGGTTCGCCCTGGCGGTCCCGTTCGCGGCCGCGCTCGTCGTCGCGGTCATCGGCACGGTCGCCGCCATCGTGGCCGCGACAGCAGGCACAACTCCGGCCGTGCCCGCGACGAGCCCTCTCGCCGGTCCCCGCTTCCTGCTGACCGCCGCCAACGACGGCGTGACGGTCCACGACGCCCGCACCGGAAAGATCACCAGCCGGCTCGCCCTGCCCCCGACCCCGCAGGGCAGCTTCCGCGAGCCCGGCGGCTATCTGCTCGCCGGCGCCGGCGACGGCGCGACCTTCTACGTCGCCCAGAGCGTGCAGTCCCGCGAGACGCAGGTGAGCAGCACGAAGTTCTACCGAGCCCGGGTCGATGACCAAGGGAGGGTGGCCGAGCTGGTCCGCGACGTGATCCCCGAAGTGACCGGTACGACGGCGAGCTCCCTCGCCGTCACCCATGACGGGACTCGCCTCGCCTACAGCCTCGACGGCAAGGTGTGCGGCCAAGGGAAAACGCTGCGCTTCTGCCCCGGAGCCCAGCTCACGGTCGTCGATCTGCCCACGGGAACGACCCGGACCTGGACGACGAACGCCGCAGAACAGATCGAAAGCCTCTCCTGGACCGCCGACCGCCGCACACTCGGTCTCGTGGTCAAAACCGAGTCCCGGATTCTGGACACCACCGCCCCCGGCACCACACTCGCGTCCAGCCAGGTCATAGCTCCAGGCACGCAGGCCACCACGGCGACGATCAGCCCGGACGGCCGCAGCATGCTGATCGGCCACAGCCGACCGCCCCGCTACACCGTGGATGAGTACTCCGTCCCGGACGGCCGCAAGATCCGCACCCTCGTGAGCAGGAGCCACGACGGCGACAGCATGGCCCGATGGAACCTGATCCGTTACGACACCACCGGACACCATCTGCTGCTCGGGGGGAACGTCGAGCCCCTGAGCAGACTCGACGACGGCCGGATCACGCCCCTGATCCGCCCCGGAGCTCCCGACCCCCAGCTCTTGGGGTCCCCAGCAGAGATCCAGGCGGCCTGGTGACCAGCCCCGGCCAGGCCGACGCTGATGAAGCGCACGAACCCGTACGCGAGGCCCCCGGGATTGGGACGATCGAGCCCTGGATCTTCCCGGAGTACACCGCCGGCCTCGCCCTGGACGCCCGGACATCCGAGTGAAGCGTTCGTGGATACCATGCTGGGACGGCAAGATAGGCCCATGGTCGAGGCTGGCGGGGTGTCGGAAGAGCGATTGCTGGCTGACGCGCAGAGGGGCGACCAGGCGGCGTTCGATTTGCTGGTGGAGCGGCACCGCGGGGACCTGTACGCCCACTGCTACCGAATGCTCGGCTCGGTCCAGGACGCCGAGGACGCCGTCCAGGAGTCGCTGCTCAGCGCATGGCGAGGCCTGGCCGGCTTCGAAGGCCGAAGTTCGCTGCGCACCTGGCTCTACCGCGTGGCGACCAACGTCTGCCTGCGGCTGTCCTCGCGGCGACCCCGCCGGATGCTGTCGTCCGAGCACGGCCCGGCCCGCTCCGACGTCCACGATCTCGGGGATCCGGTGACCGGCCCGGTCTGGCTGGAGCCGTGGCCCGACGACCTGCCCGCGGAAGAGGAGTCCGACCCGGCGGCGGCCTACCTGCGCCGAGAGAGCGTCGAGCTGGCCTTCGTCGCCGCGTTGCAGCACCTGCCGGGCACCCAGCGCGCGGTGCTGATCCTGCGCGAGGTGCTGGGGTTCACCGCCGCGGAGGTCGCCGGGATCCTCGACACCACACCTGCGTCGGTGAACAGCGCGATGCAGCGCGCCCGGGCGACACTGGGGCAGCGGGTGCCGCGACGCACCCAGCAGGCCGAACTGGCCGCGCTGGGTCCGGACGGACGCCGCGCGTTGGTGGACGCGTTCGTGACGGCCTGGGGGCGGGCCGACGTCCCGGCGCTGCTCGACCTGTTGACCGAGGACGCCCGGTTCACCATGCCACCTCTGCCCGCGTGGTTCGACGGGCGAGAGGATGTCGGCCGGTTCATGGCCGAGCGGGTGTTCGCCACGCGGTGGCGGCTGGTGCCGATCGCGGCGAACGGGCAGCCCGCGTTCGCGTGCTACCAGTACGACGGGGAGGGGTTCTCGCTGGGCGCGGTCAATGTGCTGAGCCTGCGGGACGGCCGGGTTTCGTGGATCGCGGGGTTCGTCGACCCCCAGGTGACTCGCCACTTCTCCGTCCCCGTGAGATTTTCCCGCCAGGACCGATGAATCCGGCATCGACGGTGTCTCTGATCGGGTGACAGCTCGAACACCAACCTGAGGGGCACAGCCATGCGCAACCTGATCGTCTCCACCATCATGTCGCTCGACGGGTACGTCGAGGGGCCAGGCCGCAACGTGATGGCTCTGCCGATGGACGGGTTCTTCGACGAGCACAACCTTGAGCGGCAGCGGGCCGCTGACACGCTGCTGCTCGGCGCGACGACGTACATGGGGCTCAAGGGGTACTGGCCGGCGGTGGCCGAGAACCCCGCGGTGTCCCCGGCGGTGGCCAACACCCCCGACGTGGCCGACCTGCACCGTGAGACCGGTCAGCGCAACAACGAGATGCGAAAGATCGTCGTGTCCGATTCCCTGACCGAAGACGACACCGCGCCGTGGACCGACACCACGACCATCGTGCGACGAGCGGACGCGCACGAGGTCGTCGCGGAACTCAAGGACCAGCCGGGCAAGGACTTCCTGATGTTCGGAAGCCGGACGCTCTGGAACGACCTGCTGGTCGCCGGGCTCGTCGACGAGCTGTACATCATGGTCGGCCCCGCCGTTCTCCGCGAGGGTACCCCGGCCTTCAGCACCGGCCCGGTCCCGCCGCTGCAGCTCGTGGACACCCGGCGCCGGGACGGCTCGGACAACGTGCTGCTGCATTACAAGGTGGCCGACCGCGACGCATGACGTCGACGAAGCACCTCCTGGCCGGATGCCTCTGAACGGTTCACCGTAGGCAGTTCCTGGTCCCTGCTTCTCCGCGCCGGCGGGCGTCGCGGGCCGACCGGACTTCCCGGCTCTCGGCGCCCACCTGACAGCAGCGCCGTCAAAGGCGGCGGACGCCTGGCGGACTGTCTCGCCTGCCCGATGTCCCGGCGGCCGAGGACGATCAGCCCCATGGGGGGAAAGCCCCTGCCACGACGGTGAGCACGGCGTCGGTGGCCGGTCCAGGGTCGGCCAGGGGCGAGTAGTGGACGTGGGCGAAGGGCGAGAGCCGATCGTCAGCGGGCATTCGGCCGACCAGCTCGGGCAGTGATCAAGGTAGAAGATGCGTCACCATCCGGCGTCCGGCTTCCTGGTGCCGTTCGAGGGCCCTCGGTCGGGTGGCGCCCCGGCCGCGGACCGGGCGAACTCTCTGTGGTGGTGAGGAACTCCTCGGTCTCTTGCCTATGGTCATCGTATTCGGATCTGTCCGAACAATCCGATAAGATGGACAGGTGAGTGTCGAGGAGTTCGTAGAAGATGCGGGGCTCTTCTACGAGCGGCTCGGGCTGAGCCGCACGTCGGGCCGCGTCATGGGATGGCTGCTGACCGCCGACACGACCGGCGCGGACGCGCCGGAGCTGGCCGAGGCGCTGGGCGTGGCCAAGAGCAGCATGAGCGTCGCGCTGCGACAGCTGGAGCAGGCGGGCCTCATCGAACGGTTCCGCGTGCGCGGCGAGCGCCGCGACCGCTACCGGCTGGCCGAGGACGTCTTCGCCCGCGCCTTCCGCGCGAAGATGGCCGAGTTCGAGAGCTTCCGCGCCCTGGCCGAGCAAGGGCTGCGCGCGGTGGGCGACGCCCCGGAGCGCCGTCGGCGGCTGGAGCTCATGCGCGACATGTACGCGTTCATGATGGACCGCTTCCCCCGTCTCCTGGACGAGTGGGACGAGCTCAAGGACCGGCGATGAGACCGTTACTGATCACCGTGGGCAGCCGTGGCGACGTTCAGCCCTACCTCGCCCTCGCGGTTGGGCTGCTGGACGCCGGGCACCGGCCGATCCTGGCCGCACCCCGCCGGTTCGCGCCGCTCGCCGCCGCCCGGGGGGTGGAGTTCGTGCCGCTGAACGACGAGATGCTCGCGCTGCAGGACAAGCTTCAGGGGCAGGGCGTACGCGTCGCCATCACCGCCGCCCGCTCGGTCAAGCCGATGCTGCGCCGCCTGCTGGACGACGAGGCCGGGCTCACCGCGCTCGGCGCCGACGTGGTCGTCTACCATCCGAAATCGCTCGGCGGGCCCTACGTCGCCGAGAAGCTCGGCGTCCCGGCCCTGGCTGGGCTGCTGCTGCCGCTCTACCTGCCCACCGCCGCCTTCGCCTCTCCCCTCCTGCCGGTACGGGTGCCGCGCGTGCTCAACCGGCCGAGCTGGCGCGTCTCCTCCGCCGTCGAGGGACCCTACCGCGGCATGATCCGGGCTTGGCGAGCGGGGGAGCTGGGCCTGCACGACGGGTTCCGATCGGTGGCCGACCTGGTCGAGGCGGGCGGCGTCCTGCATGCCTGGAGCCCGCACCTGCTCCCGGCCCCCGCCGACTGGCCCGCCGACGCCCGTCCCACCGGCTTCTGGACGTTGCCCGCCGACGACTGGACCCCGCCCGAGCGGCTGGCGCGGTTCCTGGACGACGGCGACCCGCCGATCTACGTCGGCTTCGGCAGCTCCTTCAGCGGCGACCCGGAGGCGCTGACCGCCACGGTGCTGGAGGCCGTCCGCCTGAGCGGGCGCCGCGCCGTCCTGGCCACCGGCTGGGGCGCGCTGCGGGCGGGCGCGGAGCCGGACGGCGTCCTGGTGATCGAGGAAGCTCCGCACGAGTGGCTGCTGCCGCGCGTGGCCATGGCCGTGCACCACGGTGGCATCGGCACGGTGGCCGCCGCGCTGCGTGCCGGCGTCCCGCAGGTGGTGCGCCCGTTCCTGGGAGACCAGCCGTTCTGGGCGGGACGCCTGCACCACCTCGGCGTCGCACCCGCCCCCGTCCCCGGCCGCCGTCTCACGCCCGTGGCGCTCGCCTCCGCCATCGAGGCCGCCGCCGCCCTGGCTCCCGCCGCCCACGTCCTCGCCGCGAAGGCCCGCGCCGAGGGCGGCATCGCCACCGCCGTGACCCGCATCAGCAACGCGGTCTGAGGCCGAGTCACGGCCAGGCCCGGCTCCCCCGGCCCGCGGCCGCCCGGTAGCTCAGGCGATCAGGCGAGTGCTGGACGAAGGCGCCCTGCCCGCCTACACGCACGACCCGAGTCTCGCGTCAACAAGGACGAGCCCGGGAGCGTCGGCCCGCGCGCCGAGAACACCAGGGCCGGGCACGACTGGAGCGCCTGGCAGTCCTATCTGGTCGACTTCCTCGCGTACGCCTTTGTCAACAAGAAGCTGATCCGCACCCTGCCGCGTTGAACGGTCTCAGCGATCCCGTTCGGCGGCGAGCTGGAGGGCCACGTCGATGATCATGTCTTCCTGTCCGCCGACGTAACCGGCCTCACCCACCCGCTGCAGGATCTCGTGGGCCGGGACGTCGTAGCGCTCGGCGGCGCGCTCGGCGTGGAGCAGGAAGCTGGAGTACACCCCGGCGTAGCCCTGCGTGATCGCCGGCCGGTCCGCGAACGGCAGCCTCGGCAGGAACGGCTTGACCACGTCCTCGGCCGCCGCCAGGACGCCCTGCACGTCCACGCCCGTCGGAATGCCGAGCCGGTCGAAGGTGGCCGCGAGGACCTCGGTGGGCGCGTTGCCGGCCCCGGCGCCGAGGGCGCACAGTGCCCCGTCGATCTGGGTGGCGCCGTTCTGCGCGGCCAGTACGGAGTTCGCGATGCCCAGAGACAGGTTCTGGTGGCCGTGGAAGCCGACCTGCGCGTCGGAGCCGAGCTCGGTCACCAGGGCGCTGATGCGTTCCTGGGCCTCGCCGAGCACGAGCGCCCCCGCCGAGTCCACGACGTAGACGCACTGCGCGCCGCCGTCCACCATGATCCGGGCCTGCCGGGCGAGCGCCGCGGGGGCGATGCGGTGCGAGAGCATGAGGAAGCCCACCGTCTCCATGCCGAGCTGCCGCGCCGCCGCGAAGTGCTGCAGGGACACGTCGGCCTCGGTGCAGTGGGTCGCGATCCTGGCCACCGAGGCGCCCGCGTCCCGCGCGAGCTTGAGGTCCTCGACGGTGCCGAGGCCGGGCAGCAGCAGCACCGCGATCCTGGCGGTCGTCGCCTCGTCCACGGCGGCGGCCACGAGCTTGACGTCGTCCTCCAGCGAGAAGCCGTAGTTGAACGACGAGCCGCCGAGGCCGTCGCCGTGGCTGACCTCGATGACCTCGACGCCGGCCCGGTCCAGGGCGTGGACGACGCCGCGCACCTGCTCCTCGGTGAAGCGGTGGGCCATGGCGTGGCTGCCGTCCCGCAGGGTGGAGTCCGTGATCCTGATCTTCGATGTCATGCGGCGGCCCTCTCCCGGGCGAGTTGCTCGCCCACCTGGGCGGCGGCTGCGGTCATGATGTCGAGGTTGCCGGCCCAGGGCGGCAGGTGGTCGCCGTTGCCGCGGACTTCGAGGAAGACCGCCACTCGGCCCCAGCCGTTCCACGCCTCCCGGGGCTCGTCGAACTGCGGCTCCGCGCGCAGGGTGTAGCCCGGCACGTACGCGGCCACCCGGGCGACCATCCGATGCACGGAGGCGGCGACGGCCTCGGTGTCGGCGTCCGGCGGGATGGCGCAGAACACCGTGTCCCGCATGATCATCGGCGGGTCCACCGGGTTCAGGATGATGATCGCCTTGCCCCGGCCCGCGCCGCCGACCTGCTCGATGGCCCTGGCCGTGGTCTGGGTGAACTCGTCGATGTTGGCCCTGGTGCCGGGCCCCGCCGAGCGGGAGGCGATCGAGGCGACGATCTCGGCGTAGGCGACGGGCACGACCGTGGAGACGGCGTACACGATCGGGATCGTGGCCTGGCCGCCGCAGGTGATCATGTTGAGGTTCGGTACGTCGGCCAAATCGTCCAGGTTGACCGGCGGGCACACGTACGGTCCGGCCGCGGCGGGGGTGAGGTCGATGGCGGTGATCCCCGCCTCCCGGTAGCGGGGGGCGTTGGCCAGGTGCGCCTTGGCGGAGGTGGCCTCGAAGACGAGGTCGGGCAGGCTCTCCTGGCTGAGCAGCCAGTCCACGCCGCCCGCCGACGCCTCCACGCCGAGCGCGCGGGCGCGGGCCAGGCCGTCCGAGTCCGGGTCCACGCCCACCATCGCCTGCACCTCGATCGCGTCGCTGCGCAGCAGCTTCACCAGCAGGTCCGTGCCGATGTTGCCGGGGCCCACGATCGCGGCGCGGAGCTTGCGTGCGGACATCAGCTCGCGGGTCCCTTCATGAAGTCGGCCGTGACGGTGCCCAGGCCGGCGATGGTGGCGGTGACCACGTCCCCGGGCTCGACGGGGATGGCGGCGGTGATCGATCCGGGCAGGACGACGTGCCCGGCCTCCAGCGTGGTCCCCGTCTCGCCGAGCTTGTTGGCCAGCCAGATCAGCGCGTTGAGCGGCGAGCCGAGCACGGCTCCGGCCGCGCCGGTCTGTTCGAGCCTGCCGTTGCGGTGCAGCAGGCACCCGGCCAGACGCAGGTCCAGACCGTCCAGACCGGTGGGGCGCGTCCCGAGGACCAGGCCGCCGCTGGAGGCGTTGTCGGCGATCGTGCCGGACAGGGTGATCTTCCAGTTCGCGATGCGCGAGTCGATGATCTCCAGGGCCGGCAGCACGAAGTCCACGGCGGCGATCGCCTGGGCGGCGGTGACGCCCGGCCCGCGCAGCGGGCGCTTCAGGACGAAGGCGATCTCGGGCTCGATCCTCGGCTGCAGGAACCGGGCGGCCGGGATGGGGGCCTCGTCGGTGTGGAACATCGAGTCCATCAAGTGGCCGTAGTCCGGCTGGTCAACGCCGAGCTGCCGCTGCATCGCGGCAGAGGTCAGGCCGACCTTGTGCCCGGCGATCCTGGCTCCGCCCGCGACCCACGCCTGGACCTGGTGGCGCTGGATCGCGTACGCGTCCTCGATCGGCAGGTCGGGCAGCGGAGCGACGGGCTCCTTGGTGGCGTAGGCGTCGAGCAGCGCGGCGGCGACGCTCTCCGGGTCCATGGTGGCTCCTTTCACGAGATCCGGACCAGATGCGCCCAGGCGTCGGCGAGCTGCCGGGGCCCGTAACACCGTTCGCGCTTGGCCAGCGCCTCCTCCTCGCCCGACCAGGTGTATGAGGCCCCGGTGGCGGCCGCGGCCAGCTGCATCCGGCATGCCTTCTCCAGGAAGATCGCGGTCATGACCGCGGTCGGCGCGTCGGGCCCCACGGTCACCAGGCCGTGCTGATGGAGGAGGATCGCGTTGCGGTCACCGAGCGCCTCGGCCAGCCGCTGCCCCAGCTTTCGGGTGTGGATGAGGTCGCCGGTGGCGGTGAACCTGGCGATGTCCGGCGGCCAGAACAGGGTCCCCTCGTGACCGAGGGGCAGCAGCGGCAGCCCGGTCGCGGCGAAGGTGACGGCCGCCTCCGCGTGGCTGTGCACGACCGCGCCGACGTCGGGGCGCGCGGCCATGATCTCGGCGTGGATCGGATACTCCAGGTGCACGCGTCCCTCGCCACCGAGCAGCTGGCCGTCCCGGTCGATGTGGACGACGCGGCCGGGGGTGATCTCCTGGTAGCCGTACCCGGCCGCCTTGAGCCACAGGCCCCGCCCGCCGGGGTCGCGCCGCGACAGGTGGCCCCAGACGAGGTCGGAGTGCCCGTGGGCGGCGAGGACCCGGCAGCCGGTGGCGACCTCCTCCGCCGGGCCGCTCACGCGTCCTGCCCGGTCAGGAAGTCGCCGACGATCCGGTTGAACTGCTCGGGCTGCTCGAACATGGGCCAGTGACCGGCGTCGGTGATGAGGTCGTAGCTGCCGTTGGGCAGGATCTCGCTGGCGCGCTTCCCGACCTCGGCGGGGGTGGTCGGGTTGTGGTCGGTCCACAGGACCAGCGTCGGATGCGTGATCGAGGCGAGGTCGGCCTCGGTGAGCATGTGCTTCCTGTTCTCCTCGCCGGGCTGTTCGGCCACGAGCTTGGCCTGGGCCTTCTCCGCGCCGGGGAGCGTGTAGTAGCGGTAGCGGCATTCCACGAGCTCGTCGGTGACGGTGGCCGGGTCGTGCATGAGCCACTCCAGCCGGGCCCGTACGCTCTCCCGGGTCGGGGCGGCCGCGGCCTTGGCGGTGACGGCCTTGACCTGGGCGTGGACCCGTTCGCTCTCGTCCTTGCGGCCTTCGTCGTCCAGCAGCAGGCCGGCGCCGGTGACGGACACGACGCGGCCCACCCGGTCGGGGTGCTTCAGCGCGGTGCGCAGCGCGGTCCAGCCGCCGAGGGACTGGCCGACCAGGTGCGCCCGTTCGGCGCCGATCGCGTCGAGGAAGCGGAGCAGGTGCTCGGTGAAGAGGGGGGCGTGGTAGGTGACGTCCGTCGGGCGGGCGCTGAGGCCGTGGCCGATGGCGTCGATGGCGTACACCCTCAGACCGCGGCCGGCGAGCGGCAGCACGTTGCGCACGAACCCTTCTGCGTGCCCGGTCAGGCCGCCCATCATGACGACGGGCTCGCCCTCGCCGGCCTCGATCGAACGGGTACGCCAGCCGCCGGCGTCGCGGAAGCGGATCTCGGCACCGAGTGCCTCGGTCCAGAAGGTGCTCATGGGGTGGTCTCCTCGGGGGTGAGAAAGCGGATGAGTGCGTCCCCGACCAGGTCGGGCCGCTCGTACTGGGGCCATTGCCTGGCGCCGGGGACCGTGACGAGGCGGGCGCCGGGGATGGCGGCAGCGGCGGCCTGGACGACGGCGAGCGGCGTGTGGCCGCCTTCGCCGCGCAGCAGCAGGGTGGGCACGGTGACGCGGGACAAACGTGCGGGGGTGAGCAGCAGGTCGTCGTTGTCGGCCGCGCGGACCAGCCGGTGGACCTGGCGCGCCTCGGCGGGGCCGTAGAGGGCGGTGCGTACGTCCACCAGCTCGGGATCCACCTGCCCGGGATCGGCCAGCAGCCCTTCCAGTCGGGTGCGGACGGCCTCCCGGGTCGGCGCGTCGTAGGCGCGGCCGCCGCGCTCGTACGCGGCGCGTACCCGGCTGTCGGACAGCCGTTCCGCCTCGGACTGGAGCCCGGCGGGCTCGATCAGCGCCAGGCGGCGCACCCGGCCGGGTGCGCGCAGCGCGACCAGGGCCGCCGCCCAGCCGCCCAGGGACTGGCCGACCAGGGCGACCCGGCCGAGCCCGAGGGCGTCGAGCGTGGCGACGACGTGGGCGGCCAGCCGGTCCACCGGATAACCGCCGGGGACCCGGCCGGTCAGGCCGTGCCCGAGCAGATCGACGGCGATGGCCTCATGACCGGCGGCGGCCAGCGCCGGCAGGGTGCGCGCGAAGGTCTCGGCGTGCCCGCCGCGCCCGTGCAGCAGCACCACGGGGTCGCCCGAGCCGAGCGAGACGACCCGGGTGGGCACGCCGTCCGCGCGGACCATGCGGACCTCCGCGCCGAGCAGGTCGGTCCACAGGGTCACAGATGGGCCTTCAGGAACGCCATCGTGCGGTCCCACGTCTGCCGCGCGGCCTCGGGATGGTGGTTGGGGTGCGTGTCGTCGTGGTAGGCGTGGCCCGCGCCCTCGTACACGTGCACCTCGACGTCCTGGCCGCTGAGCTTCAGCGCCTCTTCGAGCCTGGCGACCTGGTCGAGCGGGATGACCTCGTCGGCGCCGCCGAAGTGGGCCTGGACGGGGCAGCGGACCTGGTCGGCGATCTCGATGCGGGACCGGGTGGCGCCGGTCGGGCTGTAGGACGGGGGCAGCTCCGGCAGCCCGTACAGCGGCACCGCGCAGACGAGCCGGTCGGTCGTGGTCGCCCAGGCGAGGACGAGACCCCCTCCGAGGCAGAAGCCGACGGCCGCGGCCCGCGTGGTGTCCACGTCGCCGCGTCCGGCCAGGTAGTCCAGGCCCGCGTCCAGGTCGGGGATGGCCTGCTCGTCGCGGGCGGACAGGAAGGCCTTGGCCCGCCGCTCGTCCGCGGTGGTGTAGTCCTGCGGCGGGCGGCCGCCGATCCGGCTGTAGAGATCGACGGTGAGGCAGGCGAATCCGGCCGCGCCGAACAGTTCGGTGACCGCCTGGCGGTGCGCGGTGACGCCGAGGTTCTCGTGGGCCATGATCACGGCGGGCGGGCGTCCGTCGCCGGCCGGTCGTGCCAGGTAGCCGCGGATCTCGTCACCGCCGCTGGGGAAGGTCACCCATTCGGCGCGGACATCGGGGCTCATGATCGTTATCCTCCTGATACTGCTTTGGGTGCTTGGGCGGGCAGCGCTCGGCCGAGCAGCTGCTTGAGGTCGAGGGCCAGGGCGTTGAGCCTGCGGCGGGGCAGGTTCGCGGTCGGGCCGCAGACGGCCACCGCGCCGATCGGGCGTCCGGCGGACATGACCGGCACCGCCACGCCGGCGATGCCGGGCAGGAACTGCTCGACCTCGACGGCGTGGCCGCGGTTGCGCGCCGCCTCGACCTCGCGCAGGAACTCCTCGGCGTCGGTGATGCTGGCCGGCGTGCGCTTGGCCAGCCGCAGGTGCGGAAGCAGGCTGCGTACCTCCTCGGCGGGCAGCCCGCTGAGCACGGCCTGGCTGACGCATCCGTTGGCCAGGACGGAGCGGCGGCCGACCGGCGACAGCGCCGTGGGGCTGTGCGGGGCCTGGAGCTTGGTGGTGATGATCAGGCTCTTGTCGGGCCAGTCGGCCTCGGCGACCAGCAGCGCCTCTCCGCCCGACAGCGGGAACGCCTGGGCGGCCGCCGTCAGCCGGGCCAGCTCGGTGGTCGCCGAGACCAGGCTGCCGAGTTCGATCAGTCTGCTGCCCAGCGTGTAGGCGCCGTCGTCGTCCTGGCGGAGGAAGCCGCGCTCGACGAGCGTCACCGCGATGCGGTGCGTGCTCGTCTTCGGCAGCCCCGCCGCCTCGGCCAGCTCGGACAGCTGCAGCCGGGGGTGGACGGCGCTGAAGGCGGTCAGCACGTCGAGCGCGCGGTCGACGGCGCGGACCCCGCGACGGCGGGGGCTCATCGTGGTGGGCGTGCGGTCGGTGAACTCTGCGGCCATGGGGTCCCTCACAGGCAGTACGGTGGCGCTTTGTCAGCGTTGTCCCTGGTTACCAGCATGTCGGGCACGGTGGCCACCTTCGTCACGCCTTCCTTCTTCTGCAGCAGCCCCACGACGTTGTCGATCGCCATCTCGCCGACGCTGCGCGGCGTGTTGCTGACCGTCGCGGCGAACTCGCCGGATCGCACGGCCTGCAGCCCGGCGTCGCTGCCGCCGTTCGTGACGATCTTGATGTCCGTACGCCCGGCGCTCTTGAACGCCGCCAGCGCGCCGAGCGCCATGTCCTCGTTGTGCACGAAGACGTACTTGACCTTGGGGTGCGCCTGGAGCAGGTTCTCGGCGACGTCCTGGGCCTTGGCGCGCTGCCAGAGCGCCGGCTGGTCGAAGACGACCTTGGCGTGCGAGCCCAGGTTCGCCTTGAAGGCGTCGTTCATGAGGTCCGCCGCCGCGCCGGGGGCGCCGCCGATCACGGCGACATCGGCGGAGGTGTCGCCGGTGTCCTTCGCGATCCACTCCCCGAGCTCCTGCCCGACCTTCTTGACGTCCGTGACGACCGCGCCGAGGATCTTGCTCTGGTCGACCGCCGCGACCGACGTCAGGAAGATCGGTACGCCGGCCCGGTTGGCCCTGGCCACGCCGCCTTCCAGCGCGTCGATGTTGACCGTCTGCACGACGACCGCGTCGACCTTCTTGGCGATCATGTCGTCGATGTTGGACAGCTCCTTCGCCGGGTCCATCGCCGACTGCGCGATCAGCAGGTCGACGTTCGCGCTCTCGGCTCTGGCCTGCATCGACTTCTGCAGGCAGGTGTGGAACTCGATGGTGTTGCCGTTGACGAAGCCGATGGTCAGGCGCTTGCCGGGATCGACGGCCGCGGCGTCGGTCGACGTCGCAGGGGTGCTGACCGAACAGGCGCTGAGAAGGAGGGCGGAGGCGACCGCCAGGGTCGCCTGGACGCGGTGACCAGCCATGGGAAGTCCTTTCGGGGGGTGGGTGGTGCTCAGGTGCGCCGGCCGCGCAGGTGGTTGGCGATGGCGGCGACGGCGAGGACGGCGCCGAGCGCGACGTCCTGGTAGTAGGGGTTGATCTGGAGCAGGTTCAGTGAGTTGGCCACCACGCCCAGGAGCAGGACCCCGAGAACGGTGCCGACCATGGTGCCGCTGCCTCCGTGCAGCGCCGTGCCGCCGATGACCACGGCCGCGACGACGGTCAGCTCCAGGTGCAGGCCGCCCGCGCCGGGGCTGGCGGCGCCCAGCCTGGCCACGAGCATCACGCCGCCCAGCGCGGCCAGCAGCCCGCCGAGGGTGTAGAGCAGCAGCTTGGTACGGACGACCGGGATGCCGGACAGGCGCGCGGCGCTCTCGTTGCCGCCGATGGCGAAGGCGTTGCGGCCGAACGCCGTCCACCGCATGACCAGCGCCGCGGCCACGCAGACGGCGGCGGCGATGACGACGGACACGGGGATCGCGCCCAGCACCTCACCGAAGCCGATCATCTCCAGGTGGTCGCCGATCGAGACGCTCTGCCCGCCGATGATCAGCAGGGCCGCGCCGCCGAGCGCGGTCGAGGTCGCCAGGGTGGCGACGAACGGCGTCACCTTGAACCACGTCACCATCACCCCGTTGACCAGCCCGATCGCGGCCCCCAGGGCGAGCGTCAGGAGCACGGCCAGCCAGTCGGCCACCCCTGCCACGATGAGCTGGGCGGCCACGCCGTGGGCGACGGCGGCGATGGCGCCCAGCGAGAAGTCGATGCCGCCCGCCGTCATCAGCAGCGTCAGGCCCGCGGCCAGCACGGCGACGACCGCGATCTGCTGGGAGACGTTCAGCAGGTTCGCGCCGGTCAGGAAGACGTCGCTGCTGGTGGCGGTGAAGACGCCGATCAGCAGCAGCACGGCGAGGACGCCGGTGTGTCGCAGGAACCAGGGCGGCACCACGAGGCCGGCCCTGCGCTGCGGAGTGGAGATTGCGGTCACGATGCGGTTCCTCCAACCGTGAGCGAGACAAGGGCGTCCCGGGACAGCCCCTCCACGGGAAGGTCGGCGACGACCCTCCCGGCGCGTACGACGACGACGCGGTCGGCCAGGCGCAGCACCTCCTCCACGTCGGCGGAGGCCAGCAGCACGGCGGTGCCCTGGTCGGCCAGGTCGTCGACGAGCCGGTGGATGTCGGCCTTGGCGGCCACGTCGACCCCGTTGGTCGGCTCCTCCAGCAGGCACGCCCGTACCGGCGCGTCGAGCCATTTGGCCAGCAGCACCTTCTGCTGGTTGCCGCCGGACAGTGCCGACACCGGCGGATCGGCCTGGATCGTGGCGACGCCGTAGCGCGAGCGGCGCTCCGCGGCCTGCCGGTGCAGCCGCCCCCAGCGCACGAGCCAGGGCCGGCGCAGGCCGCGCCGGGTCAGGTCCAGGTTCTCGTCCACAGTGAGCCCGGGCACCAGGCCGTGTGCCAGGCGGTCGCCGGTGACGCACCGCAGACCGGCCGCGAGGGCCGCGCCGACGTCGCCGGCGGCGACGTCCGCGCCGGCGACCCTGATCCGGCCGCCAGAGGGGCGGCGCCGGCCGCTCAGCAGGTCGAACAGCTCGGACTGGCCGTCGCCGGCGGGCCCGAGGACCGCGACGACCTCGTGGGCGCGGACCGTGAGGGTCAGCTCGGCCAGCCGCGCGCCCGACGCCAGGGCGTCGAGCTCCAGGACGGTCTCGCCGGCCGCGCGGTCCCGCTGCGGGCGCTCGTGCGAGATCTGCTCCCCCGTCATGGCCCGGACCAGGCCCGGCAGGTCCAGGTCGGCGCCGGCGGCCGTGACGATCCTGCGGCCGTCGCGCAGGACGGTGATCCTGTCGGCCAGGCCCAGGACCTCGTCCAGGTGGTGCGAGATGTAGACGATGGAGATGCCCGCGGAGCTGAGCCTGCGGACCAGGTCGTGCACGGTCGCGGCGTCGGCGCCGCCGAGGCTGGCGGTGGGCTCGTCCAGGACGAGCACCTTGCCGCCGGTCGCCACCTCGCGGGCGATCTCGACCAGGGTCTGCTGGGCCGGGCCGAGCTCGCCCGCGACCGCCCTGGTCGGGACCTGGACGTCGAGGGCCGCGAGGGCGCGGGCGGCCTCGGCGTGCGCCCGGCGCCAGTCCACCGCGCCCGCCCGCCTGGGCAGGCGGCCGAGCAGCATGTTCTCCGCCACCGTCAGCTGGGGGACGAGCGTCCGGTGCTGGTGCACGATGCTGACGCCCAGCGCCCGGGCCCGGCGCGGGGTGAGCGCGCCGTGCCCGGCGCCGTCGATGCGCACCTCGCCGGCGTCGGGGACGAGCGCGCCGGAGAGGATCTTGACGAGGGTGGACTTGCCGGCGCCGTTCATGCCGACGAGCGCGTGCACCTCACCGCCGTGCACGGCGAAGTCGATCTCGCGCAGCGCGACGGCGCCGCCGAACGACTTGCCGACGCCCGCCAGCTCGATCCTGACGTCCATGGACAACCTCATCTCCCTGGGCGTACGGCGGACAGGTCCAGCCCCAGGCGGAGCCGGTTGAGCAGGTCGATGAGGACGGCCAGCTCGCTGTCGCGGTAGCCGCCGAGCGCCCCGGACATGCGGGCGGCGAAGCGGGGCAGCAGCTCGTCCAGCAGTTCGTCGGCGGCGGCGGTCCTGGTGACCAGGACGACGCGCCGGTCCGACGGATCGGCCGAGCGGCTGACCAGGCCGCGCTGTTCGAGCAGGTCCACCAGGCCGGTGGCGTTGCGGGCCGTGGTCATCACGTGGGTGGCCAGCGTCCCCATGGGGATCCCGGCGCCGCCTGGGTCGATGCTGCGCAGCACCATGAGGACGTTGAACCGCGGGTGGCTCAGGCCGTAGGCCGTGAGCTCGGCGTCCACGGCGGCCTCCATCGCCGCGGCGGCGGCGAAGAAGGCCAGCCTGGCCTCCATCTGCAGGGCGTCGATGCCGGGCAGGCGCCGCGCCTCGCCCTCCGCCATGCGGACGTGGGCCTGGTCGCGGTGGCCGTCGGGCCCGTCGACGATGAATCCGGTCGTGCTCATGTCAGTGGCCCTTCCGGATACATCTCGTGGTGGGCCACGCCGAGGGTGACCATGAGGTTGCGCAGGGCCACGGGGTTCATGCCGGCCCGCAGCAGCCAGGCCGCGTCCCTGCGGGTCACGGCCGAGCGCTCCTCCTCGGTCAGCGCGTAGCCCGGCAGGACCTGCCCGGGGTCGGCGGCGAAGCGCTCGTGCAGTCCCGGAGCGTGTTCGAGGTCCCGGGCGAGCCGGTTGAGCCCGACGATGCTCATCAGGGTCCCTCCAGAACGTCGAAGGCGGCGACGCCGATGCCGACCGTCCACGCCGCCATGGGCTCGTAGGCCAGGACGCGGGCCGGTCCGCCCGCCGCTGCGGCGGCGATCAGCCAGGTCCGCAGCTCCAGGGCGCCGTTGCCGGCCTCCTGCTCGATCCAGGCGTCGTCCCAGCGGGCGATCTCGTCGAGCCGGCCCTGGACGAGGAGGTCCAGCAGCGTGTGGTCGAACGCCTCGTTGATGTCGCCGAAGCGCGGCAGGCCCACCCAGTGCGAGAGCCCGCCCGTGCCGAGCACGCCGATCCGCTGGTCGCCCGGCAGGTCGTGGATGCTCTCCCGCAGCGCCCTGCCCAGCTCCAGGCAGCGGCCCAGGCCGGGCAGCGGCGGGGTGTTGCAGTTGACGAAGAGCGGGACGACACCGGCCGCGGCCGCGGACGGGAGTTTCACCAGCGGCACCATGAAGCTGTGGTCCAGCGCCATCGTGTGCGAGCGGGCCAGGTCGAAGCCGCGGGCCGTGAGCCCTTCGAGCAGGTGGGCGGCCTGCTCCGGCCGGCCCGGCACGGTGCCCGACGGGTTGCCGAACTCGCCCCACGCCTCGTGCTCGGGCGCCAGCCCGAGGCAGAAGGCCGGATAGTTCTCCAGCCCGAAGGTCTCGTAGTGGTCGGTGGCGATGACGACGACCGCGTCCAGCTCCAGGCGGGCGATCTCCCCGTCCAGGCTCCGCCACGCCTGGTGGAGCGTGCCGGACTGCTCGGGGGTGGCGTCGGGGTTCTTGACGATGGCGCCCACGTGGGAGGTCGCGGCGCACAGCGCGAGAGTGGCCACGTCACACCTCCGCGTCGAGCAGCCGGATGTCGTCCAGGTGGGCGGCCTCGCGGCGGACGACGTCGGCCGTGTGCAGCAGCCCGCAGCCGGGACACGCGTACAGCCGCAGCTCCAGCCCTTCGTCCAGGCGCGTGGCGTGGCCGAGCGCGTGCACGTCGCGGACCACGCTCATCCCGGCGTGGCGGCGCCACTGCCCGCCGGCGGGGGCCAGCACGACGCCGCACCGGCAGGCGACCCAGCGGGCGTGGTCCGCCTCGATGACGTCGAGACGGTCGCCCAGCGGGTGCAGCCGGGTCCGCGCGCCCCCCGGCTGTGCGGGCAGCGGCCGTTCGGCGGGCCAGGCGCGCCGCTCGTCCCGCAGTTGCTCGCGGCGGGCCAGGGTGGCGGCCTCGTCGATGCGGCCTGCGCCGTCCAGCACCGCGTGGTAGACGCGGACCGCGGCCTCCGGGGTCACGGCGCCGAAGTCCAGGTCGGCCTGGAGCGCCGGGAGGGAACGTTCCAACGGGTCGCCCCACCCGCCGCCGGCCTGCGGCACGGTGGCCAGGACGTCGTCGTCGCCCAGGTGGTAGAGGCCCTGCCTGCCGCGCATGACCGGACGGTCGCCCGACAGCTCCTCCACGGCCGGGATCCGCCCGGCGGCCAGCCGCGCCCGGACGTCACTGCCGTGGATCACGGTGCGGGTGTTCTGCGCGCCGGGGTAGCCGCCGAAGATCCCCGTGGAGTTCGGCACCTCCCACCCGTGGGCCGAGTTCAGCGCGGTGACGTCACGGCCGCCGTGCACCGTGTAGACCGCGCCCATGCTCATGCCGCCACGGGTGCGTCCCGCTCCCCCGGAGTCGGCCACCAGGCCGCGCCACAGGTAGAGCAGCGGGGAGTCCATCTCCACGGCCTCCACGTTGGAGATCTTCTGCCGCTCGATGTTGTGCTGGCCCTGGGTCCAGACGCCGTCGCGGTGCGCGTAGGCCGCGCCGCCCGTCGCCAGACAGTCCATGATCACGTACGTCTGCCGGCCGCCGTTCTCGCCCGCCCCGGTCAGCACGAACTTGTCGGGGCCGCCCGCGGGCACGGCCTGGGCCTCGGCGATCAGCTCGTCCGAGCACGCCGCCAGCTTCGACAGGCACTCGACGGCGGTCATCTCCACCAGCCAGCCCGCCTCCAGCGCGCCGCCGCTGACCGCCGCCGGCCGGGACGCGTTGCAGATCAGCCCCTCCGGGCAGTGCACCTGGACGGGCTTGAACAGGCCCTCGTTCCACGGCGCGTCGTAGGCCAGGGTCGGCAGGAGGGCCGCCGCGATGCCCGCCATCATCCCGGAGAAGGCGCAGTTGATGTAGCCCTTGGCCTGCGGCGAGGAGGCCGAGTAGTCGAAGTGCAGGCTGTCGCCGCGCTTGGTCAGGACGAGGTCCACCTCGTAGGTGGCGTTCTCCCGCGACAGGGCCAGCCCGCCGTCGTTGTCCAGGAAGGCCCGCGAGTGCAGGCGCGCGTCGGGCAGCCTGGCCAGCCGGTTGCGCAGCCGCTTCTCCGACAGCTCGATGAGGCTGCTCATCACCGCCCGCACCGTCTGGGCGCCGTACTTGTCGGCCAGGGCGGTCATCGCCTTGATCGCCGTGTGGTTGGCCGCGATGAGGGCCCGCAGGTCCAGGTTCACCGTCGCCGCCATGCGGGTGTGCGCGAGGACGAGGTTCCAGACGTCGGTGCGCACCTTGCCGCCGTCGACCAGCTTGGTCGGCGGCATCTGCAGCCCCTCCTGGTAGGAGTCGGTGGCGTCGATGCAGAAGCTGCCCGGCGTCATCCCGCCCACGTCGACCATGTGGCACATGGCGCCCGTCCAGGCGAGCAGCTCGCCCTGGTAGAAGATCGGCGCGACCACGCCCACGTCCTGGGCGTGCACGGTGCCCTTCCACGGGTCGTTGACGATGAACATGTCACCGGCGTTGATGCCGGGGTCGTCGGCGCAGTCCCCGATGACCGAACGGGTGATGGCGGCCATCGACGAGGAGTGCGACAGGATGGTACGGCCCATCGCCGCCACCGAGCCGTCGGGCAGGTAGAGGCCGACGTTGTAGTCGCTGGCCTCCACCACGTGGGTGGAGCCGGAGATGGCGGCCAGGGTGGCGCCCTGCTCGTCGGTGATGGCGAGCAGCCGGTGCCTGATGACCTCGAAGGTCACCGGATCGATGGCGGTCACGCGTTCCCCCTGCAGTCGATGACGACGTTGTTGTACGGGTCGACGGCGAGCGACTGACCCGGGCCGACCACCACGGTGGTGCCGGCGAACTCGAGGATGGCGGGGCCGCGCAGCGACGCTCCCGCTCCGAGCCCTTCGCCCCGATAGACCGAGGCGTCCACCCGGCCGCACTCGGGGAAGTACACCGGCCGCGAGCCGATCAGCGACTCCGCCGCCTCCGCCGAGCCCTCGTAGCCGCCCTCGGTGATCCCGGTGACGCCGACCCTGCCCTCGACCCGGAGGGTGTGCAGCTCGACACCGGCGCCGAGCAGCGCCGTTCCCGCGCCGTACAGCCGCTCGTAGGCGTCCCTGAACTCGGCGATCAGCGCCCGCAGGACGTCGGTGGTGACCTCACCGTCCGGCACGGCCAGCGGCAGCTCGTGCGCCTGGCGGCGGAACTTCAGGTAGACGATGCGGCTCAGGCGTACGCGGGGGTCGTCGTCGAGGTCGGCCCGGCAGCGCAGGCTCAGCTCGTCCAGCGTCGCGTTGATCCGCGCCGGGTCGAGGTGCTCGGCCGGGTCGGCCGCTCCCGGCGGCGTCCGCTGGACGTCGGTGGTCTGCACGGCCCGGTACCGGTCGGAGGTGACCGTGCCGTAGGCCGAATGGACGGTGGACGTGGGCGGCACCACGAGCGTGGCGATGCCGGCCGCCTCGGTGTAGGCGTACGCGTGCGTGGGACCGGCCCCGCCGTAGGCGTAGACGGTGAAGTCACGCGGGTCGTAGCCCTGCTCGACCGTGACCTTGCGCAGCAGGTCGGCCATGTGGTTGTCGGCGACCTGGCGGATGCCCGCCGCCGCCTCCTCCACGGAGAGGCCGAGCGGATCGGCCACGTGCAGCCGGATCGCCTTCTCGGCCAGCGCCCGCTCCAGCGGCATCCGGCCGCCCAGGAACCGTTCCGGGTCGATCACGCCGAGGACGACGTCGGCGTCGGTGACGGTCGGCCGGTCGCCGCCGCGTCCGTAGCAGGCCGGACCGGGGACGGAACCGGCGCTCTCCGGCCCGACGGCCAGCACCCCCGCCTCGTCCACCCAGGCGATCGAGCCGCCGCCCGCGCCGATCGCGGTCACCTTGATGCGCGGCAGCGCGAGGTGCAGGTCGCCCACCTCGCTGACCCGCTCCACCAGCGGCTCGCTGTCGACGATCAGGCCCACGTCGAAGCTGGTGCCGCCCATGTCGGAGGTGATGACGTTGCGGTGGCCGAGCCGCCGCGCCAGCGCGGCCGAGGCCAGCACCCCTCCGGCGGGCCCGGAGGTGAGCATGGAGGCCGCCCGCCGCGCGGCGTCGGCCGCCCGCATGACGCCGCCGCCCGAGTCCATGATGGAGAAGTCGCCGGTGAACCCGGTGCTCCTGAGCCGGCCCTCCAGCCCGGCCACGTAGTCGCGGATGACCGGGCCGAGGTAGCTGTTGACCACCGTGGTGGCCGAGCGCTCGTACTCGCCGAGCACCGGCGCCACCTCGTGCGACAGGGTGACGTACGCCTCGGGCCACTCCTCCGCCACGATCCGGCCGACGGCGCTCTCGTGCTCGGCGTTGAGGAACGACCACAGGAAGGACACGGCCAGCGCCCGCACGCCCTCGTCCCGCAGCCGGCGCAGCAGGCCGCGTACCTCGTGCTCGTCCAGGGCGACCAGCTCCCGCCCCGAGGAGTCGATGCGCTCGGTGACGCCGGCGATCCGGTCGCGGGGGACGATGGGATCGGGGTTGCGGCGGCGGCTGTAGTGGCCGGTCGCCGCCCCCATGCCCACCCACGAGGTCATCGACCGCTGGATGAGCAGCGTGTCGGTGAAACCGCGGGTGGTCAGCAGCGCCGTCGGGGTGCCCTTGCGCTCGATGAGGGCGTTGGTGGCGGCCGTCGTACCGTGCGAGAAGTACGCGATCGCCGCGCAGAACTCCCGCAGGCTCACGCCGTACGACGCGGCCGCCAGGGCGAGCGCGTCGACCACGCCTTCGGACCGGTCGTGCGGCGTTGTCGGCGCCTTGAACAGGCGCGGCGGCCGGTTGTCCTCGAGGACCACGAGGTCGGTGAACGTTCCACCGACATCCGTGCCGACGAAGAACCGCACGGCGGTGTCCGTCGTTGTTCCCACACTGGGCTCCCTACAGATTCGCGCAGCGACAGCGAAGATGTGTCGTGCATGTAGCCGCTGAGTAACGGCTGTTTTGCGTTGCGTCCACTCTGTAGTGACTGGAACGTCCCGACAATGGAGCAATCCGCACAGCGGACCGGGGCCGAAGAGGTCCGGCGTCACCGCACCCTGGGACCCTGACCGCCCTCCCGCTCTCGATCGCCCAACGCCTGCCGAGCCGATCAAAAGGTGGACAAGGTACCAACCGGTCGGTATTTTCGCCGGCATGAGGCTGGAACGCCGCACTTGGCGGACGCTGGAGCCGTTGCACGGCATGATCTACTTCTCCCCGGAGGCGGATGCCGCTTACAAACAGCTCGGACTGACCGGCCGGATGGGGTACTTCGCATCCAGGGCGGCCGCGTTCGGCCCGGTTCCCGCGGAGGCGGTGATCGCCACTTTCTACAACTTCAATCCACAGGTGGTCCATCAGGCGATACCGGCCGCCTGGCACCTCGCTTCCCCGGCCGACATCCTGGACGCCCGGCTGAACGCAGTCGACACGACCTTGCGCCAGGTGCTCGGCGACGTGGTCGATTCACCGGAGATGTCTCATGCCGCCGCGCTGGCCCGGGAGGCGGCCCAAGCCATCTCGGGCGAGCTGAGCGGGCGGCCTCTGTACGCCGCGCACGCCGCACTGCCCTGGCCCACCGCCCCGCACCTGGTTCTCTGGCACGCCGCGACCTTGCTGCGCGAGTTCCGCGGTGACGGCCATCTGGCCGCCCTGCTGGCCGCCGGGCTCAGCGGAATCGAAGCCCTCGTCACCCACGCCGCCACCGGCGCCGTCCCGGCCGAGACGCTCCGGGTCACCCGCGGCTGGACCGAGACCGACTGGGCGGCCGCTGAGCGCAGGCTGGAGGAACGCGGCTGGCTCCGCGACGGCTCCTTGACCGAGCAGGGCCGCAGGGAACGTGAGGGGATCGAAGAGGCGACCGACCGGATGAGCACGGCTCCCTACGCCGCGCTCGGCGACGATCGCTGTCAAGAACTGTGCGTCCTGGCGCGCCCTTGGAGCAAACAAGTGGCGGCCGAGCTGATGTCCTGGGCCGCGGCCCGCAACTCCCGGGATCCCCGAACGCCGCGAACGGACTGATCATCGTCCCACCCAACCGAGCGACGTCACTCCCGCGAGGCCGCCGTGACGCTCTCCGCCTGGCTGTCCGTGAAGCGCCCTTGATCCAGACCTAGCACACCAGCCCAGCAGCGTTACTGAAAGCGTCAGGCCATAGCGCTCCACCGCATGGTCGGCGTTCGACCAGGCCATCCATGACGGGTGCGTCGCGGGCGACGGCGACATCACGGTGGATACGCCGTTCACCTCGGTCAACGGCCGTACCGCCATCACCTCCCGGTTCGCCGTCGGCGAGCCGCTCCGCGAGCTCACCTGGACCGGCAGCGCGATAGGCTCGCGCGCCGCGCACCACCACCTCATCACCACCCGGCAGGAGAAACTGCACGCCGAGCTGACGCGCCGGCTCGGCTCGATCAAGACCGCCGCCGAGCAGCCGTGACTCTGGCAGGGTGTCTTTGATCCACAGGGTCAGAGACACCTCTCTCATGCGGCGTGTAGCGCGGACATCAAGATCCGCTACGACCTCTGGTCGTAAGCGTGATCGCCGCGACGGTCAGGTGAGCCTCGCTGTGCCAGGGTTTGTGCTCGTGATCAATCGCGTTGCGTCTGACCTGGCCGTTTGGTCACGATCTTCAGCGTGAGGCGGAGGAAGCGGCGGGCCTACCCCACCAGCATCCCGGCGTAGGCGCTGTCAGCCCAGACCAGGGTGAGCTGCGGGTGCAGCATCCGGAGCCGGGCCGGCAGTCCCCGGGCGGCGTCACGGTCGGAAGCTGCTCTCCCTGCCGGTGATACCGGACATGCGGGCAGGATTCCGGCTGTCGATGATGAGGGGTCGCGCTCGGTGCGGCGGGAGGTGGTTGTGGTGAGTTTGCACAGATGCCACGGCTTTACATTGTAGATTCGATCTGGCCCGGGGGACACATGCAGTGGCGGGGCTGACTCCGCGGTAACACCCCCGGCGCGCTATCGGGAGGCCTGAAGACATTCCCTCGAAACCGTCGGTTTGACCGCATACGCTCCCAGCAGTGGCCGACGCGCTGGTCCACTTCCGAGCCTCCCGCCCACACGCGGCGGACGGCGCTGCAGGTGGACGGCGCGGTCGGGGTGGACGTCCGGTTGACCCCGCGCGAGCGGAAGGAGGCGGAAGTGTGGTTCGGCGAGCCGCTGGCCGCCGTGCTCGGCACTCCCGTCTGATTGGCGTCCTCATCCCCCACCAACGGGCCTCCTGCATCGCCCACCCGGGCGCGGGAGGCCCTTCGCATGTGACTCGGGCGGGGTCGCATTCCTGTGGGCGTCCTTCTCCCGAAGCTGTCCCCAGCCGTCAGGTAGCGCTGATCGGACAGAACGCCTATTCTGTCCGGTTCCGGAATGACCGAGTCGCAGGTCAGCGCATCCGAGACGCTCTCCATGCGGATTCGGGCGCATCCCAGCGCTAACGTCCGGTGCCGAAAACTCGGTCTCTGCTGTCCGGCGCGGACCCCGCGCGACCTGTAACGATCGGTCTGCTTGACGGGTGGGGCCACGCTCGGGAGGAGGCCCCTTCCTCTAGTGGACAACGCGCACTGTAGGCGCTTCACACGGGCGGGCCCGCCTTGACGCGCCGCACCAGTCGTTCCATCGACCCCCGGTAGCTGTGGAGGTGCTCCAGCCACCACGTGGCGCCCGCATCGGCGTAGGCCCGGACCGACGAGCCTGGCTCGCTCACCCCGATGACCGCCACGTCGAGGTCGCCCGCGTTTGCCCGGTGCCGGCGCAGCTCGCTGACCTGGGCAGCCAGGGAGTCAGGTGAAAGCGTCATGCGGCCTTCCCGGTCGTCGCCGGTGACGATCCAGCCGTCCCATCGGGCGGCCCGCCGAAGGGCACCCGGAGCCGTGCCGCCGACCCACACCGGCACCCGGGGCCGCTGGAGGGGCAGCGGCGCGAGCCGCACCCCGTCGACGGCGTAATGAGCGCCCCGGTGGTGCACCTCCTCGCCGGACCAGAGCGAGGCCATCACGTCGAGCGCCTCGTCGAGCACGACCCCACCGGGTCGCGTTAAGCCGAAGGCGGTGAACTCCTGCCTCACGCCGCCCAGCCCGGCGCCCAGGATCGCGCGGCCGCCGCTCAGCCTGTCAAGCGTCGCCACCGTCTGGGCCAGCCTTTCCGGGCGGTGCCGGGCCACGGCCGTCACGGCCGTGCCCAGCCTGAGGTGCGAGGTCGCCTGCGCCGCCGCGGCCAGCGTCACCCACGGGTCGGCCGATGGCATGCCCCAGGCGAAGGCCAAGTGGTCCCACACCAGCACGGCGTCCCACCCGGCGGCCTCGGCCTCCCGGGCGAGGGTGACCAGGTGTGCCGGCTCCCCGAGGTCGCCGAGGATCGCGACGTCGATGCCGTAACGCATGCCCCCACTCAAGCATTCGGCACCGACAGTTCTGGGGGTGCCGCGATCATGCAGCGCGACGCCGACGAGTGGCCTGCGCCACAAGCCGTCACACTGCGCGCATCTCTCGCTCGACGCTCTCCCGCCACGATCCCGACGCCCTCCATGGTCCGCATGCCAGGCACTCAGAGGCTACGCGGGAATTCCCGGCGAATATGGCCAGGGCCTCGAAGTGATGCGCCCTGTTGAGCCCTGTCGCGCCACCCTGAATGGTTCAGCCTCATCCCGTGCTCGTTGCAATAGTGTGTGCCGCACAGTATCGTGTGGCATGTGCACGATGACGATGAGCTGCTTGCCACCCATCTCCAGGAGCTGCGGCGGGGCACCGTCGTCCTGGCCTGCCTGCTCATGCTCGACCGCCCCGACTACGGCTACGCCCTGCTCGACCGCCTCACCCGGGCGGGCCTCGCCGTCGACGCCAACACCCTCTACCCCCTTCTGCGCCGCCTGGAGAAACAGGGTCTGGTGACCAGCGACTGGAACACCGAGGAATCCCGGCCGCGCAAGTTCTACCGCACCAGCGACAGGGGCGCCGCGCTCGCCGCCGCGCTCAGTCGCGACTGGGACGAGCTCGACACCGTACTCCGCTCCCTGAAAGGCGCGTCATGACCACTACCGCCACCACCAACACGCTCACCGACCGCTATGTCGCGGCGGTCCTGCGCCATCTGCCCGGAGGCCGGCGAAGCGGGAGCCGGCGACCCGAGGACCAGCGATCCGAGGACCAGCGGTCCGACATCGACATCGAACGCGAGCTGCGGGCCTCCATCGCCGACGCCGTCGACGATCGCGTGGAGGCCGGCGCCGATCGGGCCGAGGCCGAGTTCGCGGTGCTCACCGAGCTCGGCGACCCGGCGCGGCTGGCGGCCGGTTACGCGGACCGTCCGCTCCAGCTCATCGGCCCCGCGTTCTTCCTCGACTACACACGGTTACTGACCGCCCTGCTCGTGACCATCGTGCCCGCCGTGGCCGTGGCGGTGGGGCTCGTGCAGGGACTGCGCGGGGCGGGCGCGCTCGACCTGATCGGCGACACCCTCGGTGCGGCGCTCACCACCGCCGCGCACCTGGTCTGCTGGACCACGCTGCTGTTCGCGGCCATCGAACGCGCCGCGGGACGCCGCACGCCCGCCAGGCGCTGGACGCCCGACGCGCTCCCCGAGCCGCCCACCCGCCGCGCCCGCTACGGCGAGCTGATCACCTACACCGTGGCGATGGTGCTGTTCACCACCCTCATCCTGCTCTCCCCGGTGATCAGCACCGAGACCGACGCGCACGGCGCCCCCATCGGCGTGTTCGCGCCGTGGCTGTGGCAGACCGGCTTCGTGTACGCGTTCATCGCCCTGGTGGCCCTGAACCTCGCCGTCGCCTACGCCAAGCACTACGCCCGGTGGAGCGTTCCGCTCGCCGTGGCCGGGACACTGGTCGAGATCGCGTGCCCGATCGCGCTGCTCTGGCTCGCCGCCGGTGACCGGGTGCTCAACCCCGGCTTCACCCAGGCCGCCGCCTGGCCGCAGAGCGCGACCACCTGGATCAACACGGCGCTCATCGTCGTGTCCGCCCTCACGATCGTCTTCGCCGTCATCGACGGCATCGCCCGAGCCACACGTCGCTGAACCCACACGAATCAGGAGACCGACATGAAAGCAATCGTCTATCAGGAGTACGGCTCGCCCGACGTCGTGCGTCAGGCCGACGTCGACCGTCCCGCCCCGGCCGCGGGTGAGGTGCTGGTCCGGGTGCGTGCCGCCGCGCTCAACCACGCCGACCTGCTCACCCTGCGCGGCACGCCGCTCCTGCTGCGCCTGGTGTTTGGGGTGCGGCGGCCGAAGGCCACCGTCCTGGGACGCGCCGTCGCGGGCACGGTGGCGGAGATCGGCCCGGACGTCAAGGACCTCCAGGTCGGCGACGAGGTCTTCGGCGAGGCGGCCCAGTGCGGCTTCGCCGAATACGTCGCGATCCCGGCGAAACGCCTGGCCAGGAAGCCGGAGCAGGTGACGTTCGAGCAGGCGGCCACCTTACCCGTGGCCGGGGTCACAGCCTTGCAGGCGCTGCGGCTCGGCGCCGCGCGCCCCGGCACGACGGTGCTGGTCAACGGCGCCTCCGGCGGGGTCGGCACGTTCACCGTGCAGCTCGCCAAGGCGCTCGGCGCCGAGGTCACCGGCGTGTGCAGCACCCGCAACGCCGAGATGGTTCGCTCGCTCGGCGCCGACCACGTGATCGACTACACCCGCGAGGATTTCACCCGGGATACCCGCCGCTTCGACGTCCTGATCGACATGGTCGGCAACCACCCGATCTCGGCGCTGCGCCGGCTCCTCGCCCCCAGCGGCATCTACATCGCCTCCAACAGCGCGGGCGGGCCGGTGCTCGGGCCCATTCCCCGGCTGCTGGCCACGGTCGCGCAGACGCCGTTCGTCCGGCAGCGGCTCCGCGTCCTGACCTCCCGGAGCAACGCCGAGGACCTGCGGACGCTCGCCGGCTTCGTCGCCGACGGCAAGGTGACACCGGTGATCGAACGTACGTATCCGCTCAGCGAGACCGCCGACGCCCTCCGGCTCCTGGAGCGGGAGCACGCCCGCGGCAAGATCGTCCTTCTGGCGTAGGACGAGGAGGCCGGGCGCCCAGGGCCCGGGGCCTGGACGAAAGTACGAGTCGCGGCCGGCCGAGGGGCGGGCGCAGGTCGAGCCGGCGGCCCGATGAGCCGTCCCCGCCTCTCGTCGCAGGGGCGATCCATGACCGAGCACTCGAATCCGACGCTCTCCCGCATGCCAGGTGCTCGGAGGCTTAGTGGTCGGCTCCGGAAGTCCTTCGGGGGTTGATCACGCTGCTGGGGTAACGGAGGATTCTTCCTGGCGATCGGTGGTGTGCCGGTCGAGCCTGGCCAGCAGATCGTCCAGGTCGGAGGTGGTGGACCTCCACTGAAACGGCTGTGCTGTGGCGTTGTAACGGTCTTCGAACGCGCGGAGCCGATCCCTGACCTCGCCGAGGTCGGTGAATTCGTTGGGCTGGACGACCTTGCGCTGCACGACCGGAATGCGGCGGCCAGGCGGTCAGCGGCCTTCTGCTCGCGGTGGGAGGAGCCGTTGTCCACGATCCAGAGCACGCGTTTGGCGCTGGCGTACGGCTCGGTGCGGCCGAACACCTTCGCACGGTGGACGTCGTAGGCGGCCAGATAGGCCAGAGCGCCGCCACGGCGCGCCCGCGAGCCGCGTGCAGGACGACCTGCGCGCGCAAGCGCAATCGATACTCGGTCTTGTGCCCGTAGGCCACCTTCTTCAGCCGCTTGCGCTCGGCGGCGGTCGGCGCTACCGGGCGGGCCAGGGCAACGGGCATGAGACGAGGGCCGATAGGGAGGTAGCCGGTAATCGGACGTTGTCCTGTCCGTGACTGCGCGCGGGTGGTCGGGCTTGCCGGGCCTGATCACGGCTGTTGGGTCAGCTCTCGGCGAGTCGTGCCTTCTTGACCTTGTTGCCGCAGGTGTTCATGGAACACCAACGGCGGTTGGCTCCGCGGCTGGTGTCAAGGAAGAGCCCCGCGCATCCGGGGCCTTCGCAGTTCTTGATGCGGTTGCGGTCGCGGCCCCCGAGGATGTGGATGGCATCCGTGGCCAGGACCCCGAGGGCGTCACCGACAGGCGTCGACTCGGTCAGGCGCCATCCTGCGAGACCGCGTTCGAGCGCGGCCTTCGCGTGCCCAGCGGCCGCGACCGTGTTGAGAGTGCGGACATCCTTCGAATCGGGCTGTTCACCTGCGGCGACCGCCGATCCGATGCGGTAGATCACCTCGCGCAGTTCGATGGCGTCCTTCAGATCGGTCAGCGACACGTCCGTGGCGTCAAGCCCTGTCGCCTGCAGCCACATCTTCAGTCGTGCGGGGTCAGTCAGCCGCTCTCGCGGCGCCATGCCGGCTCGATCGCTGACGGTGGCAGTGAATCGGAACGCCAGGACCTCGTTGTCCATTCGGAACACACGACGTACGTCCTCGGTCATTCCAACCTCCGCAGTGAGCGACAACACCTTCCGAACCGTCTCGGCCAGTTCGACATGATGGTACCCCTCATGACATCGTGGAACCGCCTTAGGCGGTTCATTGAGAGGGTTCTCCGCATGAGCGACATCGCGGTCATCGGTCTGGGAGCAATGGGGCGGCCCATCGCACGCAACCTCTTGAGAGCCGGGTACGACGTTGTGGTGTGGAACCGCTCCAACAGGCCCGCGGACGAGCTTGTCGCGGCGGGTGCCCGGCGAGCCGCGTCAGTCGCCGAGGCCATGCACGCGCCGGTGGTCTTCTCGGTCCTGGCCGATGACCGGGCCGTCGCCGAGGCGTTCATCGACTCCGGTGTTCTCGCTCAGGCCCCGGGCGGGACTGTTCACGTCAACCTCGCGACGGTGAGCGCCGGCCTGGCTCGCCGGGCCGGCGCAGCGCACGTTGAGCATGGTGTCGGGTATGTCGCGGCACCGGTCTTCGGCCGTGTTCCGGTCGCCGAAGCCGGAGCACTCAACATCCTCGCGGCGGGCGAGCAGGGGCTGATCGACCGCGTGCAGCCGCTCTTCGACGTGATCGGCTCGCGGACCTGGCGACTCGGCGATCGTCCGGAGCAGGCCAACATCGTGAAGATCCTCGGGAACTACCTGATCGCCTGCGCGATCCAGTCGCTGGGCGAGGCTGTCAGCCTCGCGGAAGGCGCCGGTGTCGACTCGGGGCAGTTCGTCGAACTGTTGACCTCAACACTCTTCCCGGGAGCCGTCTACACCGGCTACGGGTCGATGATTGCCGAACGGCGCTACCAGCCGCCCGGATTCACTACAGTTCTGGGCCGCAAGGACCTCCACCTCGCGCTCGATGCAGCGAACGACCACGACATTCCGCTCCCGATCGGTGCACTCCTGCGGACTGTCTTCGATCAGGCCATCGCCGACGGTTGCGGGGCGGACGACTGGGCGGTCATCGCGGAACAGCAGCCGCGGTGACCGCCGTGGGCCAATGACAGTGGCCGTGTCCTGGTGATCGCGCTACGAGGCAGCTCTTCGCGTTCGCCTGGTGCCGTTGACGCTGCTCGCGGGTGGGCTCATCGCCGCCCCTGAGAGCTGACGAGGCGACATGCCCCACTGGATGCGAAGTCAACCGCCGAAGGACTTCGGGAGCTGACCACTTAGCGGGAATTCCCGCCGAATATGACCAGGGCCCCGGTGGATCCGGCCGCGCTGGCCGCCGCGCTGGATGAGGACACGGAAAGCTGGCTCGTCCCGCACCCAGCAGGTGCGCCGAGGTGAGCCGGTGCATGAGCCGGGCCGCGCCCAGTCCGTCGAGGTCCGCCAGCGCCGCCGTGCGCAAGCTCCCTGCGAGTGGTGAGCCGTCCGGCGTTGAGCGCCAGGACTCCCAGCATCAGGCGGCGGGCGGGCGGCCGGGCGTCGACCTCGCGATCATCGGGCCACACCCGGAGGCGGCCGAGCACGTGGACGACCAGCACCGCCACGGGTGTTCAGCGAACGTCCAGAGCCTGTCCAGAGGCCGGAGTTCTCCTTCGTCCAACAGATCCTTTTTACGCAGGGAGAATCCCGTGGTCAGATGGAAAGCGGGGATCGCAAGTGGCGCGCTGATCCTTTTATCCGTGTTCGTCCCCACTTCGTTCGCCCCCACCGCCTCGGCGACGACGGCGGCGGAGCCGGACCAGCCGCCCACCCCGAAGCCCACCCTCACGAAGGAGTGCGGCACCGACCTCACGCAGGAGGCGGCGGCGCTCGCCGGGGACGGCAAGACCGGCAACGCCACCTGCATCCGCAAGCAGACGAGAAAGCCCGGCGACGCCAGCACCTCGAAGTCCTCCAAGGGGGCCGATGCCCAGCTCGCCGCCGACATCTGCGGCGGCCAGGCAACCATCAGCCGGTCGGCCAACTGCGTCATCGAGGACGGCATCCTGCTGATCTTCACGGTGCCCAACGGGGTCGTCATCGGCTCGATCCAGTACACCGTCTCCAGCCTGACGACCCTCGACTACGCCTCGCTGAGGTGGACCCAGTCGTGGCACTACCAGGCCAACACCGTCGCAGGACCGGCGATCCCGCCGGTGCTCGACACGTTGGTCTACGCCGAGCCGCAGTGCCTGGCCAACTGCACCGTGTCCAGCAGCGGACTCGTCGGCGGATCGGCGCTGCCCGGCCGCACCCACTCGGCCACCACGTACTTCCAGACCCCGCTGAGCGGCTCCTCGTGGCAGGCGCACGGCGGCATCAGGTACTGGTTCTACAACGCGGCCTGGGTGAACACGTCGTCGAACGCCTCGATCACCACGCCGGCCGTGCACCGCTGCGACAACGTGCTGACCGGATACCCCTCGGGCTGCGTCTACAACTCGGTCCTCCCGGTGCACGATGTGCTGAGCTACCGCTATCCGACGTACGCACGCCACCTGAGCCTCGCCATCAACCACTACAAGATGAAGAGCATCCTGACGAGGACCCAGGACGAGAACCTCATGAACAGGAACTACGAACGATCCTGCCGGGAGAACGTTCCCAACCCCATGCCTGCGGGCTCGTGTGACGAGTACCCGTTCAAGTCCACCCGCGAGGGCGCCTACTCCCAGCCCTACGGCCGCACCATCTTCATACTCAACATCAACGGGAACTCGTTCTCCTGCGGTGCCACCTGGCTGCCCGTCCGCGCTCCCAACGACTCCGGCGGCTACAGCATCTGCATGATCCCCCTGTCGGAGAACCTCCTCGGCGGATCCGACCTGGGCGCCTTCTACTACAAGTCCCGCGTCATCGATGGGGACCAGTTCCAGGTCCGCGTCATCTGATACTCCAGGGACACTTGCCGACCTTGCAGCGTTCGGGTCACATGGCGACGGCCACCGCGTGATCATTCGGAGTTTGTGAAGACAACCGACGATCGTGCGGTGGCCGCGAGCCACAGCGGAGACCCTGACGGCTGGATGGTCATCTTCAACGAGCTGACGACCCGGATCATCCGCGATCTGCATCGGTCGGCGGGAATGCGCGGAAAATACCCCGATGGTTCTCGGGGCGGTTATGGGCGGCACTTATAGCCCGCCGTTGATCGAGAAATAGCGAAATAATGTCATTAATCTTGTCAAGGTCCCGTCGTGCGCAGAAAGTGAGGGGTGACCAGGAGGAACCACGACCGATGGAGGAACGGTGGACCGACCCGTGAACGGGCTCCGGCGCGTCCGGCCGACGATCCGGCGCGCGTTATCCGTGGCTCTGGGAATTCTCACCGTGGCATTTGTCGCCGCGCCGCCGGCCGCTGCGCTGACGCTGCCCACGCCGAAGGATTTCGTGTCGTACCTCGACCTCGAATGCTTCAAGACCGACCCGTACCAGCCGCCGGCCGTCGGGCTGGCGCTGCGGCACCTCAACCCGGTGCTCGAGGGCCTGCCGGTCGAGCAGGTCAGCCTCGGCGCGCGTGAGCAGTTGTGCGTGCCGGTCGCCAAGAACAACGTGTTCCCGCCGCCCGGGGTGCTGGACTTCGTCAGGTTCGTCGACCTGGCCTGCTACCGGGTCGTCACCCCGGCGCCCGGCAAGGGGCTGGTGCTCAGCCACCTCAACCCCGTGCTGCAGGACCTGCCCCGTACGGAGGTCGTGCTGGGCAGGGCGGAGCAGCTGTGCGTGCCGGTGGCGAAGAACGGCGTCGTGCCGCCCGCGGAGGTGCTGCGGCTGGTGCAGCACATCGACCTGCTGTGCTACGGAATCACCCCGAACCAGCCGATGAACCGGGCGCTCAACCTCACCCAGCTGAACCCGGTGCTGACCGGCCAGATTCCCCCGGCGACGGCGCGGGTGACCTACGCCCGTCAGCTGTGCGTGCCGATGCAGAAGGGCGGAGACGTCATTCCGCCGGAGGTGCTGCAGGTGGTGCGCTGGGTGGATCTGGAGAAGTTCGACATCGCCGCTCCGGCGATCGCGCCGGTGACGCTGAGCCTGCGGCATCTGAACCCGGTGCTGGGGTCGTTGCCGCCGGAGCGGGCGACGCTCGCCGGCGCCGCGCAGCTGGGTGTGCCGGTGGCGAAGAACGGCCAGTTCCCGCCGGGGTGAGCGTGCCGCCGGTGGCGTAGGTCCCGGCCGGGCCTCCAGGCGGGGTCCGGCCGGGCATGCGGGGCCGGTCGGCCGACGATCGGAGTCCTCGGATCGGACTGCGAAGATCAGCCGAGCGTGAACGTCCTGGCACGGGTACGGCGCCGGCTGGGAGGGTGGCCTCATGATGGAGGACTTGCGGGACGCCGAGCGCCGGCTCCAGGCCGCGCAGCTCGCTGGAGATGTCGAGGCGCTGGATCGGCTGCTGGATGATCGGCTGATCTTCACCTTCGGTGCGAACGTTGCGACCAAGGCGGACGACCTGGAGCTGCACCGCACTCGGACGCAGGTGATGACGAAGGTGGCCGAGGAGGAGTTGACCGTGCTCACCGATGGGCGCACCGGGGTGACGTGGTTTCTCGGCACCGTCGAAGGGACCGTCTCCGGTGAGCCGTTCGCGGCCAGGATGCGCTACACCCGTACTTGGCTGTACGACGAGACGCACGGCTGGCGAATCATCGCCGTGCACGCCGGCACGGCCGACTGACATAGCCGACGTTGTCCGACGACCGGCCGGCCGGATGGTCGGGCGAGGCCCGGAGTAGCGCTGGGTGAGGTTTCAGATCCCGCGCCACACCGCGGTCATGGTGGTCTCCGATACGGGGCCCGAGGTGATCCCCCTGCGTTTCAGCGGCTGAAAGCGGGACGCCGCTCCCTCCAGGACGCGAACCTATCGCCTCGGCGGATCATTCGGCATCTGCCCACGGTCGGACATGCGCATCCGTCCGGGGTCGTACCACCTGCTCGTGCCCGCCCACCAAGATGCGACCCGAGCCAGACGCGTGCCCACCGCACCGCCCCTCACCATTGCGGTGTGCCCCGACATACCGGTCCGGGCGCACCGACACGGACAGGACGGGCGGCAATCCATGAAGCTTGAGCTGGGCGGGCGCATCACACGATGGCGACAGGCCGGCGCGGACCGACGGGCCGCCAACGCCGCCGCCAACCTGGACCGCCAGCCCCCGTTCCCCGGCCGATGGGTGAGCGCCATCTCGCTGATCGGCGGCCCCAGCCTGATCATGGCCGGGACCCTCCTGCGCTCCCCGTTCTACTACTTCGTCCCTTACCAGCTCACCGCCTACACCCAGCATCCCGCCCTCATCACCGCCGCCTACGCCTGCTTCGCCAGCGGGTTCGTGCTGCTGTGGCCGGCGGTCATGACGCTGGCGCAGCGGATCGCCGCCACCAGCCCGCTGTGGGGACTCTGGGGCGGCTGCCTGGTGATCGTCGGCCTGTTCACCCGTACCTTCCAGTTCGGCACCGATCACCTGGCCTTCCACCTGACCGACGCGCTCGGCCTGCAGACCATGCTCACCGGCATCGACGGCTACTACGTGGCCTGGCGGGACACGGTGTGGCACCCGTTCAGGTCCATGTCCGGGCCGGCCTTCTTCGGCTGGGTCGTGCTGGCCGTCGGCGCCTACCGCTCCGGCGCCCTGGGGCTGGGCCGCTCGATCGCACTCGGCCTGATGTCGGCGCTCGCGCTCGGGACGCTCAAAGGCACCGAACCGCAGTCGTTCGTCGCCGTGGGCGGCCTTTGCCTCGCCTTCATCCCCCTGGGCATCTCGCTGCTGCGCGGCGGCCCCGCGCCGACCACGCGCGCCTGGATCTGGGTCGCCGTCCTCATCGGCGTGCACGTCCTCATGACGGGCTTCGGCCCGAGAGGATGACATCCGGACCGGTCACCGGTGGCCGGCCGGATTGACGATGAGCCCGCCCTCGTAGGCGGCGATGACGAGCTGAGCCCGGTCCCGGGCCTGCAGTTTGGCCAGGAGGCGGCCGATGTGGGTCTTGACCGTGCCGACGGTGAGGTGCAGGTGCTCGGCGATCTCGGCGTTGGACATCCCCTTGCCGATGAGGGTGAGCACCTCGCGTTCGCGCGGGGTGACGTCCTCGAGGCCCCGTACGCCCTGGGTGGCTTGAGGGCCGCGCAGGAACTCGGTGATGAGCCGGCGGGTGACGGTGGGCGCGAGGAGCGCCTCGCCGGAGGCGACGACCCGGATGGCGGCCAGCAGCTCGGTCGCCGTGGCACTCTTCAGCAGGAAGCCGCTCGCGCCCGCCCGCAGCGACGCGTACACGTATTCGTCCAGGTCGAACGTGGTGAGGATCAGTACGCGCACCCCGGCGCAGGCGGGGTCGGCGTGGATGCGCCGGGTCGCTTCGATGCCGTCCATGTCCGGCATCCGCACGTCCATCAGGACGACGTCGGGCCGGTGCCGGCGGGCCAGGAGCACGGCCTCGGCGCCGGTGCCGGCCTCGCCCACGGCGGCCAGCCCCGGTGTGGCGTCGATGAGGACCTTGAGGCTGTCGCGGATCAGGACCTGGTCCTCGACGAGCAGGACCCGGACGGGTGGGGACGAGTCGTGCGGTGCGGCGCCGATGCTCGTGTCGTCGATGCTCATGCCGCGGTGCCGTCCTGATCGTAGGGCAGTCGAGCCGACACGTGAAAACCTCCTGCCGGACGGGGCCCCGCCTTGAACGTGCCTCCGTACATCTTGGTCCGTTCGCGCATGCCGACCAGGCCGTGTCCGCCGTGGCCCGCGCGCGGCGGCCGGCCGTGGCGGGGGCCGTCGTCGACGACCTCGATCACCGCCTCCCGCCTGTCGACGTCCACCGTGACCGCGCAGCGAGTCGGCCCCGCGTGGGTGACGACGTTGGTGAGGGCCTGCTGCACGATCCGGTAGACCGACATCGCGACCGCGGCAGGCAAGGCGGCCTCCTCACGGACGGTCAGCTCCACCTCGACCCTGGCCGCGCGGGCGTGGGCGGCCAGCTCGGGCAGGTCGGCCATGCCGGGCGTGGGCACAGGCTCCTGCCGGGGATCGCCGTCGGAGCGCAGCAGGTCGAGCACCCGGTGGATCTCGGCGAGCGTGCTGCGGCTGGTCTGCTCGATGACGGCCAGCGCGGCGCGCACCTCCTGCGGGCGGGCGTCGGCGACGTGGTTGGCGACGGTGGCCTTGACGGCGATCAGGCTCATGCTGTGGCCGATGACGTCGTGCAGTTCCCGGGCGATGCGCCTGCGCTCGTCGGTCACCGCGGCGTCGGCGAGGTGGCGGACGAGCCGGGCGGTCGTGTCCCGCTTCCAGCGCACGGCCGTTCCGAGGGCCCACGCAACGGTCAGGAGCACACCGGTCGTACCGATCTCGATCGGCCAGGCCATCGGCAGCTCACTGGGCGCCGCCGCGAGCGCGAGACCGGGGAACACCTGGGCGTAGAAGATCAGGATCGCGGTCACCGCGGCGGCCAGGCAGACCGCCAGGCCCGCCACCGACCAGGCGATCGAGGCGGTGGTGGCCACCAGGTACAGCACGAGCACGGTCGGCACGAAGGTCAGCCAGATCGCGCCCGCCGCGACGGCGCCGGCCACGGTCACCGCCGCGCCCGCGGCGCACGCGACGGCGAGCACGACCCGCGGCCGGCGCCGCCGGACCGCGATGGGAAAGCTCAGGACCGCGGCCACCAGCCAGGCCGACCACGCGGGCCAGGGTGACGACGGCCCCGGCGGATCGACGATGGCGTATCTGATGAGCAGCGCCACGGCGACCGCCACCGCCGCGTCGGTGACGCCCCTTCGACCGCGCCGCCATCCAGCCCATTTCATGAGGGGAAGGTATCGCCTCACCGGATCACGCGGCATCCGCCCACGGTCGGACATCCGCGCCCGCCCGCGCATCCGTCCTGGGTCGTACCACCGGCTCGCACGCCCGGCAGCGGGCGACCTCTGTGTCGCTCACCCGCCCTCGCTTCGACGGGCGTCCGCGCTCGTCCGGTACGGCAAGCAGGGCTACATCAAGGACACCGGCCCCCGCGCGGCCCGCCTCATCCGGCGCCTCCGCGCCGCCAACCACGTGGACCTGCCGGTCACCCCCGACAACCTCGCCGGCACCCTGCGACGCGAAGCCGAACGGATTTTGCGGCTGCATGGCTGAGGCTCACCGCCGCCCTGCGCGCACAGCGCCCTTGAATGGTTCTGCGCATGCGTATACGCCGTCGGCGCGGCTCACTAACATTTGGCCATGTCTGTCGATCTTGGTATCTGCGTCGCCGTGTTCGTGGGCGTTTTCTTCATGGCCGTGGCGGCGGGCATTTCTGGCACATCAATCTCCGCCTCGCACGGTCGCCGCGAGCTCACGAACCGAAGAATCGTCGTCCTGGGACTGTTCACCTCGTTCTCCGGAGTCTGCTTGATGGCGCTCGGCGCGTGGCTGGCGCAGGAGAATTCGCGGTACGGCGTCTGGGAGATCCTCGGCATTCTGCTGCTCACCCTCGCCGGCGCGGGTCTGCTTGCCGCCGGTCTCGCCCCGCTGCCTCCGTGGCTGGTGGAGATCATCGGCCCGTACGCGGAACGGCTGCCGCCGCCCGTTCGCCTGGCGGTCCGCGATCTGGGCCGCCGCCGGGCCGGCGCGGCGCTCGCGGTCCCGCTGGCGATGACGGCGACGGCCTTCGGCCTCGCGCTGACGGTCGTCGCCGTCGGGCTGACGGCGCAGAGCAAGGCCGAATACCGTCCCTCGGCACGACCGGGCACTTTATCGGTCCGGGCAGGTTCGGCCGCGGAAGCGGCCACCGTGCGAGCGACGATCGCGCGGGAACTGCCCGGCGTGCCGATCGCCCAGCGGGAGACCGTCGTGGACTCATCCCGGCTTTTCGGTGTCGAGGCGGCCAATGTCGAGGCGTCGGAAAAGGCATTCTACGGCGAGACCATCGGTGACGAGAATCTGCTGCGCTACCTCACGGGCGACCGGTCGACGCCGTACGACGAGGGCACCGCCGTGGTGGTCACATCGGCCGACGTGAAAGTCGACTCGGTGACCCTCACCTACGAGATCGACAAGGACGACGAGAACACCAAGAACATCCCAGCAATTGTCGCCAAAACCTCCGACCCTCACATGGAGACGATTTTCCTCCCCTCGACAATCGTCCGGGAGCTCGGCTATCAGCTCCAGCCGAGCGAGCTGATCGTCGACCCCACCCTCTACCGGGTCACGGCCGAGGATCAGCGGCGCCTCGACGACCGGCTGGACGACGCGGTCGCGGAGATCTACGTCGAACGGGGCTTCGAGGCTCCCCTCGGGTGGCTGCCCGTCGCCACGGCGGCATTCCTCATCGCCGTCTTCTGCGCCTTGACGTCCGGTTTCGGCCCGGACGCGAACGCGCGCCAGGCCCGCGTCATGAGACGGGCCGGCGACAACTTCCGGTGGTTCTGCGCCTCCCGCGCCGGCCTGAGCGCTCTGTGCGCGACAGTCCTCGGCGCGGTCGTCGGATGTCCTGCCGGGATGTTCCTGCTGTGGCCTCTGACGATCAGTGGCTCGTGGGAAGAGCCGGTACGGCCGCCGTTCGAGACCCCCTGGCCGGCGATCACGGCGGTCGTGGTCGGTCTGCCTCTGCTCACTGCGGCTGTCGCCGCGATCTTCGCCCGCGAGCATCCGCACGTACTCGGGCCCCGGCCCCTCGCGCCGGCCGGGCGCTGATCGCGCCGCCCGGGTCCGCCGCCTGGAGGATCCGGGCGAGCAGACGGTCAAGGTGTCGGTGACCCGCTGCCTGTCCTCGTCCGGCAGGTCCGCGGCCAGGGCCTCCAGCCTGCTGACGATCTTCCCGTGCACCCGTACGGCGAGGTCCTCGCCCTCGGGCGTCAACTCGCCCCGGCACGCGCGCCGGCCGGCCGGCAGACGCAGGGCTGTCGTGGCGTCACGGGAGATCGCCCGGCTTGAGCAGCCCGGCTCGCCCAAGGGCGACGAGATCCGGGTGGCCTCCAACAAGCCCATCGTCGGCGGCGGCCTCTTCCTCAACGGCGTCTCGAACGTCATCATCCGCAACCTGACGATCCGCGACACCCGCCCAAGGGACAAGCCCAGCGGTGCTGCAATCCGCGGCGTGGTCGGCTCGGGCCTGAAGGGCTAGGTCCGAGGTGTCACCTCGATGGTGACGGTGGCCGGCGGCAGCCCGTCGGCCCGTACGGTGACCGTGACCCGCCCGTCCACCCCCGTGGGCCGCAGCACCGCCAGCGCGTGGCCCTCGTACGTCGTGCAGGAGTTCGCCTGGAACGGCTCCTCCGTGGACGGCCGCGCCGTGCCCAGCGCCTGCAGGGCCGCCGGGCCGTCGAGGGTGACGGTCACCGTGCGGTCGCTGACGGGGTTGACCGTGCCGTGCTCGTCGACGAGCCGGATGTCGAGGTGGGCCAGGTCCTGCGCGTCCGTGCTGAGGCCCGGACGGTCGGGGGTGACGAGCAGCCGCGCGGGCGCGCCCGCGGTGACCAGGCGGCAGCGGCCGGTCTCGGTCCCGTCCTGGTAGGCGACGGCCTCCAGCGTGCCCGGCTCGTACGGCACCTCGGCCGCCGCCAGGAACGCCTTGTCCACGCCGACCGGCGCCTTCGCCACCGTGACGCCGTCGAGCAGCAGCTCGATCTCGTCGGCGTCCGCGTACACCTCGACGGTGACGGGCGTGCCGGCCGGGACGTCCCAGGTCCAGCTCGCGACGGAGTCGCTCCAGGCCCAGCCCTTGGGCCGGAAGGGGTGCTCGCGGTGCTCGGGGCGCTGCACGGCCAGGTAGGGGTCGCGCCGCAGACCGTAGACCGTCTCGCGGTAGTAGGAGACCGGGCGGCGGCGGCCGGTGATGTCCAGGTCGCCGGTGGAGGCGGTGAGCCACGGGTACGGAGCGCCGAAAGCGACCGGATCGTCCGGGTACGTCGGCCGGCCGATCCCGCTCTCGCCCAGATAGTCCCAGCCCGTCCAGGTGAAGTCGCCGATGACGTGGCCGTGCTCGGTGACGAGCTTCCAGTACTGGTCGATCTGCGTGGGGAAGGTCTCCGTGCCGACCATGACCCGGTTGGGGTGGGTCTCGTGGTCGGCGAGGTAGCGGGAGTCGCCGTAGTTGAGCCCGACGACATCCAGTACGGCGGCCGACTCGGCGATGCGCTCGCCGACCTCCGGCAGCGCCGCGAGCGCGCCCATGCCGTCCAGCAGATCGTTGAACCCACCGTTTTCGGCGGGCGCCGCCTGGGCCATGAGCGCCGGGATCAGGTCCATGATCGCGAGCATGCCGTTGAGCGCGTTGGTGACCAGGCGGGTCGGGTCCTGGGCGCGGATGCGCTCGGCGAGCAGGCGTCCCCAGCGGGCGCCGTACGGGGTGCCGATCTCCAGGATCTCGTTGCCGATGGAGTAGAAGATCACGCTCGGGTGGTTGAAGTCCTTGGCGACCAGGGCGTCCACGTCCCGCTCCCACCACTGCGGGAAGCGGCGCGCGTAGTCGTCGTCGGTCTTCGACACCGTCCACATGTCGAACGTCTCGTCCATGACCAGCATGCCGAGCCGGTCGCAGGCCGCCAGCATGGCCGTGCTGAGCGGGTTGTGCGCGGAGCGGATGGCGTTGAACCCGGCGTCCTTGAGCAGCTGGACGCGCCGCTCCTCGGCGCGGGCGATGGCGGCCGCGCCGAGCGGGCCGTTGTCGTGGTGCACGCACGCGCCGCGCAGCTTGACGGTCTCGCCGTTGATCCGCAGGCCGTGGACGGGGTCCACCGTCACGCTGCGGACGCCGAACGTCGTGCTCGCCTCGTCCACCTGCCCGCCCGCGTCCGTCAGCCGGACGGTCGCCGTGTACAGGTTGGGCGCGTCCACGCTCCACAGCGCGGGCCGGCGGAGGTAGGCACGCTGCCGCACCGTCGCCCGTTCCCCGGCCAGCACGGTCAACGGGACGCGGTCTTCGGCCACGACCGCGCCGCCGCCGTCGCGCACCTGCAGCAGGACGTCGACGGTACGGGTGCCAGTGCCCTCGTTGATCACTTCGGTGGCGACCGCGGCGACGGCCAGGTCGTCGTCGATCTGCGGGGTGGTCACACGCAGCCCGGCCGGGGTGACGTGCAGCAGGCCACCGATCAGCAGGTGCACCGGGCGGTGGATGCCGCCGCCGCTGTACCAGCGCGAGTCCTTGTGCGCCTGCGCCTCGACGCGGATGGTGTTGGTCGCGCCGTAGCGCAGGTACGGATCGGCCGCGACGTGGAACGTGGCATAGCCGTTGGCCCACTGACCTGCGAAGACGTCGTTGACGTAGACCATCGCGTCCCGGTACACGCCTTCGAACTCGAACGTCACCCGCTTGCTCGCCCACTCGGCCGGCACCTCGAAGTCCTTGTCGTAGCGCCAGGCTCCGGGCCGGTGGTAGCCGGTGTGCGAGCCGTCCGAGCCCTCGGCGGAGCGGCCGGCGGCGAGCATGGCGTCGTGCGGCAGCGTGACCTCCGTCGTCGCGGCGGCCGGCATGAACTGCTCGAAGAGGGACGTCCGGCCGCTGACGCGCCAGCCGTCGTTGAAGGGTTCGCGGATCACTGGCTTGCTCCTTCGGCGTTCACGCGTGTGAATCACGCGCGTGAACGCGAGCGTAGGGTGTGGCCCGCCGCTCCGTCTACCATCAATCCGAGCACGCCCCGCAGACCGACCACCCCGGAAGAGACGACAGGAGTGCCCGTGCCGATGAGGGTCAGCAGCGAGGACGTCGCGCAGCGGGCGGGCGTGTCCCGCTCGACGGTCAGCTACATCCTCAACGGACACGGCGACCGGTTCAGCGAGGCCACCCGCGACGCCGTCGAACGCGCCGTCGCCGAGCTCGGCTACCGCCCCCACTCGGCGGGCCGCGCGCTCGCCCGCGGACAGAGCGACCTCGTGCTCCTCGTGCTCCCCATCGCCCCGAACAGCCAGTTCAGCCAGGTCGCCGACCAGCTCACCGAGACGCTGGCCGAGCACGGCCTGTCGCTGCTCATGTGCTCGTCCACCGCTTCTCCGCGCTCCTTCGCCGCGATGATCGACGCCGCCCGCCCCCGGGTGGTCATCGCGCTGTCCGAGCTGCCCGAGGCCAAGCGCACCGTCCTGCGCGCGGCCGGCGTCCGCACCCTCGACATCGCCCACGCGATCTCCCAGCGCGGCGGGCTGAGCTGGCGAGCCGGACGGCTCCAGGCCGACCATCTCATCCAGCGCGGCTACCGGCGCCTCGCCTACGCCCGCCTCGCGGAGGCCCGCGACGACGTGCTGCTGCGCGCCCGCGAACAGGGCGTACGCGAGGCATGCGAAGCCGCCGGCCTGGACGAGCCCCAGGTCATCACCGTGGCCCTCCGCGCCGACGCCGACCTGGACGCCATCGCCGCCCTCCCCAACGGCACCGGCCTGGCCTGCTACAACGACGACACCGCCGCGGCGGCACTGGCCGCCGCCCGCGTCATCGGCCGGGCCGTGCCGCGGGAGCTGGGCGTGGTCGGCGTGGACGACACCCCGGTGGCCACGCAGACCAGCCCCCGCCTGACCACCATCAGCTTCGGCCCGCCCACCTCCTGGGACCACCTGACCCGGCTCCTCCTCGACCCGTCCCCGCCCGCGGACACCAGCCTCGGCGGCCTCGGCGAATGCCACCTCGTCCAGGGCGACTCGACCTGAAGATCCGCCTGCCCGGTCGAGCATGGGGGAAGGGCAGTACGCTTCATTACCGGTCACCGTCGGAAAGGACAAAAGGGATGCCGCATGCGGCGAGGCCCACGGTCACGCTGCACGACGTGGCCGCGGCAGCCGGGGTGTCGATCTCCACGGCGTCGCGGGTCCTGAGCGGCAGCGCGCGGAAGGTCGCCCCCGACTACGAGGCCCGCGTCCTGGCCGCCGCGGCGGCCCTGCGGTACACGGTGGACGCCTCCGCCCGGGCGATGCGCCGGGCCAGCGATTCGATCGCGCTCGTGGCCGACGACCTCACGACGCCGTCCATGGGCATGGTGGTCTCCGCCATGGAGCGTGAGGCGCGCTCGGCAGGGGCGTTCGTCACCGTGTCGGCCACGATGGGCGTCGCGGAGCGGCAGGCCGAGACGGTCCGCGTGCTGCGCTCGTTGCGCCCGCGCGCGCTCGTGGTCACCTCCAACCGCTTCCTGGCGGCCGAGGCCGAGGTCCGGCTGTCGAGGGAGTTGCGGGCGTACGAGCGGGAGGGCGGGCGGGTCGTCATCGTCGGCGAGACGGACATGGAATTCGACTCGATCGGCTTCGACAATTTCCGGGTCGGGCAGATCATGGGCGCCTTTGTCGCCGAAATCGGGCACCGCCGGGTGGCGATTTTCGCCGGTGTCAGGAATCTGCGCAACCTGGCCGACCGCACCGCCGGATTCATGGCGGGACTGCGCGCCGGAGGCGTCGAAGAACGCGATATCCGGCTCGTTCCGTGCGAGGTCAGCCGCCGTGGCGGCGTCGATGCCGCGCGCCGGCTGGCCGATTCGGGAATGGCTGGCGTGGGGGCGGTTCTCGCCGTCAACGACATCGTCGCCATCGGCGCGCTCAGGGCATTTCACGCCGCCGGCGTGGTGGTGCCGGGCGACGTTTCCGTGACGGGGGTCGACGACATACCGCTCGCCTATGACGTGACGCCGCGGCTGACGACGGTGGCGCTGCCGCTGGCGGAGGTCGGGGCGGAGGCGATCCGCGTCGTGCTGGGCGAGGGCGGCACGGGCCGCCGGATGAGCGTCGAAGGCCGCCTGATCGTCCGCGACAGCACCCGCCCCGCCACGGCACCGACGACCCCCGCCTGATCTCGCCGCGCCACCAGCCATCCCCGCCTGAGCGCCGCGGCACCAGCCACCCCCGCCTGACCACCCGCTGCGGACCTCCGCCACTCCCCCGCGACCCCACGTCCGCGCTCCGCCTCTCGCGCCCTTGACTCTCGGTAACCGCCACCGGAAAGCGCCCCGCAGCCCTGGAAACGCGCCCCGGCCAGGCCCGCGAGCCCCTGTCCCCCGCCTCGACCACGTCCGTGCTGGTCAGATCCCCGCCGCTCGGACCACACAGTTCGCTGATTGCTCCAGCAACACTCTTGACGCTCACGTTACGTCCGTGCAAACTGCGGAATACGTTTTCCCAAGGCGGTCCCGATCCCGTCCTTGGTGACAGGAGGTCACGGATGATCGCGTCGAGGAGGCCCGCTTGAGCGCTCTCGGCGAGTTGCGGCGGATGCGCAAGGGCAGCGGCGGAACTCTCGGCGGCAAGAAGGAGAACAAGGCCGCCTTCGTGTTCCTGGCCCCCTGGTTCGCCGGTCTGCTGCTCATCACGGCGGGCCCGATCGCGGCCTCGTTCGCGCTCGGTTTCACCGACTACAACCTGATCCAGCCGCCGGAGTTCACCGGCCTGGACAACTTCACCCGCATGCTGAGCGACACCCGGCTGCACCACGCGCTCGGTGTGACGCTGGTCTACGTCATCGTCTCCGTCCCGCTCCAGCTCGCCTGCGCCCTCGGCCTGGCGCTGCTGCTCGACCGGGGGCTGCGCGGCCTGGCCTTCTACCGCTCGGCGTTCTACCTGCCGTCCCTGCTCGGCTCCAGCGTGGCCATCGCGGTGCTGTGGAAGCAGATCTTCGGCGCCGAGGGCCTGGTCAACCAGGTGCTCGCGGTGGTCGGCATCGAGGGGCGGGGCTGGATCTCCGACCCCGACACGGCCCTGTCGACGCTGATCGTCCTGAACGTGTGGACGTTCGGCGCCCCGATGGTGATCTTCCTGGCCGGTCTGCGGCAGATCCCGGCCATGTACTACGAGGCCGCCGCCACCGACGGCGCCGGAAAGTGGACGCAGTTCAGGAGGATCACGATCCCGCTGCTGTCACCGATCGTCTTCTTCAACCTGGTGCTGCAGATCATCCACGCCTTCCAGTCGTTCACCCAGGCGTTCGTGGTCTCGGGCGGCAGCGGCGGGCCGTCGGACTCGACCTTGTTCTACACGCTCTACCTGTACCAGCGCGGGTTCGGCAACTTCGACATGGGCTACGCCTCGGCGCTCGCCTGGCTGCTCCTGCTGATCATCGCCGGGTTCACCGCGGTCAACTTCTGGGCCGCCCGATTCTGGGTCGTTTACGATGACTGACCTTCGCAAGGCGGCCAAGCACGCCGCCCTCATCCTCCTGGCCCTGGTCATGCTCTACCCGGTGCTGTGGATGGTGGTCAGCTCCCTGCGGCCCAACAGCGAGATCTTCCGCCGCCCCGGCCTGATCCTCGACAGCCTGCAGGTCCAGAACTACGGCGAGGGCTGGAACGCCCTGGCCTCCCCCTTCGGCCACTACCTGCTCAACTCGGCCATCCTCGTGCTGGCCTGCATCGTCGGCAACCTGGTGTCCTGCTCGATGGCCGCGTACGCGTTCGCCCGGCTGGACTTCACCGGCAAGCGCCTGTGGTTCGCCGTCATGCTCGGCACGATCATGCTGCCGATCCACGTGATCATCGTGCCGCAGTACATCCTGTTCTCCCAGCTCGACTGGGTGAACACGTTCCTGCCCCTGGTGGTCCCGAAGTTCCTGGCCACGGACGCGTTCTTCGTCTTCCTCATGGTGCAGTTCATCCGCGGCCTGCCGCGCGAGCTGGACGAGGCGGCCAGGATCGACGGCTGCGGCCACGCCCGGATCTTCGTCCGGATCATCCTGCCCCTGATGCTGCCGGCGCTGGCCACCACGGTGATCTTCACCTTCATCTGGACCTGGAACGACTTCTTCAGCCAGCTCATCTACCTGACCGACCCGGAGATGTACACGGTCCCGGTCGCGCTGCGCTCGTTCGTGGACGCCACCGTGTCCACCTCGTGGGGATCCATGTTCGCGATGAGCGTGGTGTCCCTGGCCCCGGTCTTCCTCGCCTTCCTCGTCGGCCAGCGGTACCTCATCCGGGGCATCGCCACCACCGGCGGCAAGTGACCCCCCACCGAACAGGAACCACCATGAAGAGAATCGCCCTTGCCGCCGCGGCGGCACTCCTGCTCAGCGCCTGCGGCAGCGGCGGCGGCGGCAACGCGAGCCAGGAGCTGTCCAAGGACCCGGTGACCCTCCGCTTCACCTGGTGGGGCGCCGACGAACGGCACAAGCGCACCCAGCAGGTCATCGACGCGTTCCAGAAGAAGCACCCGAACATCACGGTCAAGGGCGAGTTCAAGGACTGGAACGGCTACTGGGAGAGCCTCGCGACGACCGTCGCCGCGAACGACGCCCCTGACGTCATCCAGATGGACGAGCTCTACCTCGCCTCGTACGCCGAGCGCGGCGCGCTGCTCGACCTCGGCACCGCCTCCCAGCACCTCAAGACCGCCGACTTCGACAAGAGCGCCCTGGACACGGGCGTGGTGGAGGGCAAGCAGTACGGGCTGCCCGTCGGCCTGAGCACGTACGCGATCGTCGCCAACACCACCCTGCTCGACCAGCTCAAGGTGAAGCTGCCCGACGACACCACCTGGACCTGGGACGACCTGAAGAAGACCGCCGAAGAGCTGTCCAAGGCCGGCGGCGGCAAGGTCACCGGCATGCAGTCCTTCGGCTTCGACGCGGGCAGCATGAACATCTGGGTCCGCCAGCAGGGGGCGGCGCTGTTCGACCAGGCGGGCAAGGTCGCCGTTCCGGAGAACGTGCTGGCCGGCTACTGGAGCTTCATCAAGGACCTGAGCAAGGGCGGCGCGGCCCCGTCGCCGTCGGTGACGATCGAGCGGGCCGGCGGGTCGCTCGACCAGTCGGGCACCGCCACCAACGCCTCGGCCTTCGCCACCTGGTGGAACACCCAGCTCACCTCGCTCACGGCGGCCAGCGGCCAGCAGCTGAAGCTGCTCAGGCTGCCCGGCGAGTCGCAGGCGTCCGCCCCGGGCGCGTACTTCAAGCCGTCGATGTTCTGGTCGGTCTCCTCGCGCAGCAAGCATCCGGCGGAGGCGGCGCTGTTCGTGGACTTCCTGGCCAACAGCCAGGAGGCGGCCGACATCCTGCTGACCGACCGGGGCGTCCCGGCCAACACGAAGATCCGCGCCGCCATCGCCCCGAAGCTCAACGAGACGGACAAGGCGGCGGCCGAGTACCTCGACACCGTCAAGGTCGGCACGGCCCCCCGCGTGACCCCGAACGGCGCCAGCTCCATCGAGGCGATCATCAAGCGGCACACCGAGGAGGTCCTGTTCGACCGGGAGACGCCGGAACAGGCGGCCAAGGCGTTCATCGCCGAGCTCCAGGCCGAGATCGACGGCGCCTGACCTCCTCCACCAGCGAAGGAACACATGTCTGAACGCAACTACCGGGCCGCGATCATCGGCACCGGAGCGATCGCCCACGCCCACGCCCAGGCGATCCAGGAGACGAAGGGCCGCGTCAGCCTCGTGGCCGTGGCCGACGTGGACGCCGGGCGCGCGGGCGAGTTCGCCGCCACGTACGGCGGAGCCGCCCGCGCCTACGGAAGCGCGGAGGAGCTGCTGCGCGCGGAGGAGCTCGACCTCGCGCACCTGTGCACGCCGCCGCAGACGCACGCGCCGCTCGCCCACGCGTGCCTGGAGGCCGGGGTGACGGCGCTGATCGAGAAGCCGCCGACGCTGTCGCTCGCCGAGTTCGACGCGCTCGCCGAGGCCGAGCGGCAGACCGGGGCGCGCGTCGCGACCGTGCTGCAGCACCGTTTCGGCCCGGGAGCCGTACGGCTGCGCCGCCTGGCGGACGCGGGCGACCTCGGCCGCCCGCTGCTGGCCACCTGCGTCACGCAGTGGTACCGCGACGAGGCCTACTACGCGGTGCCGTGGCGCGGCACGTGGGAGTCCGAGGGCGGCGGCCCGACGATGGGCCACGGCATCCACCAGTTCGACCTGCTGCTGTCGGTGCTCGGCCCGTGGCGCGAGATCACGGCGATGGCCGCCAGGCAGGCCCGCGCGGTGGACACCGAGGACGTGTCGATGGCGCTGGTGACGTTCGAGAACGGTGCGCTCGCCACGGTCGTGAACTCGGTCGTCTCCCCCCGGCAGACCTCCGGGCTGCGCTTCGACTACGAGCACGCCACGGTCGAGGTCGAGCACCTGTACGGCTACACCGACGACGACTGGACCGTCACCCCCGCGCCGGGCCACGAGGACGTCCAGGCCCTGTGGGACAAGGACCGCTCGGAGGAGGCCAGCGGGCACGCGGGCTGGCTGGCCGCCGTCCTCGACGCGCTCGACCAGGACCGGCCGCCGCCCGTCGGCACCGCCGACACCCGCCGGACGATGGAGTTCATCGCCGCCCTGTACGCCTCCGCCTTCACCGGCGAGCGCGTCCGCAGCGGCCAGATCACCGCCGACAGCCCGTTCGCCCGGCGCATGGACGGCACGGGCGCCCCCTGGAGGAACGCATGACCCTGCACGCCGTCCACACGATCGGGCGGTCCGTCGCCGTCAGCGCGGGAGACGTGGAGCTGTTCACCTACGTCTACCGCCCGGACACGCCGGTGCTGGAGTCGCCCAAGCCGTACGTGCACCCGATCCGCACCCTCGGCGGCGCGCTCGTGTCGCTGTTCCGGCCGCACGACCACGTCTGGCACAAGGGCATCGCCTGGTCGCTGCCGCACGTGGGCGAGCACAACTTCTGGGGCGGGCCGACGTACGTCGAGGGCGAGTACGTCCAGCTCGCCAACAACGGCAGCGCCACCCACCGCGAGATGACCACGCTGGAGGCCGACGGCGACCGGTTCGTCATCGGGCACACCCTCGGCTGGACCTCCCAGGAGGGCGCGCCCGTCATCGAGGAGCGGCGTGCGCTGAGCGCCACGGTCGTGGACGCGTTCACCTGGGCGCTGGTCTTCGAGACGACCATGACCAACGTGTCGGGCGCCACGCTCGACTTCGGCTCGCCGACCACCAAGGGCCGCGAGAACGCCGGCTACGGCGGCCTGTTCTGGCGCGGCCCCCGCTCGTTCACCGACGGCGTCGTCCAGTCGCCGGACGGGGCGGGCGGCGACGAGCTGCGGGGCACGCGAGCCGAGTGGTTCGGCTTCCGCGGCCGGCACGACGAGAGCGGCGACCACTCGACGATCGTCATCGTGGACGACCAGGCCAACCCGCGTCATCCGCCGCGGTGGTTCGCCCGCACCGAGGACTTCGCCTGCCTCAATCCGGCCCCGTTCTTCAGCGAGGAGCTGGCGCTGCCGGACGGCGAGAGCGTCTCCTTCCGGTACGCGGTCGTGATCGCCGACGGCGACCGGGGCGAGGAGGGCAGCGCGTTGCTGGCCGAGCAGGGCCGCAAGGCGCTGCGCTGACCCCGCCGGAAGGCGCCACCGAACCGAGCTGACCTCCCGCCGGCGCGCCCGCGCCCACCCCCTGATGAGGAGCACGGCCATGCCCCCTGCCCGATCGATCCTGCTGCGCCTGCTGGCGGCGGCCCTGACGGCCACCGCCCTGGCGCCCCCCACCGCGGCGGCGGCCACGACCCACGCCGCCGCGGCCGGCACCACCTACTACGTCGACGCGACCGGCGGCGACGACACCGCCTCCGGGCTCGACGAGACGCACGCCTGGAAGTCGCTCGCCAAGGTCAACGCCACCACCTTCCAGCCCGGCGACCGCATCCTGCTGCGCGCCGGGCAGCGGTGGACCGGCCAGCAGCTCTGGCCCAAGGGCTCCGGCGCGAGCGGAGCCCCGATCACCATCGACCGCTACGGCGAGGGCGCCAAGCCGCGCATCGACGCCGCGGGCCATGTCGGCGACGCCGTACGGCTGTTCAACCAGGAGTTCTGGACCATCCGCAACCTGGAGGTCAGCAACGAGGTCCCGGCCACCGGCACGCCCGGCGCGAACCTGCGCGACCTGCGCGGCATCCACGTCTCCGGCGACAACGGCCAAACTCTCGACGGCTTCGTCATCGACGGCGTAGCCGTGCACGACGTCACCGGCCAGGTCAACTGGATCGGCGGCAGCGTGGCGAACAACGCGCCCGGCATCCGCTTCCAGACCGGCTGGGACGGCTCGAAGAAGACCGGCGGCATCGTCTTCGACACGACGGTGCCCGACATCGGCGCCCCGCCGGACCGCGCGACCGTGCTCAACGACGTGCTGATCCAGAACTCCACGATCGCCGACACGTCGTTCGCCGGCATCGTGTTCAAGCAGTACACCGGCGACGGCCGCAACGACGCCGGCGAGATCGTCGCCGAGCCCACCGGCTGGGGCACCCGCGAGAACCGGGACGACCCGAAGTTCACCCCGCACACGAACATCGTCATCAGGAACAACCACATCACCCAGGCCGGCACCGCGTACGGGTGCAACGGCATGTACCTGACCAACATCCGCGGCGCCCTCGTCGAGCGCAACGTCGTCTACCGCACCGGCACCTCCGGCATGGAGACGTACTACGCCGACGACGTGACGTTCCAGTTCAACGAGGTGTACGAGACCCAGCAGAAGGCGGGCGGCGCCGACTCCAACGGCATCGACCCGGACAAGGGCACCACCCGGCAGGTCGTCCAGTACAACTACCTGCACGGCAACGGCGACGGCGTGCTGCTGTGCCAGTTCGGCTTCGGCGACGCCGTGGTCAGGAACAACGTCATCGCGGGCAACACCCGCTACCAGATCTACCTGCACTCCGACCGGGCCGCCACCGCGAAGATCTACAACAACACGATCTACAACGACCGGTCGGGCTACCTCATCTACGGGTACGGCAGCTACCTGGAGGCCCGCTACGACATCACCGGCAACCTGCTCCACTCGACCAGGGCGGGCGCGGTGCTGACGACCAGCCCGACCATCTCCTACAGCCACAACCTCTACGGCGGCGCGGCGCTCACGGTGCCGCCCGGCGACCGGAACGCCGTGGTCACGGCCGACCCGCGCTTCGTCAAGGCCCCGCTCGACGGCCCCTACGGCACCCCGGAGACCGGTCCCGCCCTGGAGACCGCGTACGGCCTGCGCGTCGCCTCCGGCTCGTACGCGATCGACGCGAGCACGGAGATCGCCGGGAACGGCGGCCGTGACTACGCCGGGGCGACCCTCTACAACGGCGCCCCCGACATCGGCGCCTTCGAGTACACCACCCCCGACGGCGCCGCCGGCGAGGCCGTCACCGGCACCGTCCGCACCCCCGCGGGCGCCCCCGTCACGGGCGCGACCGTGACCGCCGCCGGGGCCACGTCCGTCACGGGCGCCGACGGCCGGTTCGCGATCGGGAACGTGCCCTTCGCCGACGGCGTCGAGGTCACGGCGACCAGGAACGGCTACGCCACCGCCACGGCCACGGTGAACGTACGGCGGGGCAACGTGAGCGTCGTCGCCCTCACCATGGCCTCGACCAGCACGGTCGGCACGATCACCGGCCGCGTGCTGGACCAGGCCGCCGAGCCGCTGCCCGGCGCCGCCGTCACCGTACGCGACGGCGACCAGACGCTCGCCACCGCCACCAGCGGCCCCGACGGCGCCTTCACCGCCGCGAACGTGCCGATCGGCGAGGGCTACACGCTGCGCGCCACCGCCGACGGCTTCGTGACGAGGACCACGCCGGCCCCGAAGGTCGAGGCGGCCGCCACGGCCGCCGCCGGCTCGCTGCTCCTCGTCCGCCCCGCACCCACCTACGTGGCCGTCCATGACTTCGACCGGCTCCCCACCGGCCCGCTCACCAGCGGCGACGGCCTGACGGTCAGCGCCGCGGGCGGCAGCGCCGGGATCGTCGAGGTGGCGGGCGACCGGAGCGTCCGGCTCACCCGCACCACCAACAGCGGCGTCACCAGCCTCACCCGCGACGTCGCGCTCAAGGGCATCGTGACCGTCGAGACGAACGTCAGGAGCGAGCGTCCCTACTCCTCCGGCAACCACTGGTGGTCGGTCCCCTACATCAAGGACGCGCGCGGCCAGAACGCGGTCAGCCTCGCCTTCACCAAGGACACGATCGTCGCCTACACCGGCGCGACCACGAAGACCGTGGGCGCGTACGAGCCGGGCCGCTGGTATCACGTCGCCGCCGTCATGGACACCGTCAACCAGCGCTTCGACCTGCTGATCGACGGCCGCAAGGTGCTCGAAGGCGCCGCCTTCAGAACCGCCGCGGACGCCGTCGCGAAGCTCGAGTACAGCGCCACCAGCACCAACTACGGCAGCATCGACCTCGACGACATCCGCGTCGCGCAGGGCGTCGGCCTCGCCCGCGACGACGCCGGCCTGCTCAGCCTGAACACCGACCAGGGCACGCCCGCCGACGGGGTGCTGGAGGTGCCGGCCCGCGTGTCGAAGGTGACGGTGACCGCCGTGGCGCGCAGCCCGTTCGCCAGGTCGGTGGCCATCGACGGCGAGCGCGCGGACGGGGCCCGGGCCACCCGCGAGATCACGCTCGGCGACACGGGCGCCGAGGTGAGCGTCGTGGTCACCGCCGAGGACGGCACCGAGGGCTCCCACACCCTGCGGATCAAGCGTGGTCCGCTCGCCCAGGACACCACCCTGTCCGCCCTCGTCCCCGGCGCGGGCACGCTCGACCCCGCCTTCGACCCCGACGTCCGCGCGTACACGCTGACCGTCCCGCACGACCGGATCACCTTCACGCCCACCGCGCTCAACCCGAAGGCGGCCGTCACCGTCCAGGGCGGGCCCGTCGCGAGCGGCACCGCCTCACCGGCGATCCCGCTCCCGGTCGGCGAGACCGAGGTCACCGTCAAGGTGGTCTCCGAGGACGGCACCGCGGACGCCACCTACGTCGTCAAGGTCACCCGCCCGGAGCCCGAGCCGCCCCAGGACGGCGCCGTCAAGCCCCCGGCCCGCGGCACGCTCTCGGCCACCGGCGCCGACCTGCGGCGCGGCGCCTACGACGTGACCATGAACCTCTGGTACGGCGTCAACGCCAGCGTCTTCGTCCTGTACGAGAACGGCAAGGAGATCGCCAGGCGGGACCTGACCCCGCGCACCCCCGCCGCCCAGCAGGCCACGGTCCCCGTCGGCGGCCGGGTGAACGGCACCTACGTCTACACCGGCGAGCTGATCAACCAGGCCGGCCGCACCGCCACCACCTCCGTCACGGTGAAGGTGACCGAGGCGAACCCGGGCACGCCGGTGCTCAGCAGCGACAACTGGGACCGCGACGGCGACTACACGATCCGGATGAACATGTGGTGGGGCACCAACGCCACCACGTACCGGCTCTACGAGGACGGCGTCCTGGTCGACACCCAGCGGCTCACCGCCGCGACCCCGGCCGCCCAGACCGCCGCGACCGTGCTCGAAGGCCGCCAGGCGGGCGAGCACACCTACGTCGCCGAGCTGGCGAACGCGGCCGGCGTGACCAGGAGCCGGCCGTTGACGGTGATGACAAAATGACCGCCATGACTGACGGGTCCGCAGCCCCCTTGTCCCCCCCGACTCTGCACGACGTCGCCAGAGAGGCGGGAGTTTCGGTCGCCACCGCCTCGCGCGCGCTCAACGGCAGCTCGCGCAACGTCAGGTCGGAGAACGTCTCCCGCGTCCGGGCGGCGGCGGCCAAGCTCAACTACGAGCCGCACCTGTCGGCGCAGGCCATCGCCAAGGGCTCGACCAGGACCGTCGCGCTGGTGGTGCGCGACGTGGCCGACCCCTACTTCTCCGCCATCGCCGCCGGGGTCGTCCAGGCGGCGGAGGCGGCCGGGCTGATCGTCACCATGGCGGTGGCCGACGGCTCGCCGGAGCGGGAGCTGGAGATCGTCAGGACGCTCCGGGGGCAGCGGCCCAGGGTGATCATCGTGACCGGCAGCCGCATCGAGGGCACCGGGCTGCGGGAGACGCTCGTCGAGGAACTGGGCGAATACCGCACGGCCGGCGGCAGGGTGGTGCTGATCAGCCAGCGGGACCTGCCGTTCGCCACGGTGACCGTGGACAACAGGGGCGGGGCCGCCGCGCTGGCCCGCGCGCTGCTCGGCGTGGGATACCGGCGGTTCGCGGTGTTCCACGCGGCGCCGGAGATCCGCACCTCGCGGGAACGGCACGAGGGCTTCCTGGCGGAGCTGGCCGCGGCGGGGGCGCCGGAGCCGCTCGCCGTCGAGACCGGCTTCACCCGCACGGGCGGCTACGAAGCGGCCCGGCGGCTGGTGGAGCGGGGGTTCGAGGACGTCGAGGCGGTGTTCGCGGTCAACGACGTGATGGCGATCGGCGCGATGACGGCCCTCCGCGACGCCGGGGTGCTGCCCGGGAGGGACCTCGGGGTGGCGGGCTTCGACGACATCGACTCGGCCGTGGACGTGCGGCCGGCGCTCACCTCGGTGGCGGTCCCGTTACGGGAGGCGGGACTGAGCGCGATGCGCCTGGCCCTGTCGGGCGACGGGTCGGGCGACGGGTCCGGGGAAGCGGGCGTGCGGCTGCCCGCCGAGGTCGTCCTCCGGGAGAGCACGCCACCTCGCCGCCCCGGCTAGCGCCCGGACTGCTCGCCGTGCACCTGCCTGGCCAGCTCGACGTCCGCGATCGAGCGTTCGACGAGCGCTCGCATCGCGGACTCGGCCGCCCTGGGCCGCTGCCTGCGTACGGCGAGCAGCACCTCGGCGTGCTTGTCGGCGGACTCTCCGGTGAGCGCCGTGTGCACGAACTGGTCGCGCAGCCGCAGCCCGGCCTCGATGGCGGTGGTCATCTGCGCCATCAGCTCGTTGTGCGACGCCCGGAGCAGCGCGTGGTGGAAGGCCAGGTCGGCCTCCACGTGCTCGCCGACCGGCCGGCCCACGGCCGCCCGCATGCCGGCCAGCGCGTCCTCCAGATCGGCCAGGTCGCGATCGGTGCGGCGCAGCGCCGCCATGCGCGCCACGGCCGGCTCGACGGTCAGCCGCACCTCGCCCAGCTCGTCGAGAAAGCGTTCGTCCACCCGGTCCGCGAAACGCCAGCGCAGCACGTCGGCGTCGAGCAGCGCCCACTGCTGCCGCGGCGCGACGAAGGTGCCCCGCCGGGGCCTGGCCCCCACCAGGCCCTTGGCGGCCAGCACCCGCAGCGCCTCGCGCACGGCGGTCCTGCTCACCGCGAAGCGGTCCTGCAGCGCCGGCACGTCGAGGTCGGCGTCAGGGCCGATGTCGCCGTTGACGATGGCCGCCCCCAGACTGCTGACCACCCGGTCGTGCGCACCGGCTCTCCCGATCTCCGTCATGGCGGAATCATGCCATCTGCCCCTGGCGTGGTTGCCGCCTCGCCGGCTGGTTCAGGTCCTCCACCGGCGTGTAGGGCTCGTGCAGCCCGAAGGCGGCCGGCCCGAAGACCTCCAGCGCCTCCGGGGTGCGCATGATCGGCGGGGTCGAGATGGCGAAGACGGTCAGCCGCTGGCCGTAGCTGAGCGCCTCGGTGGTGACGGGCGTCCCGGTCTCACTGTTCAGCGTGCAGATGAGGTCGGGCACGATGGCCAGGACGCGCCCGCCGCGGCGGGCCACGAGGTGCTCGTTCTGGAAGACGATCTCCAGGGTGTCCCCGTCGTCGGCCGCGTCGGCCAGCGTGACGCGGCCGCGGGCGAACCCGTCGACGGTTCTGCGGTCGACGTCGACCACCTTGCCGGCGAACAGCACCCGGCTGTGGGTGTAGATGGTGTCGGCGAGGGTGGCGCTGAGTGCGGCGAACGGGTCGGCGTGCTCCTGGCGGGCGCGCCGGAGCGTGGCCCCCAGGCGCCGGGCGAGGGTGAGGGTGCCGGGGATGGCGGTGCGCCGTACGGTCGCCGCGTCCATCGGATAGTCGCAGATGTAGGCGGCGCCGCCCATCTGGATGGTCAGCGCACGGGCCAGGTGCTCCATCCGCCGGTTGTCGACCGCCTCGACGATGCCGACGTCGCCGTGATCGGAGGCGATCGACATCGGGCTGCCCGGCACACCGTAGACGGCGAACGTCTCCATCTGCAGCTCAGGGAAGGCGCGGCCCATGCCGTCGGCGTCGACGACGGGCAGATCGGCCTGGGCGGCCAGCAACAACGGCATCATGCTGTTGAGCCCGCCGCACTCGATCGGCATGGTGGCGGCGGCGGAACGGCCGAGATGTCGTTCGAGGGCACGCAGGGCGGCGAGGTTGCCGTCGCCGGACGGCAGCTTCTCCACGAAGACCGTGGGCGCCCCCATCATCGCCGACGGCAGCACCAGGGCGTCGTCAGGCAGCTCGTCGACGCCGATGACGTGGATGCGCCGGCCGGCGCGAAGCTGCCGTTCCACCAGCATGCGCCCGATGTAGGGGTCCCCGCCGCCTCCGGTGCCCAGCAGTGCGGCGCCTTCGGCCAGGTCACGTACGTCTTCCAGCGTCAGGTCGTCACCCATGGCCGGTCCTCCTCAGGGGTACGTGGGCGGCTGAGGTCGAGATCACCGATGGCCTTGACGCGGACGCGGACCGCGTTGCCCGGCAGGTACGCCACGTGCACCTCGTCGATGTCCACGACCTGGACGCTGCCGGGGGCGGCGCCCGCGGCGACGGCCCGGTCGATCGCCTCGGCGCGAGCCTGGTCGAGCACGTCCTCCCGGCTGAGCGCGGCGGTGATCGCGAACAGCCGGTCCACCTCGCCGCCGATCTGCCCGATGGCGGCGCCGATGGCGTTGGCCACGGCGTGATGCTCGGGCCGATGCACCGAGGGGATGCCCGGCAGGTCCGGCGGCATGAGGACGCTGCCGCCGCCGACGACCACGACCGGCAGCGGAGCGGACGACACGCGCATGCGTTCGACCAGGTCGGCCACGCGGGTGGCCATCCAGTCGATGCCCTGCCGGACCAGGTCGCGGTCCAGGTGGTCCACCAGCGCGCGATCGCCGATGTCGGCCAGCCCGGCCGCGACCGCCAGGTCGGTCGCGGTCAGGACGCCTCCCCCGAAGACCTTCGCCTGCTCGGTCAGCCGGTAGCCGACCGAGTCCGGGCCGACCTCCAGCGCGGGACCGGTGACGACCCGGCTCCCGCCGCCCAGACCGATGGACAGCACGTCCGGCATGCGGAAGTTCGTCCGCACCCCGCCGATGTCGACCTCGCCGGTGGCCGCCCGCGGATAGCCGTTGGTCAGCACCCCCACGTCGGTGGTGGTGCCGCCGATGTCCACGACCGCGCAGTCGCTCAGCCCGGACAGATAGGCCGCGCCGCGCATGCTGTTGGTGGGGCCGGAGGCGAACGTACGCACCGGATAGCGGCGCGTGTACTCGGCGTCCATGAGCGTGCCGTCGTTCTGCGACAGGAACAGCGGCGCCGTCACCCCGACGGCCTCCAGCGCGCCGGCGAACGCGTCCACGATCTGGTCGGCCAGCCGGCGGAGGCAGGCGTTGACGATGGTGGCGTTCTCCCGCTCCAGGAGACCGACCCGGCCGATCTGGTGCGACAGGCTGATGTGCAGGTGCGGCAGCTCGGCCAGCAGGATGGCGGCCGCCTGCTCCTCCAGGTCGGTGGCCACCGGTGAGAACACCGAGGAGACGGCCACCGTGTCGATGCCGCGCGCGTGCAGCTCGGCGGCGGCGCGTTTGAGTTCGTCGGGTCTGAGCGGGGAGATGAGCCTGCCGTCGAACTCGTGGCCGCCGTGACACATGTGCACGGACGGGCTGATCGCGGACAGCAGGCGGTGCGGCCAGTCCACCATGGGAGGCAGGGCCGCGGTGGCGGGCAGGGCGAGCCGGACGACGCCGGTCGGCGCGAGGTGCCGGCCCGTGACCAGGGCGTTGGTGAAATGCGTGGTGCCGATCATGACCGCGGAGACCTGGTCCCTGCCGATGCCGCCGGCGGCCAGCAACTCACGCAGAGCGGTGACGATTCCCGTGGTGACGTCCGGGGTCGTCACCGTCTTGATCTCGGCCCGGACGGTGGTGTGGTCCATGATGACGGCATCGGTGTGGGTGCCTCCCACGTCGATCCCTATGCGCACCCGTACTCCTTCGTTCAGGACTGCGTCCACAGGCGGGCCTTGCCCGCCGCCACGTACACGAGCGCGGCGATGACCAGCGCGTTGAGCGCGGGGATGCCCCACGCCAGGTAGTGCCCCGCGAAGGCGGCGATCACCCAGGCGGCGAGTCCGGCGGGCACCCAGTTCGGCGCCTCGTCGGGCAGGCCGCCGCTGCGCCGCGACGACGTCAACTCCTCACGCCACCGCCGCACCACGTAGTATTCGGCGATCATGATCCCGGCGATCGGCGGGACGGCGACACCGAGCAGCACCAGGAAGTCCACGAGGTGGTCGGCGATGCCGAGGGCGGCCAGCGCCGTGCCGATCACCCCGAGGCCGACGGTGACGGCCGCCCGCCCGAGCCGCACGCCGAAGATGGTGTGCAGCGCGTTGGTGACCCCCAAGGAAGCCGCGTACAGGTTCCAGTCGTTCGTCTTCAGGGTGGCGGTGAGCAGCACGACGGTGCCGACCACGCCGGAGGTGGTGGTGACGATCGCCACCACGTCACCGGTGCGCAGCGCGTGTGCGAGCAGGACGCCGATGAGGGCCAGCAGGTACTCGCCGAGCGTGATCCCGATGACGGTCTGCTTGACCACGTCGGCCGCGCTGCGGTTGAAGCGGCACATGTCCGGGCTGATGACCGCGCCCACGATGAAGCCACCCGCGACCAGCGTGGCGCCCTGTGCCAGGCTCAACGGCGTGCCGGGCGGCGCGGACGCCACCAGGTCGGCCACGTCGTGCTTGCCGAGCTCGACGACGATCGCCCAGCCGGCCAGCGCCAGGAAGGCCGGCACGGTGATCCAGGCCGTCCAGGCCATCCCGGCGAACCCGACGACCACGATCGCCGTGATCACCAGCCCTCCGACGATGGCCCACGCCCAGACGGGCGGCCCACCGAGCAACGCGGCGAGCCCCTGAGCGAGGACCGCCGACTGCACGCCGAACCAGCCCAGCAGGCAGACCGCGACCACGATCCCGACCAGCCCCGACCCGTGCCGCCCGAACCCGGCCCACCGGGCCAGCACCGTGGTGGACATGCCTTCCCGCATGCCGGCGATGCCGACCGCGATGGCCACCAGCTCCAGGATCACCGCGCCGAGGGTGATGGCCACGACGGCGTCCCAGAACGTCATGCCCATGCCGAGCGTGGCCCCGAGGAGGAACTGGCTCAGTGCCGACAGCAACCCGAAGCGCTGAATCGCGACCGTGGGCCATGCGTAGCGGGCGGAGGGCGGAACTCGTTCCAAGGCGTAGTCGTCGCGTGCGGGAGTGTCGCCGGGTAAGGCCGGCACCGAGGTGGAACGCATGAAGCCCCTTCTGGCCGAGGCGGTCTTTTCATGCGAACGCTACGTCGGCGTAAGTGATCACGGGAAGAGGCGGGACGCCCCTATTCCAGCGGTGCAGCGCATCCCAGAGTGCGACCTGACTTTCGACGGGGACGACGGTTGACGATCGGCAGATGATCTCCCAGCTCGCTCTCGGCAGGCTCGCCCCCATGAACACGCTCTTCCCCGGACGGTGGATCAGCGGTGCGACGCTCGTGCTGGGGCCGTTGATCATGTGCGCCGGATACCTGCTGCGCTACCTGGGAACAGCCACCGCCCTCACCCCTCAGCAGCACGCGTGGGCGGAGGCACAGCCCTTCGCCGCCTACGGCCAACTCCTCGCGTACACCTCGGCGCCCGCCCTGCTCACCCTCGCCTATGCGGTCTTCGCGCTGGGGGCGGTGCTGCTCTTCCCCGCCTTCGTCGCCCTGGCTCAGCGGATCGGCGGCGGCCTCGCCTGGTGGGGCGCCACGCTGCTGGCCGCCGGGCTCTTCTCCCGCCTGTACTTCGCCGGCGCCGACCAGACCGCCTTCCAGCTCACCGAGGTGATCGGGCTGGACCAGGCGACGAACGCGATCATGAAGGAGTACGTCGACATCTCCTACGGGCCGTGGCGGGTGCCGGTCTGGGCCTCGGTCGGCCAGTACGCGGGCTCGCTCCTCCTGGCCGTCGCCGCCTGGCGATCGGGCGTCTTCGGCACCGCCCGCGCCGCGATGCTGCTGCTGGCCGGGGGCACCTGGGTGGGCGTGCTGAAGGGCGCCTCCATCCCTGACGTGCTGGTCACCGGCCTGCTCTGCGTGGCCCTGGTCCCGCTGGGCGCGCAGGTGCTGCGCGACCGGCTGCCTGCCCCAGCCGGCCGTCCGAAGATGCTCAGCTGGTAACCGCTGCGCTGATCGTGATGGCTTCAGGATGCGCAGGCCGGCGCTACGCGCAGGTCTTCTTCTCCGGGGCGCAGAACTTGACCTCCGGGTAGCTCGCCGACGGCTGGTCGAGCAAGGGCTGCGGCTTCTTGCGCAGGTGCTGGTCGAAGAAGGCCGCGACGTACCTGCGGGTGATGGCCATGGCGCGGACGCCGGGGATGTCGGCGCCGTCCTCGATGCCGAACTGGTCGACCAGCACACCGAGGTCGGTGAAGGACGTGTGCGCGGCCCCGTCCACCAGCAACCAGCGCTTCCAGCCGTGCAGCCCCGCCCAGACGCTCTCCCAGTTGGCGGCGGTCCCGGGCTTCCCAGGCGTGTACGTGGCGGGCTTGCCCAGCAGAAGGAACGGCCGCGACAGCCCGCCCTCGGGAAGCGCGGCCTCGACCGTGCCGTCCACGTCGATGCCGGCACGCAGCCGGCGGTCGGCGGCCATGGCCGACAGCGTGCTCGCGCCGCCGGCGGACTGACCGGACATGCCGATCCTGGAGGTGTCGATCAGCCGCGCGTACTTCCACTTGGGGCGCGCGCCGGTCAGCTCGTCCAGCACGAAGGAGACGTCAGCGGCCCGGCCCTTCTCCAGCTTCACCCATTCGGCCGGGCCCTTCTTCATCTCGCACGTGACGCAGGTCGTGACCCGCCCGTCGGGGAAGGTCTGGGCGACGTTCTCGTAGGTGTGGTCGATGGCGGCCACCACGTATCCCCGGCTTGCCAGGTCCTCGGCCAGGGCCGTGAGCTCGGACCTGGGCTTGCTGTGCCCGGGAGAGAGCACGACGAGGGGCAGGCTGTGCGGGCGTCCCGCGGGGCGGGCGTCGGTGAAGGCGTGGGTGCGCACCTTGCTCAGGGTGCCGGCCGGGACGCTGGTGATGTCCCCGTCCTTGAGCAGCAGCTCGGACTCCTTGGGCGTCATGTACCGGGCGCGGTGGCGGCCCGGCGCCTCGGCCGGATACCACAGCGAGACCATGAGCTCGCGAGCCTTCACGCTGGGGACCCAGGGGTCGGGGCGCGAGGCGTCCTTGAGGTGCAGGGAGGTGGTGCCGACCGGCCGCGAGCCGGTGGGCGCGGGCAGATACGGCTCAGCGGACGCGGAGGCGGAGGCGGAGGCGACGGGCGCGAGGCCGGACACGGCCATCACGGCGACGAGCCCGGCGACGGCGGCCCGCCGGCCTCGCCGCCATGTTGGACGCGGCGCAAAGGGATTGGTGGACGTTCGGTCGTCGATCATCTGACTCATGCCGAGCGACTATACCTTGAGAGTATACGCCCGGTGTATAAAGTCATGAGAGGGACCCGCGACAGGCCGCACGACGCGGCCGGCGCGTCGTCCGGTCCGCCGACGTCGTTCGCCGCTCATCAGGGCAGGCGGGCGTGTTCGGCCCGGGTGGCGGCGATCCGCTCACGCGCGAGCGTACGGGCCCGCTCGGCGTCGTCGCCGGTGAGCCGGGCGAGGATCGTCGCGAGCGGCCTGATCTGGCCCCAGCCGCCCCAGTGACCCTCGGGGATCTCGGTGGGGAACACCCAGATCCGGCTGGCGTCACGCGGCCAGGCGCCGTTCTCCGCGTCGAGGATCGCCTCGGTGACCTCGGCGATGACGCTCGCACGCTTCTGCTCGTCGAGCTGACCCTCGGGGACGGACGGGACGACCTTGTAGCGAGGTGCGTCCGCGGGTTCGCCGCCGACGTAGACGCCGGCCGGTCGGTGCAGCCAGAGCCAGGAGACGGAACGGCTCACCGGGTCGTCAGGGTCGAATCCCTCGTTGCGGACGAGGATCTCGGTGATGCGCTTCAGCAGGGCCGCCTCGGCGTCGGGCTGGAGCGCGCCGTCGGGAATGTACACGTCGAGCATGGGCATGGTCGATCTCCTCCATGAGTTTAATTCTTCAACTCAGGCCCCGGAGTCTAGGGTGGCTAAGTACAACTTGTAAACCCAGATGGGTACACTCGTCCCATGGAGACGCGGCGAATCGACCCGGTGAACTGCTCGGTGGCGCGCGCCCTCTCGGTGGTGGGGGAGCGCTGGTCGCTGCTGATCGTCCGTGAAGCGCTGGACGGCGCGCGCCGGTTCGGCGAGTTCCACTCCCGCCTCGGGATCGCCAGAAATCTCCTGGCGACTCGGCTCGAGACCTTGGTGACCGCGGGAGTGATGCGCCGCGTGCCCTATCAGGAGCCCGGGGATCGGCAGCGCTTCGCCTACGAGCTCACCGAGCAGGGCCGGGCGTTGCGGCCCACGCTCGTGGCGCTCCTGGAATGGGGCGACACGTATCTCGCCGACCCGCAGGGCCCCTCGGTCATCGTCCGGCACCGGCCCGTCGGCGATGCGAGCTCCTGCGACGAGCCGGTCAAGGTCGTCCTGGAGTGCGCTGCGGGGCACAGCCACCTCGCCCCGGACGACATCTGCCGCACACCCGGGCCGGGCGCGCGCTTCGTGGAAAGCTCCTGAGAAGCAGTGGGACCAGGTGGCCGGAGTCGCTTCCGGGCCGTACACACCTGCACAAACGTCCGACGGACGGTTCGGCCGGCCCGGCGGCGGTGGTCAGACCGGCGTCTCGCGGAAGCGGAAACGCACGATGCGGGTGGAGCGCTTCATGCCCGGCAGCAGGTTCATGACCCGGTACAAGCGGCGGACGCCCGCCGGGGCCTTGGCCATCAGGAGCGGCGCGTCGTTCATCGGCGCCTCGTCGACGTACTCCAGCCGCGGATGCCACGCGGCCAACGCCGCCGGTACGTCGAAGCCGCAGTGGAACCGGGCGTCGTACATGCGCAGCGTGGGATTCCACCTCGAGGTGCGCCACGCCCAGACCGCCACCGTGTCGAACTGGATCTGGCCCGAGGGAAAGGCATCGACGACGCTCGTCAGCAGCCGCCGGACGTCCTCCTCGGTCAGGTACGGCACCAGCCCCTCGGCGATCATCAGCGCCGGTCGGCCGCGAGGGACGCGCTCCAGCCAGGTCAGGTCGGTGACATCGGCCCCGATCAGCGCGTGGTGGTGCTCGCGCGGCGGAAGGAGCCGCCGGCGCAGGTCGATGACGGTGGGGTAGTCCAGGTCGTACCAGTCGACGGTGGGGGGCGGGTCGATGCGGTAGGGGCGGGCGTCAAGGCCGCAGCCCAGGTGCAGGACCACCGCGTCGGGGTGCTCGGCGAGGAAATCGCGGGCCCAGTCGTCATGGGCCCGGGCGCGGACCACGGCGACCAGGCCCAGCTGGCTGGTGCCGAATCTGCGCTGGTCGTAGGCGGGGTCGAGGAGGCGCATCACCCGCTCGGCGTAGGTGTCGCCGAGAATCGGGTCCGGGAGCCGGTTGTCCAGCGCTTTGGCCTTGAGGACGGGAGTGAGGGTTTTCTGCACTCCGAGGAGTCCGGTGTCCATCACGACAACGACGCTACTCCTATTTCACGAAATTCGTGAAATTTCCGAAATGCTCTAGACTCTGGCGTCATGACGGCGGAGGACGGAGCGGTGGTGACGCGAGCCGGCGAGGACGCCATCGCGGACTTCCGGGAACGGTTCGCGCAGATCCTGGTCGAGTCCGGCATGCCGCGGATGGCGGCACGCGTGTACGCCGCGCTGCTGGTCACCGACTCCGGCAAGCTGACGGCCGCCGAGCTGGCCGAGCGGCTGGGCGTCGGCGCGCCGGCCATCTCGGGGGCGGTCAAGTACCTGGTGCAGGTACGGCTGGTCGAACGCGGCCGCGCACCCGGCAGCAGGCACGACTTCTGCCGCATCCACGAGCACACCTGGAGCCACTACATCAGCCGGTCCGTGCCGGTGCTGGTCCACGTACAGACCGGCGCGGAGGAAGGCGTCACGCTCCTGGGCCACGACTCCCCCGCCGGGCGGCGGCTTGAGGAGACTGGGCGGTTCTTCGCGTTCATGCGCGAGGAGATCGAGCGATCGATGGCCAAGTGGCGTCGCCTCCAGGCGGCCGACCCTGAGGACGACTGAACCGCCGCAGTAGCTCAGCGCGATCGAGCCTCGATCAGGTCGTGGATCTGCCGGGTCACGGGATCGTGCGGGTGAGCCGCGTGGGACATGTGCAGCCAGCCGTCGGCGTCGATCCGGAAGACGTCGTCGCGGATGGACGGATCGGCACCGCGCTCCAGAAGCAGGCGGATCACCTCGACGTTCCCGGGCGGGATCGCCCAGTGCAGGCCGGTCCGCCCGAGGTAGGGCGCGACGTCGGGATCGACGCCGCGATCGAGGAACCAGCGCACGACCTCGATCCGGCCGTGCTGGCAGGCGTGCACGAACGCCTCCCCCACGATCTCCTCCGGATCGTCAGTAGGCGGCAACCGGGCGAGGAAACCGCCGCCGGCGGCGTCAGCGAGATCGGGGCGCGCCGATGCCGCGTCCGGCCGGAGCCCGCCGTCCGCGTCGAAACAGGACTGCACGAGATCCAGCCGCCCGCAGGCGGCGTACGTCCACAGCGCCCGCGGGACGATCCCGTGCCCGGCGAGCAAGTCGACGAGCTCCGTGCCGCCAGAGAGAACGGCGTTCTCCAGCGGGGTGCTGCCCCAGATGCGGGCGCCGGGATCGGCTCCGGCTGCAAGCAGCAGGCGTACGTACTCGACCCGACCGCAGCGGACAGCCTGGATGAGCGGGGCGTCCAGGCCGGTGGCCCTGCCGATCAGAACCTCCACGGCGGCACGCGGCACGCCGAGCTCCTTCTCGAGCCGGACACCGGGGATCGTCTCGGGACCCGCCAGCATCTCCAGCAGGGTGTCGGCCTGCTCGGCGGTCAGACCGGCCAGCCGATCGGTGTCGCCGGCCAGCAGGGCTTCGGCCTCGCGGTGCAGCCGCCGCCGCTCCTCCTGGCGTTCGTCGAGGTCACGCCGGGATTTCTCGGTGAACGCCACAAGTTCCCGCCACGTCGGGAAGCCGGACTCCCGCGCGATGATCAGCCGCGCGTCCCGGAGCTCGACGGTGGCGGCGGAGGTCGCGATGGCATGCCGGGGCACGTAGGCCCGCAACCGTCGCAGTGCGCCGGGATCGCTGCGGCGCAGCTCGGCGAGGAGACGGTCGGCCATCGAGACGTAGGCGCCCGGCCTGATCCCCATGAGGCGGGAGACCGGCCGCTCCTCGGTCGTGCTGCGTCCTTCGATGTGAGCGCGGAACTCGGCCCAGGTCCGGAATCCGTGTTCCTGGGCGAGCACGAACTGGGCGTCGCTGAGCAGGAACCGCTCGCCGGCCCGGCCACCCAGCACCTCGGCGACCCGGGCTGCGGCTGCCGCGTCGCCCGCCGCGTATGCGCGATGCAGGTGCTTGGCCTGCTTGCGGTAGTACTCCAGGTTCGGATGAGCCGGCAGTTCGAAATGGCGGGCGGACATCGCAACCTCCTTCGTCGCCGAGGTCCGCTCGCCCGGCCGGAAAGAGGATGATCTTGTCCGGTGCGTCGATGTGCTGCTCGAGGTGGGAAAATCCCTGCCCGCGGACTGGCAGCGCCCTCGCACGCTCCCTCCAGCCTAATGATCGGCGCCTTTCCTGGTCCAGGGAGTCGAGGCGGGCTGTACGCCCGCAACCCGCGAACTTTCAGTCCGATGCGAGGGCGACGTCGAGAATGGACCGGCTGCAATTCGGGGTCGGTGCGTTGGAGCAGAAGGAGTTGACGGAGAAGTCGCTGAAGTTCGCGCTGGGCTCGATGGGAATGACGCGCCCCACCGGGTTGGGAGTCACACTGACCTTGAACTCCGCACCCAGACGTAGGCCGTTTGCGCTGCGGTGACGCCTACGCGGACCTCGAAATCGTCCCGGCCTCCGTTGAATGCGTCCGGCCGTGACCAGGATCCCAGATGGAAGTCCTGGATCTCGCCCGGCCGCAGCGAAGCCTGGACGGGAACCTCGGCGCATTGGCCCTGGACGGTCACCTGGGGCACTTCGTAGGCCAGGAACGGCGAAAGGGGGACGACGCCGCCAGGACGAACCGAGGTTATCCGATACTGGCCACGCCGACCGCCCGACTGGCGGGGTGATCAGGCCGGGGAATGCTCAGACGGCGGCAGCCCGCAGTTCGCGCATGCGTTGAACGCCGCTCCCCCGGCCAACTTCCCGTGAGCCAGTCGTGAACGGCGCGCTCGCGTCGGCAGCGAGAAGGGCGTCCGCCGGGCAGTGCGGCGAGGGCGCGAGGCGCCGGCCCTCAGTGATGTTCTGCCGTGAACAGGCGTGCGCGACATGGCTGCCACGATCGGACAGGTGCTGATTGCCCTGGCCGGGATCGTTCATACGGGGAGGGCGTCTCCGGGGAAGCCGTGGCACGGGTGAACCTCGCAGCGCATCATCCCCGCGCGCACGCAGGGGTCCTCGGCCATGATCTCCGCGGCTTCTTCGGCCGGCACGGTCATGATCGCGACGCCGGCCACGGTGTCGGAGGCGACCGGGCACAGGATCGCGATCACCCCCTCAGCACGCAGCGACACCATGCGCCGCTGGTGTTCGAGTTCGATGGCGTCCGCGCCGTCCATGGTCCGCTCCGGCCTCCAGTGGAGGAGCGCCAGGCTGTAGGGCTTCGCGGTCGCGGCCAGAGCCCGGATCTGTTCGTCGGTCACGGTCGTGCTCATGAGGTCTCCCTACTTCTCGATGCGCTCGGCCAGCGAGACGATGATTCCTTCGGGCCCGCGGACGTAGGCCATGCGCCACACGCCCTCGTACTCGCCGATGCCTCCCACGAGGCCGTAGCCGGCGGCTGCGGCGTGGTCCACCGCGGCTCGGAGGTCGTGCACCTCGAAGGCGACGTTGCGCAGGCCCAGCTCGTTGGCCGGCGCGGCAGGCGAACCCGGGAGGTGGTCCGGCCGCGTGAAGCTGGAGAGCTCCAGCGTCGTCCCTCCGCCGGGCGGTCGCAGCATGACGATCTCGGTGCGGGCATCGGTCATGCCGATGACCGTGTCCAGGAACTCGCCTTCTACGGCCATCTTCTGATCGGCCTCCAGGCCGAGGCTGACGAAGAACGCCGTCGCGGCGTCGAGGTCGGCGACGGTGATGCCGACGTGGTCGAAACGCCTGATGAATGCCATCGGATCCCCTTCAGAGTTTCCTTAAGAGACTCTGGGAAGGTAGCACCCAAGGTTTCGTAAGGGAACCCCAATTGCTAGATTGTCGCCATGCAGCGAACGCGGTTCGGGGAGATGGCGTGCTCCATCGCGCGTACGTTGGACGTGATCGGCGAGCCCTGGTCACCGCTGATCCTGCGCGACGTGTGGGCCGGGGTGCGCCGCTTCGACCACATCCAGGCGGACCTCGGGATCTCCCGCAAGGTGCTCACCGAGCGGCTCAACCACCTGGTCGAACAGGGCGTGCTCGAGCGGCTGCCCTACGACGCCCGCCCCCGCTACGAGTACCACCTCACCGCCAAGGGCACCGAGCTCGTCGAGATGCTCATGGTGATGGCGCGGTGGGGCGACCGCTGGCTCGCCGGCGAGGCCGGGCCTCCCGTGCTGTACCGCCACCATGCCTGCGGGCAGATCGGCCACGTCGACCCGCGCTGCAGTCACTGCGGAGAGCCGATGCACGCCGACGACGTCGACCTCCTCCCAGGACCGGGCTCGGCCTGACGACCACAGGACCTGCGCGGTGTTACCAGTAGTCCCAACCGTGCCAGCCGTACCAGGAGCCCGTGAGGTGCCGGTAGGTGTCGTCCCCCGTCTCCTCGGGCTCGCCCTTGGGAAGCAGGACGAAGTTCGTATTGCTGTAGACGGCCCATTCCTCGGCGATCAGGCAAGCGCTGCCGGGGACGTCCTCGGCGTCCTTCTCCAATCCCGAGTACGGAAATGCATCACATATCCGGTACAACCCCACCCATTGGCAGGAAAAATCGCGATCCGTCTGCCTGGTTACGGTCTGAGCGTAGGCTTCCATGCTCGGTTTCGAGATCGTGAATCGCAGCCAGAAGGGCGCGTCCACGACGAGTGCCCCCACCACGCCTCCGGCGATGATCCAAGGCAGGACCCAACGTACGATCCGTCCGTCGATCGCGCCTCGACCGACCGCCAAGCCGAAGCGGAACAACCAGATCACATACAGAGGAACCCCGAAGAAGAAGGCAACCAGCATCATCTCGATGACGTACCAATGGGGGACGCTGGCCCAGTACAGAATGACGCAGGCCGAGGCGGAGAGCACGGTGAGGTACAGCCATCCGGGAGGCTTGGTGATCACGCGCCACCTTAGCGCTCGTCATAACCATGCGACCAGGCCGCGTCAGGCCGACTTTCAAGGGCTGGAGTGACGCGAACCGGGCTTCGCGAGGCCGGCGTTCAAGGGACTCATCGCAGAAGAGGGTGCAGTCGGGGTCCGCCGGTTTTCGAGGTCGCCCGCACGGATTCTCACGCTCGGCTGCACTCCTGTCCGAGCGCGACGGGACGTGCGCCGGGGAACGAGCTATGCGTCGTCGTTGCCATCGCGCAGGGAATGGATCATGCTCCGCAGGATCCGGAACGCCTCTGACTGCTCGGTCTCGGACATGCCTGCCAGCATTCTGACCTCGACGGACCGGACCGCCACGGTCGCCTTCTCGAGGCTCCGCCGGCCGCGAGGCGTGAGCCGCGCGGGAAGAGCCTTCCCGACGGGCGCCTCCGCGGGCCTGGTCACGTAGCCGTCTCGTTCCAGGGCCTGGAGCAGCACGTTCATCGTCTGCCGGGTCACGAACGCGCCCCGCGCGAGCTCGGAGTTCGACAAGCCCGGCCGTTGAGCCAGCAGCTCGAGGCAGGAGTAGTGCGTCACGCTCATCCCGAGCGGCCGCAGCACCTCCTCCATGGCTGCACGGAGGGCGCTCGACGCCTCTTTCAGCAGGTAGCCCAGCGACGTCTCCAGATCGACGCCGACACCCTTTTGACTCATGTCAGTATTCTGACATAGATTCACCTGTGTCAGAAAACTGACACGAAGAGAAGGAGCATCATCATGCCCGTCACCGGCCCCGACTTCATCTCGCTCCAAGCGCGCGACCTCCACGCTTCGCAGGCGTTCTACGAGCAGTACCTCGGCCTCGTCCGCTCGCCGGCCGGACCTCCGCACGCCGTCGTCTTCGAGACGAAGCCGATCGCGTTCGCACTCCGCGACATCGTTCCCGGCACCGATCTCACATCCGCCGCTCAGCCCGGCATCGGTGCCGCGATCTGGCTCCACGCCACAGACGTCCAGGCCATCCACGATGCCCTGGTCGCCGACGGCCACACCATCGTCTCCGCACCGACCGACGGCCCCTTCGGCCGGACATTCACCTTCGCCGACCCCGACGGCTACCAGATCACTCTCCACGATCGCGCCTGACAGGCCGAACGCCACCGGACGATCACCGGCCCCCGAAGACCGAGCTTGTGCCCGGGGCTCGAGAACCGGGCGAGTTTGTTCACCCAGGGTGATCACTCGAAGAGCTCCCTGACGCGGTCGCGGTAATAGACCCCTTCCACGTCGTGCGGCTGGCCGGTGAGGCGCTCGACCAGTGCCGGCGCCGGCTGATCGTCCATGGCCACCGCGGCCGTAAGGACGACCCGCTCTACCGGGTACGGCGGACCCTGCAAACCGGCGCCGACCAGCAGAAGGACCGCCTCGCCGACCTGTTCGACGCGGAGAGCCACGGCGACACGCACGTCGAAGTCGAGGCGACCTGGGGGATCTACCAGCGGATGATCGCCGCCTACCGCGAACCTGACGCAAACTCGGCAAGGCGTCCCGGCTGCGCCGGCTTCAGGTCGTGACTGCGCCTTCGTCTGTGAAGAGCCCGTTCAGGCGGCTGAACCACGTTCTGGTACGGCGTAGCAGATCGATACGGTGGGCTCGCTCGACGATGTGGTGACCCTCGCGCGGGTAGACGACGAACTCGTGCTCGACGTCGAACCTGCGCAGGGCCCGGTGCAGGAACTCCGCCTGGCTGAGCGGGACGTTGGTGTCCTGCGCGCCATGAACGATCAGGACCGGGGTTCGGATCCTGGCGGCGTAGGAGATGGGGCTCCGCTCGTCATGTGGGTGCGGGCCGACTCCCTCCCAGCCGGTGCTGCCGCCACGCGCCGCCTCGAACGCGCCCAGTTCGCCGGCCGCGGCGAGCATGCCCCAGTCACTGATCCCCGCACCCACCAGCGCCGCCTTGAAGCGGTCGGTCTGACCGACTGCCCAGGCGGCCATGTATCCGCCGTGACTGTAGCCGCCGATGCCCAACCGGTCAGGGTCAGCCACCCCCTGCTCGATCAGCAGGTCGATGCCGGTGAGCAGGTCCTGCCACTCCTCCCTGCCAAGGGTGCCGTTCGTGGCGAAGGCGTGCCCGTGGCCCTGGCCGCCCCAGGGATCGGGCAGGAAGACGGCGTGACCGTCGGCGGCCAACCACTGCGCGGGCTCGTAGTGATGCAGGAGCAACTGGTCCGCCCAGCGTGCATAGGGCCCGCCGTGCACGATCGTGACCAAGGAGAACGGGCCGTCCTCCCGGGACTTGCCGGGTGGCAGGACGAGCAGGCCGTCCAGGTCCAACCCGTCTTTCGCCCGATAGGAAAGGCGTTCCTGGGCGCCCCACTCGATGGCGCGCAGTTCGGGTGCGGTGTCGCTGAGCCGTACCAACGGACCTTGGACAGGACCCGCGAAGACCGAGCGTGCCTCGTGCGCCTCGCTCCTGGCCAGCGCGATCGTCGCGCCGTCCGCGTCGGCCGTCAACCACCACGCCAGTCCCCGCAGAGGAAGGACCTCGACGAGCCTTCGCGTGGCCGGGTCAAGGCGATGGATCGCGGAGTCCAGCCCGTCCGCGACCAGAGCCAACCCGCCGGAGGTCAGGTTGAGCGGGCAGACCGGTAGACCTTCGGTGAGATTGCGGTGCTCTCCCTCCGCCAGCGTGACGTCCAGCACGGCGTTCCCGCCGACTATGCCGGGTGGTGTCGTCGCGATGTAGGCGACATGCCACCCGTCCGCTCCCTCCCACCAGGTGAGCGAGCCCGCCGACACGGCCGCCGCGCCCAGCTCTCGCACCTCGCCGGTGGCTGGGTCGAACAGGTGCAGGCGTGGCGTCAGCTCGCCGGGATCGGGGTCGGCCGACTCCTGCGTGAGCACGGCGAGCATCCCGCCCCCGGGCCGCTCTGCCACGTCGACCACATGCCGCCCCAGGAAGACCCCTGGGGTCGTGACCGCACCGCTCCGCAGATCGAGCAGCCGCAGCCGGTCATGGTTCGCGGTCTCGCTCCACACCCACGGATCGCTCTCGCCGGGGTCCGGCGAGAGCACGACCACCGTGCAGGAGTCGGCGAGCGGCAGGTAGGCGCCCACCTCGCCCTTCCACGACCTGCGGTCGCCCCCTTCAGCCCGCTCCCGGTGCAACTGCTCTTCCGTCCGGAAGTAGACATACCGCGAGTCGGCTGACCACTTGGGGTCGATCCCTTCACCCAGCTTCCTCGATGGCGCCTTCCCGTCCACCCCCGCCACCCAGACCGTCCTGCTCGGCATCACGCCATAGGTCACCCACCGCCCATCCGGCGAAATCACCGGACAAACGGGCACCTGCGCGTCAACCACCATCTCTTCGGTCAGCATCGCCCGATGTTCGCACACCAACCCGGCCGGGCGGGCTCCTCTCGGGCGCGGCCCGTCGGCTTCAGAGCACAGTCGATATGACGAAGCGGCAGTGTTCCGTCTCCAACCACCGGTCGGTCAGATAAGTGTTGCTCAGGCGGGCGGCGAGGGTGAAGGCGGAGGTTTTCCATTGGTCGTCGGGGGTGGTCGGGAATGACAGGCCAGGGACGTGCGGGGCGACGACTTCTTTCATGGCAGAGGGCCAGTCGGTGACAGGGGATTTGGGGATTGACGCGATCAGACGCCCTTGTGCGGCATAGTTGAACTCGACCTGCGCCGGGCCATTCCAATAGAGCGTGAACGCCTCCCCCGCGATGGAGAGAGCGGCCATGACCTCAGAGGAACGCGCTTCGCCGCCGTTCGGTTCGATCGCGAGGGTCCAGCCGTCCAGCGAGCCGACAAGGACGGTTTGCCAGGCTTCGTCGTAGTGCTCGAACTCGGCGTCCGTGACAGTCATCGGCGTCCCACTCTCCACGTCCGCGCCGAAACAACGCGCGGCCTGTTCGACGTCGAGACCCGAGCACCAGGTGACGCAGGCCGGATCAGACATCCATCGAGTGACGAGTTCGCCGTAGTGGGCGACGCCGGGGTCTGACATCCCGTCACCTTCACATGGGCGAAAAAGAACTGCAACGCCTCAGTGCCTGCCCGACGGCAAACGAGCCGATCCGAGCGAACCAGCCCGTACGGACCCTGCGATAGATACACCGTGAGACCGTTCCCCTTCCGGCGGCGCGCGGCCCCGGACGTCACCGCGGAAGGCGGCGACGCCGACCTCGTCACCGCCGTCGCCGCCCGCAGCACCGCCGCCCTGCGCATCCTCCACCAGCGCCATGCCCCCTGGTTGCGCGCCCGGCTGGCCCGCCGCTGCGCCGACGCGGACGTGGTGGACGACGCGCTGCAGGAGACGTTCCTGGCCGTGTGGCGTTCGGCGGGCGGCTTCCGGGGGCGACAACGTGGCCGGCTGGTTGTGGACGATCACCGTCCGCCGGCTGATCTCCGCCCTGCGGGGCCGCGGCGCGCGCCGGGTCGGCTCCGGCCTCGAACCGGACGACAGCTCCCCGTCGCCTCCGCCGAGGACGTCGTCCTGCTGGGCGTGGAGCACGGCGATCTCGGCTCAGCCGTTCGGGCATCCGGCCATCTTCTTCTTGACGTGCATGGTCATCTCGGGAGTCAGCTTCACCCGGCCCGGCTGCGCCCAGACGAGCACCTGTCCAGTGGCCGACGGCACCGCGTCGGTGACGAACCAGTTGCCCGGCACCTGCTGGGCGCGGTCCGATCGCTTGCCGACCCTGAACTCCTCGATCGAGCCGTCCCGCTCGGCCAGCACGGCCCGTACCTCGTCCACGGTCATGCCGCGGAACGGTACGCAGTGCAGCAGCTCACCGGTGGCCTCGGCGTCGCCTGCCGCTACGTACCGCTCCCCGGGCCGGGCCGGGCGGGCGAACGAGATCTGCGCGCTGCCCTTGAAGTCCCCGGGAATGCGGAATGAGGCCGTGCATCGGCCGGACTCGCACTCCACCGACTCCTCTTCGATGCCGGCTCCCTCCGAATTATCCGTGGCCGTGACATGACCGACGATGCTCGGTGAGCCCGGTGCGATCGTCAGACGGATGTCGAGCCCACGGGCCTTGAACTCGGACGCGAAGCGCTCGGGGTCGGCGTAGAGGTCCTTGACGGTGACGATCCAGTCGTCGCCCGAACGCTCGAACGCCAGCGCGGCGGCCGGCGCGACGCCGCCTGGCGCGCCCGTGGGGATGAACGCCACCCCCATGACGGCCACGGCCGCCAGCATCGCGGCGACGGGGATCACCACCGGCCAGCGCACTCTGCGACGTGCCATGACCGGCGTCGCGACGATCCTGCGGAACAACTCCTGCGCATCCTGCCCGTGTTCCGGCGCGTGGGGCCGCGAGCGGTGTCGGCCGCGAGGAACTCCAGGAGATGGCCGACGCCGCCCTGCGCAACTGGCCGCTCGCCTGAGATCAAGGCTGCGCGTGCCGGTGCAGGCCGAGCGTGGCGATGAGGTCTTCGTGGAGCTGGAACCAGACGCGATGGCAGGAGTCGACGTCGGTGCGGTCCACCCAGGCGTTGTCCCCGGCCCGGGCGCGCGCCAGCGCCGCCGCGAACCGGGCGTCGTAGCCGCGGAACCGGGTCAGCACGCTCCCGAGCCGGTCCGCCAGCGGCGTGAGCGCGCGGGAGACGCAGGCGAGCTCGTGCAGGACCCCGGCGTCCCAGTCGGCATCACGATGATCGTTGACGGCTAGCCGGTCGCCGGCGGTCGGCCGGAGCTGCCAGTCGGTGCAGGCCTGGAGCAGGAGGGCGTTCAGCGGGAGGAACGCGCGGTAGACGTCCCTGACCTCGTCGGCGCCGCCGGCGTCGGCGAGCTCGGCGGCGAGCCTGCGCTCGTTCTCGGCCCGGCCTGGCTCGGTCAGCGACCAGCCGCCGGTGCCGGCGAAGGCGGAGTGCCCGGCCCAGCCGCGCGCCTCGAAGTCGCGCAGCAGCTCCTCGGCCTGGGCCGCGTCGAGCCCGTACCGCCGCGCGACCTCCGGGGTGTCGGCGAAGCCGAGGACGCGTACGGCGTGCAGGACCAGCAGGTCGGGCGCGGAGTCGCGGGTCATGCGCCGGCCTCGCGCGCGGTCAGGCGGGTGTAGTGCTGCTGGCACGCCTGCGGCGAGTTGAACCCCATCGCGTCCGCCATCTGCGCCCACGTCAGCCCGCTGCCGCGGGCGATGAACAGCAGGGCGGATTCGAGCCCGTCGACCTCGGCTCGGGCGGCCGGCAGGAGGGCCAGCGCGCTCAGGACGTCCTCCGGGGCCAGGTCGGCGTTGCGCCAGACGGCGAACTGGACGAGGTCGACCGCCGACGGCGGGGCCGGCGCGGGGCGCCACGGACGGGCGTCGAGCGCGTCCGCGCCCAGGCGCAGCAGGCGTCGCCGCGCGTCGTGCTCGCGGCCGGCCTGGGCCTGGTCCGCGCGGTCCGCGCGGCCGGCCTGACTGAGGTCCTGCTTGCGTGACATGCCGTTCATGATCCAGAATCAACGAAATGTTGTCAACGTTTCGTTGAAAGGCGGGCGGATGATCGTACCCCTCAGGTCGGCCGCCGCCGGCACGTGCGGGGGCAAGGCCGGGGCGCTCGGGGCGCTGCTCCGCGCGGGACTGCCGGTCCCCGACGGGTTCGTGGTGCCGTTCGCCGCCTACCGGGCCGCCGTACGCGACCTGGACCCCGGGCCGGACCGGCGGCGGGCGATCGAGGACCTTCCCGTCCAGGCCGCCCTGATCGACGCGCTCGGACAGGCGCTCGGCGAGCTCGGCGATCCGCCCGTCGCCGTGCGATCGTCCGCCGCGCACGAGGACACCGGCCGGATGTCGGCGGCCGGTCAGCACGACAGCTTTCTCGCCGTACGCGGAGCCGGCGCGGTCGCGGACGCCGTACGCGCCTGCTGGGCCTCGCTGTTCACCCCGCGCGCCGTCGACTACCACCAGGGGGCCGGCGACCTCGCCATGGCCGTCCTCGTGCAGCGCCACCTGGACGCCGAGGCGTCCGGCGTCATGTTCACCCCGGCCGACCCGCACGACCCGGTCCGCATCGAGGCGTCCTGGGGGCTCGGCCCCAGCGTCGTCGGCGGCACCGTCACCCCTGACGCCTACCGCGTCGCCGGGGACGGGACGGACACCCGCGCGCTCGCGCACAAACGCACCCGCCTCGACCGGCGGGGCGACCGGCTCGTCACGTCCGACGTGCCCGCCGACGCCCGTGACCAGCCGTCACTCGACGACGTGACCGCCGGGCTGCTCGCCGAGCTGGGCAAGCAGATCGCCGCCCTACGCGGCGGGCCGCAGGACGTCGAATGGGCGATCGCCGGCGGACGCCCCTGGATCCTGCAGGCACGGCCGGTCACGGCCACACCTCCCGCATGGCCCACCCACCACCCCCCGGCCACGCTGACCGGAACACCCGGCAGCCACGGGATCGCCACCGGCACCGCGCGGATCATCCGCGGCCCCCGCGACTTCGCCCGCGCGCGGCCCGGCGACATCATCGTCTGCCCCCTCACCGACCCCGCCTGGACGCCGCTGCTGCGCATCGCGGCCGGCGTCGTCACCGAGACCGGAGGCGTACTCTCCCACGCCGCCATCGTCGCCCGCGAGCACGGCATCCCCGCCGTCCTCGGCGTCCCCGACGCGACGAGCAGACTGCACGACGACAGCACCATCACCATCGACGGCACCACCGGCACCGTCACGGACCGGAAGGAGACGGGAAGCGGGCCCGCCCGGGCGCCGCGCCCCACCCGCCCATGACCACGCGACACCTCTACCTGGCCCGCCACGGCGCGGCCGACGCCCTCGGCAACCTCACCGACCTCGGCCGCCGGCAGGCGGGACTGCTGGGCGAACGGCTCGCCGGCCTGCCGATCGACGCCGTGTGGCACTCCCCGCTGCCGCGCGCCGCCGCCAGCGCGCGCGAACTCGCCCGCCACCTGCCGGACGCGCCCGTCGCCGAGGCCGCCGAACTCATCGACCACGTGCCCTACGTCCCCCCGGCGGCCGAGATGCCCCCGGCGCGGGCCGGCTTCTTCGACGGCTACGACGAGGCCGAGGCGGCCTCGGGCCACAAGCTCGCCGAGGCCCTGCTGGCCCGCTTCGCCACGGCCCCCGAGGCCACCGACACCCACGAGGTCCTGGTGACGCACGCCTTCCAGATCGCGTGGCTGGTGCGGCACGCCCTGGACGCGCCGCCGTCACGCTGGCTCGGACTGAACAGCGCCAACGCCGCGCTGACGGTCATCCACTACCGCCCCGGCCTGCCGCCGACGCTCGTGACGTTCAACGACATGGGCCACCTGCCCGCCGAGCTGCGCTGGACCGGGTTCCCCGACGGCATCCGGCCATGAGGTGACGGCCTCCAGCAGCTCCCGCACCCGGCCGAGGCAGGCGGCGGCGTACGCGCCGTCAACCTCTCCGCAGTCCGGCACGGTCCCCTTGTAGGCTGCGCACCTCTGCCGCCAAGGGCGGCGCCCTCGTGACCGCCCACCGACGACCGGAGTGACCACTTTGTATGAGATCCCGCAACTGCTGGCCGAGTACGACCGCGCCCGCGCCTACACCGACGAGCTCTGGCGCGACCTGACCGCCGAGGAGCTGCACTGGCGACCCGAGCAGAACTTCAGCCCCATCGGCTGGCACCTCGGCCACCAGGCCCACGTCGCCCACTTCATGGTCCGCAACCTCACCGCGGCCGAACCGAGCCCCGCCCCCGACCTGGACGGCCTCATGGACTCCGCCAACCCGGAAGCGGACCGGCTGCCCCTGCCCGACCCCCGGCGGCTGGCCGACTTCCGCGCCACCGTCGGCGAACGGGTCCACGCCCGCATGAACGCCATCGGCGCCGGCGACGTCGGCGCCCCCGCCCAGCTCAAGATCGTCGCACAGACGCTGCTCATGGCCATCATCAACCACGAGTACCAGCACGACCGCTGGATCGGCGAGGTACGCAACCGCGACCTCGGCCACACCCTGCCCGACGACCCCACCTCCGATCTCATCACCACCGTCGATGGTTACCTGGTCGTGTGCGGGTGGAGCATCTGAGGGGGTTGCCTGCCTTCGTCATCTTGCCCATTGCGGGCAGAACGCCACGTGCAATTGAGTGATGCCCCAGCCGTAGATGGCTCGACACACGTGATAGTTGCATCCAACCGGTTGGTGCAAACCCCGTTGCGGCGGCGGGCGGCGTTCCCGCGTTGAGACGTTCCCGGATCTGCTTCCAGCGGGAAGGGCGCAGCTGCAGTTCGCGGGGGGCCAGCACGAGGTCCAGCGGCAGCTCGTCTTCCCCGCCGACATCGGGCACGGCCGGAGCGGTACGCATCGGCACATGGACCAACGACCGCGGCGCGGAGCGACCTCCGCATCGGAGGTCGTAGCCGCCGATCCGCGCGACGAAATCCGCTCGCTCGCCCCGCCCGGAGCGCACTACTGTCGCGCGGATGAGCAACCCTCACCTGCCTGTGCTGTGGCTGTCGGGCCCCACGGGTGTCGGGAAGTCCTCGGTCGGCTGGGAGGTGTTCACGCAGCTGAGCCGTGGCGGTGTCAAAGCGGCGTTCGTCGACGCCGACCAGATCGGCCTGTGCCACCCCTTGCCGGAGGGTGTGACGCATCGCCTCCGAGCGCGGAACCTGGCCGCGATGTGGCCGCACTTCAAACAGGAAGGCATGCAGTGTCTCGTCCTCGCGGGCTTTGTCCACGCTCCTGAGGAGGTTCGTGAGTACACGGCCCTTCTGCCCGAGGCCGCGTTCACGTTGTGCCGGCTGCGCGTCGACAGCGCCGAGCTCAAGGAACGCTTTCTGGGGCGAGGCTGGCGGCCCGAACTGGTGGAGGCGGCGGTCGCCGAGGCAGACGCCCTGGACCGGAGCGACTATGCCGACGTGTGCGTGGACACCGGCGGCCTTGCGGTGCCCGAGGCGGCGCGACTGATCCGCGAGCGGGCCGGAGGATGGCCGGCCGCCCTCCCCGCCCCGGCGTCCTCCGGAGACCTGCGGCACCACCCGCCCGCATCCCAGGCGGATGCCGCGCCCACACCCGTGCTGTGGCTGCGCGGCGCGACGGCGGTCGGCAAGTCCACGGTCGGTTACGAGATCTTCTCGCAGGTCTACCGGACCGGTCTGCGTGCCGCCTACGTGGATGTGAAGCAGATCGCTGCGCTGGCTCCTGTCGGCGACGACGACACGGACAACCGCCGCCTCAAGGCGCACAACCTCGCGGCCGTCTGGGCCGGCTATCGCGCGGTGGGCGCTCAATGCCTGGTCGTCTCCGGCGAAGCCGACTCCGACGACACCGTCCAGGCCTATGCCGAGTCGCTACCAGGAACGGCCCTGACCGTGTGCCGCCTGGATGCCGGTCCAGCGACACTGGCTGACCGCATCGCACGGCGTGCCCAGGGAGGCGGACCTTCCATACCGGGCGACGAGCTGAGAGGGCTGGGCCCGGACGCCCTGCAACGTGCCGCCGAACGCGCGGCCCGCGAGGCCGAGGCGCTTGCCCGGGCGGGGGCAGGTGATCTGCGCATCGACACCGATGGCCGGTCGGTGCAGGAGGTGGCCGCGGACGTACGGGCTCGCGCCGGCAACTGGCCGACAGGCGCCCAGGCCGAGACGTGATCAGAATCGCAGGTCTAAACCAAGCGGAAGGTGTCGGTAGCGGAGCTCGCATTGGCATGTCCCGGTCGCGTCAAAGATGGACAGCCTTCGGGCGGGCATCCTCACGGCCGTAGGCGAGAATGCGCCGCAACGCGTTCCGGAACTCCTCGATCGCTTCGTCGTCCGCCTCGATGGTCGCTTCGATCTCGGGGTCGGACAGGCCCAGCGCTTCGAGATCGTGCGGGTCCAGGACGATGCGCAGCACGTTGCCGTGCAGGGCGAGCTCGTTGACGGCGCCGTAGGCGGTGCCTTGGTTTGCGGTGACCACGCAGTGGGTGTCCCAGCCCAGGGTGATGTCCTGCTCGTCGGGCTCGTACAGGGCGCACTGGAAGTCGAACATCAGGCCGTCGCCGTCCTCGGTCTCGGCGATACCGGCTGACAGGCAATCGTCGGCTCCATCCTGGACTCCGACCGCTCGGGCGATGAACCTGATCGTCATATCGCCGGAGAGTAGCGGCATGCCGTACCGGCGGTCCCCTCTGGAAGGAAAGAAGAGCTGTCATGAGAAAGATCATTGCTGAGCGCTCCGACGGGATAGAGGTGAGGGGTTTCCACGGGTTCGCGGATGTCGAGGCTGCGAAGGATCTCCGTCCCGGTCAGCGGAGCATCTGGGACCTCAGCGGGCCTGGCCGTGGCCGGCGGGTCGCGGTCGGACCTAATGCGCTCATCGTGGATGTCGCTCCGGACGTCGGCGTGTTCGTACGCTACGAGAGATGGGACGGCCCGCCCGACCCATATGCGGAATGGGAGCTGGTGTGGGACGGCCCGCTCTTCCTCGCTTCGGGGCGGGTCTGCGCCGTGAAGGAGGATCAGGGCGAGAGGGATTATCATCCGGCCTTCGACCTTGGACGTGAGATGACGCAGTGGAGCGCCCGCCTGCTCTCCAAGTTCGTCGACAACGACCGCGAGCCACTCTTCCCCCGCAACATCTACGAGGTCACCCTTCTCACGCTGCAACTCTGGCCGTGAACCGCGCGAGGTCATCGCTCGCATCGCGCGACCACGCTCGTGGAGGCGATCCTCGTGCTCGGGCAGGCGCTATCTGCGTTTTATGATGATGCGTTGCGGGCCGTTGACGTTGTTCCCGCTGCCTCCGGACAGGTTGTTGGACTTGTAGGAGTCGACCACGTTCGAGAAGTTTCCGCTGTCGATCGATTTGCCCTTGCTCCAGTAATTGCCGAACTTTCGCGAGTTTCCCTTGTTCTTGGGATGGCCCGCCTTCGCGGAAACATAGGCCGCCTCGCGAGTCGACGATTCGGCGGGCAGGGCCGGGGTCGTCGCGGCGAAGAACGCCAGGCCGACAACGGCGATGGCCAGGCCGGTCATGTTCACGTGCTCTCTCATTCCGCCCGCCCGGTCACCGCAGGGTCTGGGATCCGTTGGCGTTGTTGCCGCTGTCGGTGGCGTTGTTGCTGTTCGTGGAGCCGTTCACGTTCGAGAAATTGCCGCTGTTGATGGGATCTCCTTCGCTATGGTAATTCCCGCTGTTGGTGGAGTTGCCGCTGTTTTCTGCCCCGTTGACGCATTTCGTGGGAGAGTTGGACGAAGGAGAGTTGTAGTTGACCAGCCGGTTGCCGCAGAAGACCGCCGGAACCATCGACAAGATGGTGCCCAGGTCCGCGCCCACCAGGCGCGCCAACGGGGAGGGCTCTTGGGGCGCCGGTCGTGCCGCCGCGTCGCTGACCGCGGTGAGGGTCATGCTGGACCCGGTTATTGTCACGACCGCGGCAAGCCGAATCAGGATTTTCTTCATAGGCTCCATGTCCGCCTCCGATGCTCAGTGACAGGTCGGTTCACGATCGCCGCCGAGCGTATAGCTCACGATGGAGCGTGGCCAATGTTCCGGCGCCGTGTCGGCTTTCTCAGTGAGCCTTTTTTATCCTGGGTAACGGCCCTCTTCGACGCGCGCCTTCAAGGTCGCGACGGGTGCGAGCGGCGGTCACGTCGTGGACGGCGCCCGCAAGCGCGGGTGAGGAAGGTCGGCTGTGTCAGCAGTAGTGCTGTGCTCTGGCGGTGAACTCGGCGGCGGAGAGCAGGGCATCGACCCCGTCCGGGTGATGTTCGGCGTGGTTCTGAACGAGGATGCTTCCGGCCGTTATCTTCTCTTTGGTGTCGTTCGTGAAGGTGACGTCGGCCATTCTCGCGTGGCTCGTGGCGTTGTAGGCGCCGGCGACGTACTTCTGGCCAGGCCGGAAGTTCAGGTCGCCCTTGAGCAGGGACCAGCCCGGCGGGATTCTCTCCAGGTCCAGGGAGGCCGTGGTCCCGGACAGTTTCGGCGCTTTGAGGTCGGCTTGGTCCACAAGGTCGCCGTTGACCCTGCGATAGATGATGACGCCGTCCGGAGGCTCCTGACACCATGCCGCCACCACCGCCATTCGTCCTTCGGCGTTGACGGTGATCCCGGTGACGCCTCCAGCGGCTGGGCTCGTGGGGACGCAGCCGGTGGCCGTGGCGAGGGCGAGAAGGCCGAGGATCTTCCGGACCGGATGCCTGTCGGCCTGCGTTCTCACTGATCGCACCATCTTTCGGATAGTGACACCTGAACATCTCGGATTGAGATGCGCTGGGTCACAGGCCGGCCGATGATGATCGGGATGTCAGCACGACGAGCAGGCCCGCCGTGATCAGCCCGCCGGCGTGCAGGCAGAGCGTCGGGACGATGCCGAGGTGGTCGCCGAGCACGCCCGCCGACACCATCCCGAGCAGCGACGTGGCGGCCTGGGCGCTGCCGAGGAGGCCGAAGACCGCGCCCAGCCGGTCCTCGCCGGTGGCCGTCTGGGCGAACGTGGTGAGTCCCGCCATCGCGGCCGCGGCCGGTAGCCCGGCCAGGGCGATCAGCGCGATGGCCGGCCACAGCTCACGCGTCAGGAGCGGATAGGTGAACAGCGCCAGGTCGGCCAATCCGAAGACGACCGTTCCCCATCCGAACAGCGCGCGCGGCGTGGCGTACCCCGGGCGGGCGGCGACCGCCAGGCCGCCGGCGATCCCGCCGACCGCCTGCGCCGACAGGAACAGCCCGTACGCGTCTCCTTCCCCGCCCAGCACCTCTGCCACGAACGGCGCCGCGAGCGTCGCGAAGATGCCCTCGCCCAGGCCCGTGATCACCATGTACGTCACCAGCAGGCGCACGCCGGGGTCGCTCCTGGCGAGCCGTAGCCCGGCGACCCACTGCCCGCCCATGGTCGTCGCGGCCGTGGCGCGTCGGGCGGGCGTACGCAGGCGGGCCAGCAGGAGTGCGGAGATCAGGAAACCGGCCACGCCGATCCAGACGACGGCGGCCAGCCCGCACCGACCGCGACCCCGCCCGCCAGCGCTCCCAGCAGTCTGGCGGCCTGGCCGCTCTGCCCCTGCAACGCGTTCGCCCTGACGAGCTGCGAGGCGGCCACGATCTGCGGCACGAGGGCCTTCTGCGCGGGGAACAGGACCGTGCTGATCACGCCCGTCCACAGAGCGACGGCGTAGACGATCCACACCTGTCCCGGTTCGCGTACCGCGAGGAGAGGCAGCAGCCCCAGGCCGAGCAGCACGTCCGTGATCACCAGCAGCCTGCGGCGGTCCCAGCGGTCGGCGAGCACGCCCGCCAGTGAGCCGAGCAGGACGTCCGGCAGGCGGCCCGCCAGCAGCATGGTGGCGCTGGACAGGGTGGACCCGGTGAGGACGTAGACGTGGTACGCCAGGCCGGTGCCGATGACCCAGTCGCCGGTCTGCGAGATCAGCCCGGCCGTGAGCAGCCGCCGGTAGTCGCGGTTCTTCCCTAACGGGCCGCCGATCCCGGTCGGCGCCTCCCCTGCCGGTTCCCCTCCCGGCAAGGTGGCGTCCCTGGCGTCAGTCACCGGTGCCGGTGGCCGGGAGCGGGACCAGGAGGGTGGTCAGCAGGACGGGCCGGGCCCCCTCCGGCCGCTCGGACGGGTCGGCGATCCGCGCCATCAGCGGTTCGAGCAGCCGGTTGAACGCGGCGTCGAACGAGGCCAGTTCGTCGGGCGTGACGTAGAGGTAGGAGCTGCCGATCCCGCCGGCCGTCCGCCATTCGTCCGGCTCGTCCGTACGGCGCTCCTGCCACTCGGCCAGCCGGGACAGCGCCCGTTCGGCGATGACCTGTTCCAGCAGGCCGCGGGCGGCCGACCCCTCGGAGGTCGATGCGGTGTCGGACCACTCCTGGGTCAGCGACGTCGCCTTCCACGGCCGCTCGCGTTCGTCGCGCGCCTCGGCCTGCTCCACGAAGCCGTACTTGGCGAGCTGCCGCAGATGGTAGGAGGCCAGGGCCTGGCTGATGCCGACCTCGCGGGCGGCGTCCGCGGCGGTCGTGGCGCCGGCCCGCATCAGCAGCTCGTGCAGGGCCAGGCGGACGGGGTGGGCGAAGGCCCGCATGGCGGCGGGGTCGTCGAGCACCCGGCGTGGCCGCTTCCTCCAGGATTCCAAAGACATGCTTGGAATCCTGGGCCGGCCGGGTGCCGATGTCAAGGAAACCTTTGGAATATGGTGCACACGAAGCCGCGTACATCCCGGCGCCGACCCCCGCCACAACCCACGCGGTACGCCCGCCGTACCGGAACGGCACCCCAGGCGGACGACAGGCCGCCGGCCCCGCGCCTACCGTCGGGCGCGACCGAAACCCCGTGAGGCGGAGGACCCTGTCCGATGAGATCCAAGACCCTCGGCCTGTCGCCGATCGCCGTCCTGGCCCTGGCCGCGCTCGGCGCGCCCAGGGCGATCGCGCATGACCTGGGCCTGGTCGGTCCGGTGGTCAACGCCCTGCTGGTGTTCCTGCCGATCGCCGTCTGGCTGGTCGTCGTGCTGTGGAAGCGTGTCCCGAACCCGTTCCTGACCCTGCTGGCGGTCGGCGTCGCCTACGGGGTTCTGCTCGGCGTCACCCACCAGGTGCTGTGGTCGGCGTCGTTCGGCGATGATCAGCCCGCTCTCGGCGGCAACCTGGCGGGTGCTCTGTCGCCGGCGATGGAGGCCGTGCTGCTGCGCACCTTCGCCTTCGGCAGCAGTGTGCTGACCGGCGCGGGGGTCGGCGTGGTCGCCGGCGTCGTCGGCTGGGTCGGGGCGCGGCTGCTCCCCGCGGCGCGACGCTGACGCCCGGCCGCGCGAGGCCGGCGTCGGCTCATGGACGGATGATGGCTCGTTCGAGCAGGTCCTGAAGGGTGCGCTGCTGCTCGGCGGTGAGGCCGGCCAGCGGTGAGTCCTGGACGAGGAGTTCGAGGAGCCGTTCGCGCAGAGCGTTGCCCTCCGGGGTGAGGACGAGTTGCTTGGCGCGACGGTCGGTGGGGTGCGGACGGCGCTCGATCAGGCCCTGCTTTTCGAGCTTGTCGACGATGAACGTGGCGTTGGAGGGCTCGCAGCTCATGCGTTCGGCGAGCTCCCGCATGGTCATCGGGCCGGTCAGCTCCCGCAGCGCGGTCGCCTGGGCCGAGGTGAGGCCCAGGGTGACCGCGCGTTCGCGTACGTGGACGGCGATCTGCTGGGCCAGTCCATTCACCAGGCCGCACAGCTCCCGCTCGGCGACGGCCTGCGGTTCCGAGGACGGCGGGGACGTGGTCATGCGCCCCATCCTAGCAAGTACATCAAGCCAGAATCTTTCAAGCTTGACCATTTCAAGCTTGAAGTTTATGGTGGCCTGGCCGACGACCCGACCCCCGAAGAAGGGAACGCGACCATGTCGAACTCCGCGGTTCATCAGGACGAGCGGCTACGGCGGCCGGCGAGGATCCACTCGGTACGGCTGGGCGACACGAAGGTGTCCTTCGTGCCGGACGGGGCCATCCAGGGGAGACCGCGCAGCTGGCTGCCGGACACCACCGACGAGACCTGGGCCGCCCACCCGCAGTACCTGGACGCCTCCGGCCACCTCGTGGCGAGCATCGGCGGACTCCTGGTGGAGAACGGCGACCGCGCCCTGCTGATCGACGCCGGGTGGGGCCCGGTGTCGCTGCCCGCCGAGCCGGGAAGCCCGAACGGCGCCGTTCACGGTGGCGCGCTGCTCGACAGCCTGGCCGAGCTGGGCCGCAGGCCGCAGGAGATCGAGGCGGTGGCCTTCACCCACCTGCACATCGACCATCTCGGCTGGGCCTGGCACCCCGCCCCCGGCGGTGACCAGCCGGTGTTCACCCGGGCCGAGTATGTGGTGGCCGAACCGGAATGGGCCCGACGCGACCTGCTCGCGCAGGGCGTCACCGAGGAGGAGGCCACCGCGCTGGCGCCGCGCGTGCGTACGGTGACGGACGGCCAGGAGATCTTCCCCGGCGTGAAGGCCCAGATCACCGGCGGCCACACGGCCGGGCACACCCAGTACGTCATCACCGGCGGCGGAACCCGGCTGATCGCCTTCGGCGACGCCCTCCATTCACCGATCCAGGTGGACCACCCCGAATGGTCCTGCCTCTACGACCACGACCCTGCCCGGTCCGCCGGGCATCGGCGTCAGCTCCTCGCCGAGCTGGAAGAGCCCGGCACGATCGGCTTCGGCATCCACTTCGCCGATGCGGTCTTCGGGCAGGTGCGCCGGGACGGCGCCGGCCCCGCCTGGCGCCCCCTGGACGTCTGATCCATGCCGACGACCATCACCCGCGGCCTGCCCACCCGCTCGCCCGTACGGCACTGGCCGGGAATCGCCGCGACCGCGCTGACCGCGACCGTGGCGGGGACGCCCGGCTTCACCGTCGGGGCGCTGGCCCCGGCGATCGGAGCGGACCTGCACCTCTCCCGCAGCGCCGTCGGGCTGGCCATGAGCCTCTTCTACGCCGCCACCGCCTTCGGCTCGCCCGTCGCCAAACGGGTGGCGGCGCGGTTGCCTGTCCCCACGGTCCTCGCCGTCGCGGCGCTGGTCGCGTCGGTGGTGATGGTCGTGGCGTCACGGGCGACCGGGCCGGGGCTGCTGACGGCGGCACTGCTGGTGGGCGGGCTGAGCAACGCGCTCGTCCAGCCGGTGGCGAGCCGGCTGATCGCGGCACGCGTCCCGGAACGCCGGCGTTCGCTGGCCGCGGGCATGATCGGCGCGGCGCTGGGGGCGGCCGCCCTCGTCCCCGGCCTGCTCGTCGCCCTCGTCCTCCCGGCGTACGGCTGGCGGACCGCCCTGCTCGTCGCGGGTGCCGCCGCGCTCGTAGCGGTCGCGCTCGTCCCGCTGGCCCGGGCGCCCGGCGGTCCGCCGCCCGTCAGGCCGAAGGAGGCCGGGGACGAGCGACGGACGGTCGGGCGGGTCCTGGTGCTCTGGGCGCTGGCCGCCGCGCTCTCCGCGACCGGCAACAACGCGGTGGCCACGTACTTCGTCGAACTGGGCACCCACTCCGGGCTGGGCACCACCGTCACGGGCAACCTGTTGTCGCTCAGCGCCCTGCTCGCCATCGCCGTACGGATCATCGCCGGGGCGCTCACCGACCGGGCTCCTCACCGCAACGCGGCGGTGATCGTCGCGATGATGCTCACCGGCGGGCTCGGGCTGGCACTGATCGCGATCGGGACGGCGACGACGTTCGTCCTCGGTGCCATCCTGGCCTTCTCCGCGGGCTGGGGCTGGACCGGGCTCCTGCTCGCCACCACGCTGCGCCTGGTGCCCGGCCGGACCGAGGACGCCGGGCACACCGTGCAGATCGGCGTGTACGCGGGCGCCACCATCGCACCGTTCGCCTTCGGCGCCCTCTCCAGCGCCCTCGGATTCCCGGCCACCGCCCTGCTCGCCGCCGTGGCCGCCGTCGCCGCGGCGGCGGCGATGACCGCCGGGGCGCTGCTGCTGCGGCGAGCGGGGTGACGGGCGCGGACCTTACCGGGGAAGCTCGTCCGTCCACCCCGTGGTCAGCTTGATGAACAAGTCGCGCTTCGTCCCCATCGACCCTCCTGTGGCGGTGGGGAGATAACTGGTGCGGATCACCTGGGACGTCTCGGGATCGACGACCAGCCTGCTCTCATGCCTCCCGCTCTGGATCAGCAGCTCCTCGCCGCCTTCGATCGCGCCCAGCCGCCGCACGCCCGGCAGCTCGGCGAGCGCGCGGAACGCCGCCGATCGCACCTCCGCGGGCGGACGTCCCACGGCGGGAGTTCAGCTGTTGCTGAGCCTCGGGGAGGACGACCCCAGGACGCGGGCCGGTGCGGATCGCCGTGGCCGGTGGAGGCGACGACCGCTGTGGCCGCACCTGTCGCGCCGGGGCCGGCCGCCTGCTCGCGCCCCCGCCCGGCGTCCCGTCACCGGCTGCGACGACGGCGGTGGCGGCGAACCCGGAGACGGTGAGGACGGTGGCCGGCCCGGAGGTCCGCCGCCTGCCCCGCTGGGCAGGGAGAACATCCAGGCGAGGGTCGTCCCGTAGACGGCCATCGACACCGCGAGCTTGAGCAGCTTGAGCCAGACGGGCGCGCCGGACGGCATCCGGTCGGCGAACACGAGCCCGGCCGCCGAGACGACCAGCAGGAGCAGCATCGAGGCGACCATCAGCATCAACGGTCGCTGCCACCGGGACGCCCGGCGCAACGCGGCGCGAACGAGAGACATGGGACCTCCCGGGAACGACCAGACCCACCGTCCAGGCTCCAGGTCACCGGGTGTCACCGCATTGCCGTACACCCCCTTGTCGGCAGTGAGGCCCGCCCTACCCCTGGCGCCTCCTGGCGCCGTCAGTGATCCACCCGCGTGCGCCGGACGAATCACGGTCACCTCTCCAACGGAAGGGACTTCGATGGTCCAGCCACACTGGTTACGCAAGACCCTGACCGCGGGCCTGCTCCTGGCCGTGGCCGCGGGCGTCCTGACGCCCGGATCCTCCGCCGCCGCCGCGACGGCCCCGTACGCGGCCGACCTTCCCGACCTCGGCACTCCCGCCGTCGCCTACGACCGTACCTCCCAGCCCACGGCGACCGGCGTCGCCGCCCGCGGCGCCGACGGCTCGCTGCTGTACAGCGCCCGCTCCGGCTCCTCCTTCGGGCCCTTCCAGTCGCTCGGCGGGGTGATCGTCGGCGACCCGTCGGTGGTGGTGACCACCGCGGGCACCCACTTCTTCGTACGGGGCACCGACGACCAGGTGTACACCAACACGATCACCCCCTCCGGCGTCGTCACCGGCTACGCGCACGTGCCCGGCCTGACCGTCACCGGCGACGTCGAGGCGCTCGTCCCCAACCTCGCGCCCGCGGGCAGCCTGCGGATCTTCGCCCGCGGCACCGACGACGCCGTCTGGACCAACCAGCTCACCGGCGGCGCCTGGAGCGGCTGGAGCAGCCTCGGCGGCTTCGCCACCAGCGACATCACCGCCACCCGTACCTTCGCCTTCCCGAACGACACCGTCCGGGTGTTCGTCCGCGGCGCCGACCACCGCGTCTACGTGAGCAGGGTGGCGGCCAGCGGCGTCACCCCCTTCGAGCCGCTCGCGGACCTGCGGGTCACCAGCAACATCGCCGTGGCGGAGGACGCGATCTTCGGCGGCGGCTCCATCGCCGCCCGCGGCGCGGACAACGCCGTCTGGGTGCTCAACCTGTTCACCCTGCCCTACACCTGGAGGTCCCTCGGCGGCAGCGCCACGAGCGACGTCGCCCTGAGCTACCAGGCGAACGTCACCGCCCTCTACGTCCGGGGCACCGACAACGCCATGTACGTCAACAAGACGACCGCTTCCGAGGCGGCCTACCGCGGCTTCGAGCGCATCGACGGAACCGTCACCGGCAACCCGGCGGCGTTCGGCACCGGTCCCAGCGTCCCGGGCACCGGCTTCCTGCTGGCCCGCCTCGGCAGCGGCGCCCTCGGCCTGAACCTGGAGCCCAATCCCGCCGTCCTGCCGCCGCACAAGTTCGGCGGCTACAGCCCGATCCCGGGCCCGGCCGCCGGCTGAACCACGGTCGCCCGCGCCTCTCTCGAGCCGCGGGCGACCTTTGTAAGCCGCCAGCGGGCCGGTGAGGGTGAGGAAGGTCTCCGACGCCAGTCTCACGGTCCCCAGGCCCTCGCTGGTGGCCTCGGCCACGGCACGCCGGCCGGCCTCCAGCTCGCCGAGGGAACGTTCGACCTGGTCGCGGAAGAGCTTGCCCGCCTCGTTCAGCCGCAGCCGGCCGCTCCGGTCGAACAGCGGTGTGCCCAGTTCGCTCTCCAACCGGGCGATGGTACGGCTCAGCGACGGCTGGGCGACGCGAAGCTCGTCGGCCGCCCGGCTGAGGTGCTCCAGTCGCGCCACCACCAGGAAATGCCTGAGCGAGTTCAGCTCCACCATGTCTCCCTGGGCATAACGCCATACGCACGACGCCGGCCTCAAGGACACCGTCTCCTTGCGACCCGGCGAAGCAGTGGAGATCATCACCCGCTTCGACGGCTGATCATCTAGGGCCTCGTGACGCGAGAGGAAGGCGGCCGAGGGCGCGGCTGGAAAACATGACACAAGGCGTCGGGTTTTGGAGCGACCATCGGTTCCCTCGACCGGGACAACGTCCCGGTCCTGGTCAAGATGGAGGAAGGTTGACTGCGTTCGTACAGGACGTCGCAGGGGTGCGGTGCGAGACCATCGAGGTGGTGGGGGCTCGTACCAACAACCTGCGGGACGTGTCGGTGAGCATCCCCAAGGGATGCCTCATCGCCTTCACCGGGGTCAGTGGCAGCGGCAAGACCTCGCTGGCCATCGACACCCTGCACCATGAGGCCCAGCTGCGCTATCTGGAGGGGCTTTCGCCGTTCGTGCGGCAGTACATCACGCAGCGCAACCGGCCGAAGGTCGACCGCATCCTGGGACTCGGCGCGACGCTCGCGGTCGACCAACGCCGTCTGAACCGCAACCCCCGGTCCACGGTGGCGACGATCACCGGTATCGACGGGCATCTGGGGCTGTTGTACTCGCGCCTTCCGGGCGTCGGCGCGGACCCGGCGGCGCAGGGTGGGAACGGGCACCTGACGACCGCTCATTTCGACCGGAACACGCCGGAGGGGAGCTGTGCGGACTGCCACGGCGTGGGCGGGCGCTGGCAGGCGCAGGAGGACCTGGTCATCACCCATCCGGAGCTTCCGCTCTTCGAGGGGGCCTCGCCCTGGTACGCCAAGTGGCGTTCGGGGGAGCACGCGTTCGTGCCGGCGCTGGCCGAGAAACGGGGTGTGGATCTCGGCCTGCCGTGGCGGTCGCTGCCGGAGGAGTTCCGTCACTGTGTCCTGTACGGCACCGGTGAGGAGAAGGTCGAGGCGACCGTCGACATGACGAGCAAGAAGGAGACGGTCTCGGTGACCTACACCTCGAGCCAGCCGCTGCGGGGCGCGCTCGCCGAGGTGGAGCGGGTGTTCATGAACGCCCAGACCTCCAGCGCCAAGCAGCGCTACCTGCCGTACATGCGCAAGCAGCCGTGCGACGCCTGCGGCGGCAGCGGATACGACCAGGTGGCCCGGTCCGTGCGGCTCGGCGGGCTGACCTATCCCGACCTGCTGGAGGTGGAGGTACGGGAGGTGCGGAGCTGGGCGGAGCGGGTGGCCGGCGACCTGGGCGCCCGGCAGCGCGAGGTGGGTGAGCCGCTGCTGCAGGACCTGGGCCGCAGGCTCGGGATACTCGACCGGCTCGGCCTGGCCCATCTCCAGCTGTCCCGGAGCGCCGCGACGTTGTCCGGCGGCGAGTTGCAGCGGACCCGGCTCGCCGCGCAGCTCAGCACCGAGCTGAGCGGTCTCATCTTCGTCCTGGACGAGCCTGGGGCGGGGCTGCATCCGGCGGACAAGGCGCATCTGCTCGACATCGCCCTGGAGCTGCGCAAGGCCGGCAACACGGTGCTCCTGGTCGAGCACGACCCCGAACTGATCGCCCGGGCCGACTGGGTGATCGACATGGGGCCCGGCGCGGGCCGCCTCGGCGGTGAGGTCCTGGTGTCGGGGCCTCCCGCGGCCGCGGCCGCCCATCCGACGTCGCTGACCGGACGCTATCTGGCCGGTGAGGGGCCGCGGCTGCGCCGGACCCGCCGTCCGGCAGGGGATGACATCGGCTGGGTGGAGCTGCACGGCCTGCGCGCGCACAACATGACCGCGGACCTGGTGCGTTTCCCCGCCGGTCGGCTCACCTGCCTGACGGGGGTGAGCGGCAGCGGCAAGAGCAGTCTGCTCGGCGCGCTCGCGGCGAGCGTGGAGGCCGCGCTGAACGGGACGAGGACGGACATGGTGCGGCAGGTGACCGGCCTGGAGGGGTTCGACTGGGTCGCCGTCGTCGATCAGGAACCGCTCGGGCGCACGCCGCGGTCCAACCCGGCCACGTACAGCAAGGCGTTCGACATCGTCCGCCAGCTGTTCGCCGAGACGGACGTGGCGCGCGAACGCGGGGTCAAGGCCTCCTGGTTCAGCTTCAACACCGCGGGCGGCGGCCGCTGCGAAACCTGCACCGGTTACGGCCGCAAGCTGGTTGACATGCACTTCCTGCCCGATGTGTGGGTGGTCTGCGACGCGTGCGAGGGCCGGCGCTACAAGCCGGAGGCCTTGGAGATCAGGTATCGGGGATTGGCCATCGATCAGGTGCTGGAGCTGACCGTCGCCGAGGCCGTGGAGCGGTTCTCCGAGCCCCGGCAACTCGCGGAGATCCTGGGAGCCTTGAACCAGGTCGGGCTCGGCTATCTCCAGCTCGGTCAGAGCGCCACCGAGTTGTCCGGCGGCGAGGCGCAGCGGCTGAAACTGGCGTCCGCCATCCAGCGCGGCGCCGCGGGCCGCAAGGCCGGCCTCGTCGTTCTCGACGAACCCGTCTCGGGCCTGCACCCGTCGGACATCCAGCGTGTGGTGGACGCGCTCGACGTGCTGCTCGACTCGGGCAACACCGTCGTCGTGGCCGAACATGACATCCCCGTCGCCGCGTCCGCGGACTGGGTGATCGACCTGGGGCCGGGAGCCGGTCCGGACGGGGGCACGGTGATCGCGGAGGGAACCCCGGACGCCGTCGCGACCGCGGACACCCCGACCGCTCGTTTCCTCCGCCGGTACGCGGCGGGCCTGCCGCTCCTGGAAGTGCGAGAAGGTGCGCGCTGCTGATGCCCTCTCACAGAGGCGAGCATGGGTGAGTCAGAGCCCCGCTTCCCGCGCCGGCGCCGCCTGTCATGCCGCTGACCGAGGGTCCGGTCGTTCGCAGCAGGAGCGCCAGGGCCCAGTCCTGGTCGTTGGCCAGGGGGTCCGGACGATGGGCCGGGCGGCCGTCCACGCAGCTCGGCATCACGAAGGCGCAGGTCGCGCGGCCGTCGGGGGTGAAGTCGACGAGGTTGGCCGCGAAGATCGCGTCCGCGGTCCGCCGGCTCTCCTCGGTCTGCAGCTGTGCGGGGAGCCGGCGGAGGGCCACCGCGGTCAGGACGCTCCAGTAGTGCGGGAACACGTCGCCCCACTGCCGGTCGATGCCGAACCAGTAGCCGTCCCAATGCCGGATGCCGATGTCACGCAGCCGCACGTGCGGCTGCGGCCCTCCGAAGGCCCGCAGCCACGTCACCGCGGGACGCAGCGCGGCGACGAAGCGCTCGTCGGGCCGCAGGGCGTACGCGGTCGCGAACAGGCTCACCAGCGGCGCGACCATCGACTGTTCGTACGTGACCTCGTGCGCCGGCAGGTCGGTGCCGAGGTCCACGAAGCGATCGGCGTGGTCGATCAGGGCCTCGCGCAGCGAGCCCGCCCGCTCCGGATGGCCCTGGCCCTCCAGTGCGTCGGCGACCCCGGCGACGGCCTCGGGGTGCCCGATCAGGAGATGGTCGGCGGCGCCCAACGCGTAGCCGGACTCCAGAAGGGACGCGGCGAGGTCCAGGTCGGCGCCGTCGCCGTAGAGATGGAACTGGTCGAGGAAGAAGTGCGCGAGCCACGGCGTGTTGTAGAGCCGCAACGGCTCGGCACCGGGCCGGCTGCCGCGATGGACGGAGCCGTCCGGCTGGACGAGCCGTTCCCGGGCGAAGCGCGCGAATCCCCGCAGCGCGTCGTCGATCGCCTGCCGGTCGCCCCAGCCGCGCCGCCGCGCCTGTTGCAGCAGCACGGCCATCCCGGTCCGCTCGGCGCCGTCGGTCCAGTCGGGCCAGCCATTCTCCGTCTGACGTAACCCGGTGCGGGTGTCCACGGGCACGAACGCGTGCCGCTCGGGATCCGGCCGTTCGACCGGCCGGTGTTCGTGGAGGATGCGTTCGACCCGTGCCTCGGTGAGCAGCCGGACCGGGGCCAGGAAGGCGACCGCCGTACGGCTCGTGCGCCCGTCGCGCTCCAGGTCGAGGTGCTGGACGCCGTGGCGGACAGCGGTCTCCCCGGACAGGAGCTTCGTTCCGGCGGCGAGCTCTACCGCCGGCTTCGAGCCGAGCGGCGCGGTCAGCGAGGGCAGCCGCGCCGGAGCGTCCGTGGCGGCGAGGAACGCCTCGCGGCTGTCGTACCAGCCGAGCTCCCACGACAGCGTGTGGCTCTCCCCCGCGGCCAGCGTCAGGATCGGCTGCCCGCCGAAAGCGTCGGGGTTTCGGGCATGATCGGTCGGGTGGACGAGGAGGTGGCCTCGGGCGTTCGACGAGGTGCGCCGGTTGCGGGACTCGACCGAGTACGCCCACAGGCTCCCCTCCCGCACGATCACCCCGAGCAGCGGCGCCGCCCCGGACATCGGCTCGGCCAGGATCCATGACCACGCGCCGCCGGTGAAGACGTGCGCGTGGCAACCGTGGGCCAACGCCGACCGCGCCCCGTCGTAGACGTCACGTACCGGCACGTTCAGCGCCAGCCCCGTGATCTCGACGGCGCGGTCGCCGGTGTTCGTCCACCGGTAGGTCTCGGCCCAGTGGTCGCCGTCGGTGCGGCGCTCGATGCTCAGCTCCAGGTCCGCTCGCGGCCGATGCCACGCGGTCACGCCGCCGGCGTGCCAGTCCACCGCGTTCGCGGTCTGCCATCGGCCGGACCCCTCGGGCGTGATGACGAAACCTGAGCCCCAGGAGTGATCAGGACCATGCCATTCCTCCAGTGCCTCGCTGAGGAGATAGACCCGGCCGGGGTCCCGGGGATGCAGGAACGCCGCCGGCGCTCCGTCGGGGCCCAGCTCGACGCCGCCCCCGCCGAACATGAACGTCTTCGTCATCCTGACCTCAGGCGATGTAGGGAAGTTGCGCCGGCTCGACCTGTCCGAGCAGCGGCACACCGTTGGCGAACCTGCCGACCTCGGCCACCGCGAACTCGCCGAGCCTGCGCATCTCACGCCCCTGCGCACCGGCCAGGTGCGGAGTGACGAGGACGTTGGGCAGGGCGAAGAGCGGATGCCCCGGTGGCAGCGGTTCGGGGTCGGTCACGTCGAGGATGGCGGAGATCCGGCCCGTGGCGCACGCCGCGGTCAGCGCCTCGGTGTCGATCAACGAGCCGCGGGCGGTGTTGACGACGACGGCGCCGTCCGGCAGCAGGGCGAGCCTGCGGGCGTCGAGCATGTGGCGGGTCTCGGGCAGGGCGGGGGCGTGCACGGTGACGAGGTCGCCGCGGCGGCAGAGCTCATCGAGGCTCACCGGCTCGACGCCGAGGGCCGCGGCTTCGGCCGTGCTCACGTGGGGGTCGTACAGCAGCACCTCCACGTCGAAGGCCCGCAGACGGCGCAGCACCAGCCGGCCGATCCGGGAGGCGCCGATCACGCCCACCGTGCAGTCGTGCAGGCCGGTGCCGTCGCCGGAGAGCCAGTCCCTGGGGCCGTCCTCGCGGGCGGCGGCGTAGCGCCGGGCGCGGGTGAAGGCGCGCTTGGCGCCCAGGACGAGCATGGCGAGGGTGTAGTCGGCCACCGGGACGGCGTTGGCGTCGGCCGCCGAGGACACGACGACGCCCCTGTCGTACACGGCGGGAGCGACGCGGGCCTTGACGGTGCCGGCGGCGTGGATGACGGCCCGCAGCCGGGGCGCGGCCGTCAGCACCGCCTCGTCGACGCGCGGGCCTCCCCAGCCGGTGAGCAGGATGTTCGCCTCCGCCAAGGCGGCGGCGGCCTCCGGTCCCTCGAACGAGGTGAAGGTGGTCGCCGGGTCGATGTCGGCCAGTTGCCGTAACCGGGTGAGCAGATCGGCCGGGAAGACGTCGCCGAACGCCCAGGGGGCGATGGCGAAGACCGCGACGGGTCGCCGTAGCACGGATCAGCTCCTATGAGACGTGGGACCTTCATGTAAACGCTTCCTCAGTTCGAGGCAACTGTACGAGATCACGTCCCCCGTCACAACGCTGCTTCTCCAGGAAGACTCCATGAGACCGCTATTGACGGTCCTATGTAACCGCTTTATGTTGATGAACATTCTGTTTCGAGCTGGGCACGCGAGAGAGGCGTAGCACGTGAGCATGACGCGGGTCCGCAGCGACACCGGCGCGGCCAGCCCGCCCACCGAGAGGACAGGGACGGCGCACAACCGCCTGCGCCGCATCCGCGCCGACCGCGTGCTGCTGCTCATCGCGGTGCCGGGCCTGGTGTACTTCCTGGTCTTCCACTACGGCGCGATGTTCGGCAACGTGCTGGCGTTCATGAACTACGTCCCGTTCCTCGGGATCTCGGGCAGCGAATGGGTGGGCCTGGCGCACTTCGAGCGCATGCTCACCGACCCCGGGTTCTGGAACGCGGTGCGCAACACCCTGACGATCGCCGTCCTGCAACTGGTGTTCTTCTTCCCTGCCCCGCTGGCTCTCGCCCTGCTGCTGCACAGCATCGTCGGCGACACGGTCAGGAAGTTCGTGCAGAGCGTGGTCTACCTGCCGCACTTCCTGTCGTGGGTGATCGTGCTGGCGCTGTTCCAGCAGATGCTCGGCGGCGCGGGCGTGGTCAACGGCTGGCTGTCCGACCTGGGCGCGGGCAGCATCTCGATCATCGGGAACCCGGACGCGTACGGGCCGCTGGTGGTCGCCCAGCTCGTCTGGAAGGAGTGCGGCTGGGCCACCATCATCTTCCTGGCCGCGCTGTCGCAGGTCGACGAGCAGCAGTACGAGGCCGCCGCCATCGACGGCGCGAGCTGGGGCCGCCGCCTGTGGCACGTCACCCTGCCCGCCATCCGCCCGGTCATCGTGCTGCTGCTGGTGCTGCGCCTGGGCGAGTTCCTGTCGATCGGGTTCGAGCAGTTCTTCCTGCAACGCCAGTCGGTCGGCCCGGAGACCGGCGAGGTGCTGGAGACGTTCGTCTACTTCACCGCCTTCGCGGGCGGCGACTTCGGCTACGCCGCCGCCGTCGGGCTGTTCAAGGGCGTGATCGGCGTCGTCCTCATCCACACCGCCAACAAAGTGGCGCACCGGCTCGGTGAGCAGGGGGTTTACAAGGCATGAGCACCACCACGCAAGCGCCCGCCTGGATGGGGCGCCCCACCGTCGCCGTCCGCGCGCTCAAGGCGGTCGCGCTGAGCGTCGTCGTGCTGCTGGTGCTCTTCCCGCTGTGGACGGTGCTGGCCACCAGCCTCGCGAGCCCGCAGAACGTCATCGACAACGGCGGCTGGGTGATCTGGCCGACGGAGTTCTCCTTCGACGCCTACGGCGACATCCTGGCCGGCGGCATCATCACCCGCGCCCTGGTCATCAGCACCGGCATCACGCTGGTCGGCACGGCTCTGAGCCTGGCCTGCACCATCGCGCTGGCGTACACGCTGAGCCGGCCGAAGGTCTACGGCGGCAAGCCGATGCTGCTGCTGGTGCTGTTCACGTTCCTGTTCCCGCCCGGCATGGTGCCGCTGTTCCTGGTCGTGCAGAGCGCCGGCCTGGTGGACAACTACGCGGCGCTGATCCTGCCGTTCCTGATCAACGTGTTCAACCTGGTCGTGATGCGCGGCTTCTTCCAGTCGATCCCGCAGGAGCTGATCGACGCCGCCCGCATGGACGGCGCCGGCGAGCTGGCGATCCTGCGCAAGGTCGTGCTGCCGCTGTCCAAGGCGGTCATCGCGGTGATCGGCCTGTTCTACGCGGTGTCGTACTGGAACCGCTTCTTCGAGGCGATCATCTACTTCAACGACCAGAGCAAGTGGCCGATCGGCACCGTCCTGCGCCAGTACGTCACCGGCGGCGCCTCCCTGTCCGAGACGGCGGGCGAGATGGCCACGGCCTCGCCGCAGTCGGTCCAGATGGCCGTCGTCATCCTGGCCACCCTGCCGATCGTGTGCGTGTACCCGTTCCTGCAGCGCTACTTCGCCAAGGGCGTGCTCACCGGCGCGCTCAAGGCCTGAACCCCCCGAAGGAACCTCGTCATGGACAACATCATGAACCGTCGCGGCCTGCTCAGAATGGCCGGCGCGGGAGCCCTCGGCCTGGCCGCCGCACCCCTGCTGTCCGCCTGTGGCGGCGGCAGTGGCGGCGGCTCGGGCACCGGCGGCGTCTCCAACGCGGGCAAGCAGCTGGCGCCCTGGCCGACCTACGTGCCCTTCGCCGGGCCGAAGCCGGACGCGCCGGGCGACGACACCGGCGTACAGCCGCTCTACCTGACGTACCCGGAGACGCTGACGCAGTCGGTCGACGACACCGTCGGCGACGGCTCGAAGGTGACCGCGCTGGTCGTGACGTACGGCCCGCCGCCCGCGCCCGTCGCCCAGAACCGGTACTGGCAGGCGATCAACAAGGCGCTCAACGTCGACCTGCAGGTGACCATCATCCCCGACCCCGAGTACGGCCAGAAGATGACCACCCTGATGGCCTCGGGCAGCGACCTGCCGGACATCATCATGTTCACCAACCTGGCGCTGCCGCACTCCCTGGAGTTCATCCAGGCCCGGTGCGCCGACCTGTCGGAGTTCGTCGCGGGTGACGCCGTCAAGCAGTACCCGAACCTGGCCAACATCCCCACCTACGCCTGGAAGGGCATGGGACGGATCAACGGCAAGATCTACGGCATCCCGCTGGAGCGGCCCATGCCGGCCAACAGCCTGTTCGTCAACCGCACGGCCATGGACGAGGCGGGCATCCCCAAGGACTGGACCGCCGAGCAGTACCTGGACGCGATGAAGGAGCTCAGCGGCGAGCGCAAGTGGGGGCTCGGCTGGTACAAGACGCTCTTCACCGGCCTGGGCTGCATCAGCTACCACGCCGGCGCGCTCGGCGCGCCCAACATCTGGGCGGTCTCGGGCGGCCAGTTCACCTCGACGATCACCACTCCGCAGTTCGAGCAGGCCATCGACGTCATGCGCAAGCTGGTGGAGGCCGAGTCGGTGCATCCCGACAGCCTCACCGTCAGCTCCACCGACATGCAGAGCTACTTCTACAACGGCACGGTCGCCTCCTCCCAGGACGGCTTCGGGTCGTTGTCGCCGACCACCCTCACCAAGATCAACGGCAGGTACGAGCTCGACCTGGGCCGCCCGTACAGCCCGCAGGCCACGCCCTGGCAGAGCGCCGGCATGTTCGGCTACGTCACCTTCAAGAAGGCCCCCGCCGACCGGATCAAACTGCTGCTGCGCATCAGCGACTACCTCAGCGCCCCGTTCGGCACCAAGGAGTACGAGCTGGCCAACTACGGCGTCGAGGGCGTGCACTTCACCAAGGAGGACGGCGGCATCAAGACCACCGACCTCTACCAGACGGAGAACAACAACACCCTCCCCTTCCGCTACATCGGTGCCGCGCCGTCGGTCCTCTACCTCCCCGGCCATCCGGAGACGGCCAAGGCCACCTACGAGTGGCAGCAGGCGACGCTGCCGAAGAGCGTCCCCAATCCCGGTCAGGGGCTGCGTTCGGCCACCCAGGTGAGCAAGGGCGCCCAGCTGAACCAGATCCTCGGGGACGGCATCGCGGCCATCGCCTTCGGCCGCAAGCCGCTGTCGGCCTGGAAGGACGTCGTCGCCCAGTGGAAGCGGACCGGCGGCGACCAGATGGCCGGGGAGTTGGCCGAGGAGTACGCGGCGAACCAGTGACGCCGGGTGCAACCGCTTCCACCCGGCCCCGGGAGAGGTACGATTTGACACCTCCGCAGGGGAGCGAAACGATCGATGCAACCGGTTTACCAGCCATAGACCTGACAGGTGAGGGTGCATGTCCCGGCGCGCGACATCCGAGGGTGAGGACCGGCGGGCGGTGACGATCCGCGACGTGGCCGCCCACGCCGGCGTGTCCGTCGCCACGGTCTCCCGCATCCTGTCCGGCTCCTACCCCAGCGCCCCCGCCACCCGCAGCAAGGTCATGAAGGCGGTCCGCGAGCTCGACTACGTCGCCAACGCCAACGCCCGCGGCCTGGCCGGGGCCCGCAGCCGCAGCGTCGCCATCATCGTCACCTCCGTCGTGTCGCCCCACTACGCGCACGTCGCCCAGGGCGTCCAGACCCAGGCCGCCCTCGAAGGCAAGCTCTGCATCGTCGGCACCACCGGCGGCGACCCCGAGCGCGAGCTCGCCACGGTCCAGCTCATGCGGCAGGAGCAGGCCGAATGCGTGATCCTCGTCGGCAACGTCGTCAACAACGACGCCTACCGCGAGCGCATGGCCGACTACGCCCGCGCCCTGGCCGCCGCCGGCTCCCAGCTCGTCCTGTGCGGCCGCCCCACGCTGGGCCCCGACGTGCCCGCCCTCGTTGTCGAGTACGACAACACCGGCGGCGCCTACGCCATCACCAGCCACCTGCTCTCGGCCGGCCATCGGCGCATCCTGTTCCTCGGCCGCCGCGAGGGCTACACCACGCCCGACAGCCGCGTCGCCGGCTACCGCCGGGCCCTGGCCGACTTCGGCGTCGCCCACGACCCCGGTCTGGAGATCGACGGCACGATGGAGCGCAGCGAGGGCTACCGCATGATCCGGGAGCGCCTCGCGGCGGGACCGGCCGACTTCACCGCCGTCTTCGCCGGCAACGACCTCCTCGCGGCCGGCGCCCGGCAGGCGCTGCGCGAGCATGGGCTGCGGGTGCCCGACGACATCTCCATGGTCGGCTTCGACGACCTGCCCACCGCCGCCGACATCGACCTCACCACCGTCCACGTGCCGCACGAGGAGCTCGGCCGCACGGCCGTCCGCATGGCATTGGAACGCGGGTCCGGCGAGGCCGGCACGGGCCACGTCATGCTCGGCACGCACATCGTCGTGCGCGACTCGGTCCGCACGCTGAAGCCCGCGCCACCGCGGGAGTGACTCCCGGCGCTGTTCAGGCGGTCACCCTCGCACGCACGAGATTGTGGTCCGACAGGCCGTCCGCGTCCTCGACGGCCGCGTCGCGGGCCTCGCCTCCGCGTACGACCACGTGGTCGATGAACGGCGACTTCGTGCCCTCCGTGCGCGGCCGGGTCGGCAGCGCGTCCGGCGGGAGGTCCGCGACGGTGAACGCGGGGCCGAGGCCGGCGAGCACGGCGGCCCGGTCGGTGTTGAAGTCACCGAGCAGGACGACCGGCTCCGGCGAGGCGGCGGCCAGCTCCGAAAGGCGTTCCAGCTGGCGCGCGCTCCGTTCACCGGAGCTCACGTGGACGGCGATCACGAGAACCCCGGCGGTCCGGACGGCGAGCAGACCCTTGCCCGGATCTTCCTCGAAGGGTTCGGCGGCGACCTGCCGGGCCGGTCCGTCCACCGCCAGCACGAGGTGTTCGCGCGGATCGTCGAGGGGGGAGGCGCCGTTGCGCGGTGCCGGGACACGCGGATAGGTCAGGGCATGGACCGTCCGGCCGGGCAGGGCACGACGCAGGGCGGCCAGCTGGTCCCCGCTGACCTCCTGCAGGGCGATGACCTGCTCGGCGCGGCCGGCGAGCCGGGCCGAGACGGCGGCGATCCGCTCCGGCTCGTCCGGCCAGCGCGCCGGGATGTCCGCACCCCAGTTCTCCGCGTGGATGCGGTGCAGAACGTTCCAGGTCATCACGGTGATCATGGGTCGTCATCCTACTGAGGCACGGAGTCGGGATCCGCCGGGGGCCGCCGGCACCGGTTCCGGCGGGCCTCGGCACGATCACCTCAGATGTGCTCTCCGACCAGGGCGAGGCACTGGAAGACGGCCAGGCCGTACTGTGCGCTGGCGTTCGTCGACAGATTCGCCTCGTCCACCGGGTTCAGCACGGCCGACCCCTCGACCCGCCGCGAGGCGAACGGATGGTTGTCGGGGTAGCCGGCGTGGCCGGTGCGCAGCTCCTGCCAGGCACGTTTGGCGAGGGCCTGGTCGTTCAGCTGCACGGCCGCGTACGCGGTGGCCCGCGAGTAGGCCTGCCTGAGGTTGAGGTTGCCCCAGTCGGCGCCGGTGACCTCCTTCTGCTCGGCCTTGGTCGCGTTGTAGAGGCGGCAGAACTCCACCCACTTCGCCTTCACGGCCTGGTCGTCGATCAGGCCGATCAGCTCGGTCATGACCTCGATGAGCCCGAAGACGGAGCTGAGGCTGCCGATGCTCACCGACTTCTCCGTCATCGGGGCGAAGCGGCCGTCGGCCAGGTTGTACGTGACGTCCCCGCCCTGCACCCAGCCGTTGGGCAGCGCCGCGATCGTGGTGGCGCCGTTGACCAGCTTGGTGCGGGCGATCGGGTCGCCGCCCCGCTCCCACTCCGTCAGCCACGCCATCGCCAGGGCGCCCCAGTCGGTGGTCGTGCCGACGCCGAGCGCCTTGGGGTCCGGGTCGAACGGCCGGCCGCCCAGCTTGCGTACGGGGTCGAGCACGAGGAAGCTGCGGTCGGAGTCGATCAGGTCGTGCAGCACGTCGCCGATCCGCTCGTCGGCCGTCAGGAAGTAGTAGAAGCGCTTGTAGCCGGCGTTGCTGATGCGCACCTGCTTGGCGCTGTCGCCCCAGTGCATGACGCCGTGCCGGGTGCCCAGGCCGCGCCACTTGCCGAGGTGGTACATGTCCACCTCGCTGGTGTGGCGGGTCATCGCCTCGGCGAAGCGGAACGCCTGCGCGTCCCCGGTGCGCAGGTAGTGGTACCAGAGCCACAGGTCGGTGGACAGCTCGGAGTTGTCCCAGGCGTAGCCGCCGACGTCGTAGCTCCACACGTGCCGGTCGCCGTCGTAGCTGTGCATGATGTCGCCGTAGTCCCAGAATCCGTACCAGGAGCGCTGGTCCACCTGCTCGCGGTGGTACTTGTGCACCAGGTCGAGCCTGTCCTCCAGCGCCGCCTTGGCCGGGACCGACCGGTCCACCGGTGACCAGGAGCCGAACACGCCGGCCGCGTGGTTGTGCCGAGGCGGGCTGATCAGCAGGGGCGGGGTGGCGTTGGCGTCGGCGAGCCGGGCGAAGCGCTCGCTCGCCGGGGTGGCCTCCAGCGCCCAGAACGTCAGCTCGGTGGTGCGCGCGACGCCGTACGGGGTGCCGAAGCCGGGCTCGTAGTCCTCGTAGGTGATCTCCAGGGCGTCGAGCTGCTCCGGGTAGGTGTCCTGGCCCATGCCGTCGTGGTAGAACCGCAGGTCCATCGCGCCCGCCCGGGGCGACCACATCCACACCGTGGCCTGCGCCTCGTCGGAGGCGGCGCCGGTGATCTCCAGCTCGGTCGGGCAGAGCTGCCAGAAGTTCCGCATGCCGAACGCGAGCCCGCCGGTCGGCCCGCCGACGTAGGCGAGCCCGGCGGCCCGGCGCCCGCCGTCCACGCGCACCCACGAGTGGCCTTCCTTGGTGCGCTTGTGGATCTCGAAGCCGTGCGCGTTGAGCTGGCTCAGCCGGTGGTCGCCCCAGGCCGGGATCCAGTGCAGGCGCGTGGTGACGCGCTGGTCCCAGGTGGCCGGGTCGGGGGTGGCCTTGCCCTGGTACTGGGCCTGCCGGACGGCCTGGCCGGGGTCGCGGCGCAGACCGGTGACGCCGCGTACGGCCTCGGCCAGCACGCCGTCGCCCTCGCCCGCGAAGCGCACGTGCCGGTCGTGCAGCTCGCCCCGCATCGGCACGGCGAAGCGCACGCCCAGGCCGTTGACGAAGTCCTTGCCCTCGTCGCCGTCGTAGACGAAGGTGTGCACCACGCGGATCGCGTCGGAGCCCGCGTACAGGTAGAACCGCACCGTGAACGGCAGCCACTCGCGCCGCCCCTTCTTGTGCCTGCCCTCCACCTTGACCACCGCCCGGACGGGGCCGTTCTGCTCGACCTTCACCGACGAGACATGGCCGGTGAACGACTCGGTCTTGCCGGCCTCCTCGGGCTTGTCCTGGCGGGAGGCGATGAGGCGGCCGTCCTTGGCGACGACGGTCGCGCCCCGCGTGATCGACTTGACCAGGTGCTCGCCCGAGCGCCCGAACGCCACCGTGATCACCCCGGTGTCCACGGTGACCTGGCCGCCGGCGGTCCTGACGACCACCGGCTTCGCGGGCTGCGCCGCCGTTCCCGCGGCCAGCCGGTACGTCCGCGCGCGCGGCTCGGCCCCGCTCACCGCGTGCGCGGTCCACTTCACCGAGCCGTCCGGCCAGAAGCCGATCGGCCACGACTGCACCGGCACCTGGGCGCCCGCCTCGGTGGTGAGGGTGAACTGCTGCTCAGGCGCGAACGCGCCGCGCGGCCACGGCACGCCCCACGTCGTTCCGCCGGTCAGCTCGGCGGGGGCGCCGCCTTCGAGCCAGGTCAAGGTGATCGGGTCATGCCCCTTCAGATCCACGGGCGCGGCCGTCGGGGTGGCCTGCGCCGCGGCGGGACTGGCACCGCGGAAGGCCAGCGCCGCCGCGGCGCCCGCCGCCGTGGTGGCCAGCATGGACCGCCGGCTGATTTCAACCACGAAAATCGAACTCCTTCCGTACGACAGGGGATCAGTAGCTGATGTTCGGCCGGGGCGGCGTGGTCATGCCGTTGCCGAGGTAGTAGTCGACGTGGTGGTCCTGCAGGTAGCCCTTGACGGTCAGGTCGTTGCGGTAGGCCGGGTTGTGGGCGAGCGTGTAGAGCCGGGTGGTGGTCGGCCTGTCGGTGGTGAAGACGAGCAGCTCGTCGTACTCGGGAGTGGTCATCACCACCTCCTCGCGCCAGTCGCCGAGGATGTCGCCGATCAGCGCGGGATACTGCGTGCCGTTGTTGACCGCGCCGAAGTTCCACGTGGTCACCTGCCGTGACACGCCTCCCGTCGCGGGGTCCCACTTCTCGATCCGGCCGTCGTTGAACAGCTCCGTGGTCAGGTCGCCGTCCCAGAGCACGCTCAGATGCGGCCAGGGGCCGATGGCCTGGGTGAGCGTGTTGGTGCGGGCGTTGTAGACACCGGAGAACGACCAGACCTCCATGCCCAGGTGGCGCGGGTCGATGTCGGCGGCCATGCCGCGTCCGACGTCGCCGACGCCGGCCTCGACGTGCTGCCAGAGCATGTTGCCGTTCTTGGCGCCGTAGTAGTACTCGCGCAGGCCGCTCGGGTTGTCCTGCTGCACGCCGTACCCCTCCAGGCCGGCCCGGCGGGGGTCCATGTCGGCGACGTGCCAGCGGTCGCCGTGCACGACCCCCTCGTCGGCCAGGCTGTAGCGCAGGGTGCCGTCGCCGTTGAGCGCGAACCCGATTTCGGCGATCTCGTCATCGCCGTCCTGGTCCAGGTCGATGATGCGGGTGTTGTGCCCGTCGGGGGCGGCCTGCGAGCCGCGCAGCCACTTCCACTGCCTGCTCAGCGTGCCGCCCGAGAGCTTCCACGCGGTGAACATGAGGTTGAAGCCGCCGTCGCCGACCCGGTTCTTCATGTACGCCACCAGGCTCGGCGTCACGCCGTCGAGGTAGCCGACGCCGAGGCGGGCCCCCATCGGGCCGTCGGCGAGGTAGTCGGTCGGCACGGGGGCGCTCGCCCGCAGCGCGCCGGTCCGGCCGTCGAGGATGGCGATGGCCTGGTGGGTGTCGCTCGGCAGGCCGGTGTACGTCGTGCCGTTGCCGAAGACCACCCCGTTGGCGATGCGTACCGCCACCTCCGCCCGGCCGTCGCTGTCGAGGTCGTGGACCGTGACGCCGTCCCAGTGGCCCACGTCCACGGTGGACGAGCCGGGCTCGATGTTGTCCTGGTCGGTGCTGTTCGGCCCCAGATTCACCGACCAGAGGAAGACGCCGTCGTTGCGGTAGGCCTCGATCGTCTGGGGTGAGGTCTGACGATCGAGCACGTAGTCGTACTCCCCGTCGCCGTTGAGGTCGCCCACCCAGACGAACTTCACCGGCCCGCCCGCCCGCAGGGGGACGCGGACGACGGGTTCGGTCGCGTGGCCGGCGCTCAGCGTGAAGGCGGCGCTCGGCGTCTGCTCCGCGCCGTTGACCACCGGCCGGACCCGGTAGCTGTTGGCCTTGGTGAGGTCGGCCGTGGAGTCGGTGTAGTTGGTGCCGCCGGTCAGGGCGGAGGAGTTGAGCTTGACGTACGAGCCGCCGGCGGTGGACCGGTAGACGTTGAAGCCGATCCCGTCAGGGTCCAGCCCCAGCAGCCGCCAGGTCACCAGCACGTTCGTGCTGCTGGAACGCACGGCCACGACGCCGCGCCCCAGGTTCTCCATCGGACGTGCGGCCGCCGCTTGTTGCGTGGGGGCGGCCGACGCCGGGGGCGCGGTCAGCGCCGTACAGGCGAGCAGAACGACGATAGCTCGATGTCGGCGTAAGGCATGCATGAACGTCTCCTTGTCACGAGGGGGGAGCCGGTCACTGATCCGGCCGGGAGCAGAGGAGATGATGCGGCTCGTCGAAACTCTCACGAGTTGAACCGTTTACGTGGATGTCATCGGACCATAGGCAGGAACGCCCGTCAAGCCTTACCCTGACGCCGGCCTGCGCATCTCGCCTGCGCGACGTCGCTGAGCAGCCCTGAACAGGGATTCAACACAAACCGGATACCAGGCGGTCTCATGACATCCTGCCGAGCACCACCTCTGAATCCGCCTCCCCTGCTTGCACAACCCCCGAGAAACCGTTTAAATCCGGGTGTCCACCACGAGCCCCCGCGACTTGTTCGCAAGCCTCCGGAAAGCGCTTACCCGAGGAGCCCAGTGAGACAACGCCGCCCCCTGCTCGCCATCGCCGCCCTGCTCTCCCCGTTGCTCATCGGCTCCCCCGCCCTGGCCCACGGACATCCCCCACGGCCGTACGAGGACCTGGCATCCCACTGCACCGGCACGTCGCCCATCGTCTGCACGTTCGACGTCCCCACCGGCAACTACGACGTGACGGTCGTCCTCGGCGACGCCCAGGTCGCCGCACAGACCTCCGTGCACGCCGAGGTCCGACGTTCGATGGTGCCGCTCACCGCGACAGAACCGGGCGCGTTCGCTCGCCGCGGCTTCACCGTCAACGTCCGCGAGCCCGAGGGCGAGCCCACCGGCCCGCTCGGCACGCCCGGCCTGACCCTGACCTTCGACGGCCCGGCCCCGCACGTCGCCAGGATCAAGGTGGCCCCCGCCCGCCGCGTCCGCCAGCTCTTCATCGCCGGCGACTCCACCGCCTGCGACCAGAGCAGCCACCCCTACTACGGCTGGGGACAGGCGCTGCCCTCCTTCCTCGGCCGGGGCCTCTCCGTCGTCAACCACGCCGACAGCGGCGAGAGCAGCGTCACCTTCCGCGACGGCGAGGCGTTCTTCCCCGCGATGAAGCCCCGCATCCAGCGCGGCGACCTCGTCCTCATCCAGTTCGGCCACAACGACAAGACCACCACCGCCGAGGACTTCCGCGCCAACCTCTCGGCCATGGTCGCCGGCGTACGCGAGCAGGGCGGCCGGCCCGTGCTGGTCTCCTCCGTCGTACGCCGCCGCTTCCAGGGCACCCAGCTCAACGACCTCGGCCTCATCATCCACGGCGACGTGAACCTGCCCGCCGAGACCCGAGCGGTCGCCGCTGCCGAGAACGTCCCGCTCATCGACCTCACCGCCCGCACCGAGCAACTCGTCGAATCCCTCGGCCCCGAGGGCTCCAAGCCGATCTACCTCACCGACGTCAACGGCGACAACACCCACCTGTCCGAGTACGGCGCCCATCAGTACGCGGCACTCGCCGTCGAGGAGCTGCGCGCAGCCCACCTCATCCACCCGTGACCGGGGCAGGACGGCGCAAATGTCAGCCGGTTCCCTGGACCATCGAACGAGGAAGGGGACGAGCAGCCCGGGGCGCGCCGTCCTCTACCTCGATCCGCTGCCGACCGGCTCGATCCGGACCGTGAGACGCCGGCCCGCGCGGGAAAGGTCGTCCAGACCGGCCTCGACGACGCCGAGCCGGACCAGCCCCGGATCGGGCACCGTCTGGCCGAGGTCGTCGTAGTAGACGGCGATCATCCCGCTCACCGGCCAGAAGTAGATGCCACCCGCGGCGGGATCGTGAACCGGCGTACCGCCTCCCCCGGCCGTGAGCGGTCGCGGCAGGGGCCCCGCCTTCGCCTGCCCCCACGCGTCCGCCAGTTGCACGGTCAACGGGAGCATCGCGATGAACTGCCGCGACACCATCGTGTCGGTCAACCTCGCGGCGACGACCTGATCGCCGAACCGCAGCACCACGGGCACCCCCGACCCGGCGCCCGCCACGCGCGGCGACGACACCGGCAGCGTCCTCGTCCCGGCGCCCAGCGGGCCTGCCGGCGCCGAGCACCCCGCCAGGAGGCCGGCCAGCAGGCAGGCCGCCAGGCGGCGGATCCCAGCGGCGGCGGCCGCGATCACAACCTCGCTCATGGCAGCCAGCACACCCGCCCCAGCCCGGCCGAGGAAGTCTCTGCCGATGGGTGTACTCCCAGTACATCCCACGTGCCGCAGAGCCTGACGTACCGTTGCGGCATGGACAACCGGTCCGAAGTGCGGGCATTCCTCACCTCACGCCGCGCGAAGATCACGCCCGGGCAGGCGGGCCTGCCCGTAGCCGGGCGACGACGCGTTCCCGGCCTCCGGCGCAGCGAGGTCGCCGCCCTGGCCGGGATGAGCGTGGAGTACTACGCCAAGCTCGAACGCGGCCACCTGGCCGGAGTCTCGGCCGGCGTCCTCGACGCGCTCGCCCGCGCCCTGCACCTGGACGACGCCGAACGCGCCCACCTGCTGCGCCTCGCGCACGAGGCCGACGGCAGCAACGCCATTTTGCGCCGACGCCGCCCCAAGCAGCCGACCGCACGGCCCACCCTCCAGTGGATGCTCGACGCCATCGCCACCGCCCCGGCGATCATCGGCAACCACCGCTCCGACCTGCTGGCCGCCAACCACCTGGGCCGGGCCCTGTACAGCGATCTGTACAGCGATCTGTACGCCGGCCCGACCCGGCCGCCGAACTTCGCCCGCTTCACCTTCCTCGACAGCGCGGCACGCCGCTTCTTCCCCGACTGGGACCTGGCCGCCGACATGACCGTGGCCAACCTACGCACCGCCGCCGGCCAGGACCCGCACGACAAGGGCCTGCATGACCTGGTCGGGGAGCTGTCCACCCGAAGCGACGACTTCCGCCGCCGATGGGCGGCCCACAACGTCCGCACCCACGGCACCGGCGTCAAGCACTTCCGCCACCACGTCGTAGGCGACCTCACCCTCACCTACGAGAGCATGGACCTGCGCGCCGAGCCCGGCCTGTCCATGACGATCTACACCGCCGAACCCGGCTCCCCCTCCGAGGACGCGCTACGCCTGCTCGCCTCCTGGTCCGCCACCCAAGAACACCCCGAGCGCCCCCAGGACACGGGCCACCCACGCATGGGACGCCCCTGACGCGACCGTCGCCGTGGATCGTCACGACGTGAGCCGGTTGCCCGATTCATGACGATGTCATAGTGAGCTGGTGATCACGTCTCTGGTTCGTACCGCGCCTGGCCAGCAGTGTTGTCTCCAGTCGATCCGAAGGAGACATCATGATTGCCCCGCGCTGGAGAACCTGGCACGGCCCGCTCGTCATCTGCGCCGTCGCGATGGCGGCGCTCATGTCGGTGAGCGCCGTCGGCCTGGTGGTCGACGGGCGGACCGTCATGGGAGAAGGGGTGTGGCTCAAGCCGTTCAAGTTCGCCGCCTCCTTCAGCCTGTACGCGCTCACGCTCGCCTGGATGATCAGCCAGGTGAAGCGGTGGCGGCGGACCCTGTGGTGGCTGGGCACGGTGACGGTGGCGCTGTTCGTGCTGCCGGAGATCTCGGCGATCACCTTCCAGGCGGTACGCGGGGTGCGCAGCCACTTCAACTTCGCCACCACGCTCGACAAGTCGGTGTTCACGGTGATGGGAGGGGCCGCCTACCTGGGCTGGGCGCTGACGCTGGCGCTGGGGATCTTCCTGGTCATGCAGCGCCGGGTGAACCGGGCGATGGCGTGGGCGATCCCGCTGGGGGTGGCGATCTCGCTGGCGGGCATGTCGGTCGGCTACCTGATGACCGCGCCGACGCCGGAGCAGGCGCAGGCCCTGGCCGGCGGCGCCAAGCTGATCACGATCGGCGCGCACACGGTCGGCGCGCTCGACGGCGGCCCGGGGATGCCCCTGCTCGGCTGGGCGACCGGTGGCGGCGACCTGCGGGTGGCCCATTTCGTCGGACTGCACGCACTGCAGGCGCTGCCGCTGATCGCACTGTGGGTGCGCCGGGTCCCGCTGGTGCTCGTGGCCGCCTTCGGGTACGCCGGTCTCACCGGACTGCTGGTCTGGCAGGCGCAGCGCGGCCAGGCACTCATCCACCCCGACGCGACGACCCTGCTCGCCGCCGGTGCTCTCCTGGCGGTGGTGGCGGTGGCGACGGCAGTCCTACGACGCTCCCCGGTCCGCTCCGAAACCCCCGGACAGAACACCTTCGTCGAGCCGACGCAACGACGGCGCGAGCCCGCCGGACAACACTGACAAGCCAGTGACGGAGCCTCCGGCCAGCCTCCTGAGAAGCCACAGGCGTCCACTCCGCCGTCTCGACGAGAGAGCCACCCTCACCCCGTGCCCGCCGACGCAGGACGCAGAACCTCGCTCCCCCGCTCAGGCAGGGCACGGGTCCCTGCTTCCCCTCTGAGGCAGGATGCGGAACCCTACTGCTCCCCACTGACTGATGAACTCGGTCCCGGAGCATCGGATCCCGTTCATCCCGGTCCGCGTCGCCGGTGGCAACCGCAGCGTGCCGCGATGCCCAGCGCACGATCGACGGCATCGTCCGGTTCACTCGTCCGGCAGGGCGAGCGTGCGGGCCGCGTGGCCGGCCCACGCCGTCAGGAACGTCTCCCGGTCCAGGTCGCCCGGCGTGTGGCCGATGAGAATGCGCAGCAGCGGGAAGTAGGTCAGCGACGAAATGAGCACGGCGGCCGTGGCCTCCGGATCGGCCCGCCGGGCCAGCCTGGCCCGCACCGCGCGCGTGTCCCAGGTCGAGGACGTCACGAACTGCTGCAGCCCTTGGTGGTCCACCCCCAGGCAGCCCGCCATCGGCTGCATCGATTTGCGCCGTCCATCGAGCAGCAGACCACGCAGGTAGGTCATCCCCTTCGCTCGTTGATCCGAGCGTGGCATGGGCGCGAACATTTCCGCGGCGAACGTCTCAAACCGTTGCCGCACCCTCGAAAGCTCGTCAGGGGTCACCGCAGCATGAAACTACCCGCATCGCCTCGAGGTCTCTACGCCAAAAGGACCTAACAAAGAACTACTAGGGGACGCCGGCCGCGGAGCAGGCGTCCGCGGAGCAGGCGGCCTCAGCGCCGCCGTCCCCGGCGTCGGCCGCGGTGCGCCCTGCTCAGGCGGATCACCGGTGATCCGCGCTGAACAGGGCTGCCGTCGTGCTCAGGAGCAGGTCGGCTCGCCGCTCTGTGCGGGGACGTTCACCCCGCTCCAGGCCGCCTTGACGACGTTGAACTCGACACAACCGTTGGGGAACAGCGTCCTGGCCGCCCGCAGCGTGGCCACGCGGGCCTTGGCATGCGTCCACGGCGCCGTCTTCATGTTCAGGCCGGTCATGAAGATCTGCCCGGCCTTACGGACGCCGACGCCGGTGATGGCCGCGCCGCCGTCGCACCGGCTGCTGGCCGGCTTCCCGCTCGGGTTGGTGCCCTCGGCCAGCAGGTAGAACCAGTGGTTCTGCGGCCCGGCCCCCGCGTGCACCTCGGTGCTCGGGATGGAGGAGCTGTAGCAGTTGGGGTGGCCCAGCGCCGACGGGTTGTACATGTTCCTGATCGCGCCGCGGCCCACCAGGTTGACCTCCTCGCCGACCAGGTAGTCGGGCGGGTCGAGGGTGCTGGGCTCGTTGACGTACGCCTCGGTCAGCGCGCCGAAGATGTCGCCCGTGGACTCGTTCAGCCCGCCGGCCTCGTTGCCGCTGCCGCCGCTGCCGCCGGAGAACTGGAAGATGCCGTGGCCGAACTCGTGCCCGACGACGTCCATCGAGGTGGCCTGCTGGGTGCCGGCGGAGTTACGGCCGAAGGAGGCGTACGAGCCGTTCCAGAAGGCGTTGGCCTGGTTCAGCCCGACCCTGGCGGGGTAGCCGCGGCCCGAGCCGTTGATGCCGTTGCGGCCGAGCCAGTCGCGCAGCATGTTCCACTCGCGCTGCTCGGCGAAGAGCGCGTCGACGCAGGCCGTCTCCAGGTTGGTGCCGCTGCCGTTGCCCCAGTTGTCGGTCGACTTGGTGTAGACCGAGCCGTTCTGTCCGCCGCACTGGACGCCGGTGCGCGTGGGGTCGCGCATCACGTACGCGGGAGAGGTGTCGATGGTGACCGTGCCGTTGTAGTAGCTGTCGCCGGTGCCGTCGACCACCTGGTCCCACTGGTCGATGACCTGGCCGTCACGCGCGTCCACGTACACGTGCACGATGCTGGAGCGGTCGTCGTTGGCGGCGACGACCTCCCATGCCAGGCGTGGGGTGGGCGTGGTGGCGTGCACCACGAGAACGGGGGTGCCGATCGAGGTGGCCTTGGGCGCCGCGGCGCGGGCCGTGTCCACCGCCGCCTGCGCGGCGATCTGCGGCTTGGTGTCCAGGGAGATCGTGGCCTGCTGGCCGGTGTCGATGGCGCTGACCGACTTACCGGACTTGTCGGTCGTCACGACCACCTCGCCGCCGAAGACGGGCAGTCCGGCGTAGGTGCGCGCGTACGTGAGGTGCTGGATGCCGTTGACGCCGGCGATGGCCGACGACAGGGAGAAGGTGTCCTGGTCGGTGGCTCGGAGCTGCGTCCGGTCGGCGGCGATGACGCTCTGCGCGCTCGCCACCGCGGCGCTGCGCTCCGCGGGTGAGGGCGGGTCGACCGCCTGGGCGTTCGCGCTGGTGAGGCCCGACGGTACGGTGACGGCCAGGGCTAACGCGAGGACGGTGGCAGTGCCCAACCTGAGCTTGGGGTTCACGCTCGTTGCTCCTCAGGGGGGTGGAGTGGACGAGCCCCAGCCGGCTGGGGTGCCCTCAGATTGGCATCGCACGCGACCCGGGTGATACCTCCCAATTTGCCCATAACGCTGTGGTATGGCAGGCCGCCACCTCCATCCGCGGCGACCCGGAGTACGCCGGCGTGGCCGCCGGGGAGCTGAACAGCGCCCGGCAGGTGCACGGGGCGTTCGGTGTCGCCCCGCGGACGTCGTGCACCGGGCAGGCGTCAGGGCGGGGACATGGCGTGTGCCCCATGTGCCCAGGACACCGGGCGGCCGAAGCTTCAGGTGTTCGAAGAGCCGGAAGCGCCGGCTCGAAAGCCCCGAGAAAGGGAATCGCTCATGAAGCGCATGCTCGCCGCCGCAGGGTTCGTGTTCGTTCTGGCCGGCTTCGCCCAGGCCGCCGCCGCGGAGACCACCACGGCCCACCAGCAGGGCGCCGTCGTCACGGCCGCGGCACCCGCCGACCTGCCGGTGCACCGGGGCAAGTTCTGGTTCCACAGCGACTGCATCACGGCCGGTCAGCAGGGAGTCGACCGCGGGCACTGGTCGCAGTACCAGTGCGCGGAAGGCTGGATGTGGAACCTGTGGACCGACCGCTGACGGGCCGGATGACGGCGGCCGGATGACGGCGGCGGGCTCGGGAGGTCCTGCCTCCTCCGGTCATCCCGAGCCCAGCCCGGCGTCCCGCGCCCGTACGATGGCCGCCGCCCGATCGGGCACCCGCAGCTTGGCGAAGATCGAGCCGACGTGGTTGCGCACGGTCTTGTCCGTGACGAACAGCCGCTGGGCGATCTGCCGGTAGCCGAGCCCCTGGGCCAGCAGGTCGAGGATCTCGCGTTCCCGGGCGGTCAGGGTCGGAAAGGCCTCCTTGGCGGGGGCCGCGGTGAAGGCGGCGAACAGCCGGGTCAGCCGTTCGGCCATGTGCGGGCTGAACACCGCTCCGCCCCGGCAGACCGTACGCAGGGCCAGCAGGATCTCCTCACGTACCGCGCCCTTGAGGAGATAGCCGCGGGCCCCCGCGCGGATCGCCGCCAGCAGGTTGTCGTCGTCCTCGGACATGGTCATGACCAGGACCCGGATGCCGGGATGGGCGCGCAGCAGGTCGCGCGTGGCCTCGATGCCCGACTGCCCCGGCAGGTTGAGGTCCATGACGACAAGGTCGGGGGCGGTGCGGGCGGCCTCGGCCAGGGCCTCCTCGCCGGTGGCCGCCTGCGCCACCACCTCGAACTCGGCGTCCAGGCCGACCGCGGCGGCCAGCCCCTCCCTGAACAGGGGATGATCGTCGACCAGCAGCACCCGCCAGACGCGTGGCCCGGTCTCACTCATGGGGGTCTCCGAGGGTGGTGGGAAGGGTGGCGGTCACGGTGGTGCCGCCGGGGGCGGTGTCGATCGTGGCCGCGCCGCCGATCTCCTCGGCGCGTTCGGCGATCGACGACAGGCCGGTGCCGGGCAGGGCGCCGGCGTCGAAGCCGGTGCCGTCGTCGGTGACGGTGACCGTGAGCGCGCCGGGGCGCGCGGTGAACGTCACCTCGACCCCGCGCGCCCTGGCATGGCGTACGGCGTTGGTGACGGCCTCGGCGGTGATGCGGTACGCGGCGGTCTCCACCGCCGGGGGCAGGGCGGGCAGCGGGGTGGCCGGGTCGGTCACCGTGACGCGTACGGCGTCGGTGGTGAGGCGGTGCGCCAGGATCCGGGTCGCGTCGAGCAGCCCCCGGTCGACCAGGGTGGCGGGGGTCAGCCCGGCCGTGATCCTGCGCACCTCGGCCAGTGCCTCGCCCAGGACCTCGACGGCCTCGCGCAGGTGGGCGTCGGCGGCGGACGGCAGGCCGCACGCCTGCGCGACGCCCAGCCGGAGCCGGACCGCGGCGAGCTGGGGGCCGAGGCCGTCGTGGATCTCGCGGCGCAGCCGCCTGCGTTCCTCCTCGCGGGCCAGCACGAGGCGTTCGCGGGCGGCCCGCGCGTCCTCGGCCAGCCGCAGCGCGGCCAGCGCCGGGCTGGCCTGGTCGGCCAGCAGCGACAGGAGCTCGGTGTCACGTTCGGCGGGCGTGCTCGCGCCGTCGCGGGCCACCTCCAGGCGGCCCACCACCTGCCCGTGGTGGCGCAGCGGGAAGACCTGCCCCGGCCCGCTCACCGGCGAGCCGGCGGCGGCCAGCACCCGCTGGCCCGCCCGGGTCTCGACGCCGATCCGCGCCCCGGACAGGCCCAGGTCCTCCACGACGCTGCGGCAGATCTGCTCGGGCACCGAGCCGGGGTGCGGGGCCTGCTGGAGGCGTACCGCCAGCGCGCGTACGGCCTCGTGCGGGCGGGCGCGCGGTCCGTAGAAGGCCCGCTCGATCGCCAGGACGGCGTGCCGCACGACCGGCCGGGCGGCCCAGCCCGCCACCAGCGCGCAGCAGGCCGCGATCACGGTCGCCGCGGTGCGCGTGGCGGGGAAGGCCGCCCACGCCCCAGTGGCGGCGCACGTCGCGGCGATGACCAGCACGGCCAGCACGAACGCGCGGGCCATGCGATGGCTGGTGACCCGCTCCAGCCGCCACATGCCGCCCCGGGAGGCGGCCAGGCAGATCATGGCCCCCCACAGCGCGACACCGGCCGCCCGCGCCACCACCGTCCAGGTCTCTCCCCACAGGTCGGACAGCAGCAGGCACACGTAGAGCGGGTACGCCGTCGCGATCAGCCCCCGGACCCCGCGCCCCTCACCAGCGGGCGCCCGCCACGCGCCGCGCGCCAGATCGGCCGTCATCGCCACGGTCACGGCCAGAGTCACCCAGTCGAGGAGGGCGTGGCTGTCGTGCAGCAGATCGGCGGCCCACTCCCCCGTCGCCGTCTCCAGCCACGGGCTGGCGAACCCGGGCAGGCCCGGGGTGCCGAGGGTCCAGATCACCGCGTACTGGACGCTTGCGGCGGCCGCCACCAGCACCACCATCCGCCGCCAGCGGCGCGAGGCCGAGCCGGGCAGCAGGCACAGCGGGAACAGCAGCACGGTCAACGGCTGGCAGACGGCCCCGGCCGCGCCCAGCAGGAGCGCGGCGGCCGCCACGGGAGCCGCCGGGCCGCGCAGGTGCGCGAGCACGTCGGACACGGCCGGCAGCACGATCCACGCTCCCCCGGCGGCCAGCACGAGCCGGCCCCTGCGGAAGGCGTACCGGTCGGCCAGCAGCAGCACGGCGACCACGCACACCGGCAGCCCTACCACCAGCCGGGTCACCTCGGCGGTCACCCGGGCCGGGCCGGGCGGCGACGGCCCGGCCCGCCCCCAGTCGGGGAGCGTCACCGCGAACCTCGCCACCAGGACGGCCAGCAACAGCGCCGAGGCCATCCCGGCCAGGTGCGCGCCGCGGGTGTGCCACCGGGGGGCGGTGGCGAGCTCCGGCGTCAGTCCACCCAAAGGTCCCACGTGCCGAGCTGGATGCGGATGGTCTTCACGCAGGTGGGGTTGGTCCAGTGCCGCTTCCGCACACCCTCGCGGCCGGCCGCCTGGCATCCGGACTCGGAGTGGTAGGAGGCGATGTAGCGCTTGGCGTCGGGCCCGTCGTCGTCGGCGGCCGCGGCCCCGGCGGGAGCCAGCGCGGCGCCGGCGATCGCCAGGCAGGTGAGCAGTACGGAAGAGATGCGCATGGGGAGCTCCAGAGCAGGGACGATCGCGAACTGTATCCGCTCAGTTGCTCATCGTAGCGGAGCGATCTCCTGCCGACGCAAAGGCTTTCCTCCTTCAGTCGGCCGGCGAGCATGGTGGACGTCGGGCACGCTGCAGCGGCGGCGCGAGGCGCCTCGGCTCCCCCGGCCTCGCGTACGGGTCCCGATCTCGCGCTCGGTCAGGGTCGAGGCGACAGGGACGTGCAGGGTTTCAGGGACCGTACAGGGGTGATGCCCGATGGGCGGTGACAGACCCGTTCCGGCACGCTGATGATCACGCGTGATCACGGCAGAACGTGATCCTGTCCAGCGGACTGGCCCGGCGGCGGCCCGACCCTTCACGGGTGCGGGAGTTGCTGCACCGGGTTGGGCTGGCCGGGCGGGAGGGGCATCGCCCGGCGCAGTTGTCCGGTGGCCGGCAGCAGCGGGTGGCGATCGCCCGTGCCCTGTCTGGCAGGCCGGAGGCGCTGTTGGGCTTCGCCGTTTGGTTCGCGGCGGTGCTCCTGGCCGTGATGTCGGGGGGCGGCAGCGGTCTGGTGGTCGCCGGCGCCGGGAGGCGCAGCACTCCGACATGGGACGTTCAAGTGATCTCACTGGTGGGGGCGGAGGTGAACCGTGGCCCCCGCCAAGGGCGCGGCCACGGTGGCGCGATCGCGGTGAAGCCTCAAGGGGTGCGGGCCGCTCTGGCGGCCTGCTCGATCTTCGCGCAGTAGGCTGCGCGGGCTTCCTCGTCGATCTGCTCCTCGTATTCGGCGCGCAATCCGGTCCGGCCGTCGAGGCCCTCGCGCAGGATGTCGGCGTGTCCCGCATGGCGGGTGGACTCGCAGAGGACATGAACCATGATGGCGAACAGGTTCGTGTGCCAGGCCGGCGTCGACTCCGGCCACCACGGCACGCGGCCGGGGGCGTCGAGGGGAAGCTCGTTGATCGTCGCGTCCGAGTGTTCCCACGTGCGCCGGTAGAACCCGATGATCTGCTCACGGGTCTCGTCCTCGGTCGCCCACAGATCGCTGCCGTCGGAGTCCTGCCACCGGGGCAGCGGTTCGGGGGAAGGGCGGCCGAAGACCTCGCCGAAGTACCTGGCCTCACAGGTGGCCATGTGTTTGACCAGGCCGAGGAGGTTGGTCCCGGTCGCTGTCAAAGGGCGGCGGACGTCGTATTCGGACAAGCCGTCGAGTTTCCAGAGCAGCGCCTTGCGGTCCCGCCGCAGTCTTTCGTGCAAGTTGTCCTTCGCGAAGTCGTCGATCATGGGTCCGATTCTGTCAGGCTGCGCCGGTGGCCTCAGGTCGTGAGCCGCCTGGCGTCGGCTCCGCCGGCTGTCGCTCACAGCCACGCTGCTCGCCGAGGTCCTCGCAGCGATCTCGCAGACCGCTCGCCGCACTCGTGCTGACCCGGCACCCAGGCCACGGTCCGGAGCTGCCACTACCAGCGCAGATCCGGACGTGATCGCGGGTGTCACCGGAGTACTAGCCTGTCCGGCAGGGCGGCTGCTTGGGGGGGCCGGGCCCCGGCGAGTTGAGGGAGACGATGTCGGCGACGCGACTGCTGGTCCTTGGCGTGGTGCGGCTGCACGGTCAGGCACACGGTTACCTGGTGAGCTCCGAACTGGAGTCGTGGGAGGCCGGGCAATGGGCTGGCCTCAGGTCGGGCTCGATCTACCACGCGCTGCGCCAGCTGGCCAAGGAAGGTCTGCTGGACACCAGCGAGGTGTACGAATGGCCGGGCCGCGTCGATTACGCCATCAACGAGAAGGGCGAGGAGACGTTCCTCAGGCTGCTCAGAAGCGCCCTGAGGGTCCCCGATCGGCGTCCGGAGCTGCTCAGCGCGGCCCTCGTGCTGCTTCCCGCGCTGCCCGTGGCGGAGGTGATCGAGCTGCTCAAGGAGCGGGTGGAAGCCCTGGACGGCGAGCGGGAGCAGCTCGTGGCCACGGCCCGGGAGGGAAGGCGGCCGAGGAGCGTCGCAGAGCTGTTCGACCTGCGTGCGGCACAGGCGGCGGGTGAGGCGGCGTGGGTCCGTAACCTGATCGGGCGGCTGGAACGCGGCGAGGAGCCAGTCTGAGCGGTTTGACGGTGAGGACGTGGATAAGCCATAGTTCGATACCCAAATTTGGGTAGCCAAATTTGGGTACGCCTTCTTAAGGAGTTCCATGCGCAGCACGACAACGGCGAACGCCTCCCCCGCCTGCCGGCGCGAGTGGGCCGACCGCCGCGTGGACGGGACGGCGCGATGAGCCAGGAGCCCATCGACAGCCCCACCGGGTGGGTGGCCAGGCACATCAAGAGCTACACCGAGTCCGGCGGCCAGCGCGGTCACCTCTTCCACGGGGCGCCCACGCTGCTGATCACCACGATCGGCCGCCGCTCGGGACTGCCCCGGCGTACCGCCCTCATCTACGGCCGCGACGGCGACCGCTACCTCGTGGTCGCCTCCAACGGCGGTGCCGACGGCCATCCGCTCTGGTTGCACAATCTGCTCGCCCAGCCACAGGTCAGCGTGCAGGTCGGGGCCGAGGTGTTCGACGCGGTGGCCCGCCCGGCGACCGAGGACGAACGGCTTCGCCTGTGGGAGACGATGACCGGGATATGGCCGCACTACGCCGCCTACCAGCGCAAGACGTCGAGACAGATCCCGATCGTGATCATTGAGCGGGTGGCGACGCCGGACCCCGGCTGACGTCGCGGCGGCGTTCCGTCATGGGACGGTGATCCCGGCCGGTCAGGAGCCCGGTCCCGCACGGTGCGGCGCGTGCCGGCCGTGCGGGTCGATCCTTTCCAGGCCGGCAGCCGTGGACGCCTGGTCTCCGCGCTGCCCGCGGGGCTCGGCCGCGCCTTCCTCCGCCTCACGACCAAGAGCGGACGCCTGTGCAACTCCATGTCGGTCGACGACCACCCGGTGGCGCCGATCGGCGGCGCTAGTTCGGATTTTGAGTCGCTTCAGTCGCTGTCCGCGCCATCGCCGGCGGCAGGACCGGCGACGCGGCCCGCCGGTAGTCGCCGGGAGTGAGGCCGTACTCCCGTTTGAACGCCAGGTGGAACCCGACCTCGGACCGGTAGCCGACGCGCCGCGCGACGGCGTGGTGCGGCAGCGCGGTCCCGGCGAGGAGCCGGGCGGCCTCCTGCAGCCGCCGCGCGGTCAGGTGCCGCATCGGCGCCACGCCGACCAGCTCGCGGAACGCCGCCGCGAACGCCGAGCGCGACATCCCGGCCTCGGCGGCGAGCCGGTCCAACGTCCACGGCTCGGCGAACCTGCGGTGCACCGCCAGCAGCGCGGGCCCCACGGACGGATGGCGCAGCGCCCGCAGGATCGGCTCGCCGTCCGCCAGAGCGCCCAGCGCCGCCCGCAGCGCCAGCACGAAGGCCAGCTCGAAGGCGCGCAGCGCCACCAGCGTCTGGCCCGGCGCGCTCTGGTCCCACTCCCGCGCCAGACCGTTCAGCGTGCCTGCCAGCAGCGGCTGTCGCCGCAGCGCGGCCCGCTCCAGCACGAGCACCGGTGGCAACGCCCGGTACAGGGGCGCGGCCGCGGCGGGGTCGTAGTGCAGGCCGCCGCACAACATCGTGGTCGCCGCGCCGGGCCCGTCGATGCGCACCGTCCGCACGCCGCCCGGCGGCCGGGCGGGCAGCAGGCTCGCCAGCGGCACGGTGGCGCGGCCGGGAACGTCGGCGAGCCGGTGGGCGCTGCCGTGCGGGAACACCACGAGGTCGCCGGCCGCCAGCCGGACCGGGGCGTGGCCGGGCAGCTCGACCGTGCACGTTCCCGCCTGCACGTAGTGGAGCAGGGCGCAGTCCTCCGCCTCTCCGGCGACGCCCCAGGGCGAGCGGGCCGTCCAGCGGCTGTGGAAGACGCCCTCCAGCCGCAGCGGGGCGAGGAGTTCGCTCAGCAGGTCGTCGTCTTCCACGGACGTTCCTTAAAGGCTTGAGGACTTTCCTTTATGGATCGTACGCGTCGTGGCTGGGAGGTTGAGGGCATGACGGTTCTGGTGTTCGGCGCGGGTGGCGCCCAGGGCGGGGCGGTGGCCCGGCGGCTCGTGGAGGAGGGGCTGGCGGTGCGGGGCGTGTCCCGTACCGGGGCGGTTCCGGAGGGGGTGGAGCCCGTCAGGGCCGACCTGGGGGATCGCGGGCGGCTGCGGGAGGCGTTCGCCGGGGTCACGCACGTGTCGATGGCGCTGCCGCTGGAGTACGACCCCGACCGGGTGGCGGCGTACACGCGCAACGTGCTGGCGGAGGCGGCGGCCGCCGGGGTGGCGCGGCTGGTGTTCAACCCGGGCAACCGGCTGCCGCGAGCCGGCACCGGCGCGGCGGCGTTCGACACGCGGCGGGCCGCGGCACGGGCGGTGCTGGACTCGCCCGTGCCGGCGGTGGTGCTCTGCCCGCCGATCTACCTGGAGAACCTGGCGGCGCCCTGGGTGCGGCGGGGGCTGACCGGCGAGGGCGTCCTGCGCTATCCCCTGCCGGCGAGCGTGCCGGTGGCCTGGCTCAGCCACGCCGACCTGGCCGCCGCCACGCTGGCCGCGCTCACCGGCGACGACCTGGCGGGCGCCACGCTGGATCTCGGCGGGGAGCCGATGACCGGTCCGGAGCTGGCGACCGCGTTCGGGGCACGGTACGAGGCGATGGACGTGGACGCGTTCGTGGCGGGCGCGGCCGCGGCGCTCGGGCCTGACGTGGCCGAGGGGGTGGCCGCGACGTACCGGTGGGTCGCCGGGCCGGGACGGGAGCTGTACGCCGCTCCGTCCGGGGGCGCGAAGCGGCTCGGCATCGAGGTGACCTCGCCGGCCGACTGGGCGGCCCGCCAGGCGTGGAGCCGGCAGCGGTGACGGGGACGGACCGGGACCTCACGGACGCGGTGCGCGCCGAGGTCGTACGGCATCACCAGGTGATCGAGCAGTGGCTGGCCGGGAAAGCGCCGCGGGCGGCCTTCGACCGGTTCTCCGCCGCGCACGCGCCCGGTTTCACGATGGTGGCCCCGGACGGGCGGCTGCTGTCGCGCGGCGACGTGCTCGCCGAGGTGGAGGCGGCCTACGGGGGCCGGCCGGACGCCCGGATCGAGATCAGGGCCGTCGCCGTGGTGACCACGGCCCCCGGCCTGGTCGTGGCCCGCTACGAGGAATGGCAGGACGACGAGGGGCGGCTGGCCACCGTCGTCCTCCAGGACGGGCCGGCCGGATGGCGATGGCTGCACCTGCACGAGACCCGGCGCGGCGGCAGCGGGGCCCGGACCTGACGGTCAGGCGCTCGCGGCGGCCCGCCAGCGGGCCAGGATCCTCAGGTCGTCGGCGTCGCCGTGCCAGGCGGCCTCTTCGGGCATCGCGTACGGCAGCCAGAGCTCGTAGTCGGGGGCGTCGGGCGGGATGTCGCGGGTCCCGTCGACAATGGTGCCGTCGGCCAGCACGGTCGACTCGGGGATGCGCAGGACGCCGCCGGCCAGCATGACAGCGGTCATGAGCTGCGCCCCTTCCGTCTCATCAGTCACCTGTCCTTCCCAGAATAGCGCGCCTGACTCTCCGGGGAAGGAGACAATTCCGCTCAGCCGATCCCGTACCGGCCAGAAAACCATAAGTAGGCGTGCCGGGCCGCGTCCTCGTCGCCGAACAGATCGATCAGCCGTCTCGCCCGCCTTACCAGGACGCAGGCGAAGGCCTCGGCGTAGAGCTCGGCGGCGTCCTGCCGGTAGGGCGGCGCCAGGTGCGGCGCGCGCAGCGCGTGCAGCCGCGACCAGAACACGCCGCGCGACGCCATGCCGTCCAGGTGGTCCGTGGCGTGCCCCAGCTCGTGCCCCGCGACGCTGACCGACGGGGACGGCACGCTGCCGACGCCGACCCGCCGCCGTACGGGGTCGTAGACGCCCGCGCTGCGCTCCCAATCCCCTTGCTGCACCGGCAGCGGGACGCCGCGAAGCGCCTCGAACCCCGGCAGATCCGGCACGGCTCCGGGCCCCACCACGATGCCTCCGTCCAGGTGCGCGGCCAGGCGGGTGCCCAGGGCCCGCGGCACCGCGGACAGCGTCATGATGGCGAGCAGCACCTCGGCGGGCGGGAACGCGCCGGCCTCCCACGCCCGGGTCAGCCGATCCTCGAGCGCTCCCACGTGCAGCCAGCCCGGCCGTCCCCTGCTCTGGCTGGCCACTCGTCCCCCCGCGTCGATGATCACGACGACTCTATCGGCAGCGGTGGCGCCGCGCATCCGCGGCCGCGACGCCGAGCGGCGGCGGAAACTCGTACGGAAGGGTCGGCGGCGACCGGGCAATCAGTAGTGTCCGACATCCCCGGCGAGAGAGACCGATGCATGACCACGTTCCTCGATGGAGCGGTCGCCGATCCCGAGCGATTCTCCGCCCTCTTCGATGCCCACTACGAGGAGATCCGCGGCTACATCAGCCGCCGCCTCGACCTCGACATCGCCGAGGACCTCGCCGCCGAGACCTTCCTGATCGCCTTCCGCGGGCGTGACGGCTTCGACGCCGCCAAAGGCGGCGTCAGACCTTGGCTGTACGGCATCGCCACCAAGCTCATCGGCCGGCACCGGCGTGCCGAGCTGCGGCGATACCGGGCGCTGGCCAGGTCGGGGCCGCCTCCCGACGAGGACGGCCACGACCAGCGGGTGGTGGATCGGGTCGCGGCGCGGGTGACCGTACAGCAGCTCTCGGCCGCGCTGGCCGGGCTGTCGCGCGGTGAGCGCGACGTGGTGCTGCTCGTCGCCTACGGCGAGCTGACCTACGACGAGGTCGCGGCGGCGCTCGGCATCGCCTACGGCACCGTCGCCTCCCGGCTCAGCCGGGCCAGAACGAAGCTTCGTGACACGTTGGGAGTTGAGGTGTGATGAGGGAATTCCAGCTCATCGACAAGGTGATGCCGCAGGCGCCGCCCGCCGACCACGCCACGCTGACGGCCGCCCGCGCCCGGATGCTGGGCGCCGCGCGGCGGCGGCACCGGCCGGTCTGGCACAAGGTGGTGCTCGCGACCGTGGCCGTCAGCGCGGTGATGGCCGGAGGCTACGTGGCGATGCCGCTCCTGGACCGGACGGGCGTCCAGACGGCCGCGTCGCCGGAGGCGGACGCGGACGCGGTGCTCGCCGCGGCGGCCGACCGGCTGGCCGCCCAGCCCCCGGGGACCGGGGCGTGGTGGCGGCGGGACATGGTGCAGGTGAAGCGGGTGAAGACCGCGACCTACACCGTCGAGCAACGGGTCAGCGACGTGCTGTGGGCGAGCAGGAAACACGGGTATCGCACCCAGCGCGGACCTGTCGCCGCCGAACCGCTCACGCCCGCCGACGAGCAGGCGTGGAAGGACGCCGGCTCGCCCGACCTGTGCGACGGCTGCCAGTTGGGAAAGACGTACTTCACCCCGCTGAGGCTGACATCCAAGCCCGTGTCGGAACTGCCCACAGCACCCGAGGCGCTCAAGGCCGAGATGCTGCGGGCCAACGACAAGGAGGCCCCGGAGGCGTGGCTGTGGGGGGCGGGCAAATGGCTGCTTCTCGACGTCGAGAGCACCCCTGCCACCAGGGCCGCGCTCTACCGGGTGCTCGCCGGCCTGCCGGGCGTACGGGTCGAGAACGACGTCACCGACCTCGACGGCCGGACCGGGGTCGCGCTGATCTACGGCGAGGCGCCCGCCCGTCAGCGCATCATCGTCGATCGGGACAGCGGAAACCTGCTCGCCGTGGAGGACGTCGAGGGGGAGGCGGCGTACGTGATCAAGCGCCTGGGCTGGACCGACGACCCGGCGCCGAAGGAGTCGACGTTCTCATGACCCGCTGAGCGCTCGGCCTCGTAGCGGGGATGCTCTCGCGGCACGGCGTTCAGCCGGGCCAGCGCGGTGACCGGCCCAGGGTGGCGACGATCTGGTCCAGGCGGGACTCTCCCTCCCAGGCGAGCGCCGGCGCGAAGGCCGTTCCGGGAGCGTGGCGGGTCTCGCCGTCGGGAACGGCCCGGGCCACGTCCAGGGCGACCTCCAGCAGGTCCGGCGGGAACTCGACGTCAAGGCCCAGCGCCTTGGCGAGGTCCCACGAGTGGACGACGTAGTCGATGAAGTGGAAGCCGACGGCCTGCCTGCCGGGGAAGGCGAACCCGGTGGCGATCTCGGGCAGGGGGAAGCTCCGCTCCAGCACGCCGTCGGCGGCGAAGGCCGCCAGGACCTGGTCGGCCGCGTCGCGGTAGCTCGCCACGACGTCGTCGCCCAGAGAGCGCAACCGCCACTGGGCGATGTCCCCGTCGCCCCTGGCCGCCGCGGCGAACCCGTGATGCTGGGTGGCCATGTGCGCGAGCAGGCCGTACACGGTCCAGCCGAGGCAGGGCGTCGGCCGGGACAGGTCCGCGGGTCGTACGCGGGAGGCCAGCTCGACGCTGGCCCGCACGGCCTGTGCGTCGAGGGCGACGATGTCGACCTTCTCATTAGTAAGCATCTGCATATGATCTACGACTGCTTATTATCTGTCAACGGGTAGTATGACCGCGTGACGAGTCGCCGCGACCTGGCCGCGATGCTGCAGCCCCTCCTGCAGTCGCTCATCGCGGCCGAGCTCCCGGTGCTGGCGGAGCACGGCCTGTCCATGTGGGGCTACATCGTGCTCGGCGCCCTGGACGACGGCGCCGTACGCACCCAGGCCGCCCTGGCCGAGACGATCGGCGCCGACAAGACCCGCATCATCACCACCCTCGACAGACTGCAGGCGGACGGGCTCATCACCCGCGAACCGGACCCGCGCGACCGCCGCGCCCGCATCCTCGCGATCACCGACGAGGGCCGCGCGAGGCGCCGGGCGGTACGCGCCGAGATCCAGGCCAACGAGGAGCGCCTGCTCGCCCGCCTGCCCGAGGCCGACCGGCAGGGCTTCCTGCGCGCCCTCCAGACGCTCTCCCTGCTGCCCCGCGCCGAGATCGTCGGCGGACCCGTTGCCGAGGAGCGGGTGGAGTGACCATCGCGCTCCTGCGGGTGCGTTACGAACTTCCAGGTGCTTACTTCCTATTGGAAAGCAGGCATCCGTAGGGTCGTCGTCGAATCCTGAAAGTGGGACGACGAGGAGGCTTCATGCGCGCAGTTGTCATCCGTACGCTCGGCGGCCCGGAGGTTCTCGAGATCGCCGACGTGCCGGTGCCGGTCGCGGGAGAGGGACAGGTCCGGATCCGGGTCGAGGCCGCGACGGTCAACCCGGTCGATCTGGCGACCCGGTCCGGCGCGCTCACCGAGGCGGGCCTGCTGCCGGCGCGGGACATGATCGGCATCGGATGGGACGTCGCCGGAACCGTCGAGGAGACGGGCCCAGGGGTGACCGGCCTCCGGCACGGTGACCGGGTGATCGGCCTGTCCGACCGGCTGGACGTCCCGCTCGGCGCTCAGGCCGAACACGTCGTCCTCGACGCGGACGCGGTCGCCGCCGCGCCGGCGGGCGTCTCATCCGTACAAGCCGCCACACTCCCCCTGAACGGCCTCACCGCCGCCCAGGCGCTCGACGGGCTCGACCTGGATGACGGGCAGACGCTGCTGGTGACCGGGGCGGCCGGCGCCGTCGGCGGCTTCGCGGTCCAGCTGGCCGCAGCGCGCGGGCTCCGGGTGATCGCGGTCGCCGGTGCCGATGACGAACCGCTCGTCCGCAGGCTGGGGGCCGAGCTGTTCGTGCCGCGTACGGCGCGGCTGGGCGAGGCGGTCCGTCGCCTCGTCCCGGGCGGAGCGCACGCGGCGCTGGACGCCGCCGTGGCCGGGGTGGCCGCCCTCGACGCGGTCCGGTCGGGGGGAGCGTTCGCCGCGCTGGTGGCGGGAGGGGCGCCGCTTCCGCTGCGCGGCATCCGGGTCTTCCATCACTGGATCCGCGCCGACGGCGCCCTCCTCTCCAGGCTCGCCGCCCTGGTCGAAGCGGGTTCCCTCACCCTGCGCGTGGCTGAGAGCATGCCGCTCGACCAGGTCGCCGCCGCCCACCGGCGCCTCGCCGAAGGCGGTCTCCGTGGCCGCCTCGTCCTCACTCCTTGAAGCAGGCGGCGCGGGCGCGCCCGCTCCGGTCAGGCGGGCTCCGCCTGCCAGATCCTGCTGTGCAGGTCGGCGCCCCGGATGACCTGGACGCGCCATGGGGTCAGCCGCAGGACGTGCAGCCGGGGATCCTCGGGGCTGCTCCAGAAGTTGCCCAGCTCGTACCCTGCTCCGGGCGGGCTGCCCTCGCGGTAGAGGTTCCACACCCGGCGCACGACCGCCGGGTCGCTCACCCATTCGGCCACGGTGTCCAGGCTCACGGCGTTCTGGCGGGGGCTCCAGTAGGAGAACGTGGTGTGCGGGTTGTGGGCCAGGTGTGCCGTCTTCACCGGGGTCCGGTAGGTGGCCAGCCAGCCGAGAGGGCGGCCGTCGACCACTTCCCAGATCGGTATCAGGACGCGCGCCCGCGGGCGTCCCTTGGCGTCCACCGTGGTCATGGTGGCGTACACGATGTCGCCGATGTAGGCGGCGAACTGCTTCTCGATCTCGTCGAACGACGTCACCTTGTCTGCCATGAGGCACTCCGATCGGGGGTCAGGCCGAGGCCGGGACGGATTCGATGGTGGCCGGCGAGTCTCCGGCACGGCGGCGGGCCCCGAAGGCGGTGATCACGGCGGCGGTGATCGCGGCCACGACCGGGACGACGAGGGCGAGCTGGAGGGAATCGAGCTTCGCCGCCCGCGTGGTGGCCTCGCCGAGCGCCGCGACGCTCACGGCCGTCACCGCCGACAGACCGAGCGCCGTGCCGAACTGCAGGGCGGTGTAGAGCAGCCCGCTCGCCAGGCCGTGCTCGTGCTCCTCGACGCCCTCCGTCGCCGCCATCGTCAGCGGGCCGTAGGCCAGGGAGAACGCGACGCCGAGCAGGAGCATGGTCGGCAGCATGGCCGCGTAGGTCCAGTCCATCCCGATCGGCAGGAAGAGCGCGTAGCCCAGGGCGGCGGCCACCAGCCCGCCGAGCAGCACGCGTACGTTGCCGAACCGGTTGACCAGCCGCGGGGTGAGCGTCGGCGCGAGGATCGTGTCCATGCCGATCACCAGCATGGCCAGGCCGGTCTGCAGGCTGCTCCAGCCGCGGACCTCCTGCAGGTAGAGGGTGGCCACGAACTGGAAGCCGGCGAACGAAGCGAGAAAGAGCAGCGCTCCCAGGTTGGCCCGTACCAGCGGGCCCGAGCGCAGGATGCCCAGCCGCACCAGGGGGTTGGCCGTACGCCGTTCGATCAGTACGAACAGCGCCAGCAGGGCGAAGCCACCGGCGAACACCCCGAGCGTGACCGCCAGGTCGTCGCCGGGGCGCTCCAGCCGGACCACCCCGTAGACCAGCAGCAGCATCGCGCCGGTGATGCTGAGGGCGCCGGCCAGGTCGAAGCCGCCCTGCCCGCGCTCGGGCGTCGGGCTCTCCTTGAGCAGGGCCAGCGCCGCGAGGAGGATCGCCGCCGCCAGGATGACCGGCGCGAAGAACACCCATCGCCATCCGATCGCGGTCAGCAGCCCGCCGATGACCAGGCCGAGGGAGAAGCCGCCGGCGGCTGTCCCTGCGTACACGCCGAGCGCCTGCGTCCGCTGGGGCCCTTCGGGGTAGTTGACGGTGATCAGCGAGAGCCCGGCGGGAGCCATGAACGCGGCCGCCACCCCGGTCACGAACCGGGCGACCAGCAGCATCCACCCTTCCGTCGCGAAACCCCCCAGGCCGGAGAAGACCAGGAACACGGTCAGCCAGAACAAGAACATCCTGCGGCGGCCCAGCAGGTCGGCCGCCCGGCCGCCGAGCAGCATGAATCCGCCGTAACCGAGCACGTAGGCGCTGACCACGCCGCTGAGCGTGCCGGTCGACAGGCCGAGGTCGGCCCGGATCGCCGGCAGCGCGACGTTCAGCATCGCCACGTCGATCCCCTCCAGGAAGACGGCCCCGGCGAGGACGAAGAGCACGCCCCAGGCGCGCGCGTCCATACGGCCGCTCGGTGTGGATCTCGATCTGGATATGGACATGATGCGCCCCTTATGAGTTCTGGGAGTAAGCCATCCGGCAGACGCCTGCGGCAACGGACCGGCCATGGTTCCCGGAAGGCCTGCCGGTTCCTTCTTGTAACCAGCAGAATCGTCGAGCATCATCAGATGTCATGGAAGATGGCACTTCTAAGTCCCTCGGTTACTGCGGTGATACCGACGGCGACTACGACGTTCTCCAGTGGGACACGCGCGAGGACTGCGAGGTCCGGCAGATACTCGACCGCGTCGCGGACAAATGGTCACTGCTGGTCATCGCCCTGCTCGACCAGCGCTCCCTGCGCTTCTCCGAGCTTCGCCGCAGGATCGACGGCGTCAGCCAGCGCATGCTCACCCGCACGCTGCGGCACTTGGAGCGCGACGGGCTGGTGAGCAGGACCGTGCACCCGACCGTCCCGCCGCGTGTCGACTACGAGCTGACCGCGCTGGGCACGACGTTGCACGCCACCATCCGCGCGCTGGTCACCTGGACGGAGACCCACCAGAACGAGATCGCCGCGGCGCGCACCGCCTACGACGCCCGCGTGCTGGCCGAGCAGTCGGCGGCCGAGGCGCAGGCCGCCGAACGGGACGAGATCGCCCGCAACGTTCTGTCGGGCAGCCGTTGACAGCTCGGTGCGCCTTGAGAGCGACTCGAGCGACCGGCCGCGCCGATTCGGCCAAGAGCTACGGAGGGTGAGTCGAGGAGGGCAGGTATACGTGCCGCCCTCGGTCGCTGCCGTCGGGGAGGCAGAGGTTCGCTCGGCTGAGACGCTCGTCGGTCACTGCGCGCTGCTGCTGCTCAGGGGCCTTTCCGGAACACTCCAGCGACCGAAGCGACTGAAGGTTGCACTCTGTGACGCAGATCGACGCGGAACGAAACGCAGGCCATGAATTCCCTCCCCCCGGTCGCTTCAGTCGCTCGCCGACTCGACCGGGCGTCCTGAGCAGCGTGAACGCCAGCGACTCAGGGTGCCTGCGCGCCGGCTCCGTCCGTCGCTCCGGCTCTGTGTCCGAAGCTCACCGCGCGGGACGTCGCCGCCAGGCCGAAGGCGGCAGGACGTGCGGGTGACGATGGCGAGCGTTCCAAAGCGGGCTGACCGCGCGAACGAGGACTTCACCTGCGCCGGACCGACGGCAGCGGTGCTCATCGACGGCGCCGGCATCCCCGGCGCCGAATCGATCTGCCGGCACGGCGTGGCCTGGTACGCCAGTCGCCTGGGAAGCAGCCTCCTCGGCCTTCTGTCACTCGTGCAGGACAGCAGCCTTCCGGCGCTGCTCGCCGAGGCCATCGATCAGGTGACCGACGGTCACCGTGACACCTGCGACGTGGCCGACCCCATCAGCCCGTCGGCGACCGTAGCCGTCCTGCGCCTGTCCGGCGGCCTCCTCGAGTACCTGGTGCTGGGTGACTCGGTCGTCGTGCTCGACCGAGCGGATGATGATCCGTTCGTCGTGTCCGACCCCCGTGAGGTGATCATCAGCCGGTCGTACCAGCCCGCGATCGAGGCCGCCGCCGAGGGCGGTGACGAGTACCACCGGCTCCTGCGGGACCTGCGCGCCCACCGCAACCAGCCGGGCGGCTTCTGGCTGGCCAAGGACGACCCGCGGGCGGCGGACGAGGCGATCATCGGAAGCCGCCCGGTCTCCGGGCTGATCGGCGCCGTTCTGCTCAGCAACGGAGCCAGCCGCATCGTGGACCGGTTCCAGCTCGCCGACTGGCCGCACGTCATGGCCATGCTGGCGTCGAGCGGACCCGCCGAGATCATCCGTCGTGTCCGGCAGGCGGAAGCGCGCCGCGCGGTGGCGGCGGACGATGCGACAGTCACCTACTGCACTGACCTGGACGAGGTCTGAACGCGTCCCATGAAGGATTTCCGCCTGGCGCGGCAATGACGGGTGAACCCCTACGCCAGGAAGGCCCGCATGAACGAGTCCGAGATCTTCGTCCCACTGTCCAGGAACAGCCGCCCCGCGCCCCCGGGACGGCGGGCGAGGGGTTGACGGGCGTCCGGGCAAGAGCCGGAGATCGCCTGGACCGCGATGTCGTTCGCCTCCCCGTTGTTCCTGTGGTTCTTCATGCCGGCCACGCTGCTGGCCCTCTGGGCGCTGCCGCGCCGCTGCCGCAACGCGGTCGTCGCCGCGGCCAGCATGGTCTTCTACGCCTGGGGCGCCGGGCCGCACACCCTGCTGCTGCTGTCGGCCATCGTCGTCAACTACGGGGCCGGCCTGGCGCTGGACTCGGCGCGGCTGCGGGATCGGCCCCGGGCCCGCCGCAAGGTGCTCCTGGCGGCCGTCGGGTGGAATGTCGCGATGCTCGCGGTGTGGAAGTACGCCGGTTTCGCCACCGAGCAGCTCGACGCCCTGACGGACGCGCTGGGTCTGGGCCACAGCCCGATCGTGACCCTGGCGCTGCCGATCGGGATCTCGTTCTTCACCTTCCACCACCTGTCGTACGTGGTGGACGTCTACCGCGGCAGCACGCCGGCCCAGCGAAGCCCCGTCCGGTTCATCACCTACATCGCGATGTTTCCGCAGCTCGTAGCGGGACCGATCGTCCGCTACCACGAGATCGCCGAGCAACTGGGCGACACCCGCAGGGACCGCCTCGGCGACCTGGCCGCCGGCTTTCCCCGCTTCGCCCTGGGCCTGGCCAAGAAGGTGATCGTCGCCGACTCGCTCGCCGCCGTCGCGGACGCGGCGTTCGCGCAGGCCGGCGGGCCGGTCAACACGCCGACGGCGTGGCTGGGGGCGACGGCCTTCGCCCTGCAGATCTACTTCGACTTCTCCGGCTACTCCGACATGGCCGTCGGTCTGGGCCTGATGTTCGGGTTCCGGCTGCCGGAGAACTTCGACCGGCCGTACTCGGCGTACTCCGTCACCGACTTCTGGCGGCGCTGGCACATGTCGCTGTCGCGCTGGTTCCGTGACTACGTCTACATCCCGCTCGGCGGCAACCGGGGCGGCGCGCCGAGGACCTACCGCAACCTCCTGATCATCTTCGTGCTCTGCGGCTTCTGGCACGGCGCCGACTGGACCTTCCTGGTGTGGGGCCTCTACCACGGCGGCCTGCTGGTGGCCGAACGGCTGCTCGGCTGGGACCGTCCGCCGGGCACCGTGTGGACCCTGGCCCTGCGCCGCGCCGCGACCCTCCTGCTGGTCGTCGTCGGGTGGGTGTTCTTCCGCGCGAAGAGCATGAGCGAGGCGTGGAGCATGCTGCGGGCGATGTTCACCTGGCGGCCGGGCGAGCTCGACGAGTTCGTCGCCTGGGCCGCCGGCGACCAGCGGACGGCGGTCTTCGCGCTGGCGCTGGCCGTGGTGGCGCTGCCGGCCTCGCGGGCGCTCGGCCCGCTCATCCAGACGGGCCGCGGGCCGGTGGTGCGGGTGGCGCGCGCCGCGGTGACGTGGGTGGGCGCCCCTTACGCGGCGATGCTGGTCGCCGCCGGCACGTTCAGCCCTTTCCTGTACTACCAGTTCTGATGAGGACACCGATGACCCTCGTACGGACCGGATCGGCGCGGCGGGCGATGACGACGCTCGCGGCCGCGCTGTTCTTCTGCGGGCCCGCGCTCGCCTTCGCGGCGGGCGCGCGGGCGGTGGAGATGGAGAACCGCAGGCTGCCGGAGTTCCCGGCGCTGTCGCGCGGCTGGAGCGTCATACCGGACGTGGAGGCCTGGGCGTCGGCTCACCTGCCGTTGCGGCAGTACGCCGTCCGCGCCAACGCCACCCTGTCGGAGCTGCTGTTCGACGAGGCGCCGTCGTACGACACGGGGGGCACCCCCGGCTATCCCCGGGTGATCGAGGGGCGGGACGGCTGGCTCTACTTCGGTGACGACGTGACCGAGGCGTGCCGGCCGCGCCAGTCCGTCGCCGAGACCCTGGAGCGGGTACGCCGCCTGGCCGAGATCGTACGAAGATCGGGAAGGCGGTTCCTGTTCACCGTGGCTCCCGACAAGACCACGGTCAGCCCGGACCGGTTGCCGGACCGCTTCCCCGGTCAGGCCTGCCTCCGCGAGCGCAAGCAGGAGTTCTGGACCGCGCTCCGGGCCGCCGGCCTGCCCGGCTTCGTCGATCTCCGGGACCGGCTGGAGCGGGCGCAGCGCGAGTCCGGCACGCCGGCGTACTGGCGGACCGACAGCCACTGGACCGAGCACTCCGCCGGCCTGTACGGCCTGGAACTGGCAGGCGCACTCCAGCCCGGCCTGTCCCGCGACACCCGGCTGGTGAAGACCGGGCAGGCGCCACGGAACGGCGACCTGGGCGGGCTGCTGGGGATACCCGTCGAGGAGAGCATCAACCGGTGGCGGCTGGTCCGCGACGGCGTGCGGCAGGTCCGGCGGGACGATCGCGAACTGCCCGTGTCGTTCCGTGTCGTCAACCAGTCGGACCAGGCGCCGCTGCACAGGCCCCGGACGCTGCTGATCGGCGACTCGTTCACGCGCAACTCGCTGCCCTGGGTGGTGCCGTACTTCGCCGACCTCACCTACCTGCGCAGCGACGCGCCCGCCAGGACGGGGCCGGACGATCTCGTGGAGAAGGTCGTCCGGAGTGAGACGGTGGTGTTCGAGATCGTGGAGCGGTATCTCGTCGGCGGGCACGCCGAGATGCTGGACGACGCCGTGCTCGCCGCCCTCGACGAAGCGCTCTGAACGCTCGCGCTTCCTGGCGTGACGCCCTTCCTCACGGCCGTGATCGTCGTCACCGTGAAGAATCTCGGCCTGACGCGGCAATAGCTGGTGACCGCCGCATAAGCCAGGAAAGGTCGGCATGCATGACAATCCCTCGCGAAGCTGTCGAGGTCGACGACGCGATCCTCATCGAGAGATCGCTGAACGAGCCCGAGATCTTCGCCACGCTGTTCGACCGGCACGCTCCGCTCCTGCATCGCTACGTGACCAGGCGGCTCGGGCCCAGCGAGGCGGAGGACGTCGTGGCCGACACCTTTCTGGCCGCCTTCCAGCAGCGCGGCGGCTATGACCGCCGTCGCTCCGATGCCCGGCCGTGGCTGTACGGCATCGCCTCCAACCTGATCGGCCGCCGGCGTCGCGCCGAGATGAGCCTCTACCGCGCCTACGTCCGCAGCGGCGTGCACCCGGCGGAGCGCTCCGGCTTCCAGGTCGAGGACGGGGTCAACACCCTGGCCGTCAACCGGCCGCTGGCGCTCGCCCTGATGGACCTCAGCCCGGCCGACCGCGACGTGCTGCTGCTCGTCGCCTGGGCCGAACTGAGCTACCAGGAGGTGGCCGACGCGCTGGCCATCCCGCCGGGGACGGTCGCCTCGCGCCTCAACCGGGCCCGTCTCCGGATCCGTCAAGCCCTGAGCCGACAAGGAGATTGACCATGGACGAGATGGACGAGCTGAAGGCCATGTGGCAGGCCGTCCCCCCGGCCTCGCCGGACGAACTCGCCGGAGCGCGGCAGCGGCTGCTCCGCCGGGCGCGGCCCCGGCGACGGGTCGTCACCGGCCCGCGGCTGCTGGTCGCGGCCGCTGTCGCGGCGGGACTCGTCGTCACACCGTTGATCAGCGGCATCGGGACCTCCGCCTACGCGGTGGCCGAAAGCCCGGACGGCACGGTCATGGTCACCGTCAACGAGCTGCGCGATCCCTCCGGACTGGAGGCCAGGCTCGCGGAGGCGGGCGTCAAGGCCGACGTGACCTTCCTGGCCCCGGCCATGCGGTGCGCGGCCCCTCGGTTCGTCAGCGAGGACCAGACCTACGGCGGGGCCCCGGTCGCGAACGCGAGCGAGCTGCGTTCACTCGTGGAGAGGTCGCGCTCGTCCAAGGTCGTCCAGGTGAAGTCCGTCCGGACGATTCGGATCGTCCCGCAGTACATCGAGCCGGGCGAGACGCTCGTGGTGGAGTTCCGTGACAACCGGAGCTCGTACATACCCTGGCTGCTCGCCACGTCGCTGGCACCGGCGGGCACCACGGTGAAGCCGTGCGCGCCCGTCAAGGACCCTCACTGAGCACCCGGCCCGCGTGCCGGGTGCGCGTGACGGTCGCCCGAGCCACCCGTTGGAGGGCGGCTCGCGGCTGATCAGGCCTTCGGAAGGGTGATCCCCAAGGCGACCATGGCGGGCGAGGGAGGCCCGCCCTCGGAGCGTTCGGTCTTGTGGCCGGGCTTGCCGGGGGCCAGCGTCCGGGGGTCGACCGACTCCAGCGGGGCTCCGGTGCTGTATTCGCCGTCCGGGAGCGTGTCGCGGTCGTGGGGGGCCAGCCAGAAGACCCGGCGGTGGAAGGTGCCGGACGCGGGAGCGGCCTTGGCCGTCCGCCCGAGCACGGCGTAGCCCACCATGCGGCCGTCGCGGTGGTAGGCGGGCTTGCCGCGACGCGTGGGCAGCCTGTCCAGGCTCTGGCGGACGTAGTCGAGACCCTCGGTGTCCTCAAGCCACACCAGCTCGACCTCGTGGCACAAACTCGATTCGTTGATCAGGCTCATCGCCGGGCCTCCTCACCGTGGAACTCGGAGCTGAGGCCGATACCCGGATAGAACTTGCGCGAGTTGGACAGGATCATATCCTTTGGCGACGTCATTCTCAGTGTGTCGCGAATGCGTGCGGCGAAGTTGCGGGCCGAGACAGGGGTGGCACCCTCTGAGCTGCACCAGCGGGTGTAGGCCGCGTACAGACTCGTCTGTTCTGCACGCAGGCCCGGTTCGAGTATGCAGGCGTCTCCGATGAACCGCCCCACTACATCCTCCGTCGCTTCGTAGGCATCTGTCGCTAGACGTACCCGTTGCGGCCCTGACAAGTCTTTCTCGCCCGCCAGGTAGCGGCGGGCTCCGTCGACCAACCAGGACAAGATTCCCGGTCCCTCCTCATCCACCAGGATGCGTGCGAGGTTGTCAATCTTATGTTCTTCGGACACCACCCGTTCGAAGGGGATCAGGCGCAGCCGCCGCCAGAACGCGAACCCGCCCGTGCTCACCTCGGGGCGATGGTTGCCCAGCAACCACAGGTGGTGAGTCGGGTCGAAACTGAAGAAGTCCTGACGCATCCGGCGCGCCTTGATCTTGTCGCCGCCGGTCAGCAGCTTCACCCGGGCCTCGTCGAAACGATCACCGGGCTTGAGCTCGGAGCAGACGATGACCCGGCGGCCGTGCAGCTCGGCCAGGTCGGTCGGGTGGCCGTCGAACGACTTGGCCATGAGGAACCCGGGCGGGGCCGCGTCGGCGTAGTCGCCGAGCAGTTGCAGCATGACCTCCAGCAGCACGGACTTGCCGTTCTTGCCGGCGCCGAACAGGAACGGCAGGACCTGCGCGCCGACGTCCCCGGAGATGGAGTAGCCGAGCAGCAGGTGCAGGAAGTCGACGGTCTCCTTGCCCTCGGCGTCGTCGCCGAAGGTGTCGGAGAGGAACCGCTCCCAGCGCGGGATGGGGCCCGGCTCGGGGGCCAGGGTGGTGGAGCGCGAGTGCAGGTGCCGCTCGGGATCGGGGGCGGTGATCAGTCCGGTACGCAGGTCGACCACCCCGGCCGGGGTGCACAGGGCGTAGGGGTCGGCGTCCAGCGCGGCGGCGTTGAGCGCCATTCCGGGAGCCGCCTTCGCCTGCACGAGCATGGCGTGGATGCCGGCGGTCGACAGCGCCCGCTTCTTGTGCCGACGCAGGTCGCTGGCGGTGTGCCGGTGGAAGCGGTCGAACACGGCGAGCTGGTCGGCCATCTCCCCCGCCGCCCAGAGCACGGCGTCGCTCTCGTCGGGGATCCAGCGGTACTCCGCCCAGCGGTACCAGCCGAGGCCGGGCACGTGCTTGAAGTCGCGCCCGTACAGGTGCACGAACAGCTTGGCGTTGCCCCGGTCGCTCAGCGACTCAGGCAGCAGCCCGTCGCTGGTCGCGGGGGCCTGGGCAGGCGGCGCGGCCGGCGGCGGAGCAGCGGCGGGCGGGATCTCGGCCAGTTCGAGCATCTGCTGGGCGGCGGCTTCCGCGTTGAAGCCCCCGGACGGGGTGCCGGGCGTCATGAGCGTTCCTGGAGGTAGAGCGGCCGGGTGGAGCCTCGGGTCAAACCGCTGCTGATGATCTTGTCGGAGCGGCCCTCCTGTCCAGGACGCGCGTGGTGGGCGGCCGCCGCCAGCATCGTCTGGGCGTCGTGCGCGGACAGATATCCGCCGGCGACGAGGCCGCCGGCGGTGTACGCCGCTCGGTTGAGCTTGCCGGTGAACCCCGCGCCGTGCGGGACGGACGCGCACGCCTCGATGTCGGCCAGCAGGCGGTGCAGCAGGCGTTCGGCCGAGGTGTTCCGGCCGCCGGCGCCGACGACGGCCTGACGGGCGCGGGGCGGGATCGGGCGGCCCTGCTGGGGCGGCCTGGCGGCGGGGACGGGGACGTGCCCCGTACGGGAGAGTTCCTGGGCGAGCCAGTGCGGCAGGGGCGCGGGCACGCGGCACTCCCCCACCGCCGTGTAGACGCCGTCCTGGGTGCGCGTCCCTGGCGCGATGATGTAGCCGCCGTGGGCGCGTACGTCGACCTGCCAGGCCAGGGCCCGGGAGGAGCTGGAGCCGGTGGAGCAGAGGAACGTCTGCCCGGGCTCGGCGCGGTACCAGATGTGCAGGCCACCGGAGGGCGTACGGACCCGCAGGGTCGAGGCGTCGGCCGCGGCGTCGGGGGCACGGCGCAGGGCGGCCAGCAGCGCCAGCGTGTCGAAGCCGGTCGCGAGGCCGGCCAGGTCGACACGGGGGTCGATGGGGATGCCGGGCAGCAGGCGGTCGCGGTCGGGCACGGGCGTGGGGTGGGCGTCGACGTCGATGACGACGAGCCGGGCGGGACCGCAGGCGACACCGACGCCGAACGCCGGGTGGGCGCCCCACCAGCTGTCGATCAGCTCCGAGTCGACGGTGGCGGAGTGGAACCCGTGGCACCACCGGCCCTGCCGCAGACACGGGCATCCGGCCGGGTCGTGCCCGGCGGCCTGGCAGGCGGGGCAGTTGCGCGCCGGGGTCTTCCGGCCGGCGGCGAGGGGGTGGACGGGCCAGCCCTGGGCGGCGCACCAGCGGGCGATGTCGATCGGCCGGGAGAGCTGGGGAGGGCTGGGGGTGACGTCGTCGAGAGGGGCGTGCAGAGTCACGTCATCCCTTCTCGTGGTCCGGGCAGAGGGTGGGTCGCCGGTTCGGCCTGCTTGCCTGTCGCCGCCCGTGAGGGAGGCTGAGCGACTGAAGCGACCGAGCCTTGAACATGGCACGACAGATTAGCGGACCTTGGGGCGGCTGTGGGGGATGGCGTGGGCGTGGCGGAAGAAATGCGACGCGGCTTCGCGATGGCCCCGTGAGGCGAGGCGCGTCGGCGACGGGCCGTCTGGAGTAGCGACTGAAGCGACTCTACTGAGCACTTATGACGCCAGCACGACGATGCGTACTACGACGACATATACCGGAGGAGGAGTCGCTTTGGTCGCTGCCCATCCTCGCACAACCCCCTGACCTGCGGCTTTGTCAGCTACTCAGGACCAGCTACCGAAGCACTGTCAGTCCCTCCGTCCCCGGCTGCCCCACGCGCCCCGCGGCTTTTGGGATTGTTTGAGCCCCGGCCCGGAGAGGGAGCGACTGAAGAGACCGAGGGCCGGCCGGGTCGCTTGGGTCGCTCCAGCACCCAAGCGACTGACGCTCAGTCTCTGTGCCGCGGTGGGCCGCCCGGTCATGACAGCGACCGGAAACGCGGCCCCGTCTCCCTCCCCGGATCGTGCGCCGAGCACCGCCGCATGCCGGTCTTCAGTCGCTTGAGTCGCTTCGATCGCTCGGCCTGCACGAGTGGTTCGTACGCCTTTTCGCCGGGCCCGGTCCCTTCAGTCGCTCGGGTGCTGTCAGGGCCGGCTCGGCGGGGCCGGGCCGGTATCCGCTCCCCCGTGACCGATCAGCCCAGCCAGCGTCGGATCGCCGTCCTGAGCGACGCGCGGGACTCCGCGTCGGGCTGCGGGACATCGGTGGCCCACGCCACGTATCCGTCGGGCCGCAGCAGCAGGGCCGTGCACGGCACGGCGGGCCCGGGCAGCCCCGCGGTCGCGGGGTGCCCCCAGTCGCCCCCGGTGAAGTCGATCAGGTGCGGGCGGCCGTCCCTGGTCAGCTCGGCCAGCCGGCCCCCGCCCTCGAGGTCCAGGTCTGGAGCCCACCGGCCGGCCAGCGGATGGTCGCTGCCCACCTCGTAGCGGATGTCGGCGCCCGACATCAGGTCGGCGATCCGGCGGACGTTGCGCGGGTCGCCGAGCAACTCGGTGAACAGCGCGCGCAGGCCGGTGACCTCGCTGCCCGGGGCGATCAGCGCGGACTGGGCGCGCGAGGACATCACCACCCGCTCGGCGGCCGGGCGCCGTTCGGACTCGTAGGTGTCGAGGAGCCCGGCGGGGGCCGTGCCGCGCACCTCGGCCGCGAGTTTCCAGCCGAGGTTGACCGCGTCCTGGAGGCCGAGGTTGAGCCCGGGCCCGCCGATCGCCGAGTGCACATGAGCGGCGTCGCCGACCAGCAGCACCCGGCCGTCACGGAAACGCTCGGCCAGGCGGGTGTTGCCGCCGTTGAGCTTGCGCATCAGGTGCGGCCCCGGGCCGTCGGGCGGGCCGAAGGCGATGTCCGCGCCGAGCACGCGCCGGGCGCTGGCCTGTAGTTCCTCCAGGGTGAGCGGCCCTTCGGCGTCCTGTCCGTTCCACTCCATCGTGGAGATCAACGGTGCGGTGGAGCTCGGCAGGGGCGCGTACACGAACAACCCGTGCTCGGTCCGGTGGTGCAGCAACGGCGGGATGGGCCCGTACCCGGGGACGTCGAGGCCGCCGGTGGCCGGGTCGATGAACTCGGCCGCGACGGTGGCGTGCGCGGTGCGCGAGATCGTGGTGTCGGTCGTCACGCCGGGGAAGGCGATGCCGGCCAGCTTGCGCACGATGCTGTGGCCGCCGTCGGCCCCGACCAGGAAGCGCGCTTCGACCGTGTACGGCCCGGCCGGGCCGCTCACCTTGAGGGTCACGCCATCGGCGTCCTGGTCGAATCCGGTGAGTTCGTGGCCGCGCCGGATCTCGACGGCGAGCTCGCCGGCCCGTTCCTCCAGCATCTGCTCGATCCTGAGCTGCGGAACCGGGAGGAGGTAGAGGGGGTTGTCGTCCAGCACGCTCAGGTCGATGGGCAGCGCGCCGAAGACGAACCCGGGGGCGGGCCGCGGCGGCTCCTGGACACCGGCGAGCCGCTCGTACAGGCCGCGCCGGTCCAGCATCCGCACCACCTGCCCGACCAGGCCGTTGGCGCGGTTGTCCTGGCTGCGCTCGGGCAGGCGCTCCAGGACCAGGGGGCGGACTCCGGCCAGGCTGAGCTCGCAGGCCAGCATCAGCCCGTTTGGCCCGGCTCCGGCTATGACGACATCGACGATCATGGTGGTCCTTCCGGGCATGACGGATCGGCCGACGGCAGGCCGGCAGAGAAAGATGGGGAAGGTCAGGGCGTCGGCAGTCCGGCGGCGACCTGACCGAGGGCGTCGCGCAGCAGCTCCGGGAACGGTGCCGGTGCGTCGCCGTGGAGCCACAGGTGAATGGTCGCGAGCACGGCGGCGCCCACCGCCCCGGCGACCAGGTGCGGATACAGATCCCGATCGAGGTCGGTGCCGGTGCGCTCGGCGACCGCCGCGGCCAGCGCGTCCTGCGCGGCCGCGTGGGCCTTGAGGAACTCGCCCCGGTGCTCAGGGTGCTGGGTCATCAGCTTGACACCGGTGATCCAGTGCTCGTCGGCCGACCACCCGCGCTCCTGCATGCCGAGCGCGAACCGGGCGAACACCGCGTTGGTGACGGCCTCCCACAAGGGCTCGCTCTCCGGCCTGGACCTCAGCTCGTCGGCGATCTGCACCGCCCGGTCGAAGTGCCTGGCCGCGATGGCCTCGCCCTTGCTGGAGAAGTAGTTGTTGAACGTGCGGTGCGACACGCCCGCCTCGGCGGCGATGTCCTCCACCCTGACATTGTCGAAGCCACGCTCGACGGCCAGCTTGATCGCCGCCCAGCTGAGCGCGAGCCGGGTTTCTTCCTTCTTGCGCTCCCTGAGCCCCATACGAGCACCCTACACAAACTTGCGAGTCACGCAAAGATGCGAGTCGCGCAAAATTTCGGGGCGGCGGGTGCGGTGCCCTGCCCTGGCCGGCCACCGAGCGGCGAACACTGGGCGACAGTCGCCTTAGGGGAGAACGCCATAACTGCACCACCCGGCGCCCGCGGCTACGAGGAGATCGCGGCGGCCCCGGACATACCGGTGGAGACCGTCGGGTCCCGGATCAACAGGGCACGCAAGAAGCTGCGTAAGGCCCTGGGCGACGTCAACCCGATCGGGGAGCGGCGATGGACGAGTTGAAGCCGATCGGAGCCGGGTTCGTGGAGCCCGAGCCCACGCCGGAGGCGGCGTCGGCGAAGGGACGTGACCGCCTCCTCCGCCTGACCTGTGAGGCACGGACGGCGCGGCCGGCCCGTGCCCGCCGCAGCTGGCCCGCCACGCTGCCGATCCGGCGCCGTGGCGGTGACGCTCACCGGCGGCATCGTCGTCACCCAGGTGAGTCCGGGGGCTCCGACCCGCGTACCCCTCATGCCTGATCGCCGCCCCTCCAGCCGACGCCAGGACGCTGCTCATGCGGGCCACGCCGGCCGCCGCCGCCCGACAACCCGACCCGGTTCCGGCCCGCGACCAGTACGTTCACACCAAGACGCTGGCCCAGCGCAGCCTCTACACCACGGACGCGTCGGGCCGGACGCTCCACACCATGGCGCTGGTGAGCGAGGAGCGCTGGGAGGCCGCCGACCTGGACAAGCCCTGGCTGCGCCGCAGCCGGAACCCGCCGGCCACGGGACCTGCGCCCGCATGTACTGGGACCGCGGCGACATGACCGACAGGGCGCCGCCGGGCGTCTCAGGTGGTGGGAAGAGCCCTGACGCCGGACGTCCCGGTGAGCGAGCCCTCCTCCTCGTCGTCCAGCAGGTACGCCTCCACCGCGACGGATACCAGCGTGGACAGGTGCTCGGCCCCGGTCTCCTCGACGAGCTCGGTCAGGATGTCGAGTTCGGCCGGGCGGAACTGCACCGGCCACAGCACCCTGCGGACGCCCGCCTTCGATCGTGACCGCAGGTTTCTCCGAGGCGGGAATCGCGAGCCGTTGGGCCGGCTGACTTCCAGACGCGCTTGCACCAGGAACCCCAGTACGCCTTCGGTCAGGTAGTGGTCGATGGCGTCCATCGCCAGTTGGGCGTACTCGATGCCCTCGGCACGGCTCATCTCGCGCGCCCGCTCTTTCACCTTGGGCGTCACGTAGATGCTGACCTGCTCAGGCGTCTGGTACGCACTGGTCGGCGAGGGCTCAGCGACCGGAGCGGGCGCGCGGCGGGCGGCCGCCTGCGCGGGACGGGCGGCCTGGCGGCGCGGCTTGGTCGCGTGCGGCGTGGGAGGACGCGACGGCGACGGTGATGTCGCGTCCTCCGCCGTGCTGGCTCGTACGGCCTCCTCAGGGGCCCTGAGGGCCGAGCCTGCGGCGCTGTCGGGCGATCCCGACGGCTCCGGCAGGCCGCCCGCGTCCGCGGGTGCGACGACCACGCTGACGGGCTTGGAAGGCGTCCGCGGCGTGGGCGTCTCGATGGCAAGCTCGGCGGAGGAGCCGTCCGCCTCCTGTGCCACGGGCGCGGGAGCGACCGGTGCTGCCGGAGCCTCGACCTTGGCGGGCTCTGCTGCGACCGGTGCTGCCGCTGCAGGCTCGGCTGCGACCGGCTCGGGTGCCGGCTCTGCTTGAGGAGCAGGAGCAGGAGCAGGAGCAGGTGGCGCGGGCGCAGAGGCCGCCGCCGTGGCCGGCGTGGTCGGCGCAGGGACCGGGGTAGTGACCGGCGCAGGAACCCGCGCGGCGCCCGGCGTGGCGCCCGGTGCGGAGGCCGGTGCGGAGGCCGGTGCGGAGGCCGGTGCGGAGGCCGGTGCGGAGGCCGGTGCGGAGGCCGGTGCGGAGGCCGGTGCGGAGGCCGGTGCAGCAGCCCCTGCCGGGGCGGGTGCCGGGGCAGGGGCTGCCGTGGTTGCGGCGGCCGCTGTAGCCTCCGGAGCCGGCTGCTTCTTCTCCCCCTCGGCCAGCTTGCCGACCAACGTCGCCAAGCCGCTCTGCCCCCGCTTGCCGCGCGCCCGGGTCATCCCGCTGAGGCGCGGCTGCGGCGGCTTGTCGTCGAAGAACTCGCTCGTCATGCGTACGCCTCCGCTTCCAGCTCCAGCGCCCGAGCGATGATCTCCATGGTGGCCTCTTCCATCTCGATGGCGGAGGTCTCGGCCGACTCCGAGCTGAGAGACAGCTGGTGCTGCCTGGCGTGCTTCTTCCAGTCCGCGCCCGCGGTCAGGTCCGCCAGTTCGGCGAACACCCGGCCGTGCTTGCGGCACTGGTCCGCGACGTTGACGGCCCGCGTGATGACGGTCTGGAAGATCGGGATCCCCGAGTCGCCGAGCACGCCTTCGATCTCGCGCCGCTTCTTGGCCAGGAACCCGATCTCCTTCACCCCCACCACCTCCCCGTCGTCGTCCTTGACCTTGCGCAGATGCTGGCGGTCGAAGCCGAACAGCAGCACGCCGAGCGGCGTCAGCGCCGGGTTGAGCGGGGATGCGACGTCGAAGACCTCGCTGACTCCTTCAAGACCCTGGATGGCGCCTTGGTCGAAACAGACGGGGATGAGCACGTACTCGGCGGCGACGGCAGCCAGGTGCTGCAGGTCGGCGATGTTGGGCGGGCAGTCGATGAGGATCCACTCGTAGTCGTCCGCCACCTCCGCCAAAGCCTGGGCCAGACTCAGCAGGATCTCCCTGCGAGGGTCGATGGACCTGGTGCCGATGATCGAGGCGGTCGTCCGCTTGAGCACCTTGCCGCCCGGCACGACGTCGAGCTGAGGCCGTACGTCGCGCACGATGTGCAACGGACCGGTGCCCTCCACCACGTTGATGACGCTCTGCCCCTCGTCGTCCCCGGGCCTGCCCTGGTAGCCCAGATCCAGCCCCAGGTTGCCCTGAGGGTCGAGGTCCAGGGCGAGGACCCGCTTGGACGACCCCGCTTGGTGGAGCGCGGCTGCCAGCTGGGCCGAGATGTTGGCCGTGGTGGTGGTCTTCCCGGCACCCCCCTTGTTGTTCAACACGATGAGCACCCGCCGCAGCTTGGGGCGGATCTGTTCGATGATCTCCTGCGTGGTCATCCCACGGGCCTGAGTGGCAGAGAGGGGGAAGCTCATGGATCTACTCTCCTGTGCATGCCTAGGACTGGACGGAAGGTCCCTTGTTCCTGCAGAGGCGCAAGCTCCCGGTAACTTGACGAAGCTGATGGAACTTCCGTCCCTTTCTTAACAGATGAATGCCTTGAGCGTCATCTTCAGCTACGGCGTGTCGCCGCGCTCGTTCTCCCGTCCCCCTGGGCGATCCCTCGACAGACCTCTCCTCGCGCTGAACCCTCCGCTCGTCTCTCACTTGGTGACCTGAGGGTGCCACCCGGCAGTCACGTCGATGAAGGCTCGCTCACTCGTGGAAGCCGTTGAGATGTGCGTCCCCCGGCCTCGCCATGGCCTGACCTTCTGCCCTGATCGCCTACGGCTTCTTCATCTGCTGCCACCCCCACTCTGATCATCAGTCTGCTCAGTTGTCTGCATGGTGCTTGCATCACCGATTGACCTATGACGTGGTACGGCTTTCTGTAGAACATCTGACAAGACTTGTTGCAACACTGTCTCCTGCCATTTCTGTCCGCCTTGTCCTCAGCCTGTCTCTTCCGCTGTCGATGCGAATATGTCCATGACATTCGACGTCACTATCTCAGATGCTTTCGATGCAGCTATTCACAAACCGGTCTATGTCCCTCTCGACAGACCTGTCTTCACACCTATTAGTCGAGCCGACCTGCGGTGATGCGGTCGCGTCGGTGAGGGTACGCGCCGCGATGGCACGCCCACCCGCAGAATTCACGGCTGACGGTGAGCCCTTGAGGAAGCCTCCCGGCTCGCACTGCAAAGCGCGGCCGGGAGCCTTCTCTCGAATTACTTTCCCATCCTATGCAGGCCATGCGCAATATCGCGAAGACGCTGGCTGGCAACGGACGGCAATTACGAAGCAGCCCTGCAAGCACGCGGGAACGCGGAGATGGCGCGGCAACGGGTACTGCCGGCTCGCCGATCAGGCCGTCCGGCCGGGATAGGTCGCGGTGATGAGCCGGTACAGAAAGGCGTCGAGGTCGTCGAGACCGTAGGAGGCCAGCACGTCGGGCGGCTGGGAGAGCAGGTGGGCCAGCGCGCCGTTGATGGCCAGGGTGACCGGGGCGGCGCCGTCCCGGGTGGCCGGAAGGCCGGCGGACTGCTGGAGGGCCAGGTGCAGATCGAGGTCGGCGCGGGCGAGCCGGGCCATGGTCTGGCGCACCTGCGGGTTCCTGGCGGCCTCCGCGTTCAGTTCGAGGTAGGCCAGGACGCGTGACCTGTTGTCCGTCAGCGCTTTGTCCATCAACCGGCGCAGCAGCGCGAGCAGCTGGTCCACGGTGTGGACCTCGGCCTGCTGGAGGTCGCCGAAGTAGCGATCCACGCACCGCTCCGCCGCGGCCTGCAGGAGACTGACGCGGGTCGGGAAGTAGTTCTTCGCCGTGCCTTCCGGCAGCCCGGCGACCCGGTCCGTCGCCCGGTGCGTGAGCCCCCGGCCGCCCTCGGCAGCCAGCACCTCGATCGCCGCGTCGCGCAACCGATCGCGCCGGTCACTGTTCTCCGCCATGGGCCTCTATGTTTCCACTCGACAGGACCACCACATCCGTGGTACCACAGGTGTGGTGATTCGAATGAGAAATGCCGTCATCGTGGGCGCCGGCGTCGGCGGGCTGACCGCCGCGATCGCGCTGCGCGCCATCGGCTGGAAGGTCTCCGTCTTCGAGCGGTGGCCACGGGTCGTCGCCGAGGGCACCGCGCTGGGCCTGCGCCCCGACGCCCAAGCCGCCCTGGCCACGCTGAAACTGGGCGAACGGCTGCGCGAGCGCACCGTCCCCTACCGGCGGGCGCAGATCCGCACCCCCGGCGGCAGACGTCTCGCTGACCTGCCGCTGGGGCGCATCGAACGGCGCGGCGGGGCACCCGTCCGCATGCTGTCGCGGGTCTCGCTGATCGAGCTGCTGCTGGAGGAGGTGGACCAGGAGACGATCAGCACCGGCGTGAAGATCACCGATCCCGCCGGGCTGCGGGCGGAGTACGACCTGGTGATCGGCGCCGACGGGGTCCGCAGCGCGGTACGCCAGGCGTTCTTCGATCCCACCACGCGACCCCGCTACGCGGGCATTGTCGCTTGGCGCGGCGTCGTCGAGGGCTTCGAGCCGCAGGACTACGGCGAGACGTGGGGACGCGGGCAGATGTTCGGCATGACCCCGCAGGCGCCGGGCGTCACCAACTGGTACGCCCCCGTACGTGCTCCGGCAGGCACCCGCGAGACGCTCGACGACCTGCGGGCCCGCTTCGCCGGCTGGCACGAGCCCATTCCCCGCGTGCTGGCCGCGGCCGACGAGGGCACAGTGCTGCGGCACGAGGTCCACGACCTGGCGCCGCCGCTGGCCTCCTACGTCACCGGGAACGTCGCGCTGATCGGCGACGCCGCCCACGCGATGACCCCCGCCCTGGGGCAGGGCGCCTGCCAGGCCCTGCTCGACGCGACCGAGCTCGCCGCCTGCCTGCGCGACCACCCCGGCGACGTCGAGCAGGCGCTGCGCGCGTACGACGCCAAGCGGCGTCCGGCGACCCAGCGAATCGTCACCGCGGCCCGGTGGATGACCCGCCTGGCCGGGGCCGATCGCCTGACGGGCCCGCGCAATGCCCTGATGCGCCTCCTGCCCATGTAAGGGCGAACGCCGCCGTCTGCTCGCTCGTGCTCTTCAGCAGGATCCGGCGGGACGACCCGTTCGAGGACCGAGCGAGTACGAGGTCAGCCGCCGAAACGGGCCTCGTGCTGCTGCTCGGCGAGCAGGGTGAGCCGGGGAAGGAGATCCGACAGTTGCTCCCGAAAGGCGGCATAGCGCTCCTCCCGCAGCGCGTCGAGAATCTCCTCCAGCCACCAGCCGATCTCGCGCAGCGTCGGATACCGGTCCGGCGTCAGCGGCCACTGCATCTCTCTGACCGCACGACGCAGGCCGATCAGGTTCTCCGCCAGCTCGTCGTCCAGCAGATGGTCGAACCGCGCGCGATAGTCCACCAGCTCTCCTGCCGCCTCCCACAACGGCAGCGCATGCCGGTCGTACCACGCCGCCTCCGCCGTGCTCGTGCTCGTGGGGGAAGAGGTGGGGGAGCGCCGGTGTGCTCGTTCCGCTCGTTCGTTGCGGGCCAGCCCCAGCTTGGCGGCCCGATGGCGAAGGATGCGGTGCTCCACGGCCTGCCTGCTGCGTACGTTGAGCGGGGGCGCCATACGCATCATTGCGATCTGCTTGGCACAGCCCAGTTCGAGAAGTTCATGTTCCAGGCGGTCGGCCTCGTCCGGCAGGTGCGGACAGTAGCGCCGGACGTAGGCCAGCACCCACAGACCGTCGATCACGTCACCGACGAGCACCCAGTCCGGGACCCGCCGACGGGTCAGGACATAACGGATCACGGCGAGGGGATGGTCGGCCGGATCGTCGCGCAGCAGTGTCTCCACATCGGGATCGTGTGCCTTGCGGCGTCGCTCTACAATGTCCTGGATGGCCCTCTGACCTGCGGTTTTAGTGACAAGAGGCTCTGCGCGTTTCGGCATGTCAATAGTGTATTGACGTTTATGATCATGATGCTGCTGGTGGACGGTTGTGACTCCCGGAGATGGTTGTCACCTACCAAAGATAACTGCCACCAAGATCCCTTCATGGCGGTTGTCCTGTCTCGCGAAACCTGGCGTGCGTCTCATCCACCTGGCGGGATTCGCCGTTCCGTCTCACCTGGTTGGTGTGGCCGCCTGTGGTCGGCCACGACTAGTGATCACGTTGGCTACGAGTCGTGGGTCTGGCTCTCCTGGGCCGCGCCGCCGAAGCGGGCGCGGCCGTCGTCTTCGTCGAGTACGACCGCTCGCCCGAGGCCCGCCACCTGGTGGCCATCGAGCAGGCTTACGCCACCGCCCAGTGGATCGTGAAGTTCGGCGCCGAAGAGGGGCTGGACCCCTCCCGGCTGGCCGTCGCGGGCGACTCGGTCGGAGGCAACATGACCGCGGCGCTCACCATCCTGGCCGAGCAGCGCGGTGACGTGCATTTCGTACGACGAGGTCCGGCCGGGCGGCCTGCGCGTCCGTGTCGCTCTCGGATACCGGCTCCGTTGCGGTGCGGCGCGCTTCTCGGTGGGGCCATATGCGATCAGCCGATCCCGCAGATCAGGACGAGCGCGTAGGGCGGGCGACCATCCTCATGGAAACGGCAAGGAAACAACCGCAGCTCTACTACTGATCCGCATGACGTACCGAACTTCACTGACGGCACTGGCCTTGGCGCTGGCGGGGTTGGCGGCGTATCCTTCCGCGGCGGGTGCCACCGCTACCGTCGCCGTGAGCGCGAGCGCCAGCGCGAACCCCAGCTCCAGCTCCGGCATGTCTTCCGTGCAGTGGAAATCCTGCCCGGCCTACTCCGATGAGGTGATCCGCGGCCTGGGCGTGGCGGAGGACAAGGTTGCGGCGTTCCGCTCCTTGATGACGCGCCTGGAGTGCGGCACGGTCGGCGTCCCGCTGAACCATCGTGACCCCAGCGGGCGGAAGATCGACATCGCGGTGACCCGGCTGGCCGCCACGGACGAGGCCCACCGGCTCGGCGCCATCGCCGTCCTCCCGGGCGGGCCGGGCAACAGCGGATACCTGGACCCGGTCCTGCGGGCTGCGCTCAGGAACGAGGAGATGGCGGGGCTCAACAAGCGATACGACATCATCGGCTTCGACCCGCGCGGGGTCGGGTACAGCACCAAGGTCGCCTGCGCCTTCTCGCCGAACGGCCCGCAGGAGCCCGGCACGCTGACCAGGGAGGCGGCCAGGAAGATATACGACGCCCAGGTCGCCGCCAACCAGAAGTGCGGACGCTCTGACCCCGCCTTCCTCGGACAGCTCACCACCGAGAACGTGGCCAAGGACCTGGACCTGGTACGGACCGCGCTGGGCGAGAGCGAGCTCAACCTGCTCGGCTTCTCCTGGGGCACCCATCTGGGCATGGTGTTCCGCAGCCTGTTCCCGGGGCACACCGGACGGGCCTTCCTGGACAGCGTGGCGCCGCCGTGGACCCGCATCGACGAGCACGCCAAGGACAGCGCGGAGGCGGCCGAGCGTAACTTCGGGCGCATGGCCGCCTGGCTGGCCCGCCGCGACGCCACCTACGGTCTCGGGCCCACCGCACGGAAGGTGCGCGAGGAGGTGGCGAAGCTGGTCCGCACGTACGACAAGAGCCCCAAGATCTACACCGACCTGCAGCGGCCCATCGACGGCTCGGCCATCGCCGACCTGGCCAGGCGCAACTCGACCGAGTGGGTGCGCGCGGGCAAGGCGCTGGCCGAACTGCGGACGGTGACGGGCACCACCGCCCCGCCCACCGTCAAGGAGCTGCTCGGCGCACCGATGATGGGGACGCCCGTGCCCGGCGCGCCCGAAACACTGAACATGACCATGAACTTGGCCGTCGCGTGCAACGAGGACGGCAGCCGGGCCGGTTTCGACACCGCCTGGCGTGACCACCAGCAGCTCGTGAAGCGCCATCCGGCGACCGGCCGGTCCTGGGGACTGCCTGTCATGTGTCCCGGCTGGCCGCTGCCGGTGCAGCAGGCCACGTTGAAGCGGGGCAACGGGTCACTGGTGCTGGCGGGGCACCTGCACGAGTTCATGTCCGTCTACGACTGGACGCTGCAGACGCGGCGCGCCATCGGCGGCACCGTCTACACGGTCGCCGACGACGTGCACGTGTCGACCACCCGGGTGCCCAAGTGCGCCGCCGACGTGGTGCGGTACTTCGAGACGGGCCAGATCGGCAGAGGTTGCGACGGCAGCGCAATCCCGGGCTGACCATCGGTTACGGCCCGGCGACCCGCCACGGGTCGCCGGCGCGATGTCCTGGCGGCGACGTCGAGGCTCACGGCTCGCCCGCCCGGGACCACGGCGAGCGCCCGGTTCATTCAATCCCTGGAGTGGTCATGATGTCCGCCGGTAACTGCGGGTGACGAAGATCTGCTGGCGGGCGTATTGCTGAAGGCCTGGTTGGACATGTCGACCACTGCGCCGTGGTGCGGCCGACACCGAGGGATGGCAGGCAGCCCACCGGCTGGTCGCCCGACTGCCCAAAGACGCCCGCCTTGTCTCCAGCAACGAGCCGAAGGCATGGCAGACCCTGGGGGGCGATGACGCGGTCGTACGTGATCGACGGTTCGACGAGGTCACCCGCGTGGAGCCATGGGAAGGCGACTATCGCGAGTTGCGGCGCGCGTACGTGGAAGGCGCGGATCACGCGGACTGGGAGCCGCGAGCCGAGGTCGCCAAGCGCTTCGACGCAGGGATCACCGAGCATCTCGCACTTGCCGGCGGGCGCCCGCTCGTGGTGGCGACGCACGGCATGGCGATGACTGTTTGGGTGATGACTCGGCTGGGCCTGGAGAGCGCCGGCGACTTCTGGGCGCACCTTCGCTTTCCTGACGCGCATCTGGTCGACCTGGGCGCGGGCACCGTCGAGCGAGCCTTCACCCTCTGAAGATCACCAGAAGGACCAAGAGGCGATTGAGCGCGCGGCAGCCGAGCTTCGATCACTCAAACGTCGATGAGAATCGCTCAACCTTCGCTGCGACGGAACATGAAACGACAAGATCCCGCCTATCGCGATGATCAGACGGGATCCCGTCGACTTCCGTCCGGCCGTCTCATGAACGGCCCTCCTCGACGGCCTGGCGGCTCGACTGCGCTGACGGCCCGTCCAGCCGGTGACGGCCACATGAGGGAGTGTTGAACACTTCCCGCCCGCTCTGTCCCATTTGACGATCATGCCGACACAATGTCGCCGTGATCCGATTTCTCCTGATGTATCTGCGTGCCTTGCTGATCGGCTGCCTGGCGACGGCCGGGCTGCTGTCGTTCTCCGGCGCCGCCACGGCGGCCACGCAGCCGCCGGCGGGGAAGCCGCCGTACGCGCTGCTCCAAATGAACCTCTGCCTCAGCGGCTACGCCGGTTGCTACGCCAAGACGCAGTACCCGAAGATCCTCGACGAGACGGTGGAGCGCATCCAGGCCAACGACGTCAACGCCGTCACCCTCAACGAGGCGTGCAGCGGCGACGTGGCCCAGATCGCCGAGCGCACCGGCTACCACTACCGCTTCGCCACGATCATTTACAACGGCGCGCCGCTGGCCTGCAAGACCCCGGCCGGGCGCGGTGAGTTCGGCAACGCCGTGCTCACCAAGGAGGCGATCCACGCCGCCGAGGACGCGCCGTACTCCGTCTTCAGCGGCGTCGAGCAGCGGCGCTGGCTCTGCGTGACGACCGCCCGCCGCGTGGACGTGTGCACCAGCCACCTGTCCACCGACGGCGAGGCCGCCGGCTCGGCCAACTCCACCCAGTGCGGCGAACTCGCCCAGGTGCTCGCCACCCGCGCGGGCCGCCCGGTCGTCTTCGCCGGGGACGTCAACCGCCGGGCGTCGTGCGCCCCCGAGGGCCTGTGGACGCTGACCGACGCGGCCGCGAGCCAGGCTCCCGGTATCCAGCACGCCTACGGCAACCTGACGGGGGTGCGGCTGGAGATCGAGCGGACCACGTACACCGATCACGACGCCCTCGTGATCCGCGGTGGCCTGCCGAAGCTCGCCTGATCAGGCGGCATATTCGCCGGCGTACGCGCCAGTGGCCGGGTTGACAGCACGGGTGACCGCGATGCCCGTGCCCGCCGACCTGGCCCACCTGGTGTCCGGGACCCGGGTGCTGGACGGCGACGCGGCGCCGAGAGGGCTGCCGCAACCCGCCGGCGATCTGCTGGTCATGCCCGACAGGGCGTGCTGGCCGGCTGGACCCGAGACGCGCGGACGGCAGGGGACACCGCCCGCCGGACACCGCCCGCCGGACACCGCCCGCCGGTGAGGTGCTCAGCCTCGGCCTGGCTTCAGGCGCCGTGCCGGGTGTCACCTCGGCTGGGGGGAGCTGCTGAAGCGCGCTGTGGCGAAGCTGGTGGGTGGACTACGTGACCGGCCACGGCGACCTCATGGGCTTTGTCAGCGCGGGCGATCGCCCGCCCGCAGGATGTCGGTGATCTCGTCCACCGCAGGACCTCGCCCCGGTGTCGCCTTGGGCGCGGTGATGGACACCTTGGCCTGCCAGTTCCAGAATCGCGTGACCAGGCGCACCGAGCGGATCCGGTTGTCCCCCAGCCCGATGGAGTCGGCCTTCGTGGTCGTCTGGAAGTGCCAGCCGAGCCGGTCCGGCAGGCCACGGTCGTCGTACAGGTATTGCCACCAGATCTCATCCGTGCCAACGGCCGAAGTGCCCGCCGCCTCGCGGAAGGTGGGGGAGACCCGGTAGAGCTCCTTGAGGGTGATCGTGCCGCTACGGGTGTAGATGCGCTGGTTGCGGCCGGTGGTGCGGTTCTTGTGCCATGGCGTGACCGATGAGCGGTCCGCGGTGGACAGCAGCTTGGCCAGGGTGGCCGGCTCCAGCACGTTGATGATCTGGTCACCGTACGCTGCGGCGCCCCCGCCGGCGCGGCCGGTACGGAGCCACGTGCGGGATTTCGGCAGCAGGTGGTAGAGCCAGCCCTTCGTGCTGATCATGCGCGTCGTTCCAGCGGATTTGAGCAGGCCGGCGAAATAGGCGTCTCCCTTGGCCGCCTCCTGCTTCATCAAGACCTGTCCGCTCAACTGCACGACGCGGGTGATTTCGGAGGCCGTCACGCCGGTGGCGCCCAGTAGGAGCTTGCCGGTGCCCTTCAGGCCGACACCGCCGGATATCTGCTCGCGAGTGGCGTCGTTCTGCCAGAACAGATCGGTGCCGGTGCTGCCAAGAAACTCCAGCGTGACCCCGGCATTGCGGGCCAGAAGGGCCCGTACGGCGGCCACCGGGTCGGGAGCCGCGGCGGCATGGGCGGTCGCGGGGACCGCGGTGGCGAGAGCCAGAGTCGCTATGAGGGCTTTCATGTCCTGTCCAGGGAGGGGATCCAAGATCGCCGCCCATTGTGGCGGAGTGTGGAAGGGCTGTCGATCTCCTTGACCGCCGGTCGACACCGGGAGCGCCGAAAGCAGCGACAGAAGGCAGAGGAAAGTCTCCACCGAACCCGGGGTGATTCGGAGCCGCTTGGAGCTCGACGGGGATTCAGCCTGGTGTTTTGGTCCTGAACTCGAACCCAGGAGTGCTCGATGGCGCGGCCTGCGTCCCGGCGATCTTCCCATCCACACACAACCACGAGCGAGCGCAGCACTCCAGCGATATGGTTCGCGATCGCCCGGGAGGTCCTGATTGGCTGGGCGCGTGAGAACCCAGCGGTGTGATTGGGCAGAGCTCCCGGTCATCGTGAGGCGCGCAGTCGAACATCGGTTGGGTGCCGGCTTCCAGGGCTTCGAGGAGCGTCAAGGTGGCTTCTCCTTCGGCGTGCTCGGCGTCGCGACGCTGTCCACGGGGGAGCAGGTGTTCATCAAGGCCGTACGCGACGATGCGGCCAACGTGCAGGACTACCGGACCGAGGCTGCTGTCGCCACCGCGTTGCCCCCGGCGGTGCCCACGCCAAGGTTGCGATTCTCGTGTGAGCTGGCCGGGTGGCTACTGCTGTGCTTCGATGTCGCGCCGGGCGCGCTGCCGCACGAACCGTGGCGGCCCGAGGAGTTGTCGGCCGCCTTGGAGGCGGTGACTGAGTGCGCTCTGCAGTTGACGCCCTCGCCGATCGGCGGCCTGCCGACACTGGGCCAGCAGATGGCCGGGCGGTGTGAGATCTGGCGGGAACTGAGGCGAAACGGCGCCCTTGGCACGGTCACCGTTGACAGCATCGGCGAATGGGAACGCAAACACCTGTCCCGCCTCGCCTCCGTCGAAGCGACGTGGGCCGAGCTTGCCGTCGGCGATACGCTCCTGCACTTCGACCTGCGCTTCGACAACGTCATCGTCAGCCCGCGCAGGACCGCGCAGGTGGTCGACTGGGGGCGTGCCTGCATCGGCCCGGCCTGGGGCGATCTGGTCTGCCTGCTGTTGCAGTCCGATCTGGGCAACCTTCACCCCGACGACATCTTCTCGGGTCACCTGGTCGGCCGAGCCGCTGAGCCCACGCAGGTCGACGCCTTCCTCGTCGCGTTGGCCGGCTACTGGACCCACACGGCATCGCTTCCAGGTCCCGCCCATGCCCCGCATCTGCGGGACCGGCGGGAGCACTCACGGCGAGCGACGATCGGCTGGCTCCGACGCCGCTGGTCCCCAGGTGATTCCCAGAGGTAGTTGCGTGATGAGTCTTCAAAGGGCGCCGGCGTGGTTGCCGTGGCGGTCCTCGACACGGTGCACTGAGCAGCAGGCGCGAAGACCGGGACGTTGGAGGGCTCGTTGACGACAAATGAGGACGGAACGGACGCGAGGCAGGTGTTCATGGCACTGCCGACCCGAACGGATGACGACAGGACGTTGTTGCCGTCGCGTCCGAACGGCGCTGCTCGAACATCTGCGAACGGGCACCGACGGGGAGCGGGCCGGCGCTGCGCGAGCGTGGTACTGGTCGGCTCTGCCGCTTCGGCTCAGCCACGTGCGAGCGGAGACTTCGAGCACCGAGAGCCCGGCAGAGCCAGACGACCCGTCGGCCCTGATGCGGGAGTGGCACCAGGCCGCACTCCGGGAGTTCGTGAGCAACGAGCACCTGGACGTCCGGCGATGCATTCTCCCCGTGCTGCCGCTCTGGCGATCCGCGTACCCGCCGGAGCTGCATGACCTCGTGGACGCGGCGGTGTCGATCGCCCGCTCGCACCCGGACGGGTACATCCGCCATCGCGTGGAACTCCAGGTCCGTGGTTGACCACGTCTCACGTCAACGTTCTGCCCATCAGCGTGCAGACTGTCGCATAGCGCCGGATCACGCCGTCCGGGCCTTCGGCATCCCATGCGTCGGGCTCGCTGCCATGGGCGACGTAGCCGAGTCGTTCGTACAGCGCTCTCGCACGAGGATTGCTCTCCTCGACGCTCAGCTCCGCGCGGTGCAGTCCCCTGGCGATGATGCGCTGCTCGGCCGCGTGAACCAGAACGGTCCCGATGCCGCAGGACTGCAGAGCGGGGAGCACGGCCAGTTGCCAAAGAGTTCCCGCTCCTGGGCTCATCTCATAGTCCACGCCGCCGATCCCCACCGGCCGGCCGGACGGGGGACAGACGGCCAGGTAGTCCACGACGCCGCTCCGCGCGCGCTCGAGCTCCCGCGCGACGTAAGTCAGGTGCAGAGCCGAACCGGACCACGAACACCACTGCAGATCCTCCTGGGTCAGATCACGCACTGACAAATTGACGACGACAGCCGGCATCGACAGCACCTCCTTGCCGGACAGCGTCTCTGCCAGGGCCTTCACCTGGCAACCGAGTTCTCAAGCGCCGGCGCGGCGAGCCCCGCGCTGAAGCTGAGGAGGCTCAGCGCTCCGCTTCCGCGAAGGGTCCGTGGCCGAGGACGGCGAGCAGCCGCAGTTTCTCGAAGTCCTCGGTGCGCGGCGCGGCGGTGAGCACGAGCAGCGTCTGGGACTGGTCCTCGGTGAACAGCGCCTGGCAGTCCAGCTCGATCGGCCCGATCTCGGGATGGACCAGCGTCTTGTGGTCCTCGAACCGCCGGACGACCTCGTGCCGTGCCCAGAGCTCGGCGAACTCCTCGCTCGTCCTCTGCAGGACGCGGACGAGCTCGCCGGCCCGCGACCGGGGCCCGCGCAGGCCGTACGCGACGCGCAGGTTCGCGACCTGGGCCCGGCTCTGCCGGTCGCGGTCGGCCTCGGGGTAGAGCGTGCGCTCTGAGGGGTCGGTGAACCAGCGGTAGATCGCGCTGCGCGCCAGGCCGGTGTGCTTGGCGGCGTCCCCGAACAGGGCGGCGGCCGGTCTGTTCTGCACCAGCGTCTCGGCCAGGTCGGACAGGATGAGCGCCGGGGTGTCGTCGAGCCGGTCGAGCACCCGCAGCAGCGCGGGCGCGACGTGCGTCGAGGCGGACAGCGTCGCGGGCGCGTTGTGCCCGGCGATTCGGTACAGGTAGTCGCGCTCGTCGCCGGTCAGCCGCAGCGCGCGGGCGAGGGAGGCCAGCATCTGCTCGCTGGGCTGGGGGCCGCGCCGCTGCTCAAGCCGCGTGTAGTAGTCGGTCGACATGACGGCGAGGGAGGCGACCTCCTCGCGCCGCAGCCCGGGGGCCCGGCGGCGGGCGCCCTCGGGCAGGCCGACGTCCCCGGGCTGGAGCGCCTCGCGGCGGCGGCGCAGGAAGTCGGCCAGTGCTGCACGGTCCATATGACCGATTATGGGGTGCGGCCGCCGGGCGAGGCAGGGATCGCCGATCCCCCGATGACCCATCTCTGCCTGCGCCTCGACGGGTTGGGAACGATCGGTACATGCACATTTCCGGAAACACCATTTTCATCCCCGGCTCCACCAGCGGCATCGGCCTCGCTCTCGCCCTTGAGCTGCAGGCCAGGGGGAACACCGTCATCGTCGGCGGCCGGCGCGCCGAACTGCTCGAACGGATCGCGGCCGAGCACCCCGGCATCCACACCGTCCAGATCGACACCACCGACCCGGCGAGCATCGCGGACGCCGCCAAGCGGGTGCTCGCCGCGCATCCGGACCTCAACGTCCTGGTGACGATGGCCGGCGTGATGCGCGTCGAGGACTGGCGCGACCCCGCGACGTTCCTCGCCACCGCCGAGGAGACCGTGATCACGAACGTGCTCGGCCCGATCAGGCTCATCGCCGCGTTCGTCGAGCACCTGCGCGAGCGGCCGGACGCCACGATCATGACGGTCTCCTCGGGCCTGGCGTTCGCGCCGCTCAAGGCCACGCCGAGCTACAACGCCTCGAAGGCGGCCATCCACATGCTCAGCGAGTCGATCCGGCTGCAGCTGGCCGGCACGTCGGTGAAGGTCGTGGAGCTCGTGCCGCCGTCCGTCCGCACCGCGCTGCTGCCGGGGCAGGAGGACAACGAGCACGCCATGCCGCTCGACGCGTTCGTGGCGGAGGTGGTCGGGCTGATCGAGGCTCAGCCCGACGCGAAGGAGATCCAGGTCGAACGGGTGAAGTTCCTGCGCTACGGCGAGGCCCGCGGCGACTACGACCAGGTGGTCGAGACGCTCAACGCCGCCGACCCGCACGGCAAGTAGGCCGGGCGGTACGGGCCCGCGCGCCCGCGCCATGACGCGCACGGCGCTACCCGGCCGGTGGTCACCGCGCCCCCGCGCCATGACGCGCAGGGCGCACCTCGGCCGGTGGTCACCGCGCCCCCGCGAGCTCCGCCACGGTCGCGGCGACCTCGTCGACCTCGTCCTCGGTGTTGTAGTAGTGCGGCGACAGGCGCACGCACCAGTCCACGTCCTTGTCGCCGAAGTCGTACTGGGCGAACTCGCGGAAGCTGAGCGCCGAGTTGATCTTCCGGGCGTCCAGGGCGGCCTTGAACGGCTGGGGCTGCCGGCCGTCGATGGCGAAGGTGACCAGCGCGCCCAGCCGGGCGCCCCGGTCGAGCACGCGCACCCCGGGCACCTCGGCCAGCGACCGGCGCAGCCGGGCGGCCAGCGCGGGGGTGCGGTCGGCGATGACGTCCAGGCCGACCTGCCGGGCGTAGCGCGCGGCCTCGGCGCATCCCAGCACGGCGGCGTAGGGGAACTCCCAGTCCTCGAAGCGGGCGGCCGTCTCCACCGGCTGGTAGCGGTCCTCCGCCACCCAGCGCGCGCCGTACATGTCGATGAACAGCGGTTCGTATCCGGCGCGCAGGACGCGGTCGGCGACGTAGAGGAAGCCCGTGCCCCGTGGTCCGCGCAGGAACTTGCGGCAGGTGGAGGTGAGCAGGTCGCAGCCGATCTCCTCGACGTCGATCGGGTACTGGCCGAGCGACTGGCAGGCGTCGACGAGGTAGAGCAGGTCCAGCTCGCGGCAGTGCCGGCCGATCTCGGCGACCGGCTGGACGAGACCGGAGTTGGTGGGGATGTGGGTGGCGGCGACCAGCCGGGGCCGGTGCTCGCGCATGAGCGCGGCCATGGCGTCCACGTCCACCCCGCCCTCCGGGACGTCGGGCGCGTGGATCACGCGCACACCGTGGCGCTTGCGCAGTGACAGGAAGGCGATCTGGTTGGAGATGAAGTCGTTGCGGGTGGTCAGGATCACATCGTCGCGCTCGAAGGGGATCGCCGACAGCGCGGTGGTGTAGGCGTGGGTGGCGCTGCTGGCGAAGGCGATGTTGCCGGGGCCGCAGTTGATCAGGGCGGCCAGTTCGTCGTAGAAGCCCCGCACCTGCTCGGTCCGGGCGGCCGCCGCCTCGTAGCCGCCGATCTGCGCTTCCAGCCGCAGATGGTCGAGCATCGCGGTCAGCACGGACGCCGGCGCGAGGCCGCAGCCGGCGTTGTTGAAGTGCACGACGTTCGCGACGCCCGGCGTGTCGGCCCGCAGGACCAGTAGTGATTCTGGGTTAAGGACAGAAGTGCTACCGTCATTCCTCATGAACGAGGGTAGCACTTCTGGCGAATTGGCGGCGAGCCTGCGCGCGCTGGTGGCCGGCCTGGCTCCCGGCGATCGGCTGCCCAGCAGCCGCGAGCTGACCGAGAAACACCGGGTCGGTCCCGGTACGGTCTCGCGCGCCATCGCGACGCTGGCCGCCGAAGGGCTGGTGGTGACCAGGCCCGGCTCCGGCACGTTCGCCGCGCCGCGCCGCCGCGGGCCGGGCGACGAGGCCGCCGACACCTCCTGGCAGGCGGTCGCGCTGGCCGGACGTGACTACGACACGGCCAACGCCCTCGAAGCCGCGCAGTCCCTCCCGGCTCAAGGGATCGCCATGTCGGGCGGCTACCTGCACGAATCCCTCCAGCCCGTACGGGCCCTGAGTGCCGCCCTGGCCCGCGCGGCCCGGCGGCCCGACGCCTGGCGCCGCGCGCCGAGCGCCGGCCTGGAGTCCCTGCGGACGATCTTCGCGAGGCAGATCGGCGCCGGCCTCACCCCGCAGGACGTGCTGATCACCGGTGGCGGCCAGAGCGCGCTGTCCATGCTGTTCCGGGCGATCGTCGCGCCCGGCAGCCCGGTCCTGATGGAGTCGCCCACCTACCCGGGCGCACTGAACGCGGCCCGGGCCGCCGGGCTGCGGCCGGTCCCGGTGCCCATGGACGACGAAGGCATCCGCCTCGACCTGCTCGCCGACGCCTTCGCCATGACCGGCGCCCGGCTGCTGTACTGCCAGCCCACCTTCCACAACCCCACCGGCACGGTGCTCGCGGCCGAACGGCGCGCCCGGATCGGCGACGTCGCCCACGCGGCGGGCGCCTTCCTCATCGAGGACGACTTCGCCCGCCACCTCGGTCACGGCCGCCCCGTGCCCCCACCGCTGATCACCGGCGACCGCCACGGCACGGTGATCCAGCTCACCTCGCTCACCAAACCCGCCTCGCCCAGCCTGCGCATCGGGGCCGTCGCCGCCCGCGGGCCGGTGATGCGCAGGCTCCAGGGCATGCGCTACGTGGACGACTTCTTCATCGCCCGCCCCCTCCAGGAAGCCGCCGTCGAACTGCTCAGCGCCCCCGCGTGGCACCGTCACCTGCAGGCCCTCGCGGCCTCCCTGTTCGAACGATGCGCCGTGCTGGCCGGCAGCCTCGCCCGGGACCTGCCCGAATGGCACCTCACCCGGCTCCCGGCCGGCGGCCTGCACCTGTGGGTCCGCCTGCCCCCGGGATCGGACGACGCCGCGGTCGCCGAGGCGGCCCGCGCCCGCGGCGTCACCGTCAACGCCGGACACCGCTTCTTCCCGGCGGAGCCGGCCGGTCCCTGCCTGCGGCTCAGCTTCGCGGCCGCGGCCGATCCGGCCGAGCTGGCCGAGGGCGTCCGCCTGCTCCGATCGGGGAACGCGACCTGAAGATCCGCAGGGCGGCCGGGCCTACCATGTGAGCGTGACCTCGACACCCCGCCGCGCGTCCAGGAGCGCCGTCGCCGTGCCCAGCATACGGGACGTCGCGGCGGCCGCCGGGGTGTCGTACCAGACGGTCTCGCGGGTGCTCAACGACTCGCCCAAGGTCCGCGCCGAGACCCGCGCCGCGGTGCTGGCGGCCATCGACCGGCTCGGCTTCCGGCCGAGCCGCGCCGCCCGCGCGCTCAGCCTCGGACGTGCCCGCTCCATCACCGTGGTGACGTCCAACACGGTCCTGTACGGCTACGCCGCCACCTTGCAGGGCATCGAGGAGGCCGCGCGCGCGGCCGGCCTGGCCGTCGGGATCCGGGTCGTGGAGTCGGCCGAGCCCGCCGAGGTGAAGCAGACCGTCGACGACGTCAGCGACGCCAGCGCGGGCGGCGTGGTGGTGATCGCGTTCGACCCGATGGGCGTGGCGGTGCTGGAGGCGCTGCCCCGGCACGTCCCCGCGGTGGCCGCCGCCGAGCCGGCCGCGCCCGACCGGGGCCGGGTGTCGATCGCGCTGGACGAGCGCCGCGCCGCCGCCGACGCCACCCGGCACCTGCTGGCGCTCGGCCACCGGACCGTGCACCACGTGGCGATCCCGTCGGAGGGCCGGGCGGGCGGCCGGCTGGCCGGCTGGCGCGACGCGCTGGGGGAGTCGGGCGCGCCGATCCCCGCCGTGCTCGACTGCGGCTGGGACATCGCCTCGGCCTACGCCGCCGGGCGGCGGCTGGCCGCCGAGCCGGACGTGACCGCCATCCTGTGCGGCAACGACGACATCGCCCAGGGGGTGCGCCGGGCGTTGTACGACGCGGGCAAGGCGGTGCCCGGCGACGTGAGCATCGTCGGCTTCGACGACATCCCGGGCTCGGCGTACTGGACGCCCGCGCTGACCACGGTCCGGATGGACTTCGCGGGGCTGGGGCGGGCCTGCTTCCACGCGGCCGTGGCCGAGCTGACCGGCCAGGAGCAGCCGGAGCTCGCCCTGGTCGCGCCCAGCCTGGTGGTGCGCGAGTCGACCGGGAGCCCGCGCGGCATTTAGAAACCTGCGCGTAACGATCCCGCAAACAGGTCTTCCCTCATGTCGGTGTGACCGCTCACACTGCACTTTGTGACCGGTCACACCGATGCGCCATCACTGGTCGCACGAGAGCACGGAAGCACGAAAGAGAGTCCCTTGATGCCTGCTGACGTCGTCGAGATCCTGCGCTGGGGCCACTCCGGCCTCGCCGCCGTCCTGGAGGTCCACCCGGATCGCCCGGTGGCGCTGCGCGAGCTGACCGCCGGGCCGGTCAGCGTGCGGGCGCGGGTCTCCCAGCCGGTGGTGGAGGTGCTGGTGCCCGGCGAGGGCCGGGCGCGGGCCTCGCAGCGGCTCTCGGAGACCGCGGTGGGCTCCCGGCTGCGCTACGCCGGGTCCGAGCAGTCCAGCGCGGACGGCTGGCACGAGCTGCGGGTGCGGATGCGGGACGAGGTGTCCGGGCTGGCCGCCGAGCTGACCCTGCGCTCGCCCGACGGCGTGCCGGCCGTGCAGGCGTCGGTGCGGGTGACGAACCAGGGCGCGGAGCCGGTGCTGCTGCTGGCCGTGACCTCCTTCGCCGCGGGCTTCCTCGGCCTGCCGGTCGCCGACCTGGACGTCCTGTACGGCGACAGCGACTGGCTGGGCGAGAACCGCTGGACCAGCAGGCCGCTCGCCGACCATGTGCCCGACCTCGGCCTGACCGGGCACGGCCAGCACGGCAAGAGCGTCTTCGCGCTGACCAGCACCGGCACCTGGTCGAGCGGGAGGCACGTGCCGATGGGCGGGCTGAGCGAGCGGCGTACCGGCCGGACCTGGCTGTGGCAGATCGAGCACAACGGCGCGTGGCGGTGGGAGGCAGGCGACCGGATGGACGGCGCGTACGTCGCGCTGTCCGGCCCCACCGATCCCGACCACCAGTGGAGCGAGCTGCTGGCGCCCGGGGAGTCGTTCGTCACCGTGCCCGTCTCGGTCGCCGTCTCCGACGACGGCGTGGAGGGCGCCGCGGCGGCGCTGACCGCCCACCGTCGCGCGCTGCTGCGTCCCCATCCGGACCGGCCGGCGCTGCCGGTCGTGTTCAACGACTACATGAACACGCTGATGGGCGACCCGACGACGGACAAGCTGCTGCCGCTCATCGACGCCGCCGCCGCGGCCGGCGCGGAGGTCTTCTGCGTGGACGCCGGCTGGTACGACGACGGCGGCGACTGGTGGGACAGCGTGGGGGAGTGGCTGCCGTCCCGGTCCCGCTTCCCGCGCGGCCTGGAGGAGGTGCTGGCCAGGATCGCCGGGCACGGCATGACGGCCGGGCTGTGGCTTGAGCCGGAGGTGATCGGCGTACGCAGCCCGATGGCCGGCAAGCTGCCCGCCGAGGCGTTCCTCCAGCGCGGCGGCGTGCGCCTGGCCGAGCACGGCCGCCACCACCTGGACCTGCGCCACCCGGCGGCCGTCGCGCACCTGGACCAGGTGGTGGACCGGCTGGTCGAGGAGCTCGGCGTCGGCTACTTCAAGCTCGACTACAACGTCAACCCCGGCGCGGGCACCGACGTCGGCGCCACGAGCGTCGGCGCGGGGCTGCTCGCCCACAACCGGGCGCACCTGGCCTGGCTGGAGGGCGTGCTGGACCGCCATCCGCACCTGGTGCTGGAGAACTGCGGCTCGGGCGCGATGCGCATGGACTACGCGATGCTCTCGCGCCTGCAGCTCCAGTCCACCAGCGACCAGCAGGACTTCCTCCGCTACCCGCCGATCGCGGTCGCGGCCCCGCTGTCGATGCTGCCCGAGCAGGCCGCCAACTGGGCCTACCCCCAGCCCGGGATGACGGACGAGGAGATCGCCTTCACGATGTGCACCGGCATCATGGGCCGGCTCTACCTGTCGGGCAACCTGCACCGGATGACGCCGGAGCAGCTCGCCCTGGTCCGGGACGGCGTACGGCTCCACCAGAGCCTGCGCCCGGACCTGCTGCGCGCCACGCCGTGCTGGCCGCTCGGCCTGCCCGGCTGGGACGACCCGTGGCTCGCCCTCGGCCTGCGCACGGAACACGGCACCCACCTCGGGATCTGGCGCAGGCCGGGAGCCGCCGAGACCACCGTGCTGCGCCTGCCCCACCTGGCCGGGCGCGACCTGCGCGCGCAGGCCGCCTATCCGGCTCCCCAGGAGGGCTGGTCCGCCGCCTGGAACCCGCGGACCGCGGAGCTGACCGTCACGGCGACGGTCCCCGCGCCTACCGCCCGAATTCTGCACCTTCGTCCCTACTAATCTCCCTAAAGGGATGTTCGACGCCAAAGGCGGGCGAACATGGATAAAGGAAGCAAACCGTGAAGCTCGTACCGCGTGTCGCCGCCGTCGCGGCCCTCGCCCTGGCCGTCGCGGCCTGCAGCGATCCCTCCGCCGGCCCCGCCGCGCCGGCCGCAGGCAGCTCCCCGGCCGCCTGGCCGTCGCCCACCGCCCGGCTGGACGGGGTCACGTTGACCATCTGGGCCGCCCAGAACAGCAACACCGTGCCCAAAGCCGTCACCGACGCCTTCACCCAGGCCACCGGCGCCAAGGTCGAGGTCGTCACCATCCCCGACCCGTACGAGCAGGGCGTGCAGACCAAGGTCGCCACCGGCGACAAGCCCGACCTGGCCTTCTGGCAGCCGACGGCGTCCATGCTCACCGCGCTCAACGCCCGCGCCAACCTGCAGCCCCTCGACGGCGCGCCCTGGGTCGAGTCGCTGTCGCCGGAGCTGCGCGACATCACCGGCCTGCTGGACAAGACCCGTTACGCCGCGCTCGTCACCAGCCCCGCCGTCGAGGGCGTCTACTACAACAAGCAGGTCTTCGCCGCCCACGGCATCAAGGAGACGCCCAAGAACTTCGACGAGATGCTGGAGGTCGCCCGCACGCTCAAGGGCAAGGGCGTCACCCCGTTCTTCGAGATGGCCGGCGACAAGTGGGCCACCCAGTGGTGGGTGCAGGTCCAGCTCGCCGACGCCGCCAAGGGCGGCCTGTGGGACCGGGTCAACACCGGCAAGGAGACCTTCGAGGACAAGACCGTCCTCGACGCCATCAAGAAGTACAAGGCGCTCATCGACGAGGGCCTGTTCAACTCCGACATCAAGACCGCCAAGTTCGAGGACCAGGGCGAGGCGCTGCTGTCCGGCAAGGCCGCCATGGCGATCCAGGTCAACTCGTTCTTCGGCCAGCTCCAGGCCAAGGCCGACACCGCCGAGCTGGACGAGAAGATCGGCTTCTTCCCGATCTCGCCCAGCGGCAACGTCGGCACCTCCATCCCCGACCAGTCCAACGCGCTGGTCGCCTTCCGCACCGGCGACGACAAGCGGGAGGCCGCGGCCCGGCAGCTGCTGGCGTACTGGATGGGGCCCGGCTACGCCTCCTTCGTCGCCGACCGCAAGACCGTGTCGCTGCGCCCGGACGTGCCCACGCCCGACGGCGTGCCGCAGGCGCTGCGGGACGTGCACGCCTCGCTCGGCCAGTCGGTCGGCTCCATGCAGTCGCTGGCCGTCGCCAACCCGGACCTCTACCTCAACCTGGCCGACATGATCACCGGCAGCCTGACGCCCGAGCAGGTGGCCGCCGCCACCCAGAAGCAGTTCGCCCAGCTCGCCAAGGCCGCCGGCGCCACCGGCTTCTGACCGCACCGGCGGGAGGCGGCCCCCGGCCTCCCGCCCCTTCCCCACACCCCCAAGGAGCCGATGGTGCCGACCGGCCAGCAGACGCTCACCCGCCCAGCACGCCGCGTCCCGGCCGCCCGACCGGCTGCGGTCGCGCGCGACCGCACCCATCCGATGTGGTTCCTCGTCCCGGCGTTCGTGATCCTGTTCGTGTTCTTCTTCCTGCCGACCCTGTTCAACTTCGTCTACGCCTTCACCGACTGGTCCAGCTTCAAGAGCGACATCCGCCCGGTCGGCTTCGACAACTTCACCGATCTGCTGTCGGACGGCACCCTGTTCAGCGCCCTGCGCATCACTGTGATCTACGCCGCCCTGGTCGCGCTGCTTCAGAACCTGTTCGGCTTCGGCCTGGCGGTGCTGCTGGAGAAGGACACCTGGCTCAACCGGGCCGCCCGCATCGTCTTCGTCGTCCCGGTGCTGATGTCCGCGCTGGCCGTCGGCTACCTCTTCCAGGCCCTGCTCAAGCCCGACGGCAGCCTCAACGACCTGCTGTCGGCCGTGACCGGGCAGCAGGTGGAGATCGCCTGGCTGGGCAGCACCACCTGGACGCTCGTGCTGGCCGCGGCCATCCACGCCTGGAAGTGGATGGGCCTGTCCATGCTCATCTACCTGGCCGGGCTCAAGACCGTGCCCGAGGACGTCACCGAGGCCGCCCGCATCGACGGCGCCAGCGGGTGGCAGGCGTTCTGGGCGGTGCGCTTCCCGCTGCTGGCCCCCGCGATCACCTTCAACGTGGCCACCGCCCTGCTCGGCTCCATGAACGGCTTCGACATCGTGCAGGCGCTCACCGGCGGCGGCCCGGCCCGCAGCACCGAGATCCTCAACATCTTCATCTACCGCACCTTCGGCCAGGGCCTGTTCGCCCAGGCCACCACCATGAGCCTGGTGCTGTTCCTCATGGTCGCGCTGCTGGCCTTCCCGGTCATCCGCGTCCTGCGCAAGAGGGAGGACATCCTGTGACCGCCCCCGTCTACGGCGCGCCGCGCCGCCGCGTCACCCGCCCGCCGGTCGCGCGCGGCTGGGCCGCGCGGCTGCGGCCCGCCGCCGTCGTCGCGCTCGTCGCGCTCGTCATGGGCGTGCCGCTGTGGCTGGTCGTGGTCACCGCGGGCAAGTCGCAGGGCGAGGCGCTGTCGCCGGACCTGTCGCTGCCCTCGCGCTGGCAGCTCTGGGACAACCTGGCCCAGGTCTGGCAGCAGGGCGAGGTGCCCAAGGCGTTCCTCGGCAGCGTGCTCGTGGTCGCGCCGTCGGTCGCTCTGGTGCTGGCGTTCGGCTCGATGGCCTCCTGGATCCTGGCCCGCCGCGCCAGCCGGCTCAACGCCGTGCTGTACGCCCTGGCCATCAGCGGCATCGTGCTGCCGCCCGCCGTCGTCACCATCGTGCTCCTGCTGCGCCAGCTCGGCCTGGCCGGCAGCCCGGTCGGCATGATCGGCGTCTACGTCGGCATCTACATGTCCACGGTGATCTTCTTCGTCACCGGGTTCGTCCGTACCGTGCCGCTGTCGCTGGAGGAGGCTGCGCGGATGGACGGCGCCGGTCCCGTGCGGGTGTTCTTCTCCGTCATCCTGCCGCTGCTGCGGCCGGTGCTGGCCACCGCGACCATCCTCATCTGCCTGTACGTCTGGAACGACGTCTTCTACGCCTTCTTCGTCATCGGCGGCCGGCTCGACACGCTGCCGCTGAACCTGTTCCAGGTCGCCAACGCCGGCCTCTACCTCAACAACTGGCACCTGATCTTCGCCTACATCATCCTCATGAGCCTGCCGCTGCTGGTCGTCTTCGCCGTCGCCCAGCGGAAGATCATCTCCGGCATCACCGGCGGCGCCGTCAAGTAGCCGGCCCGCCCGTCCCCCCCATCCCCCCATGAGAGAGGACGTCATGCCCCGACCCCAGCCCCGAGCACGCGCGGCCACCGCTGCCGCCGCGCTGGCTCTCGCCTCACTGACCGCCGTCCCGGCCCACGCCGCCGCCCCCGACGTGGTGGCGGTGGACTTCGCCCAGCGCACGGGCCCGGTGCACGGCGGTGCGACCGGCATGCTGTACGGCCTGTCGGACCCCGGCGTGCCCGGCGACTCCCTCCTCGCCGGCGCCCGGCCGCGTACGATCGCCCAGAAGGCCCCGGACGGCGACCAGCACCCCAACGGCGACGCGCTCAAGGTCGCCGACGGCTTCTTCGCCGCGGGCGGCGAGGAGATCGTCGTCTACATGCAGGACGTCTACAGCCAGTGGCCCTACGAGAACCGCGGCATCGACGACTACCTCGCCAAGGTGGACACGATGGTCCGCAAGGTCGTGCGCGAGCGACCGAAGGACAAGGGCAAGTTCGTCTGGGTGCCGTTCAACGAGCCCGACGGCATCTGGTACCAGAACTGGAGCACCTCGAAACAGAAGTTCTTCAGCGACTGGAAGGCGGTGTTCGAGCGCATCCGCTCCATCGACCCCGCCGCCCGCATCGTCGGCCCCAACGAGGCCAACTACAACCCCGGCCGCCTGCGCGACTTCCTCACCTGGGCCAAGGCCACCTCCTGCGCCGGCGACCAGCAGGGCAACTGCCTGCCCGACATCATGGCCTGGCACGAGCTGTCGCGCAGCCGGCTCGCCGACTACCGCGGCCACTACGAGGACTACCGCCGGATGGAGCGCGAGCTCGGCATCGGCCCGCTGCCCATCAACATCGACGAGTACGGCAACCGCCGCGACATGTCCGTCCCCGGGCAGATCATCCAGTGGATCTCCCTGTTCGAGGACACCAAGGTCGACGCCGACATGGCCTACTGGACCTACGCCGGCAACCTCGACGACCACGCCGTGCGCACCCGCCAGGCCAACGGCGGCTGGTGGCTGCTCAAGTGGTACGCCGACCTGACCGGGCAGACGGTCAGGACCACCCCGCCGCAGATCGACGTGGCCGACACCGTGCAGGCCGTCGCCGCCATCGACGAGTCCGCCCGGCGCGGCACCGTCCTGGTCGGCGGCGGCTCGCAGCCCGTCCGCCTCGACGTCTCCGGACTCGCGGCCGCCGTCTTCGGCCCGCAGGTCGACGTCCTGGTCTCCAGGACGACGTGGAGCGGGTACGAGGGCGACGCGCTCAAGCCGCCGGTCGTCGCCGCGCGGCGGACCGCCGTACGGGACGGGCGCATCCAGGTGGACCTGCCCGGCGGGGACGTGATGGCCGCCTACCGGGTCACGATCGTGCCCTCCACCGGGGCCGCGCCCGCCACGGACGCGCCGTGGAGCACGTCGGTGGAGGCCGAGTCGGCCACCCTCACCGCCGCGCAGGCGTTCGACCAGGACACCACCGCGGACCCGCAGCTCTACGCCACCTCCGGCAGGCGCGACGTCGGCGCCATGAACCAGATCGGCTCGGCCGTGACGTTCTCGGTCACCGTTCCCCGCGACGGCCGCTACCGGCTCGGCATCCTCCAGGGCGCGAACAAGATCCCCGGCAGGCACGCGCTCTTCGTGGACGGCAGGCTCGACCGGATCGTGCAGTACTCGGCCAACCTGAGCTGGACCTACCGGGGACGCACCGACGTGGAGCTGACGCTGGCCGCCGGCACCCACCAGCTGTCCCTGCGCACCAGCGCCGACGGGGCCAAGCGGCTGCCCGGCAGTGACATCACGCTCGACAGGTTCGACCTCACCGAGGTCACCGGGGCGGAGCGGGCCGCGTATCCGGCCGACGAGGCGCGGCTGTCGGGCGGGGCGCGGATCACCCGCGAGGGGAAGGGGCCGGCGATCGCCCTCGGCGGCGGCGCCCGCGCCACCTTCTTCGTCGCCGCCGGCCAGGACGGCTACCACGACCTGACCCTCTCCTACAAGGCGAGCGCCGCCGGCGACCTGGGGGTCCGCCTCGACGGCCGCGAGGTGCGCGGCCTGCGGGCCACCCGCCCGGGCGAGGCCGCCTCCCGCGCCCGGATCTACCTGCCGGCCGGCGTCTCCAAGATCGAGGTGAGCGGCCCGGCCGGGCTGGAGCTGCGCGAGCTCACCACGGTCAGGACCGCGCAGGCCGACACCGCGATCCACCGGGTCGAGGCCGAGCAGGCGCGCCTGGCCGGCACGGCGAAGGCGGTCACCGTCCCCGCCACGAGCGCGTCCAACGCCTCCGGCGGCGTGTACGTGGGCGACCTCGGCAACGGCGCGGGCAACACGCTGACCCTCACCCGCCCGGCCGGGTTCGGCGCCGGCGAGTACGTCCTGCTCACCCACTACGCCAACGCCGACCGCAACACCGGGCACCCGTACAACACCGACGTCATCAGCCGCTTCCTCGACATCACCGAGACCGGCGGCGTGACGACGCGCGGCGTGTTCCGGCACAACTACGCCTGGGACAACTTCTGGCCCCAGGCCACGCCGCTCACCCTCACCACGCAGGACGGCGCGCTCGTCCTCGGCAACGCGGGCGCCTACGGGCCGAACGTGGACCGGCTGGAGCTCGCCCGCCTCGTCCTGGAGGTCCAGAACGGCTGACCGCCGGCGGGGCACATGCGTGACGACGTAGGGGACGCTGTCGACGATCGCCGACAGCGTCCCCGAGACGCCGAGCGGCCCTATCGTGGTCGGCCCCGGCCTCCTGGCCGTCACGCCCGCCTGACCCGGCCATCCCCACGTGTTGCCGCGTCGCCGTCGCTCAGGCGTGCAGCCACGCCCGGGCCTGCGCGAGGATCTCAGGGGGCGTCGTACGGTTGACGTCCGTGACCAGATCGGCGATGGTGACCCCGCGCAGCGACTCCCGCCAGGCGCGGTCGGCGGATTCCATCGTGCGGGCGATCGGGCAGGGAGTGTCGCACCGCTCCGCCGGCACGGCCATCGGCCCCCGCTGACGCACTTCCGTACACCGGAACGCCGGCTCGACGCCGTCGATCGCCTCGACCACGTCCAGCACGGTGATCTCAGTCGCGGCCCGGGTCAGCACATAGCCGCCGGACTGGCCCAGCGTTGAGCGCACGAGCCCTGCGCGGGACAGCAACTGCAGCTGTTTGGCCAGGTAGCTCTGCGAAACGTCGTGCAACTCGGCGAGCTTGGCCGCCGGCACCGGCGCCCCCGCCCCGCTCAGCACGACACAGCAGTGCAAGCCCCACTCGACCCCGCCGGACATCTTCATGCGCCCAGCCTACTTGACTCGGACAACTCTTATCCGAATAGAATCTCGGACAACAATTATCCGAATTCAGGGCGTCGAGTCGCCGACGGTTCTCGTGACCCCCGCCGATGCGCCGTCGGCGCACGCCGGCCTCGACGACGCGATGCCCACGCCTCAAGGAGAAACCATGACGACCCACGTGCACACCAGTGAGCCCCGCCTCGACCTGCGGACGGCCGCTCCGAAGGCCGCCAAGGCGCTCTACGCCGCGGACCAGGCGATTCTCGCCTCGCCGCTCGACCCGACCATCCGGGAGCTGGTCAAGCTGCGTACTTCACAGATCAATAACTGCGTGCACTGCATCGACCTGCACAGCCACGATGCGCTGGAGCAGGGCGAATCGCTGAACCGCATCATCCAGCTGTCCGCGTGGCGCGAATCGGCGCTGTTCACCCCAGCGGAGCGGGCGGCGCTCGAGTACACCGAGGCCGCGACGACGCTGACCCCGCACGGCGTCAGCGACGAGATCTGGGCCGGCGTCCGCAACCTCATGACCGACGAGGAACTCGGCGCGCTGGTCGTCCAGGTGGCTCTGATGAACGCCTTCAACCGGTTCGGAGTCCCGCTGCAGATACCGGCGCCGCCCCGCGATTAGTCCTGCCGCTGTGCTCGTCCTCGGCAACGTGGGCGCCCACGGGCCGAACGTGGACCGGCTGGAGCTCGCCCGCCACGCCCCTGCGGGACTGGGCCTTTCCTCGATGCTGTGTTAGCGCTAACTTGACTGTGGCAGACGGATTTCTCTCCGGGCGGGCGTCAACGATCACGCAGTGAGCGACGCCCGCACGGAGAGAACCATGACAGGCACCACGTCTCGTCGCGCCCGCCCGACCGCGCGACCGATCGCCACGACGACGCACGAGAGGGGTTCCTTCATGGACACATCCCGAGGCAGGCGACTGCTCGCCGGGCTGGCGGCCCTGGTGCTGCTGCCGATCACCGTGGTGAGCTTATGGACGACGCCCGCGGCGGCCGCGACCAGTCAGTTCCGCGGCATGAACTGGGCGGTGCTGGGCGACAACTTCAGCACCGCCCCGCTCGTCGTCGACGGGCTGAGCGGCTCCGACAGCTACGCAACCGTGCAGGCCAAGGCCAACGCGCTGTACGACGACATGCAGTCCACCCTCGGCGTGAACACCGTCCGCCTGCCGATCAACACCCACACCGTCGGCACCGCCTGGTGGAACGCCTACCGTGGCGCCGTCGACGCCGCCACGGCGCGCGGATGGAAGGTCATCCTCGCCTACTGGGAGGACGGCGCCGCCTCCGGGGGCCGCATCACCAACCTGGCGGCCTGGAACTCGATGTGGTCGACCGTGACCTCCCAGTACGGATCGAACGGTCTCGTGTACTTCGAGCCGATGAACGAGCCCCACGGCTACAGCTCCGCCGAGTGGCGCAACCTCGCCGCCGACTGGCTGACCTCCCACTACTCGGCCCCGCCGAACCGGGTGCTCGTCGGCGGCACCGGCTACAGCCAGGACCTCCGTGACCTGTGCAACGACTCGCGTTTCGCCGGCACGCTGTTCTCGTTCCACCACTACGCGTTCTTCTACTCCGCGAACACGTACGACGGCTGGCGGTCCCACGTCCAGACGCGCCTCGGCAACTGCGCCTCCCGGGCGGTCGTGACCGAGTTCGGGGCTCCGATGAACAACGGCCTGAACTACGCCGACGCGAACAGCACCGACAACTTCGTCCGCCACATCCGCGCCGTCACCCAGGTGATGCGGGACAACGCCATGGGCGGCACCTACTGGCCGGCCATCGGCGGCAAGCCCGGCGACATCGGCTACGACTGGTACGCGATGTACGCCAAGAGCGGCAGCGGCACCGCCCTCGACCTCACGATCCGCAACCAGTCCGGCGCGACCCGCCTGCGCTACGGCTGGGGTGACGCCGTCGACGGCGGCGGCGGCCCCACGACGACCCAGATCGTCAACCAGAACTCCGGCAAGTGCGTCGACGTCCTGCAGGCCTCGACCGGGAACGCCGCCGAGATCATCCAGTACACCTGCACCGGCGCCGCCAACCAGCAGTGGCAACTGCGCGATCTCGGCAACGGCTACCACAACCTCGTGGCGCAGCACTCCGGCAAGTGCCTCGACGTCAACAACGCCTCCACCGCCGACAACGCGGCCGTCATCCAGTACACGTGCGGCAGCGGCACCAACCAGCAGTGGCAGCTCCGCGCCGTGCCAGGCACGAGCTACGTCGAGATCGTCGCCCGGCACTCGGGCAAGTGCCTCGACGTGTCCGGCCAGTCGACGGCGAACAGCGCCCGCCTCCAGCAGTACGCCTGCTGGGGCGGCGCCAACCAGCACTGGGACGCCTGACGCCACACCACACGAAGCGGACCGCCGACACAAATCATCTAGGCGTGCTTCTCGCCGCCGGCCCGGTGCCGTGGCCTGCCGGGCGGGCGGGGCCGGGGCAGGAAGACGGCCGCGAGCAGGCCGATCGCCATCGCGCCCGTCGCGACAAGGAAGGAAACGCGGAAGCCGTGCAGGGTGGGGACGGTGACGCCGTTCACCTGGTGCGCGGTGCCGGCGAGGACCGTGGCGATGACGGCGCCGGCGACCGAGGAGCCGATCGAGCGCATCAGCGTGTTGAGGGCGTTGGCCGAGCCCGCTTCCGAGGCGGGGGCCGCGTCGGCGATCAGGGCTGGGAGGGCGGAGTAGGCGAGACCGATGCCGACGCCCAGGATCGCCGTGATGACGAGGCTCTGCCAGGGGGCGCTCAGCAGCCCGAGGCCGGCGCCGTAGCCGAGCGCGATGACCATCATGCCGAGGATCAGGGCGGCCTTGGGGGACAGTGCCGCGGACAACCGGGCGTAGAGGGGGGCCGTGAGCAGCATGGTCAGGCCGAGCGGCACCATGCACAGGCCGGCGACCACCATGGACTGGCCGAACCCGTGGCCGGTGCTCGCCGGCATCTGGAGGAGCTGGGGAAGAACCAGCGACACCACCAGAAAGGAGGCGCCGACCATGATCGAGGCGAGGTTGGTGAAGAGCGCCGCGGGGCGGGCCGTGGTGCGGAGGTTCACCAGCGGTGTCTCGAGCCGTAGCTCCATGACCCCCACAGGACGAGGACGACGGCCGCCGCGGCGAACAGCCCGAGGGTGGCGCCGGAGGTCCAGCCCCAGGAGCCGCCCTTGCTGACCGGCAGCAGGAAGAGGACGAGACCGGCGGACAGCCCGATCGCGCCGAGGACGTCGAAAGTGCCTGGCACGCGGGCCGAGGACTCGGGGACGACGAGGAGGGTGAGGACGATGCAGAGGACGCCGAGGCCGGCGGAGCCGTAGAAGAGGGCGTGCCAGTCGAGGTGCTGGGCGACCAGGGCCGCCGCGGGCAGGGCGAGACTGCTGCCGATGCCCATGGATGAGCTCACCAGGGCCATCGCCATGCCGAGCTTCTCGCGGGGGAGCAGGTCGCGCATCAGGCCGAGGCCGAGGGGGACCGCGCTCATCGCGAGACCCTGGAGCGTCCGGCCCGCGATCATCACGTACAGGTCGCTGGTGAGGGCGCTGACGAGTGCGCCGCCGACCATCGCCCCGAGGCCGAGGACCAGCATGCGGCGCTTGCCGTGAAGGTCGCCGAGGCGGCCCATGATCGGCGTGGCGACGGAGCCGGCGAGCAGGGTCGAGGTGATGACCCAGCTCGCGTCGTCCGGCTCGGCGCCCAGCAGATGTGGCAGGTCCTTGAGCACCGGGATGAGCAGGGTCTGCATCACCGAGACCACGATGCCCACGAAGGCGAGCACCGGAACGAGAGCGCCGCTCCTCGCTCTGGGCGCGGGAGGGGCGGACGGCGTGGGCGTGCGTGTCATGGGCGTGCGTGTCATGAGGGACGGTCCCCGGACCGGGGGGTACGGGGTGCCGGATTCGTCGAACCGGCCGCTGCCCAGGGGCCGAGGGCGAACCCGGCGCCCTTCCGCCGGACCTCCACGGCGCCCGCGCCGCCGAAGTGCGCGGGGACGAGCAGTTCCCTTTCGTCGGCCGCCCGCCCGAGGATGCGGCGGCGGCTGGCCGCCGCTTGTCGCGGGGCCAGGCAGGCGTTGCTGTTGAGGCAGGGGTCGAGGATCTGCACCGGGCTGTGCAGAAGATCTCCGACGAAGACCGCCCGGTCGCCGCCGGAGGCGAGTCGCAGCACCGACGAGCCGGGAGTGTGGCCGGGGGCGGATTCCAGGGTGAGGTGTTCGTCGATGCGGTGGTGGCCGTCCCACAACACGGCCTGTCCGGCCTGGTGGACGGGTGCGACGCTGTCCTCGTAGATCAGGCGGTCGACCTCCTGCGCGCCGTTGCCGTACGCGTTGTCCGGGCCGTAGTGGAAGTCGTCGGCGGCTGGAATGAGGTACTGGGCGTTGGGGAACGCCGGCACCCACTGCCCATCCTCGTCGAGGGTGTTCCAGCCGACGTGATCGACGTGCAAGTGGGTGTTGATCACGACATCGACGTCCTGTGGATGAACGCCGGCTCTCGCCAGGAGGTCAAGGAACTCACTCCGAGCCTGGTGGAACGGCCCCATGCCCGGTCGTTCGCGCCCGTTGCCCGCTCCGGTGTCGACCAGGACCGTCCGCCCGCCGCTGCGCAGCACCCAGCTCTGCAGGGCGGTCACCAGCAGGCCGCTGTCCGGTTCCCAGTGATCCGGCGCCAGCCAGTCCTCGTTGTCCTTCCACACCTCGCCACCGGCTTCCGCGAAGAAGGCGGAGGGGGGCAGGAATGGGGCGTGCCACTCGACGACCCGGATGATCTCGACGTCCCCCAGGGTCATGCGCTGCGCACTCTTGTCGTCGTTCGTCATGGGAACGACCCTAAGAAGGTGCGGACGATCGCCTCAATGCGTATTCAGCTCAGTCAGATACGAGTCCGTCTCACGGACTATACGGGAGATATCCTGGGTGAGTGGATGTGGTGAGTGACGCGATCTCCGCCGTTCACCTCGGGCACCCGTGGTTCCAGCGGGTGCGGGCGAGCGGGAGCTGGTGCGCGCGGCTTGATGCGTACGACGGCGCGGGCTTCCACGTCGTCCTGAAGGGCAACTGCCGGCTCCTGACCGACGGTGGCGCCTCGGTGTCCCTGGGCGTGGGCGACGCGGTGCTGCTGCCTCACGGCACGGGCCATGTCATCGCCGACGCTCGCCTTGATGCGGAGGTCGCGGCGCGGAAGGCGGTGCCGTTCGAGCAGTGGCTCGGGGAGACTTCGCCGCGAGCCCGGCCCGATCGCGACGGGACGGAGATGATCTGCGGCAGATACTGGCTCGACTGCAGCCGCATGCACCCGCTGATGACGGAACTGCCCGAGGTCGTCCACCTTCCCAGCCGCGTGGGCACCCACCTCGAACTCCGCGCCGCGATCGACCTGCTGGCCGGTGAGCTGGACGAGGCGCGGCCCGGTTCCTGCGTGGCGCTCCCCAACCTGCTCGATCTCCTCCTCGTCTACATGATCCGTGCCTGGATGACCGAGACCACCAGCGGAGCCTGGCCCAGCGCACTGGGCGACTCGGTGACGGCCGCCGCGCTGCGGGCGATGCACTCGCATCCGGCCGCGCCGTGGAGCATCGACCGCCTGGCCGCGGAGGCGGGCGTCTCCCGCCCCACGCTGGCGCGCCGGTTCACCACCCTGGTCGGCCGCCCGCCGATGGCGTACCTCACCTGGTGGCGCGTGATCCTGGCGGCCACCCTGCTCCGCGACACCAAGGAGACCCTGGCTGCCATCGCCGACCGCGTCGGCTACGGCAGCCCGTATGCGCTCTCCCACGCCTTCCAGAGGGAGTTCGGCACCACACCAGGGCGATATCGGGAGGCCGCGAACCGGCGCGCGACGTCCGACGCCTCCCCACGCTGATGCGGCAAGTGCCGGCTGCTCGGTGTACGGCGTGTCGCAGGCCGATCACGGCCAGGGTGGTACGGCATGACGACGCGGATGCTTGCTGAGGCGGTGGCTGTGCTGCCGCAGGTCCTGGAGGCCCTGGGCTGGCAGGGCCGGCGCGTGGTCCAGGCCAGGGCTTTGAGCAGCCGGCGGTGGGTGGCCTGTGAATTGAACGAGGCCGAGCACGAAACTCGATTGCGTGAGGGGCTGCCGCCGGCGGCTGACGCCTTCCTGCTGCACTGCGTCGCCCACCGCTACCCGGACTTCCTGTCGCGCCCGGCGCCGGTGCACATCGAAGGCGCGATCGCGCCGCGTAGGACCTGGGCGGCCGCGAGGAACAACCTCGGCGGGTTCGTGTCGTTCGGTGCACGGGTGGCCCTCGTACCCACCGTTGTGGCACGAAGCCTGCCCGTCGCGGTGGATGCCGTCTACTACGGCTTCGGCGTGGTGGCTCTGGAAGAGCCTGATCGGCTGGTCCATCCGCCTGAGCCCGTTCCCGCCCAGGAGCGCACGTGGGTGAGACGACTCGTCGAGGAAGTGATCTATGACGCCGTGCTTCGTCAGGCCGGTCAGGCTCTTCCCGTCGCACTCGGCGTGGCGTAGGACTTCACCCACGCCTGCAGGTGCTTGGGCACTCCCCACGACAGCCGGCGCTGGGCGTTCAACTCGTGGTGCCGGTGAATGGCGTCCTTGCATTTGGCCAGCCAGGAGCCCGGCCGTTGGTGCGGGAGCAGAGTGGTGATGCCCTCATGGAGGTGCAGCAACGGCTCGAACGTGTGGGCGGCGAGTTCGGTGGGTGAGGCGGTGGCCAGCCAGTCCATCGTGCGGCTGCCGCACACGCGGCAATCACAGGTCCAGACATCACGCATCAGGTCGGGATCTTCGAGAGTGGCCTGCACGCCTTCGAGAATCTTGTCCACGGTCATCAAGGCCAGGAGCGGCAGGACGAGTGTGTGCCGTCGGGGCGTCCCATTGTTCGGGGGAGGCGAGGCGTCTTCGGGATAGAGATGACGCAACGAAGAGGTGGCGCCCATGGCAGCCCAGAGGGCGCCGTGAGCGATTGCTCCCAGTCCGGAGACGTCCGTGCTCAGCAGGCTGACCGGGACGGTGGCACGTTCCAGCAAGTGTCTGAGGCCCGAGACCGCTCGGATGGAGCCGAGAGGGTCGCTCCGGTGCTCCAGCACAAGAGCCACCGGCGTCTCGTGCGAGCAGATCTCACTGACGAGATGGTCTACCCAGGGTGTCAGCAGCCAGCTACTGTGCAGGGGCAGTACGGCGGTGACGTCGGCGCCCGCTTCCTTGGCTTGGCTGAGCACAGTCCGTAGTGCGGCCTTGTCCTCCTCGCCCACGTATCCGGAGTCGGTCAAGACGCTGGGGACGTCCAACGCGCGCTGGGCATCGAGCCAGGCGCGACTGATCGGCTCCGCCCCGGCCTTCCGGCGGGACTTGCCACCCGCGTAGCAGCGCCGGTCGATGAGCAGGGGCCCGCGGAGGCGTTCTCGTAAGGATGGGTGAAGCGCGGTGGCCTTCTCTCCTGTGAGCACGATTCCGCCGGCGGATGACGGGATGATGTCGAGCACAGCGGACATTTGCCCGGCTGGGATCATGAAGCAGGTGACGATCCGTGAGGATCGTGTTCGCGGTATGGGTTCTTTCTGGCGTGGCGCCGGCCGGGGCATGGCCAGGGACGTAGACAGGTACTTAGCTAATTGCCATAATGCCTTTGTGCTGGACGTTGATCTGGTGAAGGCGCTGGCCAACGACAAGCGGTTGCTGATCTTGGAGTGGCTGCGTGACCCTGAACGCCATTTCCCGCCGCAGCGGGACGGCGACCTGGTGCGCGACGGGGTCTGCTCCTTGTTCATCGCCCAGAAGCTGGGAGTGAGCCAGCCGACCTGCGGTGAGCATCTGAAGGTGCTCGCGCAGGCCGGGCTGTTGCGCGGCAAGAAGATCAAGCAGTGGGTGTTCTACCAACGTGACGAGGACCGCATTTCCGCGGCGAAGGAGTTGCTGAGCGGTGAGTGGTGAGCTGGGCGGCGGTGTCGCCGCGCCCGAGAGTCTGGACGCGGGACTCTATGAGCGGTTGATCGCCGATCTGGAAGCGGCGGGGGCGCGCTATCGTCTGATCGACCACCCGCCCGAGGGGCGCACCGATGAGGTCAGCGCTCTGCGTGGACACGACGTCGCACAGGCCGCCAAGTGCCTGGTCGTCATGGTCAAGATCGGCAAGAAGCGGACCCGGTACGTGCTGGCCGTGGTGCCCGGTGATGCCCGCCTGGATCTGCAGGCGGTGAAAGCCCTGCTGGAGGGCACCTATGCCGCCTTCGCCGACCGTGACAGAGCCGAGGAACTGGCCGGCAGCGTCAGCGGCACCGTGCTGCCCTTCAGCTACCACCCCAAGCTGGAGGTGATCGCCGACCCGGCGCTGCTGCGGGTTCCGGAAGTGTTCTTCAACGCCGCCCGCCTGGACCGTTCGATCGCCCTGGCCACCGACGACTACCTACGGCTGGCCGCCCCTCGCGTCGCTCCCATCATCACCGCTCCCTGACTCCGACGCCGGAGCGCGTCAAACAGCTCGGGGTGTAGATGACCACGTGCAGGTCGGGGTGGTCGGCAGGGGCCAGGCGGTGGTGCTCGAAGTGTCGCATCCCCGTGATCGGGTGGTCGAAGACGCGCACGCGGGAGGCGAAGCCCTCGATGTGGTGGTCCTGCCACGCCGTACGGAAGGCCGCACTCGTGGCCAGCAGGCGCTGGATGGCCGGGGAGCCGGCGAGGTCGCCGAGCCGGGGCCCGGCCTCGGCCCGGAACTCGGCGACGAAACGACGGCTCGTGACCTCCCAGTCCGGCAGCAGATCACGGACGTAGGGATCGGTGAACACCAGCCACAGCAGGTTGCGCTCCTCGGGAGCGACCGTGGCGACGTTCGGATACAGGTCGACGTAGGCGGCGTTCCAGCCGGTGATCGTCCAGTCGGGCGCGATGGCGTACGCGGGACATCCGGCGAGCGCGTCGAGCAGCCGCTGCACGTGGCCGGGAGCGGTGCGGGCCGCCGGTTCCCCGGGCTCGGTGAGGGGGGCGTATCCGGCCAGGGACAGCACATAGGCATGCTCGGCGGGGGTCAGGAGCAGCGTACGGGCGAGGGCGTCCAGGACGTGCCGGGAGGGCTGGATGTCGCGGCCCTGCTCCAGCCACGTATACCAGGTGGCGCTGACCTGGGAGAGCGTGGAGACCTCCTCTCGTCGCAGGCCGCCGCGCCGGCGGGGACCGGCCGGGGGCAGGCCGACCGCCGTCGGGTTGAGCCGGGCTCGCCTGGCGCGCAGGAAGTCGCCCAGTTCCTTGCGCCGCTCCGCTGCCGTTCCCATGGACGCAGGATAGGTACTGGTAGCCGGACTACTAGCATTCGGGGCGTCTTCGCGGTACGCCCGCGCACCGCGAGGATCGGGGCATGCCACAGCTGAGATCCCGCACCGTCACCCATGGCCGGAACATGGCCGGGGCGCGCGCCCTGATGCGCGCCTCCGGCGTGCCCGGCGCCGACATCGGCGTCAAGCCGGTGATCGCGGTGGCCAACAGTTTCACCGAGTTCGTCCCCGGTCACACCCATCTGCAGCCCGTAGGCCGGATCATCGGCGAGGCCATCGGCGCGGCGGGCGGCATCGCGAGGGAGTTCAACACCATCGCGATCGACGACGGCATCGCCATGGGCCACGCGGGGATGCTGTACTCGCTGCCCTCGCGGGAGCTGATCGCCGACTCCGTCGAGTACATGGTCCAGGCGCACTGCGCGGACGCCCTGGTCTGCGTCTCCAACTGCGACAAGATCACCCCGGGGATGCTGCTGGCCGCGCTGCGGCTGAACATCCCCACGGTGTTCGTCTCGGGCGGCCCCATGGAGGGCGGACGGACGGTGCTGTCCGACGGCACGGCCCGTACCGGCCTGACCCTCGTCACCGCCATGTCCGAGGCGGTCAACCCCGCCGTCTCCGACGCCGACCTGGCCGCCATCGAGGAGGCGGCCTGCCCGACCTGCGGTTCGTGCGCCGGGATGTTCACGGCCAACTCCATAAACTGCCTTCTGGAGGCTCTCGGCCTGGCCCTGCCCGGCAACGGCACCACCCTGGCCACCCACACCGCGCGCAGGGCCCTGTACGAGCGGGCCGGGCGGACGGTCGTGGAGCTGACCGAACGGTACTACGGCAAGGACGACGCCACCGTGCTGCCCCGGGCGATCGCCTCCCGGGCGGCGTTCGACAACGCGATGGCCCTGGACCTGGCCATGGGCGGCTCCACCAACACCGTGCTGCACCTGCTCGCCGCCGCCCACGAGGCCGAGCTGGACTACGGCCTGTCCGACATCGAGGCGCGCTCGCGCGAGGTGCCGTGCCTGTGCAAGGTGGCCCCCAGCAGCGCGTACCTGATGGAGGACGTCCACCGGGCCGGCGGCGTCCCCGCCCTGCTGGGCGAGCTGTACCGCGCCGGGCTGCTGCGCGAGGACGTCCAGGCCGTTCACGCCGGCTCACTCGCCGCCTGGCTGTCCGCCTGGGACGTCCGCGCCCCCTCGCCCTCCCCGGAGGCGACCGGCCTCTTCCTCGCCGCTCCGGGCGGCGTCCGCTCCGCGTCCGCCTTCGGCCAGTCGGCCCGCTGGGAATCGCTGGACCTGGACGCGGCCGCGGGCTGCATCCGCGACGCCGCCCACGCCTACTCGGCCGACGGTGGGCTCGCCGTGCTGCGGGGCAATATGGCTCCGGACGGGGCGGTGGTCAAGTCCGCCGGCGTCCCCGACGGCATGACCGTGTTCACCGGCGCAGCCGTGGTCACCGACTCCCAGGACGAGGCGGTGGAAGCGGTCCTGTCCGGGCGGGTGCGTCCGGGCAGCGTGCTGGTCATCCGCTACGAGGGTCCGCGCGGCGGTCCGGGCATGCAGGAGATGCTGTATCCGACGGCCTACCTCAAGGGCCGCGGCCTCGCCCACTCCGTGGCCGTCGTCACCGACGGCCGCTTCTCCGGCGGCAGTTCCGGCCTGTCCGTCGGCCACGTCTCACCAGAAGCCGCCGCCGGAGGACCGCTGGCACTGGTCGCTGACGGCGACCTGATCACCGTCGACATCCCGGCCCGCACCCTGCGCCTCCACGTGCCGGAGCCGGAGCTCGCCGCCCGCCACGAGAGCTCGGACTACCGGCCGCACCGCCCCCGGCGGCCCGTCTCGACGGCTTTGCGCGCGTACGCGGCCCTGGCCCAGTCCGCCGACAAGGGCGCCGTACGCGCCCTGCCCAGCGACTGACCGCTCCGGAACGACTCGATCAGCGCCGTTCCGCCGTGATGGCTCGTGCGAGTGCCGCAGTACGGGCTCGCGCGAGCCGGCCGTGACGATCCCTCTTCGACCGCCAGCGGCGGCGACGCGAACTGAACAACGCCTCCCCAACAACCTGCTTCACAGGAACAGCAGGGACACTCACAGACCGGAACTGATGACGTGGACGCCGTCATGCTGCCGTACGGCCGGCCTTCCCTCGCCTTGCATCGCGTCCAAGACTCGGACGGCAAAGGCTTCGACGGAGAGCCCTTTGATCTCCTCAGCCGTGGCCCACCTGAAGGCGCGCGTCTCATCCGTTTCCGTCAAAGCCCCGCCCACAGCCCGGCACCTGAACACGAGCGCGACGATCCCGCGCTCCATGTTCTTGTAGACGCCGGTGAGCGCCTCCGGCTCGACTTCGAGGCCAGTTTCCTCCCGGACCTCCCGTCTGAGCCCGCCGACCACGTCCTCCTCCAGCTCAAGCACGCCACCGGGCGCTTCCCAATGACCGTTGTCCCGCCGCTGGATGAGCAGTGCCCGCTGCCGGTCGTCCACTATGACGCCCGCGACGCTGACCGAGTGACGTGAGTCGTGATCCATCGAAATCCTCATTGCCCGAAGGTGGCTAGACTCCCAAGCTAGTACATGTATGTACGAGTAGAGGAGTGAGCCTGGATGACCTTGGCATTGCCGGGTCTGGACCCGGTTACCGACCGCCCGGTGTTCAAGCAGATCGCCGATCACCTTCGCGATGCCATCGAACAGAACAGGCTGGAGCCCGGAGCGAAGGTGCCCTCCGAAGCCAAGCTCATGGCACACTACGGCGTCGCTCGGATGACGATCAGGAACGCACTCCAAATCCTTCAGACCGAGGGGCTGACCGTAGCAGAACATGGGCGCGGCGTATTCGTCCGTTCGAGATCCCAAGTGCGTCGCCTCGCTTCCGACCGGTTCGCGCGACGGCACCGTGAGCAGGGCAAGGCCGCGTTCATCGCGGAAACTGAGGGCGTCGGCGGCAAGCCGACGGTTGATTCCATCCAGATCAGCGAGACAGAGCCGCCGGCCTACGTGGCGCAGCGGCTGGGTCTCGGCGAGCGCGACAAGGTGCTCGTACGTTCACGTCGCTACTTGATCAACGGCCACCCGGTGGAGACAGCGGTTTCCTACCTTCCCGCCTCGATCGCGAGAGGGACACGCATTGCCGAACCCGACACGGGACCCGGCGGCATCTACGCACGACTGGAGGAGATGGGACACCCGCTCGACCACTTCGATGAGGAGGTCAGGTCCCGGATGCCGATGCGCGAAGAGGTCAAGGCACTGAAGCTGGCACCCGGCACTCCCGTCTTCCATCTCGTCCGCACTGCGTACGCCGAGAACGGCAGGGCGGTGGAGGTCTGCGACACGGTGATGTCGAGTGACGCCTACGTGCTCTCCTATCAACTTCCAGCGCAATAGCCCTTGACTCCTCTAGATAACTTTGACATACATGAGCCAACTCCTCTAGTCGAGTAGACGCCTAGACGGGAGCCATAAAGATCTCGCAGGCAGAACCAGGAAGGCCGCCGCAACCAGTGAATCCACAGCAAACCCTGGACCGCCATCTCAGCGACCTCCGCGCTTCGTTCCCCGACTGGGCCTTCTTCCGCAGTGACCCAGGCGCCTTCTACGCGACACGACGCGGCGTCGTCCTCACCGACGCCGAGATCGATGCGGGCCTTGAGCAGCCTGTGAGCGCCGACGACGAGGCCACCTTCGTGGCGCTGTTGCATGAGCAGCACGTGAGGGGGTGGAGTCGTGGCCGCGCGACCGCCTGATTCACGGCGGTGCAACAATCAGCACGCCGCCCCGCCGGCCCCTGAGGCAAGGGTGATCGAATGGGGGCAGAGCCATTCCCGCGTGAACCGAGTACGAGTCCGCACACACACCTGCTCCTGCACTTCGCCCTACTTCGAACTGTGCACAGCAGGCGGACTTTGGTTCGTCCGGCGTTTCACCGCAGGCACTCCGACCGTGACCGCCGAAAGTCCTTGGATATCGGCCCGCGCCGCCCAAGACCTGTGGAACCAGATCTTGACCGGCCAAGCCCAATGACCGGCCGCCACAGCTCACCGTCGTAGTCGCCGGCCTGAACCTGCCCGCCACCCCGGATGCGTTCCGGCGTTCCACCGGGCTCGTGGCGTCGAGAACTCGATTCGTCTCATCGGGAAACAGCAGGCATGACACGAACAACCCCACCGGAGGAGCGGGTCGAGGCGGACGACGCCGAGCTCATCCGCCGGTCCATCGACGATCCGGAGCAGTTCACCGGCGTGTTCGACCGGTACGTCGAGCAGATCCACCGCTATGTCGCGCGGCGGTTGGGCGTGCAGGTCGCCGATGACGTCGTGGCGGAGACGTTCCTGACCGCCTTTCGCTGCCGCGCCTCCTACGATCACGCCCAACCGCTGGCCAGGCCGTGGCTGTACGGCATCGCGACCAACCTCATCGCCAGGCAGCGGCGCGACGAGGAGCGGTTCCTGCGGGCGCTGGCGCGTACCGGTGCGGAGCCGCCGTCCGAGTCCATGGCCGACGCGGTGGTCGGGCGCGTGGCCGCGCAGGCCGAGGACCGTCGGCTGGCGGGGGCGCTGACGGGCCTGGCGAGCGGTGACCGCGACGTGCTGCTGCTGGTGGCGTTGGGAGACATGGCCTACGACGAGGTGGCGCAGGCGCTCGGCATCCCGATCGGGACCGTGCGCTCGCGCCTGCACCGGGCCCGCAAGCAGGCGCGGGCCGCCCTCGGCACCGGCACTCAGACGAGAGAGGACGCATGATGGACGAGTTCGGACGGTTCCTCGAGGCCACCCCGGCGATCACCGGCGAGGCGAAGGCGGCGGCGCGCACCCGGCTGCTGGAGGCCATCCGTGAGCCGGTCCCCCTGCCTGCAAAGCCTCCGGCGCGGCGGCGCGGGCCGCGCCTGGCCTGGCGGCTGGCGCTGGCCGCGTCGGTCGCGCTGGCCGTCGGCGCGGGCGTCATCACGGTACGCGGCGGTGGAGAACCTGCCACCGCCCCGGTCGCCGCCGTACGGGAACTCGGCGACAAGGCGGCCAGGAGCGCCGAGACCGACCCGTACCAGATCACGCCCTCGCCGGGCCGCTGGCTGTACGTGCAGCAGACGATCGCTCCGCTCCGCCAGGAGCCGGAGCCCGAGGTGGACCGCGACAGGCGCATGACTCTGGAGACGTGGCACAGCCTGGACGGCAAGCAAGTGGCGTTGGACGACGGACGGGGCAGGCTCGTCACGGAGGAGTACGGCCCCGGCGTCACGGCCGCGGACCTGGCCGAGGCGCCGGTCACCCCCGAGGAGATGATCGCCAGGATCGGGGCGAGCGTCGATGCGACCCCGGCGACGGAGTTCGACGACCCCGGCGCGACCCGGCAGGAGCGGATCTTCCGGACGATCTCCCAGTTGCTGGGCGAGCAGCCGCTGACCGCCGACGTACGGGCCGCGTTGTTCCGGGCGCTGCCCATGATCGAGGGGGTTGCCGTCAAGCAGGACGCGGTCGACGCGGCGGGCCGCCACGGGGTCGCGTTCGCCTGCACGGGAACCTGGGAGCGCCTGGAGATCATCGTGAGCGCGCAGGACCACCGGTTCCTGGGGACGTACGGCGAGAGCGTCGCCGACCGCACCTTCGACCTCCCAGGCGGGGCGACACGCACCGTCAAGGCGGGCACCCCGCTGGTGTGGAGCGCGCGGATGACGGCCGAGGTCGTCGACAAGGCCGGGGACCGGCCGTAGCGAGGGCGTCATCTTTGGTTGACGCGCCATCGCTCGTCAACCTAAGATGACGTCATGGAGTCCGATCCCATCGCAGCGCTCACCCGCGCCGTGAACGCCGACGACCCGATCAACTCGCTCGCGGCCATCGCCGAGTTCCGCCGTGAGCTCGCGCGCATGGAGGCGGTGGCGGTCCGCCAGGCCCGTACCCGGGGCGACAGCTGGACGGAGATCGCCGCCGCTCTGGGCCTCAGCAAGCAGGCCGTGCACAAGAAGCACGGCGGCCGGGGCCTGTTCCGCGCCCAGGACTAGCAGACGGACACCACACCGAACGTCAGCGATCAAGGCTGGACGTTCCGATGCGTGCTGCCCGGAAGCGGTCCGGGCGGCCGGCGAGGAGGACGATGATGACGGCGGCATCAGTGACACGAGACGCTCTCGCGGTCGCGGTGACGGCCAACCTGCCGGTGATCCTGTGGGGCGCGCCGGGCACCGGCAAGACGTCCGTGGCGACCGCGCTCGGCGCGGCCGTCGGCCTGCCGGTCGAGGTGGTGGTCGGCTCGATCCGCGAGCCGAGCGACTTCTCCGGGCTGCCGGTGCTGCGCGACGGCGGCACCTGGTTCGCGCCGCCGCGATGGGCCGAGCGGCTCGCCGCCGGGGGCGGCGGCCTGCTGTTCCTCGACGAGCTGACCACCGCGCCGCCGGCCGTGCAGGCCGCCATGCTGCGGGTGGTGCTGGAGCGCACGGTCGGCGACCTGGTGCTGCCGGACGAGGTACGGATCGTGGCCGCCGCCAACCCGCCGGACCAGGCCGCCGACGGCTGGGACCTGTCCGCGCCGCTGGCCAACCGGCTCATCCACCTGAACTGGACGGTCTCGGCCGAGGACGTCGCCGAGGGCTTCGCCGGAGGCTTCCCCGTGCCGGAGTTCCACCTGAAGGGCCCGGCCGGCCCCGCCGACGCCCGCGCGCTGGTCGGGGCGTTCCTGCGGGTGCGGCCGGAACTCGTCCTGGCGGTGCCCGACAGCCCGGACCGGGCGGGCCGCGGCTGGCCCAGCCCGCGCAGCTGGGAGATGGCCGCACGGGCGATCGCCGCCTGCGAGCGCCTGGGCGCCGGCGAGCCGGTCCTGGCCGAGCTGGTGCTCGGCGCGGTCGGCGAGGCGGCCGGGTTCGAGCTGCTCTCCTGGCGCCGCAACCTCGACCTGCCCGATCCGCAGTCCCTGCTGAACGACCCGCACGCACGCCTGCCCGAGCGACTCGACCGGCTGCACGCCCTGCTCGGCGCGGTGGTCGCGTACGTACGGTCGGACGGCACCACCGACACGTGGGAACGGGCGTGGGCGGTGGTGGCCCGGGTCGCGCGCACGGCGCCGGACGTGGCGGCCAGCGCGGCCCGTTCGCTGGCCCGTACCCGGCCCGAGGGCGCGACCCTGCCCGAGGCGATGCTCGAACTCGCGCCGGTGCTGCGCTCGGCGGGGCTCCTGCGATGACCGCCGACCGCGCTCCCGCCCACGAAGAGGCAGTGCGCGCCAGGATCGCCGCCGCGCGGCTGTGGGCGGCGCACCGGGCCCCGTACCTCGCCTCGGCCGTCTTCGCCCTCAACCCGGTCATCCTGGAACCGGCCCTGGACGAGGACACCGGCGCGCCCGTCGCCGACCCCGGCTTCCGCGCCTTCCCCGCCGACACCCGGTGGAATCTGTACGTGGAACCGGGCACCGCGCTGGCCACCCCGGTCGAGGAGATCGGCTGGTGGATGCTGCACCAGGTGGGCCATCTGGTGCGCGGGCACGCGGCCCGCTCGCCGGTGCGGCCGGAGCCGGGCCACGAGGTGAGCCACGCCGCCGGCGCGGCCCGCGACGACGAGGCCCACCGCTGGAACCAGGCCGCCGACGCCGAGATCAACGACGACCTGGAGGCCGAGGAGCTACGCGGCCCGGCGGGCGTGCTGTCGCCTGCCGAGCTCGGCCTCCCTGCCCACCGCACCGCCGAGGAGTACGTGCCGATGCTCGACGTGCTCGCCTCCGCGATGGGCCGCGGCGGGCGGGCGCTGGCCGAGGCGATCGACTGCGGCAGCGCCGTGGACGGGCAGGAGCGCACGTACGAGGACGGCGGCTCCGGCGAAGGGCTCACGCAGCTCGACCGCGAACTGCTCGAACGCACCATCGCGGCCGGCATCCAGGACCGGATCAGCGCGCGCGGCGAGCTGCCGTCAGGATGGCGCCGCTGGGCCGAGGAGCGCCTGCGTCCCTCGGTGAACTGGCGGGCCCGCCTGGGCGCGGTGATCCGGCGCGGGCTGAGCACGGTGGCGGGGCAGGTCGACTTCAGCTACCGCCGCCCGTCGCGCCGCGCCGGCGCGTACGCCGGCATCGTGCCGCCGTCGATGGTACGCGCGGTCCCCGACACGGTGCTGGTGATCGACACCTCCGGCAGCGTCACGAACGACGTGCTGAACCGGTTGCTCGCCGAGGTGACCGGCATCATCGACGGCGTGGCCGGCCCCGGCCGGCGGCTGCGGGCGTTCTGCTGCGACGTCCGCCCGCACCCCGTCCAGCTGGTACGCCGGGCGAGCGACATCGAGCTCGTCGGCGGCGGCGGCACCGACCTGCGGGCCGGCCTCGCCGCGGCCATGGCCCTGCGGCCCCGGCCCGACCTGGTCGTCGTGCTGACCGACGGCGAGACGCCGTGGCCCGAGCAGCGCCCTCCCGCCCAGGTGGTGGTCTGCCTGATCGGCGACGGCGGGCACGCGCCCGGCTGGGCGTCCGTGGCTCGCATCCCGGCGAAAGGAGAGTCATGACGACGGGCTACGCCGACGAGCCGGGCCCGGAGCCGCTGCACGCGTGGCGGCGACGCGGTTTCACCATCGCCGAGGCCCGGCGGTGGATCGACGACGGCTTCTCGATCGGCAACGCGGAGCGGTGGCGCGCATCCGGCGTCTACACCGCGGCCGACGCGCGATCATGGCGCACCGCCGGAGCCACCCCGTACACCGTGGATCTGTGGCTGCGGGCCGGCATGACGCCACGGGACGCGGTGCGGTGGCGCGAACTGGGCTATCCGCCCGAGGAGGCGGCCGACCGGCACCTCGCGGGGGAGCGCCCGCACCCGCGCGGCCGGCTGTGGCGGCTGCTGCACCGGGGCGAGCAGCCGGGCGGCGCGTTCGCCGACGAGGAACGCTCCCGCAGCATGCGGGAGCTCCTGCGGGCCGGCATCCCGGCGGGCAGGGCACGCGCCTACGTCGAGGCGGGCTGGACCGGCGCCGCCGCGGTGGAGTGGGCCGAACGCGACGTCGAGGCGGGCCAGGCCCAGGTCTTCAGTGCGCTCGGCCTGTCCGCCCGCGAGGCCGGCCGCGTGCTCGCCTCGGGGCAGGACGCCCTCTCCCTCATGACCGAGTTCTGGCGCGCCGGAGTGCCGATCGACGAGGTGGCGGACTGGCGCGCGGCGGGTTTCACCGGCGAGGAGGCGGCCCGGATGCGGGCCGAGGGCATCGGCGTCGAGCAGGCCAAGGTGCTGCGGGCGTTGAACGACGGCGACGAGTCCTGACCGGGAGGCGAGAAGAGTCAGGGAGCCGTACGACTCCGAGCCGCGAGAGCGCCCGCCACTCCCAGCGCCGCGGCGGCCACGTACGACCAGTTGACCAGTTCCAGGCCGGAGCAGCCGCGCGGTGCCGACGAGGCGAGCTGGGCGACCGGGTCGTACAGGGCGGGGACGAGCAGCACGAAGGCGGCGGACAGCGCGGCCGGGCCGGATGTGAGCACGGCGCCGACGGCGGCCACGCCGACCCACACGCCGACGGCTTCGGCGATGGAGAGATGCGCCTGGACCAGCGCCCAGGTGTCCGTCAGGTCCGCGCGGCAGCCGAGGTCCGCGGCCGAGGAGACGGACATGGTGGCGGCGACGTCGCGGGCGACGGCGACGACCAGGACCGCCGTCCAGGCGGCGGCGGTCGCCCGCCGCGCCGGACGGCGCGGCCGCCGGTCGCCGCGATCCAGGAGGCAGGCGGTCAGGGCGGCCGCGTAGCAGAGGAGCAACAGCCACTCGCCGCGCTGGGGGCCGCAGGGCGTGGTGTACGGGATGACGACGGTCAGCGCGCCCAGCACCAGCACGACGGCCGACATGGACGCGCCGAGCACCGCGAAGCGGCGTGGCAGCCACAGGGCGAGCAGCGCGAGCGCCACCGGAAGGAGCTCCGCGCCCCACTCGCCGAGCGTCCACACGACCGTCGCCGCGGCACTCGGCCCCGGCAAAGCCTCAGAGAGCGGCGTGTAAGCGAAGAATCCGCAGCTCTCGCCGGGGAACAGCGCCGATAAGACGGCCGGCGTCACGGCTGCCAGCATGGCCAGGAGACGGAACATGAGGCGGCCTTTCGCCGGGTCCACGCGATCATGTGGGGGCGAGGCTACCGTACGGCGAGGTCAGTGCGAATGGACTCGTGCGTGCGCCTCTTCGAGGGAGGATCCCGCGAGGAGCGCCGCGACCCCGCCGGCGAAGTTGGCGCACGCGAAGATGTCCTTGTGCGGGCAGGCCAGGCCGTGGGCGATGGCGGTGCGGGCCACCTGCGCCTGCGCGATCCGCTGATCCAGCTCGGCGAGCTTGCGCTGGTACAGCTCCCGCCAGTCGTCGCCGGCCGGCGTACGGGAGGCGAGGAACGCCTTGACCTCCCGCAACGTGAAGCCGACGTCGCGCAGCAACAGCACCACACCGACCAGCTCGACCGCCGACGGCGGATAACGCCGCTGGCCCGAGACCCGGGCCGGCGCCGGCAGCAGGCCGAGCTGCTCCCAGTAGCGCAGAGCGGAGGTGGCGACGCCGGTGCGGCTCGCCAGCTCGCCGATCGTCAACTGCTCGCTCATTGACTTCAAGCGTACTTGAAGCCGTTGACTGGCGATCATGCAGATTCTCAGGCAACGCGTGATCCGCTACCTGGTGAGCCAGGCCCATCGTCCCCGGGGCGTCGTCGGGTGGGCGAACGGCTGGATGTTCGCCCACCGCCCCTCCAACCGCAAGCGCAACATCTGGGCGGTGTCGTTGCTGGACGTGCGGCCCACCGACCGGGTGCTGGAGGTCGGCTTCGGCCCCGGCGTCGCCATCGCCGAGTTCGCCGCCCGCGCCACCCGGGGCCAGGTCTTCGGCATCGACCACTCGCGGGCCATGGTCCGGCGGGCCGCCCGTCGCAACGCCGCCGCCGTACGCGCCCGCCGCGTGCACCTCACGTGCGCCCCCGTGGAGCGGTTGCCGAGCTTCGGCGATCCGCTCGACGCCATCCTCGCCGTCAACTCGGTGGGGTTCTGGCCCGAGCCGGTGGAGCGGCTCGGCGAGCTGCGCCGCCTGCTCCGCCCCTCGGGCCGCATCGCGCTGGTCAGCCAGCCCCGCTGCCCCGGCGCCACCCGGGACACCACGGCCCGGGCCGCCCAGGAGCTCCAGGACCTGCTCACCCGGGCCGGTTTCACCAACCTCCGGGTCGAGACCCTGGAGCTCGACCCGCCCGTCGCCTGCGTGCTCGCCGACAGTCCGGGGTAGCCATCTGGCTCAGCTCGGTGCCGCGGCCTCGATCGCCTGCTTCATCTCCCGGGCGCCGTGTTCGACGCGCACGCGGATCTCGGCCGCTCGCGCGTGCGGGAGCACGTTGGTGATCCAGATCAGCCGGCCCGCTTCGCCGCCCTCCGGCCGAACCTCGAACGAGGCGTGGTGGTGATCGAGCGCGGGTCTCGCGCCTTCGACGACGGAATAGACCAAGCTGCGGGACTCGTCGTCGATCGCGACGATCAGCTCGCGGATCACGTGCCCGTCGGGAAAGGTCAGGAACCGCTGGTCGCCCTCCAGCCGGGTGCCGACGACACGGCCCGGCAGCAGGCGCTCGTGCACGGCTCCGACGTCGCGCAGCACATCCCAGATGTGCTCAGGGGACGCGTCGATGACGATCTCGTGGCGAATGGAGGCCAAGACGCCGCAATTCCCTTCCGGTTGGGACGACATCGGTCAGGGCTGTTGCCCGGCCCGGCGCAGGTGCTCGGCGAGGCGATGCTGGTTGGCGGCCAGCCGCAGGCACAGGTCGCGCAGCACGACCAGTTCTTCAGGGGCGAACCCCTGGAACATCGCCCGCATGGCAAGCTGCGACGGCTTGCGGAACGCCTCCATCCATGCTCGCCCGTCAGGGGTGATCTCGGCCAGGACCGAACGCCGATCCTTCGGATCGGGGATTCGGCGGACCAGCCCGTGGCTCTCCAGCGTGTCGACCAGGCCGGTGGCGTTGCGGGAGCTGACCCCGGCGGCGCGGGCCAGCTCGCCGATGCTGATGCCGTGCTCGCTGTCGTCGAGGCGGATCAGCAGGTCGAGCGCGCCCGCGCTGACCCCTCGCCCCTCAGCGCCGTGGGCGCGCATGCGCTCGACGGCCTGGTTCGCGGTGCGGACGGCGGCGCTCGCCTCGAAGGCGAGCAGGGTTTCGTCGCTGTCGGCGAACCGGGTCATCGCGGCCCTGACCCGAGGGTCGTAGAGGAGGCCGTCGGAGTCGCTCTCATAGATGTTTACGTCCTTCATTATGAAGGAGGAGAATAGTACGTACTTCCCTATATCGTCCAGCGCTCCGGAAATCGCCCGGCCGGTGAAACAATCCAGCGGGAGGTCCGTATGCGTGTCACCCCGCTCACCCTGCTGATCCCCGAGAAGCGCGCCGTGCCGTACGCCGACGACCACGGCCTGCTGGCGAGCACGGCCGCCTGGGCCACCGCCGACGAAGCCCCGGCGGTGCGCCTGGTGTCCGGCGCGCCGGGGGCGGGCAAGACGCGGCTGGCGGTCGAGCTGCAGGCGCAGGGGGTGCGCTGCGTCTGGGCGCGGCCGGGCGAAGAGCCCCCCGAGCACGTGGACGGCGGGGTGATCGTCGTGGACGACGCCGACGCGCACGACCCGGTGGCGCTGGCCGAGATCCTGGCGAGGGCCGCGACGACGCGGCTGCTGGTGCTGGTGTGGTGGAGCTCCGCCGTCAGCAGCGACGAGTCGGGCCTGCTGGAGAGCGCCGAGCACGTCACGCTCGTGCCCGCCGTGCTCGATCAGCGGTCCGTACGGGCGGCGCTCGCCGAGCGGCTCGGGGTCCCCGTGCCGGAGGGCGCCGCTGCGCGACCGGAGACTCCGCTGCAGGCCCTGGAGTCGGCGCTGGCCGAGGTGGTCGGCGGGGAGCTGTGGCAGCGCGAGCAGGAGCTCTGGCCCGAGCCCGAGGTGCCGGCGCCGCCCGAGGTGATGCTGGATGCCCTGGCGGTGGCCGTGGTGCTGGACGGCTCGATCTACGGGGACGGGGAGCTGGAGCTGGCCGAGCTGCTGCTGCGCGTTCCCGGCCTGGTGGACGCCGACGTCGAGGTCCGCGTCGCCCTGGCGCGCTGGGTGGCCGACGCCTACCCGGAGGGCCGGCCCGAGTCGTTCATGCGGCGGATGGCGGCCCGCCGGCTGGAGCAGCGCCCCGAGCTGGCCGTACGCCTGCTGCGTGAGCTGTCGGCCCGGCGTGCGCTGCGTGCGCTCATCGCCCTGGCGCGGGTCCCCGGCGTACGGCTCGGCGCGCTGATCGGGGCCGAGGTGGCGGCCTTGCAGCCCGTGCTGCTCAACGCCGCGCTGACCGGCGCCGCCAGAGTGGTGGACGAGGCGCTGGCCGAGCTGGTGGGCGAACGCATCCGCCAGGGCGCGGCGCCGTCGGACCTGCTGCCCCCGATCGAGGGGCTCGACGACGACGACAAGGCCCTGGTGCTGCCGCTGACCATGGCGGCGCTCGCCGAGCAGGGCGGGCCACCGCGCGCCGACGCGGCGGAGGCGCGCAGGTCACGGGCCTACCGGCTGCTGGAGCTCGGGCAGCTGGAGGAGGCCGCCACCGTGCTGCGGGAGGCCGTCGCCCTGTTCCGCGTCACGCCGGGCGCGCGGGCGGGGCTGGCGGGGGCGCTCAACAACCTCTACATCTGCCTGTCGGGGCTGGGCCGCCTCGACGAGGCGCACGCGGTGATCACCGAGGAGGTCGAGCTCAACCGGGTCCTGGCCAGGAACGACCCCGGCCGCCACGACGCCGCGCTCGCCGCCTCGCTGAGCAACCTCAGCGTCTCGCTGACCCAGAGGGGCCGCGCCGAGGAAGCCCTGGAGCTCGTACGGGAGGCCCTGACGTTCTTCAGGGGATCGTTGGAACACGGCCCCGACCTCGCCGGCGCGCTGGCCAACGAGGCGCATGCGCTGAGCAGGCTCGGCCGCGACGAGGAAGCCCTCGCCGGCCTGTTCCAGGCGCTGGAGATCCGCCGCAGGTCCGGCGATCCGGTCAAGCTGCTGCTGGTGCTGAGCAACCTGACCGGCACGCTCAGAAAAGCCGGGCGGGTACGGCAGGCCGCCGAGGTCGCGCGGGAGATCCCGCCGGTCGTCGACGGGCTGCCGCCCCACGTGGCCAGGATCAACCGGCCGCTCATCGCCGGCGCCCTGTTCAACGCCGGGACGGTGCTGCCGGAGGACGGCCTGGCCGTGATGGAGGCGGGCATCGCCGTGCAGCGCGACCTCGCGGCCGAGGACCCCGACCGGCACGGCGACCTGCTCGCCGGCATGCTGCGCGACTTGGAACGGGCCTCACTTGCCCAGCAGGTCGAGGAGCATCTGCAGGACCCTGCCGAGGTTGGCCATCCCCCTGACGTCGATGACGACCTTTAGGTCCTTCTCGTCCTTCTTCTCCTGCTTCCTGAACTCCACCCGCGGCCTGATGATCGCCACGGCCGCCGCCACGCCGACGACGGCGGCCAGCGTCTCGGCGTCGACGGGCAGGGTCGAGCGCCGGCGTACCTGCTCGATCGCGCGCTCGACCTCCGGCGCGACGTCGGGCAGCTCGGCGAGCTCGGCCAGCAGCTCGCGGGCCGAGGGCGGTTGCGCGCCCGGCTGCACCTCCAGGGCAGCGGCGAGGTCGCGTACGTAGGCGCGGTCGCGCTCCAGCCGGTCGCGCACCTCCTGCGGCGTGGTGGCCGGCTCCTCCTCCTCGTCGAAAGCGGTCAGCAGGTGCTGTAACACCCGGACGGCCTCTTCCTCGCGCAGGCTTTCGATCCCGGACATCCGGACCTCAGCTTCCGATGAGTTTGAACGCGGACCAGTGGTAGACATGCTGCCACGCGGGCTGATCGTCGTCGCGCCACATCGCGCGCTGGGCCTGGGCGATCGCCTGCCACTTGGGCACGCCGTCCCACAGCCAGCGGCGGTAGAAGTCCGCGAGCAGCTCGGTGGAGGAGGCGAGGTCGACGTCCCACAGCGGAGCCAGCACCGAGTCCGCGCCCGCCGCCAGGAACGCCCTGGTCGGGCCCCACATCTCGTCGCTGCCGCCGGTGACGTTGCGGCCGAGCGAGCAGGCCTGGACGGTGACGTGGCCGGCGCGGGTGCCCTCCCCGATCAGGTCCCGGCCCGTCAGCAGGCCGGAGGCGAGCGCGAACCCGGACCGCATGATGTCCGCCTTGTCGCGGTAGGCGCCGTGCGCGAGCAGATGGTGCAGCACCACGGACCGGCTCGTCTCCTGGAAGGACGCCACCGTCGCCTGCTCACCGAACGACGCCCGCACCGCGGGGAACGCGGCCCCCAGGGTCGCGCACAGCTGCTCGTGCGCCGCCGCCATGGCCGCGACGTCGTCACCGGGCATCGGCGCCGTCGTCACGCCCGCGCGCACGAACCGCGCCAGCTGCCGGTCCCGCGCCCGCGTCATGAGGAAGTCGAGCATGCCGAGGCTGGGGACGTAGGTCCAGCCCGGCGTGGCGCCGCGCCGCCAGAGCCGCGGCAGCAGCAGCGCGTGGACGGGCAGGTTGTGCCACTGCCGGTGCGGGACGGCCACCACCAATTCGCTGTCCTCCAGGTACGGCACGGCCGGCGCGAGCAGCTCGCCCAGCTCGTCGAGCGGCCGGAGAAAGCGCCGGTGGTGCCGGCCGGGATCCTGGGGGTCGATGGCGCCGAACAGCCCGGCCGCGGAGAAGTAGGCCTGCATGCGGGTGCCGGCCCGCTCCAGCTCCGCCGCGCCGACGGGCAGGCGCAGCATGACCGGCGGCCGGGCGGGGTCGCGGACGATGTTGAGCACCGTCTCGCTCCTGGTGGCGTAGAACGACAGCACGGCGGTCCCGCCGGGCAGGCGTTCCCACAGCTCGTGGGCCGCCCGTTCGTCGAGCGTCGCGGAGACGGCGCCGCCCCGCTCCCCGCGCCATTCGCGTTCGGCGAGATCGACGCGCGGGTCGGCCAGCGCCTCGACCGGCAGCCCCGGCGCCTCGTCTGCGGCCCGTTCCACGGGCGGACGATGCGGCAGGCCCATCGTCAGGTCGCGCAGGAACCAGCGGCTCTTGGCGTTCTCCGCCTCCAGCACGATCTCCAGGGGGTGCTCGGCCAGAAGCAGGGGGCGCGCCGCGGCGCATCTGGCCAGCCGGCCGATCATCTCGATCGCCATCCAGCCGCCGTGCGTCTCCTCGGGACGCGGCGGCCGCACCAGGGCGGCGTAGCCCGCGTGCTGCGCCGCCCGCGCCGTCCTGAACAGCTCCATCGCCGCCTCGTAGTCGCCCCGGGCCTGACGGTCGTCGCCGACCATGGCCAGGATCGGGACCAGCTTGGCCGCGTTGACCTGCTGGAACCCCTGCACCCTGCGCAGGTGGGCGGCGGCGGACCTGTCGAACTGGTCGAGCAGGCTCGGCTCGGCGTACGCCTGCCTGCGCAGCGCGGCGATCGTGAACCAGTCGCCGGTCTGCCGCAGCGCCTCGTCCTCGGCGATGCCCGGCGTGACCCTGAGCTCGGCCAGGCGCTCCATCGCGGCGCCGTCGCCGAGCAGGTCGGCCACCCGCCACCGGTAGAGCTCGATGGTGCGCCGGGACCGCAGCGCCTCCTCGCCTTCGATGCCGTCGTAGATCTCGGCGGCCCGCTCCAGATGCGCGGCGGCGCGCATGAGGAGGGTTCGTGACTTCTCCGGCATCGGCTCCAGGTAGCGGCGCTCCGGCTCGTGGTGGGAGAAGGTCGTCGCGATGGTGATGCCGACGCTCATGTTGAGCTGTCCCTCGAGCCAGCGGTCGGCGAACGGAGCCGGATTGGCGACCGCGGCCGTGAAGTGCGTGACCGCCTCGTCGAGCCAGCCCATGTACTCGCAGGCCACCGCCGCCAGCCTGCGCGCCGTGCGGGCCTGGTCGTGCGCGCCGGTCCGCTCCGCCTGGACGGCGGTCCAGGCGGCCACCCATTCGGCGAAGTCGAGCCGGCCCTCGTCCAGCAGCAGGCCGGCCAGGTGCGTGCCGACGGCGATCCCGCCGCTGACCGTTTCCGGGTCGGCGAGGTCGCCCAGGTAGCGGTGGTAGGCGAAGGAACGGAAGGCCGCGAGCAGGCGGCCCTGCTCGATCGCGGTGACGGCTTCGCGCAGGTAGAGGCCGGACTCGATCTCGGAGGCGCGGCTCTCGGGGACGTCCTCCAGTTCGGTCATCAGCAGCGAGGGCGGCAGTCCGGGCGCGGGCCATACCGCGTGCATGCGCAGGCCGTACTTCTTGATCAGCTTGCCCAGGTTCCCGCCGCGCGTGACCCACGAGGGCACCTCGATCGAGGCGACCTTCAGCGACTCCGAGCCGAACGCGTACAGCACGGCCTCGGCGATCTCACGGGGATCGCGGGAGATCGGCCGGATCGCGACGGTCCGCCACGTGCCGTTGCCCTGGGGAAGGTCCGACCAGATCAGGTCGGCCGGCCAGTCCGGCTGGGTGACCGGCACCTCGCCGAGCACTCCGAGGAAGAGCCTGCGGGCGTGCTCGGCGAAGTCGGCGGCTCCCGGGTCGGGCTCGACGTAGCACATGCGCCGCCTGCCGCCCGAGAAGTGGCCGGTCAGCATGTGGGCCCGGTAGCCGAGCCCGCGCAACCGGTACGGCCCGCTGATCCGGAGCGGCGCGGTCAGCGCCGTCAGCGCGTCCATGGCCAGCCGCTTGGCCGTCCAGCCCGGCTGCTGGTGGTAGGGCAGCAGGGGCATCCCCTCGGCGGCGATCCAGGTGCCGATCAGCGCCGTCGTCTCGTAGGACCGCCTGGCCAGCTCGGTCAGCTCCAGCAGGTAGGGGCCGATCCGTTCCCGCAGGGACTCGCTCATCTCCTCGTCGGTGACCTGGACGAACGTCCACATCGTGCCGTCGATGAGCGCGCGGACGACGTAGGCGAGCGGGCTCCCGCGCCGCCTGAACGGCCCCTCGATCCACACCCCTCCGATGCGGGCAGGCGGGGCGGCCGCCTCGGCCGCGGCCAGGGCGGCGGCGGCGAGCTCCTCGCCCGCCAGCCCTTCACCCTCGGGGAATTCATGAACGGTCGTCTCCCGCCCGCCGAGCACCAGCAGCGGGTCCGCAAGCTCGCCGGCCGCCGCCATGACGTCGGCGAAGAACCTCGCGTACGGGTCCTCGTTCGCCGCCGCGAGGGCGAACCCCTCCGACGCCACCAGCACGAGCGTGCGGTCCCGGCCGCCGTGCTCGCCGCGCAGGACCCAGACCGCGCCGCCGGCGAGCCGCTCCACCGACACCCGCGGGCCGGACAGCTGGGCGCGTACGCTCAGGAAAGCCTCCGCCGCCGGATGCCGCTCGCCCAGCCCGGCCACGACGTCGTCCACCAGGGCCAGCAGCTCGGCCTTGTCCTCCTCCGCGCCGGTGATCAGGTAGCGGTGACGCAGGAGAGCGGTCAGGTCCATGGCCACGTCGAGGTCGCCGGGGGCCAGGGTCCTGGCCGTACGCAGCAGCTCGACGGCCTCGGCGAGCTGCCCCAACTCGTCGCCCCACAGGCGCCGCGACAGATCGTCGGCCAGGTTGCTCAGGCACATCACCCGGTCGGGCGGCTCGGCCTTCGCCAGGGCTCTGCGGTGCAGGTCGATGGCGCGGTCCAGGTGGGCGCGCTCGTCCTCGTGGAGGAAGCGCTGCCGCCAGGCGAGCCCGTAGTGGTTGAGCACGCGCGCGTTCAAGCCGTCGAGCCCGCCCGGGGTGCGGTCGACCACCTCCTCGTACAGGTCCAGCGCCCGGTAGAGGTCGGCGCGCCGCCGGCTCACGGTGTGCCGCTGACGTAAGGCGTTGGCGAGATTGGCGACGATCCAGGCCGGCCGCTCGCCACCGGCTGCGGTCAGAGCGGCCTCGTGGGCGTCGATCGCCTCGTCCAGATCGCGTGGCTCGCGCGACAGCGACCAGCGGTCCTGCAACGCCGTGCCCAGCAGGGTGCTCAACCGTACGGGAGCGACGTCCTGTCCGCCGCGCAGCAGCTCCACGGCCCGGTCGACCAGGGCCAGGTCACGTTCGGCCTCGTAGAGCCGGCGTAGCGCCTCGGCCTGGGAGGCGAGAAGGTCTTCCTCCGCCGGGCCCCACCGGAGCGCCCGGTCGAAGGCCGCCACGGCCAGACGGACGTCGTCGGCCAGGTGGTCGCGGTGGTGGCGTTCCAGGTGGACGAGCCCGGCGCGGTACCAGTCCCGGCCCGCGTCCAGCCCGGCGCGCTCCGCGAGGTCCGCCGCCGCCTCGGCCGTCACCGCCGCCCTGTCGAGGTCGGCGTCCCGGCCGTCGAGGTGCCAGCGGTTCATGAGCATCGAGGTGAGGGTGGCCTGCAGCTCGCACCGTTGCGCCGCGTCGCCCTCCTCGGCCGCCACCTGCTCGGCCGCGGTTATCGCCTCGTCGAGGTCCGCGCGGTCGTCGGTGCCGAGATAGCGCTGCCACAGCTCCTGCACGTGCGCGTACGGGTCGCTCGCCATGGACGCCCCCTGTGCTCGGCCCCGACGTCATCGTAGGCGCGTGAGCCGGGGCCGGACAGGACCTCGCCTCCCATCAGCCGGCCGAGTACGCCGCCCTGGCCGCCTCGACGCTCTTGCGCAACGCGGTCGCGATCGGCTCGACGGGCGCGGACAGCTGCTGGATCCGGTCCAGGCGCGTCTCCCGCCTGGACGCGACCACCGTGCTGAGCCGGGCCGCCGTGGCCAGCGCCGCCAGGACGCGGACGTCGTCGTCCAGGCGGCCGACGGGCCGGCCGCCGCGGATGGCCCCGCCGACGCGCTCGATGAGCCTGCGCGACACGTACGCCTTGCGCGGCGTGATCCGCTCGACCCTGAACAGCAGGACCCGGCGCCGCTCCACGCTGATCAGCCGGGCGGCCGCCAGCTCGTCACGTACGACGCCGACCGCCTTGCCGTGGTCCTTCTGCACCCACCGCCGCCACGAGCGCGGCGGCGAGTTCGCGATCTGCTCCCAGACCACGGCCGGCAAGGAGCCCGGCTCGACGGCCGGGGCCGTGAGGGGCCGCGCCTTGCCCGACTCGTCCGCGAGGTTGCCCGCCAGCAGCAGCTCGGCGAGGGCGGCCGCGCGCAGCAGGTAGCCCAGCGCTCCCCGCTCGGTCAACCGGTCCTTCCGCAGGTCGAAGGCCAGCAGGAAGGCTGATCGGGTCAGTGACTCACTCTGCTTCACTCGCGTCTCCATCCGCCCGCTCCCGTTCCTCTCCCTGATCCGCGTGATCCGCGTCGTCCTCCGGCACCTTCCTGGGCCGCCCGCGCGGGCGCATCCGCTCCACCCCGTCGGGCAGGCGCCCGGCCTCGGAAAGGGCCCTGCGCAGCAGGAACTCGATCTGGGAGTTCGTGCTGCGCAGCTCGTCGGACGCCCACCTGGCCAGCGCGTCGTGAACCACCGGGTCAAGCCGCAGCAGGATCTTCTTCCGCTCCACGGTGATTACTGGTAGAGCGTGCCCGTGTTGACCACGGGCTGGGTGTCGCGGTCACCGACCAGCACCACGAGCAGGTTGCTGACCATGGCCGCCTTGCGCTCCTCGTCCAGCTCGACCACGTTGTGCTCGGCGAGCTTGGCCAGTGCCATCTCCACCATGCCGACCGCCCCGTCGACGATCCGCTGCCGGGCCGCCACCACCGCGCCCGCCTGCTGGCGGCGCAGCATGGCGTGGGCGATCTCGGGCGCGTACGCCAGGTGGATGATGCGGGACTCGATGACCTTGACCCCGGCGGACGCCACCCTGGCCGCGATCTCCGTGGACAGCCGCTCGTTGATCTCGTCGGCGTTGTCCCGCAGGGACAGCCTGGGCTCGCCGTGCGCGTCGTACGGGTAGCTGCCCGCGATGTGCCGCACGGCCGTCTCCGCCTGGATGGCCACGAACTCCACGAAGTCGTCCACCTCGAAGACCGCCTGCGCGGTGTCCTGCACCTGCCAGACGACCACGGTCGCGATCTGGATCGGGTTGCCGTCGGCGTCGTTGACCTTCGTCACGTCCGTCTCGTGGTTGCGGATCCTCGTGGACACCCGTCGGCGCAGCGTGATCGGGTTGACCCACTGGAAGCCGGGGGTGCGCAGGGTGCCGACGTACCGGCCGAGCAGCTGCACCACCCTGGCCTCGCCCGGCGCGACCGCGGTGAGGCCGAAGTACATGAGCAGCCCGAGCAGGAACATCAGGACGCTCACGACGGCCACCCAGACGCCGCCCTGCCCGGCCTCCGAGGCGAGCATGACGATCCCCACGACGAACAGCGCGATCCCGCCCAGGGTCAGCGCCGTCGCCACTCCCAGCATCACGAACCCGTTGGCCGCCCGCACCGGGCGCTCGCTCGTGCGCGGTGCCGGCATGTCCACGACAGCGGCCTCCAGTGTGGCCCCGCCCGATGTGTTCGCCATCGTCCGTCCCTTCTCGGCGATTTCACTCTGCTATCTAAGTGATATCACTTTTTTGGCGGCTGTGCGAGGCTGATTTTCACGTACGGGATTGTTAGGCTGCGCGCATGTCAGATCTGGGGCAGGTGCCTTGGCCGCCTGGGCTGATCCGGACCGAGCGGCTCGTGCTCCGTGAGCCCGAGGCGCGGGACCGTACGACGTTCATCGAGCTGCTCGCCTCGCCGGAGGTGCACACCTATCTCGGCGGTCCCCGTCCGCGCGACGAGATTGAGCGTGAGATGCCCGAGGTGCCCGAGCGACGGCCCGGGAGTTTCGTCGTCGAGCTCGACGGGGCGATGATCGGCCAGGTCCTGCTGAGGAGAGCGACCGGGCACCGCCGCCCGGCCGCCGTGGGGAAGGCCGACCTCGGTTACCTGTTCCTGCCCGAGGTGTGGGGGCGAGGGTACGCCGCCGAGGCGTGCGCGGCGGCACTCGGCTGGTTCGACGGCGTCCTTCCCGGCGAGCCGGTGGTGCTCACCACCCAGAGCGCCAACGTCGGCTCGATGCGCCTCGCGGCGAAGCTGGGGTTCACCGAGGTCGAGCGGTTCCATGCCTGGGGCGCCGAGCAGTGGCTCGGCCTGCGGCCCCCGGCCACGTGACGAAGACGAGGACGTGCCGGCCGCGGCTTCCTCCTCCCCGCCCCGTCGGTCAGTCGCCACCCGGTCTGCTGAACTCCTCGATCAGCACCGGATACCGCTCCCCGCCGGCGTCGGCGCCAGTCGCGCGCCCTCGGCCACCAGCGGGCCTGGCCAGGATCCCGTCCCCCGTCTGAACCGTCGCCTCCCGGCCTCACTCGCCGGGGTCGGCGATCTCGATGAAGTAGAGCGGATCGTCCAGGCCGGCGGCGGTCCGCTCCCATCGGGAGCGATCGAGCGTGAGGATCGGGCAGGTCGCCATGAGGGCCAGCGCCGCGACGTGCGCGTCCCACGGGTCCACGCCCGTCCGCTGGATCATCTGGGCGAGCAGGGCCGCCTGTTCCACGCCGTCGAGCGCCGCCACCTGGACATGCTCGAACGCGGTCAGACCGGACAGCAGCGCGCTCGCCTCCTCCCCGGGGGCGTCCAGCAGCGCCCCGGCGGCCGTCAGCGCCGAGATGACCAGGGGCTGGCCGATCCGGTCGTAGTCCAGGACGAGCCCGATGAGGTCGGCGTCGCCCCGCGCGATCTCCGCCAGGACGCCGGCGTCGAGGATGTACGGCGCCGGAACGTGATCACTCACCCGCGGCCACCTCGAAGCCCGCCGCCCGGCTCTGGGCCTCGATGTGCCTTCTCATGCGCTCCACCCGCGCCGGGTCGGCGTGCGCCGCGCGCTCGCGGAGCTTGGCCAGCGCGTGCTGGTCACGCTGCCGCTTGATCGCCATGGCCTCGTTGAAGGCCGCCGACACCGACTCCGCCTTGCCCGCGTGGACGAGTTGCTCGGCGTACCCGGCCAGGTGGGGGTCCACGGTGATGGTGATCCGCTTCTTGACCTCGCTCATACCCGGATCATACTTCCTCGGCGGTCCCGCGAAGGATCTGATTTTTCTCCCGCCCCAAGAGGACTATTTCCCCGTATTTGGGCACAAGACCGGCGGCCACCGGCCAGCAGGCACGAGATGAGGAGACGGATGAACGCCATGGTGACCGACTACGACAGCCCGCGCAAGATCGACGACGCCGGGCAGGAGGGTTACGCGGACACTCTGACCCGCCGCCCCGACCTCGCGTCCGCCGCCATCGACGTCGACGAGACCGAGCTGGCCGAGTCGCTCGAGCTGCCCGGCGCCGACCTGTCGGGCGAGGAGCTGGCGGTGCGGGTGATCCCGCCCCAGCCCGACGAGTTCACCTGCTCGCACTGCTTCCTCGTACGGCACCGCAGCCAGCGCGTCTCGGAGCTGAGCGGTCAGCAGATCTGCCTGGAGTGCGCCGCCTGAACCGCTGGCCGGCGGCATACGAGGCCGTGAAACCGAGGGCCCGCCGCGATGTGCTCGCCGCTCCCCGAGTCGCCCGCGTCTCGGGGAGCGGGACCGGCCCTGCGTGGCGTAACTGATCAAGATGCCCAGGTGGTCGCTCCGGGCGGGGTGGCTGCGCGGTGCGGCGGTCATCCGGGCCTTGAGATGGTAAATAACGTCTTCGTCGCTTTCGGCCCTGCTTGCGCTGGTCCGGGCGCACTCTAGAGGCATGTCCAAGACAGGCGAGAGTTCCGGACGCGGGTCGATTTCGCGGGTGCGGCGCGGGGTGGGCGTCGCGGCCCTGGTGGTGATGGCCGCGTTGCTGGTGGTCGGGCTGGTGGGCTTCTTCGCCGACCCGCTGCAGCTGCCACCGGAGGTCTTGGGGGTCCTCGATCAGCGGGCCAGCGTGGTGAGCATGTTCATCGGGGCAGCCGGGTTGGTGATCGCGGCCGCGGCGCTGCGGCTGCAGCTGCGAACCGATCACGGGCAGGCCACCGCCGAGCCGCCGGTGCAGCTTCCCCCGGCAGCGGGCACGCAGACGCAGCTGAACATGCCGGCCGCGGGCGGGACCGTGAACGCGGTCCAGGGCGGCACCCTGAACATCCACAATCCCGCCGCCCCTGACGGTGGTGGGCGGGAGCCGTCGCCGTGACCGAGCCGCCGTCCTCGGCGAGCGGCGTCCCCAAGGTGCAGGTGAATGCGCCGGCTGCGGGCGGGGTCGTCAACGCGGTCCAGGACGGGGTGCTGAACGTCTACCAGTGGAAACCCGCCTACCGCATCGAGGACTTCCCCGCGGAACCCCGGCCGGTACGGCCGGCCCGGGTGCGGGCGCAGCCGTCCCTGCTGTTGCGGGCCCGATCTCGGGTGGTGCCCTTCACCGGCCGGCAGGATGACCTGCGGAAACTGGCCGGCTGGCGTGATGACGAGGCCGTGCCCGGGTTGGGGGTGCGGCTGTTGCACGGGCCGGGCGGCCAGGGCAAGACCCGGCTGGCCGCCCGGTTCGCCGAGCTGTCGCGCCAGGCCGGATGGCGGGTGTGGCAGGCGAGCACCAACCCGCCGGGCGCAGGACGGACCGGTGCCGTCGCCGCGGCGGGGGAGCACGGGCCAGGGCTGCTGCTCGTGGTGGACTACGCCGAGCGCTGGCCGGTGCCGGCCCTGTACGAGCTGCTGCAGGAGCCGGTCCTGCACGCGGGCCGGGTGCGGGTGCTGCTGCTGGCCCGCCCGGCCGGGGTGTGGTGGGACAGCATCGCCGCCTGGGCCGAACGGGTGCTGGACGTCGACGCCGACGCCCAGGCGTTGCCGCCGCTGGTCGCCGAGCCGGCGATGCGGCACCGGCTGTTCGCCGAAGCGCGCGACCACTTCGCCGCCCAGCTCGCCCTTCCCGCCGAGCAGGCGGCGACGATCGTGCCGCCCGCCGGCCTGGCCGACGACGCCGAGTACGCCCAGGTGCTGACCGTGCACATCGCGGCGCTGGCCGCGGTCGACGCCCACCGCCACGGCGAGGAGGAACCCGGAGACCCGGCCCGTGCCTCGGCCTATCTGCTGCGCCGCGAGCGCGAGCACTGGGCCGAGCTGCACCGCCGCCTGCCTGAGCCCCTGGTCAGCGACCCGGTCACCATGGGCCGGGCCGTCTTCGCCGCGACGTTCACCCGGCCGCTGGCCCGCCCCGACGCCCGCCGGGCGCTACGGCACACCGATCTGGCCGAGACCGTCGAGCGCGCGAACACCCTGCTCGACGACCACGCCTACTGCTATCCGCCCGCCCAGGCGGGCACGGTGCTGGAGCCGCTGTACCCGGACCGGCTCGCGGAGGACTTCGCCGCCCTGGCGATCCCCGACCCCGCCGTGGCCGGGCCCGCTGCTGACGACTGGGCCGGCCACGCCCTGTCCGGCTTGCTCGCCGCCCCGGCCGGGCAAGCCGACCAGAGGCAGGTGCCGCCGTGGATCCGCCCGGCCCTGACCATGCTGATCGAGACCGCTCGCCGATGGCCGCACGTCGCCGCCACGCAGCTGTACCCGCTGCTCGCCGCCCGGCCCGAGTTGATGCTGTACGCCGGCGGCGCTGCCCTGGCCCGTCTGGCCGGCCTGCCCGGCATCGACCCCGTCCTGTTGCAGCACATCGAAGCTCACCTGCCGGTCGGCCGGCACATCGACCTCGACATCGGCATGGCCGCGCTGTCCAGCCGGCTGACCGCGCACCGCCTGGCCACCACCACCGACCCTGCCGAGCACGCCCAACTCCACGCCGGCCATGCCCTGCGCCTGACCAACGCCGGTCAACATCGGGCCGCCTTGGAGGCCAGCCAACAGGCCGTCACCCTGTATGGGGAATTGGCCGGGCTCAACCGCGACGCTTACCTGCCCAGCATGGCGATGTCGCTGAACGATCACGCCCTCAGGCTGGCGGAGGTGGGGCAGCGGGCCGAAGCCCTTGAGGTGTCCGAGCAGGCCGTCACCCTGTACGGGGAGCTGATCGGGCTCAACCGTGACGCTCACCTGCTCAATCTGACCATCTCACTGAACAACCACGCGACCCGGCTGGCGGACATGGGGCGGCGGGCCGAAGCCGCCGAGATGTCCGAGCAGGCCGTCGCCCTGCATGGGGAACTGGCCGAGCTCAACCAGGACGCCTACCTGCCCGACCGGGCGATGTCGCTGAACAATCACGCCCTTCGGCTGGCGGAGGTGGGGCGGCGGGCCGAAGCCCTTGAGGTGTCCGAGCAGGCCGTCGCCCTGCGCCGGAAACTGGCCGGGCTCAACCGCGACGCTCACCTGCCCGACCTGGCGGTGTCTCTGAACAATCACGCCCTCAGGCTGGCGGAGGTGGGGCGGCGGGCCGAAGCCGTCGAGGTGTCCGAGCAGGCCGTCGCCCTGTACGGGGAGCTGACCGGGCTCAACCGCGACGCCTACGTGTCCGACCTGGCCGGCTCGTTGAACAATCATGCCAACCGGCTGGCGGAGGTGGGGCGGCGGGCCGAAGCCGTCGAGGTCTCCGAGCAGGCCGTCGCCCTGCGTCAGGAGTTGTCCGGGCTCAACCGCGACGCCTACCTACCTGCCCTGGCCGGCTCGTTGAACAATCACGCCCTCAGGCTGGCGGAGGTGGGGCGGCGGGCCGAAGCCGTCGAGGTCTCCGAGCAGACCGTCGCCCTGTACGGGGAGTTGGCCGGGTCCAACCGCGACGCTTACCTGCCCGCCCTGGCCACGTCGTTGAACAATCACGCCCTCCTGCTGGCGGAGGTGGGGCGGCGAACCGGGGCCGTCGAGGTGTCCGAGCAGGCCGTCGCCCTGTACGGGGAGTTGGCCGGGCTCAACCGCGACGCCTATCTGCCTGCCCTGGCCACGTCGTTGAACAATCACGCCAACCGGCTGGCGGAGGTGGGGCGGCGGGCCGAAGCCGTCGAGGTCTCCGACCGGGCCGTCGCCCTGCGTCAGGAGCTGACCGGGCTCAACCGCGACGCCTACCTGCCCGACCTGGCCGGCTCGTTGAACAATCACGCCCTCCGGCTGGCGGAGATGGGTCGGCGGGCCGAGGCAGCCGAGGTCTCCGAGCAGGCCGCGACCTTTTATAGGGAGTTGGCCAGGTTCAACTGGGACGCTTACCTGCCTGAGCTGGCCACGTCGCTGAACAATCACGCCCTCCGGCTGGCGGAGGTGGGGCGGGGGGTCGAGGCCGTCGAGATGTCAGAGGAGGCCGTCGCCCTGCGCCGGGAGCTGGCCGGGCTCAACTGGGACGCTTACCTGCCCGACCTGGCGATGTCGCTGAACAATCACGCCGCCCTGCTGATGGAGGTGGGGCGGGGGGTCGAGGCCGTCGAGATGTCAGAGGAGGCCGTCGCCCTGCGCCGGGAGCTGGCCGGGCTCAACTGGGACGCCTATCTGCCCGACCTGGCGATGTCGCTGAACAATCACGCCGCCCTGCTGGCGGAGGTGGGGCGGGTGGCCGAGGCCGTCGAGATGTCCGAGGAGGCCGTCGCCCTGCGCCGCCAGCTGGTCGCACTCAACCGCGACGCCTACCTGCCTCACTACGTACAGAGTCTTGTCGTCCGCGGATGGACGCTGAGCGAGGCGCAACAGCACGGCGAGGCTGTCACGCCCCTCGCCGAGGCGTTGGCCGCCGGCAAGGAGCTGCCAGAGTTCGCACGAGAGATTCTCGAGAACGCCGTCGCGGTCCTACGTGAGGCACACCAGAGAAGCCCCGCAGAAGTCGACGCGGCCTTCGAGACCCTCACGGGCCAGACCTTCACCAAGTGGATCAGCGAGTAGCCCCGCCGGTCGTCCGACCGGCGGGGCGAGCTCCCGGATCAGGACGCCCAGTGGGCCTGGTCAGTCGGCCACGTCCGCTGCGTCTGCTTCTTGAGCAGGCTCTCCTCGGGCGTGCCCACCGCGCACCGGGTGCCGCGCGGCGGCACGGTCAGCGCGATCAGGTACTGGTCGATGATGTCGTCCTGGCACTTGTCCTTGCCGTAGATGCGGTGCCCCCAGCCCTCGTACGTGAGCAGCACCGCCTTCGGCCCGAGCTGCCGGGCCGCGTTCGCGGACCAGATGTACGGGGTGGCAGGGTCGTGCAGTGAGTTGCCGAGCAGGATCGGCGCCTCGCCGGTGTACCGCAGCTGGTGCGGCGGGTTGGTCGGCGTCGAGTTGAGACAGATCGGCAGGTCGTCGATCGGGTACGGGTGGTACCGCGTGTCCGGCGCCAGCGCGTTGGACGCGCGCATGAGGGCGGCGTACTCGTTGTAGTTGCGCACCTTGAGGTTGTAGTCCTGGCAGAGGATGCGGGTCGGCAGCTCGGCCACGTCCCCCTCCACCGGTCCCCGGCCGGGCAGCGGCGGCACCCACGACGGCTCCGCGCCGCCGCTCAGCCAGTCGATGACCTCGCTGAGCGTACGCCAGTCGGGGCCCTCGGTGCCGAGCGCGGCGTTGTAGATGACCTGCAGCTCCGTCATCTTCGTGCCGGTGCTCGGGTAGACGAGCTCGCCGCGCCGCGCCTTGGCCAGCAGGTCCTTCCACAGCTTGCGTACGTCACGCCCGTGCAGGACGCAGCTCTCGTCGGCCTCGCACCAGCCGACGAACTGGTCGAAGGCGTCCTCGACGGCCAGCGCCTCGGTGGCGAGGAAGCCCGCGACGCCGAGGCTGTGGTCCATGTTGCTGTCCAGCGCGAGGGCGCGGACCCGGTTCGGGAACAGCTCGGCGTACATCTGTCCGATGAGCGTCCCGTACGAGATGCCGTAGTAGCTCAGCTTCTCCTCGCCGAGCGCGGCGCGGAGGGCGTCCATGTCCCTGGCCACGTTGCGCGAGTCGACGTGGTCGTAGAGCGGGCCGGTACGCGCGCGGCAGTCGGCGTGCAGCTTCTTGGTGAAGGCGTTCCAGGCATCGAAGTCGGCCTGGCTGGACATCACCGTGTGCGGCATCTGGTTGTACACCGAGGCCGAGCAGATCACCGGGTGGCTGCGGCCGACGCCGCGCGGGTCGAACCCGACGATGTCGAACCGCTTCTGCAGCTCCTGGGTGTAGGAGTCGGGGGCGCCGTACACGGCTTCCACACCGGAACCGCCGGGGCCGCCCGGGTTGATGACCAGCGACCCGATCCGGGCGGCGGGGTCGGTGGCCTTGCGGCGGGCCAGGGCCAGGTCGATGGTCGGGCCGTCGGGCTTCGACCAGTCGATCGGCACGGTCAGCTTGCCGCACTCGGCGCTGGGCTCCTCCTCACAGGGCGCCCAGGCGATGCCGCCCTGCCCGGTGGCCGCCGCGGCGGCGGCGGCCGGCGGGGCGGGAAGGAAGGCGGTCAACGCCAGGACGGCGGTGGCGAGCAGGGTCGTTCTCTTCCGCAAAACGCTCCGATCCTCTGTTGACAGGGACTGACCCGTACGCGCAAGACGAACGAGTCAATTGCTGATCATGGAGCATGCGGCGGCATTTTTAGTCGGAAATCGACAAGTTTGTCACCCGGTCGCGGTCTGAACCGGCGCTCTCCTCCGCGGCCGTCGAACAACCGTTGATCTACAGCGTAAAGGCGCCGGGATCGTCGTCCATGCCGGCGCCCTTCGTCGTCAGGCTGGACCCCGGCGCCTGCTCGGAGCTGCGACGACAGGCGTACGCGAAGGACCGGCATCCTTCGTGACAGCGTGTTACTCTCGCCGAGTCGCCGGGCTGGAGCCCGTAGAGACAGCTGTGCCCCGGGCTGCTTGCGAGCAGAGGCAATCCCGGGGCTTATGTCATCCACGGTAGCACGCGGTGTCCGGCCGAGGGAGGCAAGGTCTGTGGATCAGCAGGAGGCTCGGCATCTGTACGGGGTGCTGACCCAGGCCAGGCTGCCTGAGTACGAGGCGTTCTGCGGGGGTGACCCGGTGGCCGCGCTGCGGCTGTTCTGCTGGAACACCGAGGTCGCGGCGGCCTTCTACGGCCCCCTGCAGCACCTCGAACTCGCCTTGCGCAGCGTGCTCGACCAGCGCATGTCCCACCTGTTCGAGCGTGAGGACTGGTGGGCTCACCCGCGGGCGGACCTGCACTACGGCGCCCAGGCGAAGATCAGGGAGGCCGTCCACCAGCTGGGCCGGCAGGGGCTGCGGGCCACGCCGCCGGAAGTGGTCGCCGAATTACCGTTCGGGTTCTGGGTGAGTCTGGTCGGGCGCGGCAACAACTACGACCAGCGGCTGTGGCGGGCCTCCCTGTACCGGGCGTTCCCCGGCTATCGCGGAGGGCGGCACGCGCTCCATCGGCGGCTGGACTTCCTGCGGGTGCTGCGCAACAAGATCGCTCATCATGCCCCCATCCACCATCGCCATCTGGAGGCCGACCATGAGGCGATCATCATGATGCTCGGCTGCATCGACGAGCCCTTGGCCCGGCTGGTGGCCCGTTACAGCCCGGTGCCCGCCGTGGTGGCCCTGCGACCGAGCCTGGGCTGAGCGCCCTCGGCCGCGCCGGCGAGGAAGGACGCCGATCGGCCACGCGGAGAACACCGCCAAGCGGGTCCGGTCGGCCTTGCGGCGGCCGGCGCGGTAGATCGCGGCGTCGCGAGCCGCTCGCCTCCAACCGATCGGCCGCCCCGATCGCCGCCGCGCCCGCTGTGCCTGCCGCCGTCCGTACGCCTCCGCCGACCGTATGTCTGGATTGCCATGCCATGACAGAAATGGTAATCATTTCCACGACATGAGGCCAGAGGAGAGGGCAGGGCACATCCGTTGATGAGCGAAAGCGGGCACCGGGTGCCGGTGCGGGCGGCGTGAAAGAGCTCTCCTGGCCCGTACGGCTGCTGCTGGTCAACCAGTTCGGCGTCAACACCGGCTTCTACCTGCTGGTTCCTTACCTGGCCGGCCACCTCACCAAGGATCTGGGCCTGTCGGCCGCGGTCACCGGCGTCGTCCTGGGGGTGCGTAACCTCAGTCAGCAGGGCCTGTTCCTGATCGGCGGCTCGGCCTCCGACCGGCTGGGCGCGCGTCGCGTGATCATCGCGGGGTGCGCGCTGCGCGCCGTCGGGTTCGGGCTGTTCGCGTTCGGCGTCACGCTGCCGCTGCTGCTGGCGGCGGCCGTGCTCAGCGGGCTGGCCGGCGCGCTGTTCAACCCGGCGGTCCGCGCGTACATCGCGGTGGCCGCGCCCGACAAGGCCAGGGCGTTCGCGCTGTTCAACGTGTACGCCCAGGCCGGGGCGCTGTGCGGGCCGGTGCTCGGCGGCGTGCTGCTGCTGGTCGGCTTCCGCGCCGCCGCGGTCGCCGCCGCCGTGATCTTCGTGGTGCTGACCGTCGCGCAGGCGTGCGTCCTGCCGGCGCGCGAGGTGACGCCGAGCGGCTCGTCCGTGCTCGGCGACTGGCGGCGCTGCCTGGCCGACCGCCGCTTCCTCGCCTTCACCCTGTCCCTCAGCGGCATGTACGCCCTGCAGAACCAGCTCTACCTGGTCCTGCCGCTCGCCGCCGAGCGGGCGACAGGCACGGCGGGCTCGGTGGCGCTGCTGTTCCTCGTGTCCACCGTGGCGACCCTGGCGCTCCAGGTGCGGATCACCACGTGGCTGGGGTCGGCGGTGAGCAGGGACCGCGCGATGGCGTGGGGCCTGGCCGTGATGGGCGCGGGCTTCCTCGTTCCCGCGCTGCTCCCGGGCATCGTCCCGGTGCTGGTCGCGGCGCTGGCGCTGGCTCTCGGCCTGATGACGGCCCAGCCGTTCGTGTACGAGCGCATCGGCGCCTTCGGCGGCGATGCGCTGGCCGGCACCTACTTCGGCGTCTTCTACCTGGTCTCGGGGATCGTCGCCGCGGCCAGCACCGCGTTGATCGGCTGGGCGGGCGCGGCCGGGTTCGTCGTGTGCGCGGCGATCGGCCTGGCCTGCGCGGCCGCCGTCCTGACCCTGGAACGCCGCACGGCTGTGCCCGCCTGAACTTCCCCGACCCGTATGAGACCGACCCGTACGAGACCGACCCGCGAAGGACCCCCAAAATGCGTGACCATCTCAGCCGCCGCGGCTTCCTCGCGGCGACCGCCGGAGCCGCCCTCCTCGCCGGATGCGGCACGGGCGGCGCGCCCTCCACCGGAGGGGGCAGGCTGCGTGCCGTGTTCGCCGGCGGCGGCGCCACCGAGGTGCTCGACCCGCACCTGGCCAACCTGTTCAACGAGGCCGCACGTGCCAAGGCCCTGTACGACAAGCTCGCCGACCTCGGCTCGGACGTCTCACCCCAGCCCCGCCTGGCCGAGAGCTGGGAGCCGGACGCCGGCTTCACCCGCTGGCGCGTCACCCTGAGGCAGGCGACCTTCCACGACGGCCGCCCGGTACGCCCCCAGGACGTCCTGGCCAGCTACGCGAGGATCACCGACCCGGGCAGGACGTTCCGGGCCAAGTCCAGCCTCGCCCTCATCGACCTGCGGAGCAGCCGGGCCGTCGGCGACCGGGTGGTCGAGTTCGGGCTCAGGCGGCCGTTCGCCGAGTTCCCGAACGTGCTGGCCGCCTTCGGCGCGTACATCGTCCCGGAGGGGACCACGGACTTCAGCAGGCCGGTGGGGTCCGGGCCGTTCTCCTTCGTGTCGTGGAAGCCGGGCAGCTCGGTGCTGCTCAAGCGCTACCCCGACTACTGGGAGGGCGCGCCGTCGATCGAGGAGCTGGAGCTCCTCATCGCCAACGAGGAGTCCGCGCGGGTGAACGCGCTGCTCGGCGGCCAGGTCCACTACGCCCACGACCTCTCCCCGGCCTCCGCCCGCCAGCATGCGGGACGCCTCACGATCGTCCGCGCGCCGGGCAGCTCGATGAACGCGTTCGCGATGAAGGTGGACCGCGCGCCGTTCGACGACCCGGACCTGCGGGAGGCGATGTTCTTGCTCACCGACCGGCGGCAGCTCGTCGACACCGTCATGCCCGGCGCCGGGCAGATCGGCAACGACCTGTTCGGCAAGGGCTACCTGCACTACGCCGACAGCATCCCCCAGCGTCCGTTCGACCTCGACCGGGCCAGGGCGCTGATCAGGAAGGCGGGCGCGGACGGGCTGCCGGTCGAGCTGACGACCTCCACGGCAGCGGCCGGCTTCGTCGAGGCGGCCACGGTCTTCGCCGACCAGCTGCGCGCCGCCGGGCTGAAGGCCACCATCGTGAGCGGCGACAAGGACACGTACTGGTCGGACATCCTGACCAAGGGCTCCATCGTCAGCTTCCGCTCGGGCGCGATGCCGATCGAGACCCACATCGCGCAGCGGCTGCTGTCCACCTCGACCACGAACGCCACCAAGTGGGCCAGGCCGGAGTTCGACGCCCTCTACCGCGAGGCCGTCTCCGCGCCGTCCGCGGCCGACCGGGAGGCCGCCTATCTGGGCATGCAGCGGATGCTGCACACCGAGGGCGGGCTGCTGGTGTGGGGGTTCGCCGACTGGATCGTCGCCACTTCGCCCGGCGTGACCGGCGTGCTCCCCGCGCCCGCCAACACCCTGGACTGGGCCAGGTTCGACAAGGTGCGGCTGGCGTGAGCCTGGCCCGTTACGCCGCCCGTCGCCTGGCCGTGGGGGTCGTTCAGGTCACCGGGGTCGCCTGCCTGGTGTTCCTGATGGTGGAGTCCCTGCCCGGCGACGCCGCGGTGGTGCTGGCGGGCGACCAGCCCGACCCGGAGCGGATCGCGGCCATCCGCGCCGCCCTCGGCCTGGACCGTCCCCTCGCCGAACGTCTCACCTCCTGGGCCCACGCCCTGGCGCGCGGCGACCTCGGCGCCTCGCTCGTCTCCGGCCGCCCGGTCACCGGGATCGTCCTGGACGCACTGGCCCCCACCGCCGTGCTGGCCGGACTCACCGTGCTGCTCCTGGTGCCCCTCGCGGTCGGTCTCGGGGTCGCCGCCGCCCGGCGCGAGGGCGGCAGGTTCGACCGGGCGCTGACCACGGTGAGTGCCGCGCTCTACGCGGTGCCGGAGTTCGCGCTGGCCATCGTGCTGGTGGCGGTCTTCGGCGTGGTGCTGGCGTGGCTGCCGCCGACCGGGCTCGGCGGGCTCACCGCCGCCGCGCTGGTGCTGCCGGTGTCGGTGCTGCTGGTCCGGCCCGTCTGCTCCACCGGGCGGCTGGTCCGCTCGGCGATGATCGACGTGCTGGCCTCGCCGTACGTGCGGCACGCCCGCCGCCTGGGGCTCAACGGGTTCGCGCACGCGCTGCCCAACGCGCTCGCGCCGGTCGTGCAGCACCTGGCCCGCACCGTCGACTGGCTGCTCGGCGGGGTGATCGTGGTCGAGGCCGTGTTCGTGATCCCCGGGCTGGGCCGCACGCTCGCCGACGCGGTCGGGCACCGTGACCTTCCCGTCCTGCAGGGGCTGGCGCTGCTGTTCGCCGCCACGACCGTGCTGGTGAACCTGGTCGCCGACGTCGTCTCGTTCCGGCTGGCGCCGCGCGCATGAGGTATCTGCTGCTCGCCGTGCCGCTGGTCGTGGCCTTCGCGGGGCCGCTGGTCCCGTACGAGGTGGCGCGTTCCGCCTCCTTCGCGGACGTGGGGCCGCTCGGCACGGACTTCGCCGGGCGCGACGTCTGGCACCAGGTGCTGCTGGGCGGGCGGGCCCTGGTCATGACCGCTGTCCTGGCCACCGTCGGCGCGTATCTGCTGGGCACGCTGTGGGGGCTGGCCGCGGCGAGCGCGCCCAGGGCGCTCGACGAGATCATGATGCGGCCGCTCGACCTGCTGATGGCGGTGCCGTCCCTGCTGCTGCTCCTGGTGGTGGCCGCGCTGGCTCCTGACGGCGTGCTCGTCTGGATCGTCATGCTGGTGCACCTGCCCGACATCGCCCGCCTGGTCCGCGCGTGCGCCCTGGAGGCGGGCAGCCGTCCGGCCGTGGAGGCCATGCGGCTGCAGGGCGAGGGCTGGTGGCGGATCACCGTCGGGTTCGTCGCCCGGTCCCTGGCCCGCGTGCTCGCCACCGACGCGGGCGCCCGGCTGACCGGCTCGCTCTATCTCATCGCCGCCGCGAGCTTCCTCGGCGTCGCGGGGCCGCCGGACGCGAGCGACTGGGCGGTGATGGTCGACCGCAACCGGGGCGGGCTCTTCCTCAACCCGTGGGCGGTGCTCGCCCCCGCCCTGATGATCGTCATGCTCGCCGTGGGGCTGAACCTCACCGTGGACCGCGTACTGAACAGGGCCCCTCATGCTGCACGTTGACGATCTGACGGTCGCCGTACCCGGGCGGACCCTGGTGGACGGGGTCAGCTTCGCGCTGCCCGCCGCGCGGACGCTGGCCCTGGTCGGCGCGTCCGGCAGCGGCAAGACCACCACCGCGCTCGCCCTGCTCGGCGAACACCCGCCCGGCGCCCGCGTGACCGGCCGCGTCACCGTGGCCGGACGCCGCATCGCCGCCGGCCAGCCCCCGCCGCCGGGAACCGTCGGATTCATCCCGCAACATCCCGCGAGCGTGCTCAACCCGGTGCTGCGCATCGGCACCGTGCTCCGCCGGCTCGCGGCGCGCCACGGCACCGCCGTGCCGGAGGCTCTGTCCAAGGCGCGACTCCCCGGCGACCGGGACTTTCTGCGGCGCTTCCCGCACCAGCTGTCCGGCGGGCAGCAACAGCGGCTCGTCCTCGCCCACGTCCTGCTGGCCGGCCCGTCCGTGATCGTCGCCGACGAGCCCACCACCGGCCAGGACGCCGTCACCCGGGCCGAGGTCGCCGCCGAGCTGTCCGGGCTCGGCGTCGCCGTCGTCCTGCTCAGTCACGACCTCGAACTGGTACGGGAACTGGCCGACCAGGTCGTCGTGCTGAAGGACGGCCGCGTCGTCGAGTCGGGCCCCACGGTCCTGGACCGCCCGCGTACCGCGTACGCCAGGGCTCTCGTCACCGCGCGCCCCCGTGAGCCGGAGTCCCGTGCGGAGCCGGTCGCCCTCCTGGAGATCGAGGACCTCGGCGCCGGGATCCTGCGCGAGGTGACCCTCGACGTGGCGCGCGGTGAACGGCTGGCCGTGGTCGGCCGCTCGGGCAGCGGCAAGACGACGCTGGCCCGCTGCGTGGCCGGGCTGCGCCCGTGGTCCTCCGGCGTCATCCGCCTGGCCGGCCGTCCGCTGCCCCGGCGGCGCGGCCGTGCCGACCTGGCCCGCGTCCAGTACGTCTTCCAGAACGCCCTGGCCTCGTTCGACCCCTACCGCGCTGTCGTGGATCAGGTCGCCAGGACCGCCGTACGCCTGCGTGGCCTGCCCGTGCCCGCCGCCCGGGAGGAGGCCGTCGAGACCCTCGCCGCGCTCGGGCTGGACCCCGGCGCCGGCCGGCGTCGGCCGCACGCGCTGTCCGGCGGCGAGCTCCAGCGCGCCGCCCTGGCCCGCGCGCTGCTCGCCCGCCCCGACGTGCTGATCTGCGACGAGATCACCTCGGGCCTCGACCCCGTCACCGAGGCCGAGGTGTTCGACCAGCTGACCGCCCTCGACGTGACCCTGATCGTCATCAGTCACGACCTGCCCTTGGCCGCGCGGATCGCCGACCGGGTAGCGGTCCTGCGCGACGGCCGGCTGGTCGAGCACGGACCCGCCGGGCAAAATTCCCTACCAAACCTACGGAAATAGTCTGCATTTGTCCGGAAGGTGTGCCATAGTCCCGGCATGAGCTTGGACGAGATCCGCCCCATGAGCGCCCGTGCTCACTCTCCCATGACGGCCGCCATCTCGACCGCGCGCTGGATCAGGTCCGCCGCCGTGGACGACGAGCACGGCAGGCACTGGCGGGCCAACCCGGACCGGCACGGCAGGCCGGCGCTGCGGCCGCGGCCCCGGTCCCTGTACTCGGGCGCGGCCGGGGTGGTGCTGTTCTTCCTGGAGCTGGCCGCCGCCACCGGGCAGGAGGCGTACCTGGAGGACGCGCGGCAGGGTGCGCACTGGCTGGCGGCCACCTGGCGGCGGGAGGACGACCTCACGCTGCACCACGGGCTGACCGGCACGATGATCGCGCTGATGGAGGCCGGCTGGGCGCTCGGGGACGACCGGCTCGACGCCGAGGCGGCGGCCATCGCCGACCTGGTCGTCGCGAGCGGGCACGCCCGGGTGGACGGCTTCGGCTGGACGTTCGACCCTGCCCAGCTCGGCGACGGGGGCATCGTGCTGGGGCTGCTGCGCGCCGCCGCCCGGTTCGGCGAGCCCGCGTACGAGGAGGCGGCCGTCAGCGCGGGCCTGCGCATCGCGGGGCTGCCCGTGCCCGGCCGCCGGCACGGGGGCCTGGACGGGCTGCCCTCCGACGCGGTCGCCCCCGGTTTCCTGACCGGTTCGGCCGGGATCGCCTTCCTCATGGCCCGCCTGTACGGGGTGACCGGGGACGAGCGATTCCTCCGCGCCGCCCGCAGCGGGGCCGGATTGGTACGCGAGGTGAGCGTGACGGGCGGCGACCGGGCGCTGGTCCCGCACCACGTGCCGCGCTCCGGGGAGCTGTACTACGCGGGGTTCTGCTCGGGTGCGGCCGGGGTGGCGAGGATGTTCTACGAGCTGTACCGGGTGACCGGCGACCCCGAGGACCTGGACTGGGTGGAGCGGCTGGCCCGCGGCGTGGTCGACAGCTCCGCCCCGCCGCGCCGTACGCCGGGCTACTGGAACTCGGCCTGCCAGTGCTGCGGCACGGCCGGGCTGGTGGAGCTGTTCGTGGGGTTGTGGGCGGTCACGGGGCGGTCCTCCTGCCTGGAGTTCGCCCGCACCCTCGCGGCCGACCTGGTCGCCAGGGCCGACGATCACGACGGACGCGGTTACCGCTGGTACCAGGCCTACCGCCGGGTGCGGCCCGGCGAGGTGAGCGCGGACACCGGCTACATGGTCGGCGCGGCCGGCATCGGGGCGGCCCTGCTGCACCTGGACGCGGCCGGGCAGCCGGACCGGGCGCGCCGGGTGCTGCTCCTGCCGGACAATCCGTTCCCCGCACTTCCATTTCCATGTATATCCAGTAGGGATAGTTGACTATAAGGGGAGCGGCGGGTAGCGTCGTGATCATGAACCACGCGGTGGGCAGGATCGTGGTGATCGGCGCGGGACCGGCCGGGACGTGCGTCGTGGACAGGATCTGCGCCGGGGCCCCGCAGCCGGGCGGCGGGCGGACGGTCGAGGTCCACGTGGTGGACCCCGCCGCGCCCGAGTGCGAGACGCCGTACGGCGTCCAGGTGCACGTCCATCGCGACCGGGCGATCGGGCTCACCGAGTCGGCGGGCCGGCAGCTCGTACGCCTGCTGGGCGGCCTGACCCTGGAGGCGGACGCCGTGGTGCTGGCCCACGGCCGCCCCGGGTCAGGGGAGCATGACGTCGCCGCCCGGGACGGGCTGCTCCACCTGCCCGGCGGCCCCGGCCACGACCTGGAGAACGTCCCTGCGGGCGAGCCGGTGCTCGTGCGCGGCGCGGGACGGGCGTTCACCGACCTGCTGGCGCCGCTCACCGTCGGGCGCGGCGGCCGCTTCACCCAGGGACGCCAGGGCGAGCCGGTCTACCTGCCCGGCGGCTTCGAACCCCTCCTGTACGTGGGCTCGCGGCGCGGCGTGCCGCACCACGCCCGTCCCGGATACGAGCCGGCCGGGGAGGCGCGGGCGCGGCGGTTCCCGTACGAGGGCGACGAGCGGCAGGCGACGGCCAAGGAGCTGGCGTACGCCTACTACCGGGAGCTGTTCACCGCACACCCGTCCCGTACGAGAACGACGTGGGCGGCGTTCGAGCCCGCCTTCGTCCGCGCCGAACCGGGCGGCAGGGAGATGCGCGCGCTGGTGACCAGGTCCGTGCCGCGCTTCGCCGACCGGCTGCACCTGGACCGGCTCGCCCGCCCGCTGCGCGGCATGCGCTTCGGCGACCTCGCCGGGCTGCAACGGTGGATGCACGGCTTTCTCGCGGCCGACCTCGAACGGCGGGCCGACCCCGCCTTCAGCCCCGACCTGGCGCTGATCCGCGCGCTGCGGGACGCGCGCCCCCGCATGGCCGGCGATCCGTGGTTCGAGGACCTGTTCGGCCTGCTGGCCGACGGCCCGTCCCTGGCCCGCCAGGCCGAGCTGCACGCCCTGGCCAGGGCGGGGATCGTCACGTTCATCGGGGCCGAGCCGCGCATCGAGCAGGACGAGGACGGCTGGCGGGCGAGCGGCCCCACCGTTCCCGGCCTGACGCGGGCCCGGACGCTCATCGAGGCGCGGCGGCTGCCGTCCGGGCCGGACGGCTGCGCCGACCCGCTGCTCGCCGGCCTGTACGCCCGGGGCGAGGCCCGTCAAGCGGCCGGCCTCCTGGACGTACGCCTCCCCGACGGCCGGCTGATCACCGGAGACGGCTCCGTCCACGACCGCCGCTTCGCCCTGGGCTCCCTGACCGCCGCCGGTGGGTTCGCGACGCTGCTGCGCCGGGCCGACGCGGTGGCACGGGCCGTGCTGTCCCAGGTCTCCGAGGCCCTGGTGCACGCGGCGGCCTGACCAGAGCCCGGACGACGTAGCCGAGGTGATCGCGGAGACCTTTTCCTCCCCTGCTCACGGGACGCCTACATCCGAGGGGGAGACGCTGGTCCGCCGTGCGCGTCGGTGAAGGTGGCGCCGATCTCCGCCAGCCGTTCGGCCGCGTAGCCGGGGTCGATCAATGCCTCGGGGGTGTGGAGACCGGGCTGCACGGGGGCGCCGCGCAGGCCGAGCAGCCGTTCGACGCCGAGGGCGACGCCGAGCGCTGTCAGGGGGCGCTGTCCCTGCGGGTGGAGGAGGTAGTGGCTCGTCCTGAGGGGTGCGCCGGTGCGATCCACGCCTTCGAGGTCGATTCTGACCTCCGCGGAGCTGGGTCCGCCGCGCCGCCTGCCTGCCGATTCGCCGATCGCGAAGGCGACGCGGACGTTGGCCGCGCCGGTCGCGACGGCCAGGCTCGGTACGTCGAGGATGGGGACGAGCCGGCCGGGTAGCAGGGTGCCGTCGATGCTGGTGATCTCCACCTGCGCGTCGGGGCCGCTGAGCCAGTCGAAGACGCCGTCGCGGCGGACGGGTGCCGCCGAAGCGGCGGCCAGCAGGCGTGCGACGTCGGCCACGGCCGCGGGTCCGCCGCCGTCCTGTTCGTCCAGCACGCCGGTGACCTCGATGGTGTCGAGCCGGTCGAACTGCCTGGCGAGGGCGAGCGTGGCGAGGACGACGGTTCCCGCGTACCAGTGGCCGGCCAGCAGGATCGGCGCCGCGCCGGCTCGCTGTCCGGCGGCGGCGACCTCGGGTCCGATGTCGTTGAGGCCGTTGGAGATGCTGACGTACGGCAGGCCGTGGTCTTGTGCGTAACGCAGTCCGTTCAGGTGGCTGTCCCACAGCGCTGCCACGACCGCCGAGTAGCCGTCGGTCGGCTGGAGGCCGAGGCCGTCCCGGCGCACGTCGATGGTCACGGCGGTCGCGCCGCCGAGCTCGTCGGCGACCCGCCGGGCGCGGCCGAGATCGCGGGCCGCGATCGTCAACGGCAGCTCCGGGTGCCACCGGCGCAGGAGGGCCGCGGTCTCCGCGCCCACCTCGCCGGACCCGCCCATGATCAGTACGGAGTGCTCCACAGTGGTGTCCTCTCCCTAACCTACAATCTGTAAGTTACATTTTGTAGCTTACGATGGGAGGTAACGCAAGGGAGGACGATGACCACGGGATCGACGCGCCTGTCCAGGCCGGCCAGACGGGAGCAACTGCTCGACACCGCCATGACGATCGTGCGCGCTCACGGCACCGACAGCCTCACGCTGCTCAGCCTGGCGGAGGCCGCCGGAGTGAGCAGGCCGATCGTCTACGACCACTTCGGCACCCGCCCCGGCCTGCTGATCGCGCTCTACCGGCGGCTCGACGAGCGGCACCGGGCCGCCCTGGAGGAGGCCCTGCGCGACGCCCCGGCCGTCCCCCGCGAGATCGCCCGCGTCCTGAGCGCCGCCTACTTCGCCTGCGCCACCGACATGCCCGAGTGGACCGCCATCTCGGCCGCGCTGAAGGGCAACCAGGAGATGGAGGCGGTCGAGCGCGAGTTGCTCGACGGCTTCGCGGACCTGATGGCCACCGCCCTGCGGCCGTACTCCGGGCTCACCCGGGAAGCCCTCCGGCTGCGCTGCGTCGGCGCGCTGGGCGCAGCCGAGGCGATCGCCGCGGAGCTCAACCGGGAGCGGGCGGTCGTCGCCGATGCCATCGCGGCGCTGACCGACCTGATCCTCGGCGGCATCGACGCCGGAGCCCGGGGCTGACACTGACGCGCCTGCAGATCCTGTTGCGTGCTTGTGTTGACAAAGCATGGTTGCAAAAGACAAGCTTGCTGCTCGTTCGGCCACCAGGCCGTCCGCCCGGCTGTCGAAGGAGCCCCCCATGCCTGCCCGCAAGATCACCGCTGGACTGTTCGTCGCGCTGGACGGGGTCGTGGAAGCGCCGGAGACCTGGCACTTCCCCTATCTGAACGAGGAGATGAGCGCGGCGGTCGGCCAGATGTACGCCGAGGCCGACACGCTGCTGCTGGGCCGCGTCACCTACGAGGCGTTCGCCGCCGTCTGGCCGCACCAGACCGGGGAACTGGCCGGAGCGATCAACGGCATCCGCAAGCTCGTCGCCTCCACCACCCTCACGACGGTCGCATGGAGCAACGCGGCCCTCGTCGAGGGCGACGTCGTCGCCGCGGTGAAGGAGCTCAAGGGGCAGCCGGGCGGCACCGTCACCCTGGCGGGCAGCATCAGCCTGGTCCGCGCGCTCCTGCGCGCCGGGCTCCTGGACGAGCTGCGTCTGCTGATCCACCCGCTCGTGGTCGGCACCGGGAAGCGCTTGTTCCCTGAAGGCACCGCCCCCGTGCCACTGAAGCTCACCCGGTCGGCCACCTTCACCACCGGCGTGCTCGACCTGACCTACCAGCCCGCCTGACCCACCCCCTGATCAGAACGGAAGACCCCGATGAACGACGTCCGGACCGGGACGCTGCAGGTTCCCGGCGCATCGGTGTCGGCGCCGCCTCAGGCGACGGGGATCCGCCAGGGACGCGGACGCTGATGAGGGGGTGAGCCGCTCAGGCGTGGAGGGTGGGCAGCCCGTCGGTGAACACTCGTGCGTCGACCTGGTCCAGGGCGACGCGCAGTGCGCCGAGCGCGACGCTGTCGGCGCCGAGGACGGAGGCCCGGATCTCGGGGACGCGCAGGCAGAGGCGGCTGAGCTCCCGTTCGAAGGGCCCGATGAGAAGGTCGGCGGAGCGGGAGTAGCCGCCGCCGAGGATGACGACCTGCGGGTCGAGCGTCAGCACGAGGGCCGCGGCGCCCACGGCCAGGTCCTTGACGTAGCGGCGCAGCGCCTGGCGGGCGTGGCGGTCGCCCTCGCGGGCGCGTTCGAAGACCCAGGCGGCCTTGTCGTTGGGGTGGATGCCCTCGGGCACCCCCGGGCAGTTGTCGATGTGGGAGGGCGCCGCGAGCCAGCGGACCGCCTTCAGCGCGCCGATCTCACCGGCCGCTCCTCCGTAGCCGCGCCGCAGAGTGCCGTCGAGGATGAGGCCCGCGCCGGTGCGCATGCCCGCCAGCAGGTAGACGATGTCGTCGGCGTCCTGGGCGGCGCCTTTCCAGCGTTCGGCGACGGCGGCGAGCTTGCAGTCGTTCTCGACCAGGATCGGGCAGGTGAAGCGGGCCGACAGGTGCTCGGCGGGCGAGACGCTCGCCCAGCCGGGCAACGGGGTGAACAGCGTGGTGCGGCCGGTGGCGTCGACCGGGCCGGTCACGCCGACCGTGACCGCCCAGATCTGATCGGGCCGCATCCCTGCGCCCGACAGGCACTGGGTGATGGCGGTGTCGAGGGCCTGGAGCCGCGCCGCGGGGTCGGCGTCCGGCTCGACCGGGAGCCGGTGGCTGTGCAGCACCTGCCCTTCGAGGTCGGCGAGCAGGACGAGGATCTTGTGGCCGCCGACGTCGACGCCGAGCACGTGCCCGGCGCCGGCGTTGAAGCGGTAGCGGCGGGCGGGGCGGCCGACGCTGCTGCCGTCGGGCTCGACGACCTGCACCCATCCGTCGGTGACCAGCCCGCGGACCACGACGTCGGTGCCGGGCCGGGACAGGCCCGTGCGCTGGGCGAGCTCGGTGACGGTCACGGGTGGCTGGCCGCGCATCGCCCGCAGGATGCCGAGCGAGTTGATCTCGCGCAGTCTGCTGACGTCCGCCCCGGCCGCCTCCAGCACCCCTGCACCCCCCGATTATGCTTCGTTTCAGCGTAATTCTAGCGCCCTGTCAGGAGATCGGATACTGCTGCCCCGGCCCCAGCGCGGGGGCGAAGTCCACGGTACGGCCGTCGATGACGAAACTGTAGCGGCCCGTACGCACGATCTCCGGCTGCTCGGCCAGGTAGGCCGTCAGGTGCGCGAGCTCGTCGGCGCTCAGCCAGGAGGGCGGGTCGGAGACCGCCTTGAAGCCGCAGATCGCGGCCAGGTCCCGCAACCAGCCCATCTGCGTCTCGGTGAGCAGGTTGAGCCGGCTGCGGAAGTACACGATGTCCGGGTCGACCTGGAGCAGGGGTGACTGCCACAGCCGGTGCAGCGTGTTGACCAGGGCGTTGTAGGCCATGGCGTCCGAGGGGTCGTCGGTGGCGTAGTTGGTCCACAGCGGGGCGACGTCGGGGCCGCTGCGCAGCCCGTCGGCCAGGCCGAGCGAGGGCAGCAGCGGGGCGCCGCTGCCGAGCAGGTAGACCTCCGGGCCCGCGACGCGCCGGATCAGGGCGAGCGCGTCCCGGTAGGCCTGCTCGCGGGGCGCGCCGGAGTGCCGGACACCGGGGACCGCTCCGGCGTTGACGAAGTCGAGCTTGAGGTAGGTGAAGCCCCACTCGTGCACGACCCGGTGGATCAGCTCGGTGAGGTGGTCCTGTACGGCGGGGTGGGTGAGGTCCAGGGCCCAGTAGGAGGTGCCCCAGTTGTGTCCCGCGACGACCGGCTGCCCGTCGCCGTCGCGCAGCAGGAACTCGGGGTGCTCGCGGGCGGTCCGCGACGTGGGCAGCACGATGAACGGGGCCAGCCACAGGCCCGCCCTCATCCCGGCGGCGGCGATGCGGTCGGTCAGGGCGCGCATGCCGGAGGGGAACTTGTCGTTGGGCTCCCAGTCCCCGACGGCCACCTCCCAGCCGTCGTCGATCTGGGCCACGTCGTACGGCAGGCCCGCCAGCGCGGCGAGATCCTTGTTCAGCACCTGCTCGCTGACGCCCTCGTAGTAGGCGTACCAGGTGCACCAGACGTTGCCGGCCTGCCGGTCGCTGCTGCCGAGCCGCGCCGCGAGCTGGTCGGTGTAGCGGGCGAAGACCTCCTGTTCGGGGCCGTAGGCCAGGAACCAGGGGGCGCCGTCGTCCTCGTACCAGCCGGCCAGGGTGTCGAGGTCGGCGGACAGGCGGGGGGTGCCCAGCCCGAGCGAGCCCAGCAGCAGCACCTGCCCGTCGTCGCCCTGCAGCGCGGCCACGGCCGAGGAGTGGTGGCGGGCGGGATCGTCCCAGATCGTGTCGTCCGCGGTCAGCCGCCGCCGCGGGTCGGCGATCCGCAACGGGGGCTCGCTGAGGCGGCGCCACCCGCACGGGCTCCAGGAGTTCTGGCCATGCCGGTAGAACAGGGCGTCGGCGAGACCGTGCAGGATCGCGACCCGCCCGGACGGCAGGACGAGACCGCCGGCGACGGGCGTGGGGGGCTCGGAACCGGTGAGCTCGATCGCGAATTCACGACCGGCCAGGTCGACGAGCAGGGGCATGGTTCTCCTTCGAGCAGCAGATGGTGAAACGTCAGGCGAACAGGGCGTTGACCTGCTGGTTGGCCTTCTTCAGCGCCTCGGCGGGCTCGATCTGGCCGAGGATGACCGCCTGCAGGGCGTCCTGGACGATCTGGCTGATCTCGGTGCCGTGGTCGGTGATCGGCAGCAGGAACGTGCCGCCCGGGGTCTTGGTGTAGTCCACGTACACCTGCACGTCACGGCCCTTGGCCTGGTGGGCGGCCAGCGCCTTCTCCGCCGAGGTCTTGATCGCGGGGAACACGACGGCGTCGGCGGCCACCACGTCCTGGCAGGCGGCCGAGCCGAGGTACTTCACCCACTTCCACGCGGCGTCCTTGTGCTCGGTGCCCGCCCAGATGGCGTCCGAGAGGCCGTTGATGGCGCTCTTGCGGGTCCCGGCCGGGCCGACGGGCAGCGGCGCGAGCGCGAACTTGTGCTGGGCGCCGTCACCCATGTACGTGTTGATGGTCCAGGAGCCGGCGATCGTGAGCGCGGCCTTGCCGGAGTTCATCACGGCGTCGATGCCGAGCGTCGACTGCTTGTCGAAGCGGGGCGCGTACCCCTTGTCGGTCATCGCCTTGTACCAGCCGATGGTCTCGATCAGCTTGGGGTCGTCGTACTTGTACCGGGTGCCCCAGGGGTTCTTGTCGAGGTAGGTGAAGCCGTTGGCGGCGGCCAGTTCGCCCCAGCCGTTCTGGCCCTGGGAGCCGTCGTTCCATTCCGGCTGGTATCCGTGGACGGCGACGTGGTTCTTGTCGAAGTCCGGGTCCAGGCCGTTGCGGCCCTTGTCGTCGACGGTGAGCTTGGCGATGACCTGCTCGAAGGTGCCGCCGTCGGTGGGGTTCCAGGTCAGGTCGGTCAGTTCCTCGGGCTTGACGCCGGCCTTGGCGAGCAGGTCGGCGTTGTAGACGATCGCCTCGGTGTCCCAGTCCTTGGGCAGGCCGTAGCGCCGGCCGTCCTTGGTCCACAGGTCGGCGAGGCCGTCCTGGTACTGGGTCAGGTCGACCTTGTCGGCCTCGACGTAGGGCTGGATGTCGAGGATCTGCCGGCTGGAGACGAACTGCGGGTAGTACGACACCTGGTTGGTCCACACGTCGGGGGCCTCGCCGGCGGCCAGCTGCGTGGTCAGGTTCTGCCAGTACTGCGCCCAGGCCGTCTGGGTGATCTTGATGGTGATGTTCGGGTTCGCCTTCTGGAAGGCGTCGGCGCAGGCCTGGTAGGAGGCCAGCTGGTTGTCGTCCCACAGCCAGTAGTCGAGGGTGACCTGGCCGCCCCCGTCGCCGCCCGCCTGCCCGCCGGTCTCCGAACCGCCGCAGGCGGTGAGCGTGGTACCCGCCAGCAGCGCGCACAGCGCCGCTCCTGCCAGCTTCTTGTTGATCATGGGAGGTGCCTCTTCCTGGGGGGTGGGGCCGAGGGCCCAGAAGTTGCCTCTTGCCTTGGTGGCTCTCTCGAATAATGATGTGGCTCATCGAATATTTGTCAAGGCCGACTCATAATTGCCTTGGCGATCATCCTGTGGAGGCTTCGATGGTCCACACCCCGACCGGCCGGCCCGCCCGGATGGCGCTCGCCGCCCTCCTGGCCGCGACCGTCACGGCGCTGCCCGCCCCGACCCCGGCCTCGGCCGCCGGACCGGGCTGGCGGAGCCTGGCGGCAGGGCAGGCCGCGAACGCCAACCCGCTGAAGGGCTTCATCCCCTACGCCGGCGCCTACACGACGTTCCCGCACTCGATGGAGTGGTTCTACCTGCCGCTGAACGCGGTGATGACCGGCGCGCACCGCTTCGACTGGCGGGCGCTCGACGAGCAACTGGACGCGATCGCCGGCCGGGGCCACCAGGCGGCGTTCCGCTTCTACCTGGACTATCCGGGCAAGCCCAGCGGCGTCCCACGGTTCCTGCTCGACCAGGGCCTGCTGACCCGGCCGTACGACGACTTCGGCAACGACGGGCAGAGCGTGTCGCCCGACTACGACGACCCGAACCTGGCCGCCGCGCTCGACCGGTTCATCGCCGCGCTCGGCCGCCGCTACGACGGCGACCCGCGGATCGGGTTCGTCCAGCTCGGCCTGCTGGGCTTCTGGGGCGAATGGCACACCTGGCCCCACAACGGCGACCCCGGCACGGAGAACTGGTTCGCCTCCCAGGCCGAGCAGCTCAGGGTGCTGAACGCCTACGACGACGCCTTCGACCGGACCCGGCTCATGGTCCGCTACCCCGGTGCCGACAACAAGGCGCACGACCTGGGCTATCACGACGACTCCTTCGCGTACTCCACCCTGCCGGGCCCCGGCTGGCACTTCATGGACCTGATGCGGCAGGCCGGCACCACCGACAAGTGGCGCACCAACCCCAACGGCGGCGAGCTGCGGCCCGAACTGCAGGGCTGCCTGTTCAACACGCCTGTGGACTGCCCCGGCGACGGGGACAAGGACTTCGGGGCGAGCGTCGCCCAGACGCACGCCACCTGGCTGCTGAACCACCACGCCTTCAGCCCCGGATACACCGGCGCCGCCTACGACCAGGCGCTGAAGGGCGCGAAGTCGCTGGGCTACGAGCTGAGGGTCACGGCGGTGCGGACCGAGCAGCGGGGGCGCGGCCTCGACCTCGCCGTACGGATCAGCAACGACGGCGTCGCCCCGTTCCCCTACGACTGGCCCGTCCAGGTGGCCGCGGCCGGTCGGGACGGGCGGATCGCCCGGACCTGGACGACGTCATGGAAGCTGACCCGGGTCATGCCCGGCGAGCCCGCCGAGCTCACCGCGTCCCTGCCGCTCGGGCTGCCGAAGGGCGACCACACGCTGGTCCTGCGGGCCGCCAACCCGTTGCGGAACGGGGTGCCGCTGCGCTTCGCCAACGCCGACCAGGACACGACCGTTCCCGGCTGGCTGACCCTCGGGCGGATCAACGTCTCCTGACCACGAAAAGGGGTGCGGCTCCGGCCGCACCCCGCTCCGTCACTTGATGCCGGAGAAGTTCATCGACTGGACCAGCCGTTTGCCCAGGAAGACCAGCAGGATGAGGACCGGGATGACGGACAGCACCGACCCGGCCATGATGCCGGTCCAGTCGGGCCCCCGGTTCGGCGACTGCTGGAGGAACACGCCCAGCCCGACGGTGAGCACCCGGGTGGCCTCGCCCTTGCCCACCAGCAGCGGCCACAGGTAGTCCTTCCAGCTCCACACGACCGTCGTGAGCCCGATGGTGATCAGCGGGCCGCGGCTCATGGGCAGCACGATCCTCCAGAACATCCCCCACCGGCCGATGCCCTCCAGCGTCGCGGCCTCCTCCACGTCCCGGGGGATGGACAGGAAGAACTGCCGCAGGAAGAACACCGCGAACGGCGTCATCAGCAGGCCGGGCAGGACCAGCCCCGGGATGGTGTTGAGCAGGTCCAGCTGCTTGACCAGCACGAAGTTGGGCAGGATCGTGAAGATCGGCGGCACCATGAGCGCGGCGACGATGACGGCGAAGGCCACGTCCCTGCCAGGGAAGCGCAGCCGCGCGAAGGCATAGCCGGCCATGGCGCAGCAGAAGGTCTGCACGACGGCGATCAGGCCGCTGTAGATGAGCGAGTTCATCGTGTACAGCAGGAAGTTCAGCTGCGCGCCCGATCCGCCCGCGGCTCTGGCCGTCCCGGCGTCGACCAGCCCCAGCACCCGCGCGAAGTTGATCAGGGTGGGGTGGTCGGGCCACAGCCCGATCGAGTCGGTGTAGAGGTCGCCCGCCGGGGTCAGGGCGGTGCGGACCATCCAGTAGAAGGGGAAGACGGTGAGCACGACCGCGACGAGGAGGGCGAGCCAGGCGGCCCTCCTGCCGATCTTCATGCCGGAGAACATCCGAAGCTCCTTAGCCCAGGTCCGAACGCGACGCGCGCAGCATCCGCAACTGCAGGGTCGTCAGCACGCCGAGGATGACCACGAGGACCATCGCCAGGGCGGAGGCGTATCCCATGTCGAAGTAGGTGAAGGCCCGCTGGTAGATGTAGTAGTAGATGACCCGGGTCTCCGGGATCGGCGCCTTGCCGCCGTACACCACCGCGACCGTGTCGAAGATCTGGAACGAGCCGATCAGCGACACCACCAGCACCAGGGCCAGGATCGGCCGCAGGAGCGGCAGCGTGATCGAACGGAACATGCGCCATTCGCCCGCGCCGTCCATCGCCGCGCCCTCGTACAGGTGGGGCGGGATCTGCAGCATCCCCGCGTAGAGCAGCAGTGCCGTGTAGCCCGTGAAGGTCCAGGTGTTGACCAGGGCCACCAGGGGCATCGCCCAGTCCGGCGCGTTGAAGGACAGAGTCGTGTCGAGGCCGGTCAGGCCGATGAGATGGTTGACGAACCCGAGGTCGGGGTCCAGTAGCCAGGCCCACAGCAGGCCGATGGTGACGTTCGGCACCAGCCAGGGCACCAGGAGCGTGGCGCGCAGCACGACCGACCGGGTCAATCGGTGCATCAGGGCGGCCAGGCCGAGCGCGAGCAGCGTCTGTGAGGCGATGTTCACGACGACGTAGTAGCCCGTGACCTTGAGGGCGTTCCAGAACTGGCCGTCGCTGACGAGCTGGCGGTAGTTGTCGGCGCCGACGTACTCGGGGTCGGCGAGCAGGCTGTAGTCGGTGAACGAGTACCAGATGCCGCGGGCCGTCGGATAGGCGTAGAAGACCGCGAAACCGACGATCACCGGCAGCAGGAACAGCCACGCGGCACGGCGGTCGTCCCGTGGTCGCCGCGGGGAGCGGCCATGCCGGCCGAGAAGCCCTTGGCGCTGGCCGGTCCCGGCATCGAGTCGTGTCCCCACCGCTTGCATGGACGCTCCCTGTCGACTGCCACTGGCCGGCGTTCCGTGCGGCCGGTCTGGATAATAATGATGCGATCTAGCGATAGTTTGTCAAGGGCTCATCATATTTACGGGCGCAGCGGCGGAGTGGGGTTCTTTCGGGGTGCTTACGTCTCCCGGCGCGCTCTTCGGGCGGGTGCCGGGCGGGCGCATCATGGCGAGCACCAACACCAAGAGAAGGGCTCGTCGCGATGGGACTTCATCGGGTCGCCGCGGTCGCGGGGTTCGTGTCAGGGCTGTTGATCGTGGTCAACGCGGCGCGCAGGGGCGGGCTGGTCGCGGAGACGGACTTCACGCACGCCATCGCGCCGTTCGGGGCGCTGACGGGGCTGCTCGCCGTCACCGGGATCTACCTGGTCATCCGGCACCGGGCCGGGGCGCTGGGGCTCGTCGGGTACGTGCTCAACTCGGCCGGGCTGGCCGGGGCGTTCGCGGTCGAGTACATCCTGCACTACGTGTTCCCGTACCTGGGCGCGGGGACGGTGGCCGCGCTGCTGACCGGCATGACCGGGACGGCGTTCCTGGTCACGTCCGCGGTGCTGGTGATCGGTGTGGTGGTCTTCGGGGTGGCCGCCGTCAGGAGCGGGACGATGCCCGTCGTGGGGGTGGTGCTGTACGTCGCGGGGATGCTGCCCGGGTCGCTGCGGAACCTGGTGCCCGTGCCGCTGTATCTGGGCGGGCTGGTCGTGGCGGCCGTCGGGGTCGTCTGGATGTCGGCCCGGCTGTGGTCCGTGGGGGCGGCGGGGGAGACGGGCGCGCTGCGGCGTACGACGCGGCGGGGCGTCACGCCCTGACGCTGACGACGATCGGCCGGGCCGGAGACGCGACGAGGGCCTTCCGCAGCTGTGGTCGGCTCTCGTCGCCGGCCCGCGCGCCCGCAGGCCTGCTGCCGGCGGCCGGCGGCCGGCGGCCGGCGGTCGGCGGCTAATCTGGTCGGTCAGCTTGAGGGCGGCTGCGACAGAGCCGCCAGAAGTCGGTCGACCTTGGCGTCGATCTGCGCAAACTGGGTTTCGATCAGGTCTTTCAGACGGTGCTCAAGCTGGTCGAGGTTCTCCTTGGTGGCCGGCGAAGCCTTGCCGGCCATGATCTCCCCGAAGACGGGCTCGGTGTACTCGACGAACTCCTGCCGGATCGTGATGGGCAGTTGTTCTATCGCGGTCTTGAGGTCTCCCAGCTCGGCGCCGAGCCTGAAGGCGGTCGCTTCGAGGCGTTGAACGCGATCGGCGAGTTGCGCGCGATGCTGGGGTGCAGTCATGTGACCGATCGTAGTTTGAGGGTGCCCTCTTTTCGGCCGGAGCCGGTGAAGAGGACATGCCCGGCGATGGGAGCTCTGGCGAGATCAAGATCTATGGACCGGGCCACCCGGCGAACCGCGCGCGGCGAGCACCGCCCAGCCCGCCGCCGCCACGACCACCAGCCCCGCCCGCGTCCGCTCGTCATGCAGCCGGGTGACCCGGCTCCAGGAGCCCGAGCATCAGCGCCACGACCAGCATGACCTGCAGCCCGTGCAGGCCGACGAAGTGCGGGATGCGCAGGCCCCCGCCGACCGTGCTCCAGTCGGTGAGCGGCAGCCCGGGGCCGCCGTCCGGACGCCCACGTTGTGCTGCGCGTCCAGAGGGCCGGCGTGCCCGGCTGGTCGTCGGCGCCGTGCTGGTCCTGGGACTGGCGCGGCGATGAACGCGACAGATGTGCGGGCGCGCCGACTTCGCCCTTCTCAACGGATACTCCTCGCGCGACTATCCGTCACCACCGGAATCTTGGAAAAGCCGAAAACTGGACACACCCAACAGGCCGACTAGAAGTGCGATGCCGAAACTGTGACATGGGGGGACGTGCCTTCCGGAACCCGCTGTACCGCGCGGCGCTCTGTGCCAAACTCGCGTCACCGCAGCTCTCTCGTGACACGGGGTGGCCCATATGAAATGTGGATTTCGCCGGATATGCCGTGCATCGCTGATATGGCTGCTTATTCCGGTAATGCTGGTCGGTTGCGACCGCAAGAACAGAGACACGGCGTCCCACCAGCCGAGCACCTCTCATGACAAGATCACATCGAGCGCCGAACCTAGCGGCAGGTCCGACGGCGACGAGCCCGGGATCACCATCGAGGTCCCGATCGAGGTGGACGGCAACTCGGACAACAACAAGCAGGACAGCGGCTCGGGCAACAGCAAGCAGGACAGCGGATCCGAGCAGAACCCCAAAGCGGAAGAACCGGAACCCGACCCCACCGAGGACGCGTTCCGATCCGTCAGCGCGGGCGATTGCCTGCCTGTCTACCGCACCGGCTACGGCGACGACTGGAGTCAGTCGAAGCCACCCGAATCGGTCTCCTGCCGCGGCAACTATGCCGGCCTCTTCTATGTCACCCGAACCGGAGGCAGCGGCCTGATCTGTCCCAACGGCCGCGCCGAGGACTCTTGGCGCTACTACTCCGCCATGTCGAAACAGACCACGACACTCTGTCTCAGGCGGATCTGGGTGAAGAATTACTGCGTACTCGCGATTGATTCCGGGGACCAAAGCCTGTCTGTCGGCCTGTCGACCGCCGTGGGCTGCAACGCCGACCGCGTGCCCAAGCCCTACAACCGGATCGTGGTCGTCTCGGACGTCTACCGGGCTCCGCCGGACGCCCACGTCGGCTACTGCAAGAAGAATCAGTACGACAATCGCATGTACTGGATGGTCCTGGTGTCCGGCGGCGAGGACATGGTCTGTTTCACTGACCCGAACGCCTGACAGAACTGCCTGGCCTCAGGACTGTAGGGATCGAGGTCACCCGCCTCTGCGGTGACGTGCTCGCGCTCGACCGCGTCTCGCTCGGCATCAAGGGGCGAGCTGGTCGGGCTGATCACCGCCACCTCAAAACCAACTAAACAAGTAGGACTTGACGGTTTTAGGCGGGCTGTGTTGAGCTGGGGGCGGCTGACGGACGTGAGAAAGGCCCCGGCTCATGCATGTGGAGTCCCGTCCCTTATCGATCCCGCCCCTGCCGGTCGCCGGCTTCGACCCGCTGGACGACCCGGTGCGGGCCTCGCTGCTCGGGGCGCACGCGCACCTCGCGGAGCGGCGCGGCCGGGTGCTGCGCTACCCCCTCGACGTGGCCCCGTTCCTGTCGATGCCGCACGACCCGGGCCCCGCCGACTGGCAGGACGCGGCGGCGCTGGCGGGCGAGGGCGGCGACGTGCCGCTGACCGGCGCGGCGCCGGCGCCGCCGCCGGGCTGGGAGGAGGCGGCGAGCATTCCCGGCGTCCAGCTCACCGGCGAGCACGTCGCGGGGAAGCACGACCCCGATGTGGTACGGCTGGGGGCGGCGGACGTGCCCGAGATGCTCGACCTCGTCGCGCGGACCAGGCCGGGCCCGTTCCGGCCGCGTACCGTCGAGCTCGGCGTCTACCTCGGCATCCGGCACGGCGGCGCGCTGGTGGCCATGGCGGGGGAGCGGCTGCACCCGCCGGGCTGGACCGAGATCAGCGCCGTCTGCACCGATCCCGCCCACCAGGGACGGGGGCTGGCGACCCGGCTGGTGCTCGCGGTCGCCGCGGGCATCCGCGATCGCGGCGAGACGCCGTTCCTGCACGCCTCCGCCGCCAACACGCACGCGATCGGCCTGTACGAGCGGCTCGGCTTCCGCCTGCGCCGCACCACAGAGTTCCGCACCGTACGGGTTCCCGCACGCGGCCGGAACGGGGGCGGCTCATGACGTTGCCCGAGGTCCAGGCCCCCGTCCAGCAGGAGGCGGACCGGCCGCTGGAGGTGGTGACCGCCCGCCGCCCGCTGCGCTGGCTGGCCGCGGCCGGCGTGCTCGTAGTGCTGGCCATGGCCGCCAGCGCCCTGATCACCAACCCCGCCTGGGAGTGGGAGGTGGTCGGACAGTATTTGTTCGCGCCGTCGGTGGTGCGCTCGGTGCTGCTCACGCTGGAGCTGACCGCGCTCGGCATCGGGCTCGGCTTCGCCCTCGGCACCGTGCTGGCGCTGATGCGCCTGTCGCCCAACCGGCTGCTGTCGTCGGTGGCCTTCGGCTACGTGTGGCTGTTCCGGTCGGTGCCGCTGATCCTGCAACTGCTGTTCTGGTACAACCTGGCGCTGCTCTATCCGCGGCTGTCGGTCGGGGTGCCGTTCGGCCCGGCGTTCTTCGACTTCGGCACCATGGACCTGATCGGGCCGCTTACGGCGGCGGTGCTCGGGCTGGCGCTGCACCAGGCCGCCTACGCCGCCGAGATCGTCCGCGGCGGGCTGCTGTCGGTGGACCACGGGCAGCGGGAGGCGGCCGCCGCCCTCGGACTGCCCCCGGCGCGGCGGCTGTTCCGGATCATCCTGCCGCAGGCCATGCGGACGATCGTCCCCAACGCCGGCAACGAGATCATCGGCCTGGTCAAGGGCACCTCGGTCGTCTACATCATGGCGCTGCCCGAGCTGTTCTACCAGGTCCAGGTGATCTACAACCGCAACGGCCGGGTGATGGCGCTGCTGCTGGTCGCGGCCGTCTGGTACCTGGTCCTGACCACCGCCCTGTCGATCGTCCAGCACTACGTGGAACGGCACTACGGCAAGGGGCGCGCATGAACGCGATGGTCGAGCTGCGCGGCGTACACAAGAGCTTCGGCCCGCTGCACGTGCTGCGCGGCGTGGACCTCGACGTGGCCCACGGCCAGGTGCTGGTCGTCCTGGGACCGTCCGGGTCCGGCAAGTCCACCCTGCTGCGCGTGATCAACCACCTGGAGAAGGTCGACCGCGGCTCGGTGCGGGTGGACGGGCGGCTGCTCGGCTACCGGCAGGCCGGCGACCGCCTGCACGAGCTGCCCGAACGCGAGGTGCTGCGCCAGCGCACCCAGATCGGCTTCGTCTTCCAGTCCTTCAACCTGTTCCCGCACCTCACGGTCCGGCAGAACGTCACCGAGGCGCCCCTGTCGGCCCAGCGCAGGCCGCGCGCCGAGGTCGAGCCGCTGGCCGAGCGGCTGCTGGCCCGCGTCGGCCTGGCCGGCAAGGCCGACGCCTACCCGCGCACCCTGTCGGGCGGGCAGCAGCAGCGCGTCGCCATCGCCCGCGCGCTCGCCCTCGAACCCAAGCTGCTGCTGTTCGACGAGCCGACCTCCGCGCTCGACCCCGAGCTGGTGGGCGAGGTGCTCGACGTCATCAGGGACCTCGCCCGCGCCGGCACCACCATGATCGTGGTCACCCACGAGATCGGGTTCGCCCGCGAGGCGGCCGACGCGGTGGCGTTCATGGACGCCGGCCGCGTCGTCGAGCTCGGCCCGCCCGCCCAGGTCCTCGACGCCCCCGTGCACGAGCGCACCCGCGCCTTCCTCGCCAAGGTCCTCTGACACCCCCAAGGACGACAGACATGCGCGCATCGCCCCTGCCCCTCCTCCTCGCCGCCTCCGTCCTCGCCGTCCTCGCCGCCTGCGGCGCCGAACCGGCACTCGACGCGCCGGCCTCCTCCGCCCCCGTGGTCGCCGGCAAGAAGATCAACCTGAGCCCGGAGCAGAACCGGGTGCGGACCGCGAAGGTCGCGGCCATCGCCGCCAAGGTGCCGAAGGAGATCGCCGCCGACGGCAAGCTCACCGTCGGCTTCAGCGCCGGCGGCGCGCCCCCGCTGGTGTCCCCGGCCACCGACGACACCACCCTCATCGGCGACGAGACCGACCTCGCCCAGCTCGTCGCCGACGTGCTGGGCCTGGAGTTCACCCCGCAGTCCAGCTCCTGGGAGAACCTGTTCCTGGCCGCCAAGTCCAGCAAGTACGAGGCCGTCTTCAGCAACGTCACCGTCACCGAGGAACGCAAGGACACCTACGACTTCGCCACCTACCGCATCGACCAGCTCGCCTGGCAGGTGCCCGACAACAGCCCCGTCAAGGCGATCAAGGGGCCCGCCGACATCGCCGGGCTGCGCGTGTCGGTCGGCGCCGGCACCAACCAGGAGAAGATCCTGCTCGACTGGGACAAGCAGAACCGCGCCGCCGGCCGCGAGCCGGTCGAGATCCTCTACTACGAGAGGTACGGCGACGTGCTGCTCGCCCTGAAGTCGGGCCGCGTGCAGGCGTACTTCGGCCCCAACCCGAACATCGCCTACAACATCGCCGTCAGCGGCGGCTCGCGCATCGTGGGCACGTTCTCGGGGGCGGGGCCGGACCTGCAGGGACTCATCGCCGCCATGACCAAGAAGGGCAACGGCCTGGTGCAGCCGCTGAACGAGGCGCTGAACACCGTCATCCGGAACGGCACGTACCAGCAGGTGCTGGAGCGGTGGGGGCTGGCCAACGAGGCCGTCCCGGAGTCGCGGATCAACCCGCCCGGCCTGCCCCGCCAGCCGGCTTCGTGAACGGCCCCGGCGTGCGGCGCAGCAGGTAGGTGTCCATGATCCAGCCCTTGCGGGCGCGGGCCTCGGCGCGCAGCTCGCGGATGCGGTCGCCGACCTCGGACACCGGCCCCGACACCAGGATCTCGTCCGGCGTGCCGAGGTAGGCGCCCCAGTAGATGTGGAAGTCGTCGAGCCCCGCGAACGAGCAGTGGGCGTCGAGCATGACCACCACGTCGTCGGCGGTGGGGCCGTGCTCGGCCAGGCGGCGGCCAGTGGTGAGGTGGGTGGGCCGGCCGACCTGGGTGAGGCCGACGCGGTGGCGGGCGGTGAGCGCGGCCACGCTGCTGATGCCGGGGACGACCTCGACGTCGAAGGTGACGTTCCCGCGCTGGAGGATCTCGTCGAGGATGGCGAGCGTGCTGTCGTAGACGGCCGGGTCGCCCCACACCAGGAACGCGCCGGTCTCGCCGTCGGCCAGCTCGTCGCGGATGAGCGCCTCGCAGGCGAGCGCGCGGCGCGAGCGCCAGTCCTCGACGGCGGCGGTGTAGGCGGGGGAGTCGCGGTCGCGCTCCGGGTCGCGGGCCTCGGCGATCCGGTACGGCTTCCGGCCGTGCTCGGCGATGAGGTCGAGGCGGAGCTGGACCAGCTCGTGCTTGACCTCGCCCTTGTCGACGACGAAGAACACGTCCGTGGCGGCGATGGCCTTGACCGCCTGGAGGGTGAGATGGTCGGGGTCGCCCGCGCCGATCCCGATGACGAGGAGCCGCTTCATCCGGCAAAGTCTGCCAGATGGGCAGATATACGATATCCAGCGCACATCGCGTAGAGGAGAATCGTGAACCTGGCTGAGCAGGGCGACGCCTTCGCCGCCTTCTGGCAGGAGCGGCACCTGTGCACGCTCGCCACCGCCCGCCCCGACGGCCGTCCGCCGCACGTCGTGCCGGTGGGCGCGACGCTGGACCTGGCCGCCGGGATCGCCAGGGTGATCACCTCGGGCACCTCGTACAAGGCCAGGCTGATCGGCCCGGCGGGCGCGCCGGTCGCGCTGTGCCAGGTGGACGGCCGCCGCTGGTCGACGCTGGAGGGGCTGGCCGTCGTGCGGACCGAGCCTGAGCAGGTGGCCGAGGCGGAGCGCCGCTACGCCGCCCGGTACAAGCCGCCCCGGGTCAACCCGTCGCGGGTGGTCGTGGAGATCCAGGTGACGCGCGTGCTGGGCAACGTGTGATCACGGTCGTCGGGATCGGCGCCGACGGCTGGGACGGGCTGGCTCCGGCCTCACGGCGGGCGGTGGAGGCGGCCGGCGTGCTCATGGGCGGCCCACGGCAGCTCGACCTCGTCCCCGGCTCGGAGGCCGAACGGGTGGCCTGGCCGTCCCCGCTGCTGCCCGCACTGCCCGCGCTCCTCGACCGGTACGCCGGCCGCGAGGTGTGCGTGCTGGCCAGCGGCGACCCCATGTTCCACGGCATCGGCTCGACGCTGGTGCGGCTGCTCGGGGCGGAGCGCGTACGGGTGCTGCCGCACGTGTCGTCCCTGTCGCTGGCCTGCGCCCGGCTCGGCTGGCCGGTCGAGCGGGTGGAGGTCGTCAGCCTGGTCGGCCGCCCGCCCGCGGCCCTCGCCGCCGCGCTCGCGCCCGGCCGCCGGGTCGTCGTGCTCGGCGCGCGGCCCGACTCCCCGTCCGTGGTCGCGGAACTGCTCGTCGCCCACGGGTACGGCCCCAGCCCGATGACGGTGCTGTCGGACCTGGGCGCGCGGCAGGAGTCCGAGCTGCGGGGCACGGCGGAGGGCTGGAGGGCCGCCGAGGTGTCCCCGCTGCACGTGATCGCCGTCGAGTGCGCCCCGGCCCCGGACGCGGAGCCGCTGAGCAGGGTGCCCGGGCTGCCGGACGGCGCGTACGAGCACGACGGGCAGCTCACCAAACGGGAGGTCCGCGCCGTCAGCCTGTCCCGCCTGGCCCCGATGCCGGGCGAGCTGCTGTGGGACGTCGGCGCGGGCGCGGGCAGCATCGCCGTCGAATGGATGCGCAGCCACCCGTCGTGCGCGGCCGTCGCGATCGAGAGCAGGCCCGACCGGGCCGCCGCCGTACGCCGCAACGCCGAGCGGCTGGGCGTGCCGTCGCTGCGCGTCGTGGAGGGCAGGGCGCCCGGGGCGCTGGACGGGCTGCCCGCGCCGGACGCGGTGTTCGTCGGCGGCGGCGCGACCGCGCCCGGTTTGCTGGAACGGTGCTGGTCGGCGCTGCGGCCCGGCGGCCGGCTGGTCGTCAACGCCGTCACCCTGGAGTCCGAGGCCGTGCTCGCGCACTGGTACGGCAGGCTCGGCGGCGACCTGGTGCGGCTCGGCGTCCAGCGGGCCGCGCCGGTGGGCGGGTTCACCGGCTGGCGAGCGGCCATGCCGGTGACCGTGTGGTCGATCACAAGGAAGGACTCACCGTGACCGTGTACTTCGTCGGAGCCGGTCCCGGCGCCGCCGACCTGATCACGCTGCGCGGCCTGCGGCGGCTGGAGTCGTCGCCGGTCTGCCTGTACGCCGGGTCGCTGGTGCCACGGGAGCTGCTCGACGCCTGCCCGCCGGGGGCGAGGCTGGTGGACACGGCCGATCTGACGCTCGACGAGATCATCGCCGAGCTGGCCGCCGCGCACCGCGACGGGCTCGACGTGACGCGGCTGCACTCGGGCGACCCTTCGGTGTTCAGCGCCGTGGCCGAGCAGATGCGCAGGCTGGACGCGCTCGGGGTGCCGTACGAGGTGGTGCCGGGGGTTCCGGCGTTCGCGGCGGCGGCGGCCTCGCTCGGCCGCGAGCTGACCGTGCCCGGCGTCGGGCAGACGGTCATCCTCACGCGTACCTCCGCCCGCGCCACGCCCATGCCGGACGGCGAGGACCTCGGCACTCTCGGCGCGAGCCGCGCCACGATGGTGCTGCACCTGGCCGTGCAGCGGATCGACGAGGTGGTGGCCGAGCTGGTGCCGACCTACGGGGAGGACTGCCCGGTGGCGGTCGTGGCACGGGCTAGCCGGGCCGACGAGGTGATCCTGCGCGGGACGCTGGCCGACATCGCCGGGCAGGTCCACGAGGCCGGGATCCGGCGGACGGCGGTGATCGTCGTGGGGCGGGTGCTGGCGGCGACACAGTTCCCCGGCAGCCACCTCTACAGCGCGGCGAGGGACAGGCCGGCCAGGGATGGCGCGTGCGGCGGGTCCTGATTCTGGGCGGCACCGCCGAGGCTCGCGCGCTGGCCGCCGAGCTGGCCGCCGATCCCGCGCTGCGCGTCGTGTCGTCGCTGGCCGGGCGGGTCAGCAACCCGCGCCTGCCGGTGGGCGAGGTGCGCGAGGGCGGGTTCGGCGGTGCGGAGGGGCTGGCCGCCTGGCTGACGCGGGAACGGATCGACGTGCTGGTGGACGCCACGCACCCGTTCGCCGAGCGGATGACGGCCTCGGCGGCGGCGGCCTCGGCGGCGAGCGGCGTGCCGCTGCTGGCGCTGCGCCGTCCGGGCTGGCGCGAAGGGCCGGGCGACGACTGGCTGCGGGTCGGCTCGTTGCCTGCGGCGGCCGACCTGCTGGTCAGCCGCGACTGGAGGGCCGGGGCCGCCGCGCCGGGCGAGGTGCGGGTCTTTCTCACCACCGGCCGCCGCAGCCTGCCGGTCTTCGCGCCGCTGCCGGGCGTGTGGCTGCTGGCCAGATCGGTGGACCCGCCCGAGCCGCCGGTCCCCGCGAACGCGTACGTCCTGCTCGACCGGGGACCGTACACCGTGGAGGGCGAGCGCGCCCTCATCCGCGAGCACCGCCTGGACGTGCTGGTGACCAAGGACAGCGGCGGCCGGATGACCACGGCCAAGCTCGTCGCGGCCCGCGAGGCCGGACTGCCGGTGATCATGGTGGACCGGCCGCCGCCGCCCCCGGGCGTCCGTACGGTGGACAGCGTGGCGGCGGCGGTGGCCTGGGTTCAGGGGTAGCGGCGCGGGGTGTAGACGACGCCGCCGTTGACGCGGGTCGTGGAGGAGCCGACGATCAGCAGGCAGCGCATGTCCACCTGGCCGGGGTCCAGCTCGCCGAGCGTGGTGACGGTGACGCTCTCCTCCGGACCGCCGACGTCCCTGCCGATCACCACGGGGGTGTCCGGCGTCCGGTGCTCCAGCAGCAGGTCACGGGCGGCGCCGAGCTGCCACGTACGGCTGCGCGAGGCCGGGTTGTAGATCGCGAGCACCAGGTCGGCCCGCGCGGCGGCGCTCAGCCGGTCGGCCACCACCTCCCACGGCTTGAGCAGGTCGGACAGCGACAGCACGCAGTAGTCGTGGCCGAGCGGCGCGCCCGCCCTGGCGGCCACCGCCTGCGCGGCGGTCAGCCCGGGGACGACCCGCACCGGCACGCCGGGGAAGTCGGCGGCGGCTTCGAGCACCGCGCTGGCCATGGCGAACACGCCAGGATCGCCGGACGACACGACCGCCACGCGGGCCCCGTCGCGGGCCAGCTCCAGCGCGTGCCTGGCCCGCTCCGCCTCGACCCGGTTGTCCGTGCGGTGGCGGCGCTGGCGCGGGTTGGGGGCCACGCGGTCCACGTACGGGCCGTAGCCGACGAGGTCGGTCGCGGCGGCCAGCGCCTCCTGCGCCTCCGGCGTCAGCCACGGCCGCCCGGCCGGGCCCAGCCCGACCACGACCACCTCGCCCCGCCCCTCCGCCGCCGGACGTTCCGGGACGAACGTGCGCTCGGCCGGGCTCGCGAGCAGGGCCAGCGAGAAGTACGGGACGTCGGCCGGGTCCACGTCCTTGAGCGGCGCGACCCGCTCGGCGCCCATGGTGGCGCGCTCGACGTACCAGGCGTCGTCGAGCCGTCCCGCCTCGGCCAGCGCGTCGCGGACCTTGCCGAAGGTGCGGCCCAGCTTGAGCACGGCGGCGGAGTCGGTGTCGCGCAGCCGCTCGGCCAGCACGGGGGCGGGCAACGTGCCCGGCAGCACGGTCAGCACCTCGTCCCGCTCCACCAGCGGACGCCCGAGCACGGCGGAGGCGGCGCTGACCGAGGTGACGCCGGGCACCACCTCGGTGGGGTAGCGGTGGGCGAGGCGTTTGTGCAGGTGCATGTAGGAGCCGTAGAACAGCGGGTCGCCTTCGGCCAGCACCACCACCGTCCGGCCCGCGTCCAGGTGCGCGGCCAGCCGCTCGGCGCAGTCGGCGTAGAAGTCGTCGAGCGCGCCCTGGTAGCCGCCGGGGTGGTCGGTGGTCTCCGTGGTCAGCGGGTAGAGCAGCAGCTCCTCGACCTGACCCTCCCGCATGTACGGCAGCGCGATCGAACGGGCGATGCTGCGGCCGTGCCGGGCGGCGTGGTAGGCGATCACGTCGGCCTCGCCGATCAGCCGGGCCGTCTTGACCGTGACCAGCTCGGGGTCACCGGGACCGAGGCCGACCCCGTACAGGCGTCCTGTCAACGTCGTCTACTCCGTCTCATCCGCGATGGCGTTGACCGCCGCCGCCGTCATGGCACTGCCGCCGCGGCGGCCGTGCACCACCAGGTACTCCAGGTCGCTGCCGGCCAGCGCCTGCTTGGACTCGGCCGCGCCGATGAAGCCGACCGGGATGCCGAGCACGGCCGCCGGGCGTCCCGCCCCCTCGGCGACCAGCTCCAGGAGGCGGAACAGCGCGGTCGGCGCGTTGCCGATCGCCACCACCGCGCCCTCCAGGCGGTCGCGCCACAGCTCAAGGGCGGCGGCGCTGCGGGTGGTGCCGAGCCGTTCGGCCAGCTCGGGCACGCGCGGGTCGCCCAGCGTGCAGAGCACCTCGTTGCCGGCGGGCAGCCTGCGCCTGGTCACGCCCGAGGCGACCATCATGGCGTCGCACAGCACGGGCGCGCCGCCGCGCAGCGCCTCGCGGGCCCGGACGACCGCCCCGGGCGACCAGGCCAGGTCGTCGACGAGGTCGGTCATGCCGCAGGCGTGGATCATGCGCACCGCCACCTGGGCCACCTCGGGCGGCAGGCCCGTGAGGTCGGTCTCGGCGCGGATGGTCGCGAACGAGCGCCGGTAGATCTCGGCGCCGTCGCGGATGTAGTCGCTCAAGGGTGGCGTTCCTCGTATCCGTTCGTGGTCGCGATCAGCTGGACGACCGGGCCGCGCGGCAGGCCGCAGCGGCGCTCGCAGCCCGCCCAGTGGACGGGGGTGGCGGGGGCGCGGTCCAGGCCCTCCACCCAGCGCCGGGCGTCCGCCCGTACGTCGGCGAGGGCCTTGGCGCAGCCGGGACGGCCGGTGCAGGCGGTGACGCCGGCCCAGGGGGAATCAGGGTCGGTGACGAGCCCCATGCCGTCGAGCGCCTTCCCGGCCCGGTCCGCCTCGGCGGGGGAGAGGTCCGGCAGCACGACGGTCCGCCAGGGCGTCAACCGCACGGCGTGACCGGTGTCCGCGAGCGCCAGGGCCTGGCCGGACGTCAACCGCCCAAGCGGCACAACGGCCTCGACGGCCACCCGCCCGTCCCGCTGCACCATCCGGCCCGCCGCTGGCCTGCCTGCACGGGGCGGCGGGAGGCGGTCGGGACCGGGCAGCCGACGGGCCGGGGCTGGAACAGGAGGATTCGCGCCGCCGCCCAGGCGGGCCAGGTCCGGGACGGGCGGGTTTGCGCCGCCGCTCGGGCGGGCCGGGGCCGAGATGGGCTGGTTCGCGTCGTCGGGCAGGCGGGCCGAGTCCGGGACGGGCTGGTACGCGCCGCCGCGCAGGCGGGCGGCGATTCGGGCCGGGCCGTCGTCCAGTTCGCGGACGCGCCAGGCGCGGTCATCGCCGGAGGGCAGCTCGTCGAGGAACGCCTCGGCGGCGTCGATCATGAGCGCGATCGCCGCGTCCGGCCCGGCGGTCAGCCCGGTGTCCGTTCCGGCGAGCAGCAGCCGCCCGGCCGCCGCGTCCGAGACGTCCGCGCCGCGCGCCGGCGTCGTGTCCGAGACGTCCGCGCCGCGCGCCGGCGTCGTGTCCGAGACGTCAGCGCTGAGTTCGGACGCCGCGTCCGAGGTGGCCGCGCCGAGCCTCGTCGCCGCGTACGTGACGTCCGCGCCGAGTCCGGCGACGTCGCCCGTGCCGTCGTCCAGGGCGAACAGGAAGCGTCCCGGTAAGCCGGCCAGCCGGGGGCGCGCGCACAGGGCCCGGTCGAGGGCGTGGGCCATGGCCAGCACGTCCACCAGCCCGTCCGGGCCGCGTCCGCTCAGCGGGGAGGCCACGATGTTGCGGACCCGCTCGTGCGCGGGCGACGGCAGCAGCCCGGCCGCCGCGATCCGCCGGGCGAAGACGTCCGGCGAGCGCAGGCCCCGCACCTGGACGTTGGCCCGCGACGTGAGCTCGATCACGTCCGCCCCCAGCTCGGCCGCGCAGGCGGCGAGCACGCGGAGCTGCGCGGCCGACACCGCGCCGCCGGGCAGGCGCACGCGGGCGAGCGGGCCGTCGGCGGCCTCGTGCACCTGCAGCGCCCCCGGACAGGCATCGGGACGCGTACGTCCGGGAAATTCACCTACGGGCACGAAGGGATCGTAACGCCACTTCTGAGGCGGGTCGCTCCTGCCGTAAGCTTCGGCGTAGGCGATGGCAAAGGGAGGAAGCCGGTGCGAATCCGGCGCGGTCCCGCCACTGTGACCGGGGAGCGAACCCCACCACAAGGCCACTGTCCGGCGACGGACGGGAAGGCCGGGGTGAGCGTCGATCCGGGAGCCAGGAGACTCCTGCCGTCGCAACACCCGCGACCGGGGCGAGGACCCCGAGGGAGGAACGCGCCGTGCCTGGCGACAGCCGTACCGTCCTGCTGCTCTCCACCTCCGACACCGACCTGCTGAGCGCCCGCGCCTGCGGCGCGGACTACCGTCTGGGCAATCCGGCCCGGCTGACCGCCGAGGACCTGCCCGGCCTGACGGAGGGGACCGATCTCGTCGTGGTGCGCCTGCTGGGCGGGCGCCGGGCCTGGGAGGAAGGGCTGGACGCGCTGCTGGCCGGGCCGCGCCCCGTCGTGGTGCTGGGCGGCGAGCAGGCGCCCGACGCCGAGCTGATGGAGCTGTCCACGGTCAGCGGCGGGGTGTGCGCCGAGGCGCACGCCTACCTGGCCCACGGCGGGCCGGCCAACCTGGCGCAGCTGCACGCGTTCCTGTCCGACACCGTCCTGCTGACCGGGCACGGGTTCGAGCCGCCCGCCGCCGCGCCCACCTGGGGACGGCTGGAACGCCCTGCCCGCTCCACCAGCGGCCCGGTGGTGGGGGTGCTCTACTACCGGGCGCACCACATGGCGGGCAACACCGCGTTCGTCGAGACACTGTGCGCCGCCGTCGAGGACGCGGGCGGGCAGGCGCTGCCGATCTTCTGCTCGTCCCTGCGCGCGGCCGAGCCGGAGCTGCTCGACACGCTGCGCGCGGCGGACGCGCTGGTCGTCACGGTGCTGGCGGCGGGCGGCTCCCGCCCGGCCACCGCCGGCGCGGGCGGCGACGACGAGGCATGGGACGTCGGCGCGCTGGCCGGGCTCGACGTGCCGATCCTGCAGGGGCTCTGCCTGACCACCACCCGCCAGGCGTGGGAGGAGAACGACGACGGCCTGTCGCCGCTGGACGCCGCCTCCCAGGTGGCGATCCCGGAGTTCGACGGGCGGATCATCACGGTGCCGTTCTCATTCAAGGAGATCGACCCCGACGGGCTGACCGTCTACGTCGCCGACCCCGAACGGGCCGCCCGGGTGGCGGGCATCGCGGTGCGCCACGGCCTGCTGCGGCACACGCCGCCCGCCGCGCGGCGGCTGGTGGTGATGCTGTCGGCGTACCCGACCAAGCACTCCCGCGTCGGCAACGCCGTCGGGCTGGACACCCCCGCGAGCACCGTACGGCTGCTGGCCCGGCTCGCCGAGGCCGGCTACGACCTGGGCGACGGCTTCCCCGGCGTGGCCGAGCAGGACGGCGACGCGCTCATCCACGCGCTGATCGCCGCCGGCGGCCAGGACCAGGACTGGCTGACCGAGGAGCACCTGGCGGGCAACCCGGTCCGCATCTCCGCCGCCTCCTACGAGCAGTGGTACCGCACCCTGCCCGCGGAGCTGCGGGAGGCGATCGAGCGGCACTGGGGGCCGCCGCCGGGCGAGCTGTTCGTGCACGAGGGCGAGAACGGCGCCGACATCGTGCTGGCGGCGCTGCGGGCCGGCAACCTGGTGGTGATGGTGCAGCCGCCGCGCGGCTTCGGCGAGAACCCCATCGCCATCTACCACGACCCCGACCTGCCGCCCAGCCACCACTACCTGGCCGCCTACCGCTGGCTGTCGGCCGAGTTCGGGGCGCACGCCATGGTGCACGTCGGCAAGCACGGCAACCTGGAGTGGCTGCCGGGCAAGTCGGCGGGCCTGTCGGCGGCCTGCGCCACCGACGCCGCCATCGGCGACCTGCCGCTGATCTACCCGTTCCTCGTCAACGACCCGGGGGAGGGCACGCAGGCCAAGCGGCGCGCGCACGCCGTGCTCGTGGACCACCTGGTGCCGCCGATGGCCCGCGCCGACACCTACGGCGACATCGCCCGGCTGGAGCAGCTGCTGGACGAGCACGCCACGATCGCCGCGATGGACCCGGCCAAGCTGCCCGCGATCCGGGCGCAGATCTGGACGCTGATCCAGGCCGCGCGGCTGGACCACGACCTGGGGCTGGCCGACCGGCCGCACGACAGCGAGTTCGACGACCTCATCCTGCACGTGGACGGCTGGCTGTGCGAGGTGAAGGACGTCCAGATCCGCGACGGCCTGCACGTGCTCGGCCAGGCGCCGACCGGGCAGGTACGCGTCGACCTGGTGCTGGCGATGCTGCGCGCCCGTCAGATGTGGGCGGGCCGGGAGACCCTGCCCGGCCTGCGCGAGGCCCTCGGCCTGGCGGAGGACGGCACGGCGGGGCTGGGCGAGGTGGACCGGGCGGAGTCGGTCGCCCGCGCCCTGGTCGAGGCCATGGAGGAACGCGGTTGGGCGCCCGAGTGGGCACCCGAGGTCGCCCGCGCGGTGCTAGGGGGCGCGCCGGAGGTGGGGTCGGAGGTCGCCCGTACGGCGTCGGGCGGTGCCCCGGAGGTGGGGTCCGCGGTCGCCCGCGCGGCGCTGCACGACGTGCCGCCGGAGCGGGTGGAGCTGGTGGCGCGCGTGCTCGCCTTCGCCGCCACCGAGATGGTGCCGCGCCTGGCCCGCACCACCGACGAGCTCGACCACGTCCTGCACGCCCTGGACGGCGGCTACGTGCCCGCAGGGCCCAGCGGCTCGCCGCTGCGCGGCCTGGTCAACGTGCTGCCGACCGGCCGCAACTTCTACTCCGTCGATCCCCGCGCGGTGCCGAGCCGCCTGGCCTGGGAGACCGGCCAGGCCATGGCCGAGTCCCTGCTGGCGCGCTATCGCGCCGACACCGGCGAGTGGCCGTGCTCGGTCGGGCTGTCGGTGTGGGGCACCAGCGCCATGCGCACGGCCGGCGACGACGTCGCCGAGGTCCTGGCCCTGCTCGGCGTCCGTCCCGAATGGGACGACGCCTCGCGCCGCGTCACCCGGCTGGAGCCGATCCCGCTCGCCGAGCTGGGCCGCCCGCGCATCGACGTGACGGTCCGCATCAGCGGGTTCTTCCGCGACGCGTTCCCGCACGTGGTGAGCATGCTCGACGACGCCGTACGGCTGGCCGCGTCGCTCCCGGAGCCGGCCGAGGACAACTACGTGCGCGCCCACGTGGCCGCGTCCGGCGGCGACGAGCGCCTGGCGACGATGCGGATCTTCGGCTCCGCGCCCGGCGCGTACGGGGCGGGGCTGCTGCCGCTCATCGACAGCCGCAACTGGCGCGACGACGCCGACCTCGCCGAGGTGTACGCCGTGTGGGGCGGCTACGCCTACGGCCGCGACCTCGACGGCGTCGCCGCCCGCCCGCAGATGGAGGACGCCTACCGCCGCATCGCGGTCGCCGCCAAGAACGTCGACACCCGCGAGCACGACATCGCCGACTCCGACGACTACTTCCAGTACCACGGCGGCATGATCGCCACCGTGCGGGCGCTCACCGGCAAAGCCCCGGCCGCCTACGTCGGCGACAGCACCCGCCCGGACGCCGTACGCACCCGCACCCTGTCGGAGGAGACCTCGCGGATCTTCCGCGCCCGGGTGGTCAACCCGCGCTGGCTGGCCGCCATGCGCCGGCACGGCTACAAGGGCGCGTTCGAGCTGGCCGCCACCGTCGACTACCTGTTCGGCTACGACGCCACGACCGGCGTGGTCGCCGACTGGATGTACGACAAGCTGACCGAGACCTACGTCCTCGACCCCGAGAACCAGGAGTTCATGGCCCGCTCCAACCCGTGGGCGCTGCACGGCATCGCCGAACGCCTCCTGGAGGCCGCCGAGCGCGGCATGTGGGAGCACCCCGACCCGGAGGTCCTGCGCGGCCTGCGCGAGGTCTATCTCAAGACCGAGGGCGACCTGGAGGACGACACCAGCCGCTGAGCCAGGTGCGGCGCGCCCGCCCAGTGCAGGTGCAGATAGGACGCGGTCACGCCGCGGTCGCCGTACCCGTCGTGGCCGCCGTCCCAGCGGAACAGCGGCTCGCCGGTGTACCGGACGGCGGTGCGGTGGAACTCGTGTCCCCGCAGCCGCTCGCCCGCCCTGGTGAGCGGCGAGCGCCGCAGCGCGAGCGCGTCCCGGTAGCCGAGCGTCAGCCGGGACGTCATCCGCGCCCGCCCGGGGACCCGGCCGCACATGCGCCGGCCGTCCAGCTCGTCGCACAGGTACAGCAGTCCCGCGCACTCGGCCGCGATCGGTCCGGGGAAGGCGGCGACCTGCTCGCGCAGCGGCTCGTTGGCGGCCAGTTCGGCGGCGTACATCTCGGGGAAGCCCCCGCCGATCACGAGTGCGCCGGCGCCGTCCGGCAGCCGTTCGTCGCGCAGCGGATCGAAGACGGCGACCTCGGCCCCGGCCGCCCGCAGCAGCTCGGCGTGCTCGGCGTAGCCGAAGGTGAACGCCTCCCCGCCGGCCATCGCGACCACCGTCCGGCCGCCCGCCGCGCCAGGAGCGGCCGGCGGCGGCTCCCAGGCGGGCCCGCCCAGCGGGGGAGCCGAGCGGGCCAGCCGCAGCAGCGCGTCCAGGTCGCACGAGCGGGCCACCAGCGCGGCCAGCCGGTCCACCGCCGCCAGCGCCTCGGCCTTCCGCTCGGCGGCGGGCACCAGCCCCAGATGCCGGGACGGCGTGGCCACGGCGTCGTCGCGGCGGATCGCCCCCAGCACCGGCACCCCGGCGGCGGCCAGCGCGGAGCGGCACAGCTCCTCGTGCCGGTCGGAGCCCACCCGGTTGAGCACCACCCCGCCCACCCGCACCCGCGGATCGAACGTGGCGAACCCGTGCGCCACCGCCGCCACCGACCTGCTCTGCCTGGCCGCGTCGAGCACCAGCACCACGGGCGCGTCCAGCAGCGTCGCGACGTGCGCGGTCGAGGCGAAACCGGAGTCCCCCTTGCCGTCGAACAGGCCCATCACGCCCTCGACCACCGCCACGTCGCACCCGGCCGCGCCGTGCAGGAACAGCGGCGCGACCAGCCGCTCGCCGACGAGCCACGGGTCCAGATTGCGGCCGGGACGGCCGGTGGCGAGGGCGTGGTAGCCCGGATCGATGTAGTCGGGCCCCACCTTGTGGGGCGACACCCTGAGCCCGCGCGCCCGCAGCGCCGCCATCAGCCCCGTGGCCACCGTCGTCTTGCCGCTGCCCGACGACGGGGCCGCGATGACGAGCCGGGGAACTACCACTCGATGCCTTTCTGCCCCTTCTGCCCGGCGTCCATGGGGTGGCGCACCTTGCCCATCTCCGTCACCAGGTCGGCGGCCTCGACCAGCCGCTCGGGCGCGTCCCGCCCCGTGATCACGACGTGCTGGTTGCCCGGCCGCGCCGTCAGCGCCGCCAGCACGTCGTCCAGATCCAGCCAGCCCCACTTCAGCGGGTACGTGAACTCGTCCAGCACGTAGAACCGGTACGTCTCGGCCGCCAGGTCGCGCTTGACCTGCTCCCAGCCCTCGCGGGCGTCGGCCGCGTGGTCCTCCTCGGTGCCGGGCCGCTGGATCCACGACCAGCCCTCGCCCATCTTGTGCCAGGTCACCGGCCCGCCCTCGCCGCTCTCGCCGAGCACCTTGAGCGCCCGCTCCTCGCCGATGCGCCACTTGGCCGACTTCACGAACTGGAACACCCCGATCGGCCAGCCCTGGTTCCAGGCGCGCAGCGCCATCCCGAACGCGGCCGTGGACTTGCCCTTGCCTGGCCCGGTGTGGACCATCAGCAGCGGCCGGGTCCGCCGCTGGCGCGTGGTGAGGCCGTCGTCGGGCACGACGGCCGGTTTTCCCTGCGGCATGATCAGACCGCCTTCCTGTAGTCACGGACGACCGCCCCGAGGTCGGCCAGGGAGTCGAGGGGCACCAGGCGGGCGCGCAGCCGGGACGCCAGCCGGACGGCCAGGCCGAGCCTGACCGGCCCGCTCTCGCAGTCCACGACCACCGACGCGGTGCCCTTCAGCAGCGCGGCGGCCCGGTCCACGTCGCCGCCCGCCGTGGCCCGCCCGTCGGTCACCAGCACCAGCAGCGGCCGCCTCGCCGGATCGCGCAGCCGCTCCACGCGCAGCACCTCCGCCGCGCGGGTCAGCCCCGCCGCCAGGGGCGTGCGCCCGCCGGTGGGCAGGGACCGCAGCCGGGCCGCGCCCGCCTCCACCGACGACGTGGGCGGCAGCGCCACCCGCGCGCCGGTCCCCTGGAAGGTGATCAGGCCGATCTTGTCGCGCCGCTGGTAGGCGTCCAGCAGCAGGCTGAGCACGGCGGTCTTGACGGCGGTCATCCGCTTGCGGGCCGCCATCGAGCCGCTGGCGTCCACGACGAACAGCACGAGATTGCCCTCCCGGCCTTCGCGCACGACCTCACGCAGGTCGTCGCCGCGCAGCACCAGGCCGGTGCCGTGACGGCCGCGTCCGCGCTGGTGCGGGGCCGCCGCAAGCAGCGTCGCCGGCACGTGCAGGTCGCCGATCGGGCCGTCCGGGCGGCGAGAGCCGGTGCTCCGGCCGCGCCGGGTCCGCGACCGCGACCGCCTGCCCGCCGCGCCCTCACCGAGCCCCGGCACCTCCAGCAACGGCACCCGGTACGGCGCCGCCACCCCTGCCACCCGGTGCGCGGCGCCGGGCGGTGTGCCGTCCGAGGGCTCCACGGAGTCCGGCGGCCCGGCGTGATCCCGCCCGCCCGATCCTGGTCCCGCACTCGCCGAAGCCGAAGCCGAAGCCGGAGCCGGAGCCGAAGCCGGAGCCGCGCCCATGCCCGCGCCGTCCGGCCCCGCCGCGTCCGCGGGCGGTGGCGACGTTCCCGCCGAACCACGGCCGTCGCCGCCGAGGCCGCGACGGTCGTTGCCAGGACCGCCGTCGCCGCCCGGACCGCTGCCGTCATCGCCCGGACCGCCGGCGCTGCTCCCCGGACCGCTGCCGTCGTCGCCCCGGCCGCCGCCGCCGTCATCGTCGCCGGGCCCGGGCTCGTCGTCCCCCGCCGTACGCTCCAGCAGCTCCTCAAGCAGCCGCTCGTCCAGCCCCGGCGCGTCGAACGGATCGCGCCGCCTGCGATGCGGCAGCGACAGCCGGGCCGCCGCCCGCACGTCCTCGGTGGTCACGGCGTCGCGCCCCTGCCAGGCGGCGTGCGCGATCGCCGCGTTCGCCGTCACCAGGTCCGCGCGCAGGCCGTCCACCTCGAACGCCGCGCACACCGTCGCGATCTGTCGCAGCCGCGCGTCCGGCAGCCGTACCCCGGGTACGCGGGCGCGGGCGGCGGCGATCCTGGCCGCCAGCGCCGACTCCTCCGCCGCCCAGCGGGCCGCGAACGCCGCCGCGTCCGCCTCGAAGGCCAGCCGCCGCCGCACCACCTCGGCCCGCTCCTCCGGGTCCCGTGACGCCCGGACCTCGACCGTCAGGCCGAACCGGTCCAGGAGCTGCGGGCGCAGCTCGCCCTCCTCCGGGTTCATAGTCCCGACCAGCAGGAAGCGGGCGGCGTGGCGTACCGACACCGACTCGCGCTCGACGTAGCACGTCCCCAGGGCGGCGGCGTCGAGCAGCAGGTCCACGAGGTGGTCGTGCAGCAGGTTCACCTCGTCCACGTACAGCACGCCGCGGTGGGCGGCGGCCAGCAGGCCGGGCTCGAACGCCTTCACGCCCTCCGTCAGCGCCCGCTCCACGTCGAGCGAGCCGGCCAGCCGGTCCTCCGACGCGCCCACGGGCAGCTCCACCAGGGCCGCCGGACGTTGCACGCCCTCGGCCCCCGGCTCGTGCGGCCCGTCCGGGCAGCCGGGGTCGGGCGCGGCCGGATCGCAGGCGAACCGGCACCCCGGCACCACGACCACCGAGGGGAGCTGGGCGGCCAGCGCCCGTACGATCGTGGACTTCGCCGTTCCCTTCTCCCCGCGTACGAGCACCCCGCCCACCCGGGGCGAGACCGCGTTCAGCACCAGCGCCAGCTTCAGGTCGTCGAGGCCGACGACGGCGCTGAACGGATAGGTGACGATCAAGACTTCCAGACCTTCCGGTTGACATGGGCCACCCGCCAGCCGTCGCGCGTGACGACCAGCTCGGTGGTGGACAGAGGCGCCACATCGAAACGGGCGGTGGCCCGCGGGCCCAGCCCGAGGGCGTGACCGAGCGCCGCCCGGATGGCGCCGGCGTCGCAGACGGCGACCGCCTCGGGCTCGTCCCGTGCCGCTTCGAGCCAGCCGGCGACCCGGACGGCGAGCGCGGCCAGGGACTCGCCGCCGTGCGGGGCGGCGTCCGGGTCGGTCAGCCAGCTCGCCAGCGCCTCCGGCTCCTCCCGCGCGACCCGCTCGTACGGCAGGCCGCGCCACCGCCCGCAGTCCGCCTCCCGCAGGGCCGGAGCCTCACGTGGCTCCAGCCCCAGAGCGGCGGCGGTCCGCCGGGCGGCCCTGGCCGGGGCCACCCACGCGGGGAGCGCGGCGAACCCCAGCGCGGCGGCCCTGGCCAGGCTCGCCTCGTCGGCGTCGTCCTCCTCGCGGGGGAAGCACGCGGCCCGCATGCCCGGCGTCGTGGCGTGCCGGACGAACAGCACCCGCTCAGCCCGGCACGGCGAGGGGCGCAGGAGCCGCCGCGCGCCGCGCCACCCGGTCGCTCGCCCAGCCGAACAGCACGCCGAACGCCGTCCAGAAGACGAGCTGGGTGCCGAGCGAGGCGAGCCTGAACTGCCACAGCAACGTCGCGGGGAAGCCGTCGGGCACCTCGTCGACCGCCGGCAGCAGCCACCAGGCGGCGGCCACGGGCACGAGGAAGGCGGCCACCGCCGCCACCCACCGTGCCCAGTCGTCCCCGGTGGTGACCCGGCGGGCCGTGGCCACCGCGATCGCCGTCGCGGCCAGCCCCACGAGGATCATCACCACGTAGAGCAGGGTGCGGCTGTCGATGGTCTCCGGGTCGCCCACCGCCGGTGGGTTGGCCGGATATTTCACGAAGGGAACCAGGATGACCGCGCCGAACGCCGTCCCGGCGGCGGCCAGCGCCAGCCGCCCGTCCGAACGCGGCCCGACCCGCCCGCGCAGGCCCGCGAACACCAGGGCGAACACGCCGCCGACGGCCAGCCCGTAGAGCCCGGTGGCCAGGAAGAGCGCCGCCTTCTGCGCCGGCCTGCTGACCGCGGCCCCTTCGCCGTGGTCGTGCGCCGCCTCCCCGGCGGTGTGGTCATGCGCGGCCTCCCCGGGGGCGTGGTCGTGCGCCGCCGTCCCGGCGGCCGCCTCCTCCAGGGCGATCGCGTCATCCACGCGAGGCTCGCCGAAGACGAAGGCGAAGCCGCCCGCGACGAGTCCGGCCAGCAGCCCCATGAGCAGGCCCCTGACCAGGAGAGTGCGTACCACCCCGCCCCCTAGTGGCAGGGCACGCCGAGCAGATGCCGCCCGTCGTGCATGAGTTCGTGCAGGAATGCTCCCGTCTGGGAGATGGCGCCGTTGTCCATCAGGACGAGGTACGCCACGAGCAACAGCACGGGCACGGCCAGCAGCCAGGGCCGCAGGCGCGGGAAGGGAATGGACGACGGAACGGACGACGGGCTGGACAACCCGCTCATGTGAGCCTCCTCAGGGTGACGCGTCCCATGTTGCGAGGTCACGGTCGCCAAGCGACCTGGCTCCCGGGATCAACGTCCCGGATACAGTGGCGCGTCCGCACCGGCATCTCACCGGATTTCCCTTGGACAACCGTGAAATCTCCCGGAACGTATCCTTTTCTCCCGTTCGCGTCAATGCGTCCCCGGGGCGGGCAGGTCGGCGTGGCAGGCGCCGGAGGCACGGAAGGGCTCGGCGAGCTGGGCGAGGTAGGCGGTGGGGTAGTCGGGCTTGGCCGCCATGCCGAGCTGGTCGGAGGTGAAGCGGCGGGCGGGGTCGTAGGAGAAGGTGCCGAGCAGGTGATCCCAGGTCAGGGTGAACAGGCCGAAGTTGACGTCGCCGATCCCGGCCCACTTGAGGTGGTGGAAGCGGTGGCCCTCGTTGAGCGCGAGCACGTACGTCAGCGGGCCGACGCGGTAGTCGGCGTTGGAGTGCTGGAGCAGCAGTTGCACGGCGACGGCGACGGCCAGGGCGGAGGCGACGTCGACCGGCAGGCCGACGAGGATGAGCGGGGCGACGCCGGCGCCCATCTCCACGGTCTGGTGCAGGGGGTGCTTCATCAGCCCGTTGAAGCCGTAGAAGCGCTTGACGGAGTGGTGGACGGCGTGGAAGCGCCACAGCACGCCGATCTTGTGGCTCGCGTAGTGCGTCAGGGTGATGCCGAGGTCGGCGATCAGGACGGCGGCCAGCACCTGCAGCGCGAAGGGCCATGAACGCGGCCACAGGTCGGCGACCGTGACGGTGGCCGCCAGCAGCGGGATGACGCCGACGCTGACGAGCAGCAGCAGCTCGTTGACCGCGGCGTGGGCGACGTCGCGGGAGCCGTCCCCGGCCGGGCTGTTCCATTCGGCCTCGTACGGCAGGGCGCGTTCGGCCGCGAAGGAGCAGCCGATCGCGGCCGGCAGCAGGCCGACCAGCCAGAGCTTGGAGGCGCCGGAGGCGGCCAGCGCGATGGCGGCGCCGTTGACGCCGAGCAGCATGAACGGGACATATCCATAACGGATGACTGTGCGGTGCATGCCGATCAGCCTCGCGGCGGCCGGCCGTCCGGGGCTTGGACGGATCCGCTGTCCTTCACGCCCGCACGAGGTGGATGAGCTGGGAGGGGGCCAGGCCGAACATCTCGTGGCAGACCCGGGTCAGGTGGGAGCCGTCGGCGAAACCCGCGCCGTGCGCGGCCTCGGTCAGCGTGGCGCTGTCGCGGGCCAGCTCGATGGCGCGGCGCAGCCGGGCCCAGCGCACGTAGACCGGGTAGGGCAGGGCGAGCTCGGCGGTGAACAGATGGCCGAGGCGGCTGGCCGACAGGTGGACGGCGCCGGCCAGGTCGGTGAGCCGGACGGGGCCGGCCAGCAGCTCCGGCAGCAGCTCCAGCGCTCTCCGCAGCGCCGGGTGGCGCGGGCCCGGGACCGCGGCCGTCCAGGCACGTACGAGCGCGGCCGGATCGCGGGACTCGTCGCCGGCCGGCACCAGGGCGTGCGCCGCGTCCACCCAGGCGCCGACCCGGTCGCGGCCCGGCCAGGCCGCAGCGGTGAGCAGGTGGCGGCCCGCGCCGCCGGCCGGATCGAGATAGAGCATGTCGGCGCGGGCGCCGGGGCCGCCGCGCACGGCGTGCCTGGCGCGCGGCGGAATGATCGCCGCCCGCACCCGGCGGCGGATGTGGTGGGCGTCGGCCAGCTCCACCGTCCCGGCGGTCACGATGATGACCTGGAGGGCGGCGTGCGCGTGCGGCTCGGTGGCGCCGACCTCGCCGCTGAAGGCCAGCCAGCCCGGCCGCAGCACGGTCGTCCCCTGCCACCCGGCCGCGGTCATGGCTGTCGTCCTCCACGATCTGGCCGCCGTGGGGGGAGACGGAGTGATCGGCGCGGCGGGCGATCCGCGTCCAGTGTGCCATCAGACCACGCGGAAGTGGTGGGTGCCGTCCCGCTCAAGCTGCTCCACCAGGCCGTACTCCCACGTGAGGTACGCCTCCATCGCCGTCCTGGCGTTGTCGGTCCCCTCGTACGGCCGCCGGTACCGATCAACCGGCTCGACCGCGTAGCGCCCCGGATCCGACTCGACCGGTCCGCGCCAGGCGGCCGTGCCGCCGTCCAGGCCGAACACCGGCGCAGGGGTGAGCCGGCGCAGGTCCGCCGCGGCGAAACGCGCCAGCACGCCGTCCGGGCAGGTGACGACGAACCGGTCAGCCGGGCCGGTCGCGGCGAGCGCGGCGGCCAGCCGTGACCGGATGGCGTACCAGGCGCCGGGGATGTGCCCGGCGGCGTAGTCCCGGCTGGGCGCGACGTCGATGACGACGGTGGAGGCCCCGTCGGCGGCCAGCCAGGCGCGCAGGGTCGCCGCGTAGACGGTGGCGCCCTGCGGCGGCTCCGGGAGGGGATCGGAGTCGCCCCGCCTGGTCAGATCCCCGGGAGCGGCGGGGCTGATCGCATAGGTCTCCCAGCCCATCTGGGCGAGCCACGACCCGGTCATCGCGGCCCGCACCCCGTCGTCGTCCACGACGACGACGCGGGCGCCGCGCACCGGCGCGTAGTGGTCGGTCTCCTGCACGAGCTGCCCGCCGGGCGCGTGCCGGGAGCCGTCGAGGTGCCCGGCCGCGAACTCGGCCGCCGAGCGGACGTCGAAGACGTAGGTCGTGCGACCGGGGTCGCGCAGGCCGGGCAGGTCGGCGGCGCCGATGAACCGCACGCCGGCGCGCCGGGCGACGTCCCGGGCCCCGGCCAGGGCGAGGGCGTGGTGCGACTCCGTCACGGCGCGCGGCGCCGCCCTGGTCGCCGCGTGGTCGAGCCGCTGCCCGGCGAGGGTCCAGCCGATGGTGCCGTTGCGCAGCGCCGCCACCGGGTTGGGCAGGCCGGCGTTGATCAGGGACTGGGCCCCGATGATGCTGCGGGTGCGCCCGGCGCAGTTCACGACGACGGGGGTGGCGGGGTCGGGGGCGAGCTCGCGGACGCGCAGCACCAGCTCCGCGCCCGGCACGCTGGTCGCGGTGGGGATGCTCATGGTCTGGAACTCCTCGAAGCGGCGCGCGTCCACGATGACGGGCGGCGTGCCGGCGTCGATGAGCGCCTGGACGTGCTGCGCGGTGAGCGACGGCGTGCCGCGGACCGACTCGACCAGCTCGCCGAACGCCTTGCTGGGCACGTTCACGTCCTGGAAGAGCTCGCCGCCGGCGGCGATCCAGCCGTCGAGCCCGCCTTCCAGCGCGTCCACGCGCGAGTAGCCGAGGCGGCGCAGGACGTCGATCGCCCGGTGCGCGGGCGCGTCCGCGTCGCCGTAGACGACGATGGGGGTGTCGCGGCGGGGGATGCGCCGCCAGGCGTCCAGCTCCAGCCGGGAGAGGGGAAAGCTGGCCGCCCACAGCGGATGGCCCCGCGCGTGGTCGGCCTCCTCGCGTACGTCGGCGATGACGATCTCGGCGCGGCGCAGCAGCAGCGCGCGGACCTGCGCGGCCGAACGAGCGGACATCGGCGGGCTCAGCGGATCTCGACGTCGGACCAGTCGAGCCCGTCGAGGTTGACGACGATCGCCTCCTGGGTGGTGCGGGCGATGACGACGACGGCCTCGGTGTCGGGGTCGGGGTTCTCCTCGCGGTGCGGGACGAACGGTGGCACGAAGATGTAGTCGCCGGGACCGGTGCTGATGCGGTGTTCGACGGGTTCGTCGCCCTCCACGTCCAGGAATACGAAGACCGGGTGCCCGGACACGACATAGATCGCGGTCTCGGACGCCCCGTGGTGGTGGTTGCCCGACGCGGTCGCCGCGGCGACGTGGGTCTGACCCATCCAGAGGTTCTCGGCGCCGACCGTCTTGCCGCTGACGGCCTCCAGCCGCGTCATCCCCGAGGTCTGCGAGGTCCGGCCGATCAGGCCGGCGGGGGCGACGTGGTGCAGGGTGCGGTGGAACGGGTCGATGCCGGCGGGCACGAGGACGCCGCTGGGCGTACGGACGAGGTCACGGCCCGTCGGGCGGGACGGCTGGCGGTCGGGCATCAGGCTCCTTTGGCGAGGACGAGGTCGTGCGGTGGCACCTTGGTCAGGACCGGGGTCGTCAGGAGGCGGCGCAGCGTGTCCGCCACGCGCTCGGCGACCGCCGGCGCGACGCCCTGGCAGGTCCACAGCGCCAGCGGCAAGGGCTTCGGCCTCGGCAGGTCGTCGCGCGGCACGAGCCCTTCCGGGGTCTGGCCGAGGGTCGCGAGCAGCGCCACGCCCGCGCCGGCGCTGACGGCGGCCTGCACGCCGGCCAGCTGGTTGGCCTCGGCGGCGATGGCGACGGGGATCGCGTGGTGCGACAGGGTCACCAGGGCGCGGTCGCGGAGGGCGCAGGGGTGGTCGAAGGCGACGAGCGGGAGCGGCCGGCCCTGCCTCGGCGGCGTCCAGCCGGGGGCGGCGTACCAGGTGAGCGCGAGGTCGCCGACCGGGGTGGCGCGCGGGTCGTCGGCGGGTCCGATGAGCAGGGCCAGGTCGATGCGTCCGGTGGCGAAGCTCTCGCGGAGCCTCGCCCCGCGGTCGATCCTGAACCTGACGCCGTAGCGGGGCCCGGCCCCGTCGAGCGCGGTCCCGTCAAGTGCGGCCGCCAGATGCGGCAGCAGTTGCGCCGCCGCGTGCTCGGTCGAGCCGATGACGATCGTGCCGCGCGCCTCGTCGTCGAAGCTGCGCAGCCCTTCGTCGTGCAGCGCCAGGATGCCGCGCGCCAGGCCCAGCAGTTTCTCTCCGTCGGCGGTGAACCGGGAGCCGCGGCCGCTGCGCTCCACGAGCGGGCGGCCGATCGCGGACTCCAGCCGGCGGACGTGCTGGCTCACCGCGCCCTGGCTGAGGTGCAGGGCGTCGGCGGCGCGCTGGAAGCCGCCGGCGTCGGCGACAGCGACGAAGCTGCGCAACGGTGCGATGTCCAGCGTACGGTTCATACCCGGAATCATACCTATTATTCCTACCTGATGTAAGGGTATTTATCACGTGACGTGATGGCCCGCGATCACGAAGCGTCGTTGGACACCCCGGCAGGCGACACCGCAGGCTGACAGGTGTGCACCAGCCGGCGGTGCTCCCCATCTCTGCAGCAGTCCACCCGTCTGAAAGGCTCGCTACTTTGTCGATCCAGATCCTGGGGATGGTCTCGACCGCCTACGGCTCGGAAAGCGCCGGCTGGCAAGGACCGGTCGTCGATCCCGGCTACCTCGCCGACTTCGCCCGCGCCCACGAGGAGGCCGGTTTCGACCGCGCGCTCGTCGCGCACAGCGCCACCTCGCCCGAGGGCTTCGCCGCCGCCGCGCACGTGCTCTACAACACCGAACGCCTCGGCGTCCTCATCGCCCAGCGGCCCGGATTCATCCAGCCCACCCTGACCGCGCGTAAGCTCGCGACGCTGGACAACCTCACCGGCGCCGGCCGCGTCGCGATCCACCACATCACCGGCGGCAGCGACACCGACCAGCGGCGCGACGGCGACTTCGCGGACAAGCAGGCCCGCTACCGGCGCACCGCCGAGTTCATCGAGGTGCTGAGGCGCACCCTCACCTCCGACGAGCCCTTCGACCACGCGGGGGAGTTCTACCGCTTCGAGGGCGCGTTCAGCTCGGTCAAGCCGCACGGCCCGGTGCCGATCTTCTTCGGCGGGCAGTCCGACGACGCGATCAGGGTGGGCGGGCGCTGGGCCGACGTCTACGCCCTGTGGGGAGAGCCCCTGGCCCAGACGCGCGAACGCATCGACCTGATCCGCGCCGAGGCCGCGCGGCACGGCCGCGAGATCGGCTTCTCCCTGTCCGTACGCCCGATCGTCGCCGAGACCGAGGACGCGGCCTGGGAGCGGGCCGACGGCATCCGCCGCGCCTTCGAGGACAACCTCGCGCGCAGCGGCGGCGGACCGTGGCGGATCGGCCGCGGCGACAACACCGCCGTCGGCGCCAAGCGGCTCAAGGACGAGGCGGACGAGAAGCTCGTGCACGACGAACGCCTCTGGTTCGGCGTCACCCAGCTCACCGACGGCGGCGGCAACTCCACCGCCCTGGTCGGCACGCCCCAGCAGGTCGCCGACGCCCTGCTGAAGTACTACGACCTCGGCGTCCGCACCTTCCTCATCCGCGGCTTCGACCCGGTGCGGGACGTACGCGACTGGGGCCGGGAGCTGGTCCCGCTGCTGCGCGCCGGCGCGGCCGCCCGCGAGGAAGCCCTCGTCACCACGGGGCCGGGCCGATGAGGACGAGATGGGCCGCCGGCCTCGTGGCGCTCCTGCTGACCGGCTGCGCCTCCCCCGCGCCCGTCGGCGAGGCCGCAGCCGGATCGGCCGCCGGCGGGCGCGGCGACACCCTGACGTGGGGCTGGTCGCTGCCCTCGACCTGGGACCCGGTGACCTCGGCGGTCGGCAACGACGTCCACGCGCTGACCCTCGTCTACGAGGGGATCACCGAGGTGGACGAGAAGGGCGAGGCCCAGCCCGGCCTCGCGCGGTCGTGGACGTACGCCAAGGACGGCCGCTCGGTCACCTTCCACCTGCGGCCGGGCCTGACCTTCTCCGACGGCACGAAGCTCGACGCGGCCGCCGTCAAGGCGAGCCTGGAACGCGGCAAGACCGCCAAGGACTCGACGATCGCGCCGCAGCTGGTCACCGTCGAGCGCATCACCGCCGACAGCGCCACGGACGTGACGCTGCACCTCACCCAGGTGGACTACCAGATCCCGCTGCTGCTGTCGGGCAAGACCGGGCAGATCGTCAGCCCGGCCGCGGCCAAGGACCCGGCGAAGCTGGCCACCCAGCCCGTCGGCGCCGGGCCCTTCATCCTGAAGAGCTACGTGCCCGGGTCGCAGGCGACGCTGGTGAAGAACCCCGCGTTCTGGAACGCGGGCGACATCCTCGTCACGAACTTCGTGCTCAAGCCGACGCCCGATCCGTCCGTGGCGGTCGCGGGCCTGCGCTCGGGCCAGTACGACCTCGCCGACCTCACCGCCTCGCAGGTCGGCGGGGTCGAGGCCGCCGGGTTCCCGGTCGTGAAGACCGACGTGCTGCCGGTCCGCGTCCTCGACGTGAACAACACCGTCAAGCCGTTCGACAACCCCAAGGTCGTCCAGGCGATCAGCACCGCGATCGACCGGCAGGCGCTGGTCGACACGGCCAACTTCGGGTACGGCCGGCCGGTCTGGCAGCCGTTCCCCCAGGGCTACGTCGCCCACGACCCCGGTCTCGACAACCTTTACCCGCACGACGTGGCCAAGGCCAGGCAGTTGCTGGCCGAGGCCGGATACCCGGACGGCGTCGACGTCCAGCTCGCGCTCGGCAGGGCGGACGACCCGGTCGGCGAGCTGATCCAGCAGCAGCTCAACGCGGCCGGCATCCGCACGACGCTCACCGTTCTGACGCCCGGCGTCAACAACTACATCACGCGCAAGTACCCGTTCGTGCTCGACCAGTTCAACGCCCGCCAGTCGCCGGTGCAGGCGCTGCAGGTGCTGTTCGGCGCGCAGGGCCTGATGAACCTCGGCAAGACCACCCCCGCCGAGCTGCCCGCCGCGGTCGCCAAGGCGAGCGGGCACGCCCTGACCGATCCCGCCTACCCGGCGGCGATCCAGGCCGCCACCAGGATCGCGGTGACGAACATGCCGAACGTGTTCCTGTACTCGGTGACGCGCTTCGCGGCGCACACCCCGAAGGTGCACGGCCTGCGCAACTGGGTGGACATCCAGCGCTTCGAAGGCGTCTGGGTGGACAAGTGACCACGCTGAACGTACGCGACACGACCGGCCGGACGGGCACCGCCGCCACCCCGGCGGGCCCCGGCCGGCCGGGGCCCGGGGGGCGGGCCGTCGCGCGGACCGCCGCCGCGCTCGGCCGGGCCCTGCTGATCGCGGTCCCCGTGCTGCTCGTGTCCACCTTCATCACCTTCATGCTCGGCGGGCTGACGGACCAGGACCCCGCCTCGGTCGTGCTCGGCGACTCCGCCACCCCCGCCGACGTGGCGAGGATGCGCGAGGTGTTCGGGCTCGACCGGCCGCTGCCGGAGCGCTACGCGCTGTGGCTGTGGGACGCCCTGCACGGCGACCTCGGCTCCTCCTGGTTCACCAAGATCCCGGTGGCGCAGAGCATCGCCGAGCGGCTGCCGGTGAGCCTGTCCGTGGCCGCCGGGGCGCTGCTCATCGCCGTCGTGCTCGGCGGCGTCTTCGGCGTCCTCGCCGCCGTACGGCAGGGCGGCCGGCTCGACCGCGCCGTCACTGTCGTCACCTCCGTGCTGGCGACCGTGCCCGGGTTCGTCGCCGCGATCGCTCTCATCACGGTGTTCTCGCTGCTCGTGCCGGTGCTGCCCTCGGGCGGCTGGGCGTCTCCGTCCGACGGGCTGCTGACCTGGGCGAGCTTCCTCGTGCTGCCCAGCGTGTCCCTCAGCCTGGACGCCGCGGCGGACGTCGCCCGCCAGCTGCGGACCGGGATGGCCGACACCCTGCACGAGAACTACGTCGTGGGCGCGCAGGTGCGCGGCCTGCCGGCGTGGCGCATCGTCCTCGTCCACGCGCTGCGCAACGGCGCGGGACCCGCGGTCGCCGTGCTCGGCATGCACGTGCCACGGCTGATCGGCGGGGCCGTCATCGTCGAGACCGTGTTCGCGCTGCCGGGCATCGGCGAGCTCACCAAGACGGCGGCGCTCGGCGGTGACGTGCCCGTCGTGCAGGGGGCTCTGCTCGTCACGATCGGCGTCGTGCTGATCTCCTCCGCGCTCGTCAACGTCCTGCTGGTCAAGCTGCGCCCCGCCGCCAGGAGGGAAGTATGAGGACCGTCACCGGCGTCCTGCGCACCCGCGCCGGCGTCGTCGCCGCGGCCGTGCTGGCGGCGGTGCTCCTCCTCGCGGTGCTCGGGCCTCTCCTCGCGCCGTACGACCCGCTGAGGAACAGCGCCGAGATCCTCCGGCCGCCGAGCGCGGCGCACTGGTTCGGCACCGACTACCTCGGCCGCGACGTGCTGAGCCGGGTCCTGGCCGGCGCGCCCCGGTCGGTGTTCACCGCCTTCGAGGCCGTCGGCATCGGCCTCGTCATCGGCGTCGTGCCCGGCATCACCTCCGTCCACCTCGGGCGCGGCTACGAGTGGATCACCCTGCGGGTCATGGACGGGCTGATCGCGCTGCCGTTCCTGATCTTCGCCATCGCGGTGGCCGCGCTGCTCGGCAACGCCGTCCACCAGGCGATGATCGCCGTCGGCATCCTGCTCGCGCCGTCGTTCTACCGCATCACCCGCGCCGCCGCCCTCAGCCACGCGAACGCGCAGTACGTCACCGCCGCGCAGCTGTTCGGAGCCTCGGCGTGGCGGGTGCTGCGCACCCACGTGTGGTCGAAGATCCTGCCGACGCTCGTCGTCGCCACCGCCAACGCCACCGCCGGCGGCCTGCTGATCGTCTCGTCGCTGACCTTCCTCGGCATCGGCGTCGTCCCGCCCGAGCCCACCTGGGGCGGCATCGTCGCCAGCGACCTCGGCTACCTGGCCCAGAGGCCGTACGGGCCGGTGTTCCCGTCCCTGTTCATCATGGCGGCCGTCGGCGCGCTCAACCTGCTCGCCGACGCGATCAGGGACACCGGCGGCGACCACGGACGGGCACGCGCCCTGACGAGAAGAGGAGCACGCCGTGCCCGCCTCACCTGACCCGGCGCTGCTGTCCGTACGCGGGCTGCGCGTGAGCGTCGCCGACGGCACCGAGGTCGTCCGCGGGGTGGATCTCGACGTCACCCGCGGCTCGGCCGCCGGGCTGGTCGGCGAGTCCGGCAGCGGCAAGACCCTGACCTGCCGCGCCGTCCTGGGGCTGCTGCCCGCCGGCGTCGCGGTCACCGGGGGCGGGATCAGCCTGCGGGACGTCGAGCTGACGGCGCTGCCGGCCGCCGAGCGGGCGCGGCTGCGCGGCACCGAGCTCGCGGCCGTGTTCCAGGATCCCGCCTCGTACCTGAACCCGTCGATCACCGTCGGCGCGCAGCTCGCCGAGGTGCTGCGGGTCAAGGCCGGGCTGGCCCGCCGGGCGGCGCGGGAGCGGGCCGTCGAGCTGTTGCACGCCATGGGGCTGCGCCGTCCCGAGCACGTCTACACGCAGTACCCCTTCGAGCTGTCGGGCGGGATGCTGCAGCGCGTGCTGATCGCGATGTCGATCACCGCCGACCCGGACCTGCTGATCGCCGACGAGGCGACCACGGCACTCGACGTGACCGTGCAGGCCGAGGTGCTGGAGCTGCTGTCCGACCTGCGCCGCGACCGGGGGCTCACCCTTCTCGTCGTCTCCCACGACCTGGCCGTGATCGCGCAGGTGTGCGACACCGTCCACGTGTTCCGTGACGGCGTCGTCGTCGAGGCGGGGCCCACCCGGCAGGTCCTGCGCGCGCCGCGTCATCCGTACACGCGCGAGCTGATCGCCAACCACGAGCGCTTCGGCATCGACCGGGTGCGCGAGCAGAGGAGCCGGCGATGACCGAGCTGCTGAACGTCTCCGGCCTGCACGTCGCGCTCGGCCGCGGCCGCAGGCGCACCGAGATCCTGCACGGCGTCGATCTCACGGTCGCGCCCGGCGAGATCGTCGGGCTGATCGGCGAGACCGGCTCGGGCAAGACCACCCTCGCCCGCGCCGTGCTCGGCCTGGCACAGGCCAGGAGCGGCACGGTCACGATCGGCGGGCACGAGGTCGGCGGGCTGCGCGGCCGCGCGCTGCGCGCCTTCCGCCGCGGCGGCGCCGTCCAGTACGTCTTCCAGGACCCGCTGCGCAGCCTCGACCCCGACCGCACCGTCTTCGACACGCTCGTGGAGGGGCTCGTCGTACGCGGCGGGCACGGCCGCGCCGAGCTGCGCGACGCCGCGCACGAGGTCGCGGGGCTCGTCTCCCTGCCGCTCGACCTGCTGCCCAGGCACCCCGGCGAGCTGTCCGGCGGCCAGCGGCAGCGGGTCGCCATCGCGCGGGCCATCGCGGTCGGCCCGCGGCTGCTGATCTGCGACGAGCCGGTCAGCGCCCTCGACGCCTCGACCCGCATCACGATCCTCGAACTCCTGCTGCGCCTGCGCGAGAGCCACGGCATCGGCGTCCTGCTGATCACGCACGACCTCGGCTCGCTCGGCGGCGTGGCGGACCGCGTCGTCGTGCTCTACCAGGGTCAGGTGGTGGAGACGGGCACCACCCAGGAGATCCTGCTGGCCCCGCGGCACCCCTACACCCGCCTGCTCGTGACGTCCGTGCCGTCGATCAGGGACGAGGAACCGCCGGACCCCGAGCTGCGGCGGGCCCTGCGCGACGAAGTGCACGCCCTCGCCACCCACCATTCCGCCTCCTGGAGCCTGACATGACGTACAGCACCGACCACCACGCCCCCGAAGGGCTGCGGACCAGGGGCACGGTCATCGTCGTGCCGGGCCGCGGCGAAACCCGCGCGAGCTACGCGCGCTTCGGCTCGCGGCTCGCCCACGACGCCTACCGGGTGCGGGTCGTGGACCCGCCGGCCGCCGACCCGGCCCACGTCGCGCCCTTCCTGGACGCCCTCGCCCGGCGGCTGACGGAGGCCGTCGAAGGCGTCGCAGCCGAGACGCCGGACGGGCTGCCGCGCCCGTTGGTGCTGGTGGGCTCCGACCTGGGCGCCGCCGGGCTCGCCGCCCTGCTCGCCTCGGAAGCCTCGGAGGCGGTGTGGTGGCCGCAGGCGGCCGTGCTCGCCGGCCTGCCCGGCGCCGGCGCGCGGGCCGGCGGCCGGTGGGAGGACGAGCTCGACGTCCGGACCCACTGTCCCACGCACCGCGGCGTCCTGACCGGCGACGCGGCCGTGCGGCGCGGCGCCCTGGCCGGCGCCCTGCCCCGGGAGCTGCTGGACGCCGCCTACGCGAGCCGTGCGGAAATCCCGCACCTGCTGCTGGTCGGGGACGCCGATCCGCTGGCGGACCGGGCGGCGATCGCGCGGGCGGCCAGGACGCTGCCGAAGGCGCGGCTCACCGTCGTGCGCGGCGCTCACCACGACGTGCTCAACGACGTGCAGCACCGCTCGGTCGCCGCCGAGATCGTCACGTTCCTGGAGGCGCTGCGGGAGGAGCTGGTCCCGGCCGTCACCGTGGAGACGAGCGCCTGGTGACCCCCGCTGGTGGTTTAGGCGAAATGCGGGAATGCCGACCCTTTGCCAGGTCATCGATTGCGGCAGATGGTCCACATCTGTCACATGGGTATCTGCTGTATGCCGAAATCGCGGCATTCACAGAAAAGAAAGCACGATGATCTCACCAAAGCACATATTCGCCTGGGCCACCGCGGCGATCACCGGAGCCCTCATGGCCGCCTCGTTCCAGACACCGGCGATGGCCGGCGAGGGCCCGGAGCCCGGCGACCTCAGGTACGACGCCCCGATCGCCCGGCCGATCGCTGCGCCGGTCGCCGGGTACGACCCCGTCACAGGGAACGCGGTCACTGCGGCGCCCGGCGAATCCGGCGTGAGCCTCGCGCCGTGTGATGACGGCAGAAGGGTTCTCGGCGGAGGCTGGACCACGGGAAGCACGAGCGACACCCCTGTGGTGACGTTCAACAGTGCCATCGCGAATGGTGCCGCGTGGCAGGTCGCCTTCCGTAACCTGGGCGGTGAAGACCTGACTCTGACCGCCACCGCCCAGTGCGCCTTCGTGCGGCCGACTGCCACTTCCCGGCCTGAAACACCCTGAGGCCGTCCCGGTCGATGACACGGGACGGCCTCAGCCGTTCCGCATCACCGGGTGCGCGCTACCAGCTCCCCGATCTCGGGAAGCACCGCGTCCGCGACCGTGATCTTCCGCTCGATGAGCCCGTTGGCGTGGAAGAGGTCGGCGGCGTGCTGCTGCTCGGCGACGAACTCCTCGCTGACCGGGTGCAGGCCCCAGGGGCGGGTGCGTAGCGCGTGCTCCCAGGCGTCGAGGTCGCCGTCGAACAGGGCGGCGGCCTCGCGCGGGTTCTCCTCCGTCCAGCGGTCCGCCCGCTGCAGCGCGGTGACGATCGCGGCCAGCTCCTCGGGCCGCTCCCGCGCGAAGTCGCGGCGGGTGAACCAGAGCGAGCGGTGGCTGAACAGGCCGTCGGTCTCCACGAGCGTACGGGTGCGTGACTCGACCGGCGTCAGGTACGGGTAGGAGCCCACCCAGGCGTCCACGTCGCCGTTCACCAGCAGCTCGGCGGCGTTGCCGTAGGCGTCCACGGGGACGATGTCGCCCCAGCCGAGCCCTTCGCGCTCCAGCGCCAGCAGCAGCAGCGTCGTCTGCCATGAGCCGTGCCCGAGCGCCACCCGCTTGCCCTTCAGCTCCGCCACGGAGCCGATCGGCGAGTCGTCCCGCACCACCAGGCGGCCGTTCTCGACGCGCGGCTCCGAGATCGCCACGTACACGATGTCGTGGCCCTTGGCCTGCGCGGTCACCGGGGGAGTGGAGCCGGTGCCGATGAAGTCGTAGCCGCCGTCGAACAGGTGGTCGCCGTGCGCGGAGGGCAGGGCGCGGGTGGGATCGACGCGCTCGCCCCGGCCGAGGGCGTTCAGGTCCACCCACTCGACGCCGGGCAGCAGGTCGCGGTGGCGGGCCACCCAGAGCGTGTTGTTCTGCGGGAAGAAGCCGACCTTGGTGGTCATGAGGTACGTCCTTTCAGTAGCGGGAGAACATGGCGGCCCACGCGGCGGGCCTCCTCGAGATGGGGGATCCCGGCCAGGATGAACGCGTCCACGCCGAGGTCCAGGAGCTGGTCGAGGCGTTCGGCGACCTGGTGGTAGTCGCCGACCAGGCCGAAGGCCGGCCCGTCGCGCAACTGGCTGAACCCGCCCCATACGTTGGGCGCGACCTCCAGCGCGCGGTAGTCGTCACCGGCGTCGGCGAGGAAGGCGCGGCTGCGCCGCACGCCGACGGAGTCGCCCTCGGCGCCGCCGCTCTCGCGCGGCCTGGCCCGCCAGCCCTCCTCGATCTCGGCCCACGCCTCCTGCTCGCTCTCGCGGGCGAGCAGGTCCACCCGGACGGCGAAGCGGGGCGGGGTCCGGCTGTGCGCGCGCACGGCGTCGAACTTCTCCGCCAGCGCCTCGAACGGCTCCAGCCACGACAGGTAGTAGTCGGCGTGCCGGCCGGCCGCGTCGATGGCGGCCGGCGAGGAGCCGGAGAAGAAGATCTCCGGGAACAGCTGTCCGCGCAGCTCCTCCGGCAGCCCGGCGTCCTCGACCTGGTAGAAGCGGCCGTGGTGGGTGTGCCCGCCCTGCCAGACGCCCTTGAGCACGTCCAGGAACTCCGAGGTCCGCGCGTAGCGGTCGTCGTGGTCGACCTTGTCGCCCCACCACAGCTGCGCGGGGCCGCCGCCGCCGGAGATGACGTTGTAGACGATCCGCCCGCCGGTCGCCCGTTGCAGGGTGGCCGTCATCCGCGCGGCCTGGACGGGGTGCAGGAAGCCGGGCTGGAAGGCCACCATGAAGCGGTACGACGTGGTCTCGCGGGCCAGTGTCGCGGCGGCGGCCCACGGGTCGTCGGTGTGCGGGAAGTTCGGCAGCAGCCCGCCGACGAAGCCGCTGTCCTCGGCGGCCCTCGCGACCTCGGCCATGTAGTCGGCGTGGCTGTAGCCGTCGTCCTTGCCGTCCCTGGTGCCCGGTGCGGTGCCGCCGGGGGTGAAACCGCCGCGGCTGCGGACCCGGCGGCGCAGCGAGGACTGGTCGCCCTCCATGTGGATGCGCCAGTAGATGTCAACGGTCAAGAGCCCGCTCCTTCACGTGCTCGCCGAGGCGGTAGACGTCCTCGGTCTGGAGGAAGAACTCGGTGACCCCGAGGGCGGCGTACTCCTCGGCGGCGTCGAGCGAGGGCAGGTGCACGCCGTAGCGCAGGCCGGGCAGTTCGGGGACGAGGGTCGCAAGGTCGTCGCCGGCCGCGAAGACGTGCACGTCGGCGTGGCGGCGCGACAGCTCCAGCGCCTCGGGCGAGGTGCCCGACAGGTGCACCTCGGGGAAGGGCGACGACGACAGCGGCCCGGCGAACCCGCCCTTGACCACTTCGTAGAAGTCGCCGCCGAAGTCGAACGGGCCGCCGCCCCAGACGCCCTTGGCCACGGTCAGGAACTCGTCGGCGCGCCTCACCCGGGCCGCGCCGGTCAGGAAGTCGCCCTGCGCCCTGGCCACGGCCGGGTCCACGTCCACGGCGAGCCGCCAGCCGAGCCGTCCGGCGGAGAACCGCTGCAGGGACGCCGCCAGCTTGGCCGCGTAGACCGGGGTGGCCACGGCCGGGTGGAACTCGGCGACGACCCGCAGGTGGCGGGTGCGGCGCAGGACGCCGGCCGCGACGGTGAGCGACTCCTGCCCGCCGGGGTCGAAGGGCACGAGCGCGCCCGCCCACCCGGACAGGTCCGCGGCCACGGCGGCCCGCCCGGCGGGGTCGGCGAGCGCCGGCCGTACGTCGGTGACGAAGGCGGGCAGCTCGGCGGCGGCGGGGCTCCTGGTGGGCAGGACCACGTGGAAGCGCGCGCTCATGCCGCCGCCCCCAGCGGAACCTCTCCCAGCAGGGCGTCGATCCGCGGCAGCAGCTCCTGCGCCAGCGGTTCGATCTGGGTGTCCAGCACGAACAGGCCGCGCGTGACGTGCCGCGCGCCGAGCACGCTCAGCACCGGCCGCAGGGCGTAGTCCACGGCCAGCAGGTGGGCGGCGGTGCCGCCGGTGGCGACCGGCACCACCGTCTTGCCGGCGAACGCGCCCTGCGGCAGCACGTCCAGGAACGCCTTCAGCAGCCCGGTGTAGGACGCCTTGTAGATCGGGGTGGCGACGACGATCGTGCCGGCCGCGGCCACCTGCCCGGCCGCGCGGGCCAGGTCGGGGTGGGCGGTGTCGCCGCGTAGCAGGGCCTCGGCGGGCAGGTCGCGCAGGCGCAGGACCGTGGCGGGCCGGTCCAGCCGATCGGCGAGGTGGTCGAGCAGACGTACGGTGCGGGAGGCGGCCGATGGGCTGCCGGAGATGAGCAGGACGGACATGTCAGATCTTTCCTAGGGGTTCGGCGGAGACGGGCGGCGTCCGGGAAGGCCGCGGCGACTGGCCCGTCGCGTCGAGGAACTCGGGTGGCGGCAGGTGGTACGGCGGCTCGGCGTCGGCCGGCAGCGGCGCGGGCGGCCGTTCGGCGGCCTCGAACTCCTCCCGGACGGCCGCCAGCGTCTCGGGCTGCTCGACCAGCGTGACGGCCGCCGAGGCCAGGTAGCGGGCGGCGGCCAGCAGCCCGGCGTGCGCGATCGAGGTGCCCGTCGCGGCCGTGGCCGCCCACGAGTGCAGCGGCACCCCGAGCGGCACCACGGCCGCGACCAGGCTGAGGTGCGGCGCCGCCCAGCTCACCTCGGAGGTGTCGCTGGACGGCCCGCCGAGGTCCGGCTCGGCCGGCGGGCGCAGCGGCAGCACCCCGGTCGCGAGGCCGGTGGCCGGTCGGCCGATCGCGGTCTGCAGCCGCTGCGCGAACGCGTGGTCGGCGTCGGTGAACGCGGGCGGGCCCAGCTCGCTCATCGTGTGGTGCAGCAGCCGCGCGCCGGCCTGGTTGCCGAGTCCCTGCCTGATGGCGGTGACCAGGCGGTGCTCCAGCCGGGTGCCGCTCGCGGCGGCGGCGGCGTGGGCGCAGGTCACGACCTTGTCGTAGAGCGTCGCGGCGGCGGAATGCGAGGACTCGCGGACGTAGACCCACACGGTCCGCAGGTCGGGGGTGACGTTGGGGGCGCCGCCGCCGCTGATCGTGTAGCTGACGCGGCCGGAGGGGGCGACGTTGCCGGCGCGCAGGCGCTCGATCATGTCGGCCAGCAGCAGCGCGCCGTCCAGGCCGCTGCGGGTGCCGAGCGGGTTCGAGCCGTGGCCGGGGGAGCCGAGGAAGGAGAACGTGGCCGAGTACAGGGCGCTGGTGCCGCCCCAGCCGGTGCCGGTGACGGGGGAGGGATGCCAGTCGAGGAAGGCGTCCAGCCCGTCGTAGGCGCCGTCGCGCACCGCGTACGCCTTCCCGACCAGCTGTTCCTCGCCGGTGGACGCGAACACCTTGATCGTGGCCCGGTTCCCGAGCGTCCTGGCGGCGGCGATGGCCGCGCCTGCCGACGCCGCCGCCAGGGCGTTGTGGCCGCAGCCGTGGCCGGGGCCGTAGGCGGGGGCGTACGCGTCGCCCTCGAACGCGACCGGCTCGTGCCGGGGCACGCCGGCCCGCTGGGACAGGCCGGGCAGGGCGTCGTACTCGACGTTGAAGCCCAGCACGGGCCCGCGGTCGCCGTGCGTGGCGACGAACGCGGCGGGCAGGCCGGCCGTGCCCCACGCGATCGTGAAGCCGTGCGCGCGCAGCAGCTCGGCGGTGGCCGCCGCGGAGCGCCACTCGCGCAGCGACGGCTCCGCCCAGGCCCAGATGCGGTCGGCGAGCCCGGTCAGCGCGGCGGCGTTCGCGCCGATCCAATCCGTCATGACCGCACTCCGGCGTCCACGCCCAGGTCGGCGAGGAGCCGGCGGCGCAGGTCGACGAAGCCGGGGTCGGTGCGGTCGCGCGGCCGGTCGAGCTCGACCCGCACGTCCGTGACGAACGCGCCCTCGCGCAGCACCGCGATCCGGTCGGCGAGCAGGATCGCCTCCTCCACGTCGTGCGTGACGAGCACCACGGCCGGGCGGTGCCGGGCGCACAGCTCGGCGATCAGGTCCTGCATCTGCAGCCGGGTCAGGGCGTCCAGCGCGGCGAACGGCTCGTCGAGCAGCAGCAGCTCGGGCTCGCGTACCAGCGCTCTGGCCAGCGCGACCCGCTGGGCCTCGCCGCCGGACAGCGTCGCGGGCCAGGCACCGGCGTGGCTGCTCAGCCCCACCTCGGCCAGGGCGGCCAGGCCCTTGGCGCGGGCGGCGCGGCCCTGCCCGATGATCACGTTGGCGAGGGCGCGCTTGGACGGGACGAGCCGCGGCTCCTGGAAGACGACCGTGCGCACCGGCGGCACCAGCACGCTGCCGCCGCTCGCCGCGTCCAGCCCGGCGAGGATGCGCAGGAGCGTGGTCTTGCCGGTGCCGCTCGCGCCGAGCAGCGCCAGGAACTCCCCGCGCCGCACGTCCAGGTCGACCCCGTCGAGCACGGCCCGCTCGCCGAAGACCTTGCGCAGCCCGCGCGTCCGTACGGCGAGGCTCATCGGATGCTCACCGCCCTGCGCCAGGGCATCGTGACCCGCTCGGCCAGCCGCAGGGCCAGGTCGGCGACCAGCCCGATCACCGCGTACAGCAGCACGCACAGGGCGAGGATGTCGGTACGCAGGTAGTCGGTGGCCCGCGCCATGAGGTAGCCGAGCCCGGCGGTCACGTTGATCTCCTCGGCGGCGATGAGCGCGATCACGCTGAGCGTGGTGGACAGCCGCAGCCCGGCGAAGATGGAGGGCAGCGCGCCCGGCAGCACGACCTCGCGGGCGATGGCCAGGCGGCCGAGGCCGAACGAGCGGGCGGCCTCGACGACCTTGCGGTCCACGTTGCGCACCCCGCTGGCGACGTTGATGTACATGGGGAAGGTGCAGGCGACGCCGATCAGCAGGATCTTGGACGCCTCCTCGATCCCGAACCACACGATGAACAGCGAGGTCAGCGCCAGGAACGGGATGGCGCGCAGCGCCTGCATCGAGGAGTCCACGAGCTCCTCGCCGAGCCGGGTGAAGCCGGAGACGACGCCGAGCAGCAGCCCCGTGGAGGCGCCGAGCACCAGGCCGAGGCCCGCCCGGGTGATCGACACGCGCAGCGCCTCGGGGAGCTGGCCGTCGGCCCACAGCTCGGCGAAGGTCGCGACGACGTCCTGCGGGCCGGCCAGCACGTCCTCGGTGAGGACGCCGGAGGCGGTGGCGGCGTACCAGGTGGTGAGCAGCAGGACGGGGCCGATGGCGCGCAGCGCGAACGTCACGGCCGGGTGGCGGCCGGCCGAGCGCGGCGGCTCGGGAGCGACGAGTCCTTCGACGCCGGCCTCCGTGCGGGTGGTGGCCACGCTCATGACGCCGCGTTCCCGAGCGTGGTCACGTCCACGACGTGCTGGGAGACGTCCAGCGGCGCGGTGAGCACCTTCTGGTCGAGGAAGAACTGTGCCACGTCCTGATATTTCGCGATCTCGGCGGCGGTGACCGCCTGGGCGGGCTTGCCCTTCCGCTGGATGTCGACCACCAGGTCCTTCTGCTTGCCCTGCACGGCCTGCGGGCCCGTCTGGGTGAAGACGTTCAGGTACGCCGCCGGATCGGCGATCTCCTTGGCGCTGCCCTCCTTGATGAACTCGAACAGGGCCTTGACCACCTCGGGATGCTCCTGCAGCAGCTTGGTGGCGGCCACGTAGATCACGTAGTTGTCGGACTTGATCGCCTCGCCGTCGGCCAGGATCCTGGCGTCCAGCTGGGTGACGGCCGGGATGAGGAAGGTGGAGAACGTGGACCAGGCGTCCACCTCGCCCGAGCCGAAGACCGGCGCGGTCTGCGGCGGCAGCAGATAGACCCGCTTGACCTTCTCGACCGGCACGTCGAACGTCTGCAACGCCTTGAGCAGCAGGTATTCACTGGTGCCGCCGTGCCCGACGGCCACGCTGCGCCCGGCGAGGTCGGCCACGGACTTGATCGGCGAGCCGTTCTTCACCACGATGCCCTCGCCCGCCAGGTCGGGCGGGACGGTCGCGAAGATCTTGAAGCTGGGCTTGACGGCCAGCGCGGTGACGCCGGAGGTGATCGAGCCGGTGGCGATGTCGAGCGAGCCCGCGTTGATGGCCTGCGCGGCCGGGGCGAACACGGAGAAGTCGCCGGCCCACTTGACCTTGGCGTTGACCTTGGCGAGGGCGGCGTCCAGGCTGCCGTCCTTCTTGGCGACGGCAAGGAAGCCGCTGTTGCCGGGGTCGGAGATGCGCACGACGACCGGCTCCCGGCCGGCGGCGGTGGTGCCGCTGGTGCCGCCGCAGGCCGCGGCCAGGAGGGCGAGGGGAAGGGCGAGCAGCAGTTTACGCATGGGTGACTCCTTGGAGCGGGGTGTGGTCGGCCCAGGCCGTGACGTCCACGGGCGATGCGAGGAAGCCGTGGGCGCGCAGGAAGCGCTCCTGCTCGGCCAGCAGGTCGAGGCGTTCCGCGGACAGGTCGAGATGGAGGGAGGCGCCGGGGACGTAGGCGGCGGCCACGCCGGCCGCGCCCGCGCCGGTCTCGGCTCCCAGGATCCTGGCCATCTCGGCGGGGTGGCCGGCGGCCCAGTCGGCGGCGCGCAGCAGGACGGCCAGGAAGCGGGTCACCACCTCCGGGTGCTCGTCCAGCAGGCGCTGGTGCACGGTGATGGGACGGGGGGTGCCGTTGTTGACGCGGGCGCGCCGGTCCGGCACGGCGTCCAGGTCGATGCCCACCTCCGCGCCGTGGCGCAGGGCGGCCTCGACGGCGAGCGCGCCCTTGACGTAGACCGCGTCCACCCGGCCGGCGGCGAGCGCGGCCAGCTCCGCCTCCCACTGGCCGCCGCCGGGCTCGGCCTCGACGTCCACCAGGTCGGCGTCCCCGAGCCCGAGCCCGGCGAGGGACAGCGCGCCGTGGAAGCCGCGCAGGGCCATGGCCCGCCAGAAGTCGATGGCGATGCGGTGCCGGGGCGCCGCCAGCCGCAGGCCCTTGAGCTGCCCGGGGTGCTCCAGGTCGGTGCCGCCGCGGACCAGCACGGCCTGCCGCTCCTCGATCCAGGTGAGCCCGATGAGCCTCGTCGCCTCGCCGCGGGAGCGGGCCCACAGCGCCGGCACGTTGCCGCCCTCGCGGAACAGGCCGGTCAGGGCGTGGGTGTAGTGGGTCTCGCGGGGCACGCCGGGGTCGTCGTCCTGCAGCGAGCGGACCTCGATCCCGTCGGCGGCGAACTCCTCGGCCAGCCAGCCCTGGTCGGCCGCGATGCCCGTCGCGGTGGGCACGGGACAGCGGGTGAACCAGATGGCGTCGAGTGCGGCTGTGGTCATGGAGGAGAGTTTGCTAGTAAATTGGTAGGGAATGCAAAGAATGTCCCGCGATGCGGGAAGCCTTCCCGGCCGGACCGGCTCTCACCTGGTCCCGGCTCTCCCTACTCGGAAAACGGAGTTTCCCGCATGGCAGCAGACGGCGGCGTCCAGTCCGTACGCAGGGCGATCGGCCTGCTCGGCTGCTTCGGCGGCGGCGACGCCTCGCTCAGCCTGTCCGACCTGTCGCGCCGGATGGACCTGTCCACCTCGACCACGCACCGCCTGGCCAGAACGCTGACCGCCGCCGGCTTCCTGGAGCAGGAGGACCGCACCGGCCGCTACCGGCTCGGGCCGTCGATCACCGAGCTGGGGCAGCTCTCCTTCCACCGGCGCGGTCTGCACCGCATCGCCCCCGAGCTGGCCGAGCTGGCCCGGATCACCTCCGCGACCGTGGACCTGGCCGTACGCAACGACCGGCACGCGGTCATCCTGAGCGGCGGCTCGCTCAACCCCGACAGCGGCGTCGGCCTGCGCCGCCCCCTGCACTCCACGGCGCTGGGCAAGGTGCTGCTGGCCTGGGACCCGGAGGGCAGCGCCGACCTGGAGGCGCTCGGCCCGCTGCGGGCGCTGACCGGCCGCACCATCGTGGACCACGCCGAGCTGCGCGCCGAGCTGGACCGCGTGCGCGAGGCCGGGTACGCGCTCAACGACGGGGAGTCCGGCGACGGCATCCGCACCGTCGCGGTGCCGGTGCTCGACCGGCGGAGCCACGCCCGCTACGCGCTGGCCGTACGCTCCACGCCGCTGGTCATCAGCGACGCGCGGATCGGCTGGTTCGCCGCGCACGCGCGGACCTGCGCCCGCGCGCTGGAGGTGCTGCTGATCCCGCCGGCCGAACGCCGGCTGCGTCCCTCCTCCTAGGTCACGCCGTCGCGCCGCAGCAGCGGCAGGAGCCGGTCGCCCTGGCGTACCAGCTCCGGCAGGTAAGGGGTGTCGGACAGGATGAAATGGGTGATGCCGAGGGCCTGGTAGTCGCGCAGGGACGCGGCCACGTCCGCGGCGGAGCCGACCAGCCAGGTGGTGGCCGCGCCGGCGCCGCCGTACCGGCCGGGGGCGGTGTAGAGGTTGCGGTCGAGCACCTCGCCGCGCTCGGCCAGGCCCAGCAGGCGTCGCTGGCCGGCGGCGGCGTTCCAGTTCACGTCGCGGGCGATGCGGCCCCGCGCCATCGCGGCGACCCTGTCCTCGGCGTCCGCCCACGCCTCGCCGGCCGTGTCGCGGACGACGGTGGTGACGCGCAGGCCGAACTCCAGCGGCGCAAGCTCGCGGCCGAGCCGGTAGGCGAGCCCTTTGAGGCGGTCGATGCGCTCGGCGACGTCGGCGAGCGGCTCGCCCCAGAAGAGCTGCACGTCGGCCTCGGTGGCGGCGACCCGCTCGGCGGCGGGCGAGGCGCCGCCGAAGTAGAGCGGCGGATGCCGGCGCGCCCCCCGGACGGCGGGCCGCGGCTGCACGGTGGAGCCGGTGACGCGGAAGTGCTCGCCGTGGTGGGTGACGTCCTCCTCGGTCCACAGCCGGCGCACGATCCGCATGAACTCCCGGGTACGGGCGTAGCGGACGTCCCGGTCGGCCGCGTCGTCGCCGTAGGCCGCCGGGTGGTCCTCGCCGGAGACCACGTTGACCAGCACCCGGCCGCCGGTGAGGTGGTCCAGGGTGGCGGCGGCGGAGGCGAAGTGGGCCGGACGCCAGTAGCCGGGCCGGACCGCGACCAGCGGCCGGAACGTCGTCGTCCGCGCCGCCAGGGCGGCCGCCACGGTGAAGGTGTCGGGCCGGCCCCAGCCGGTGCCGAGGAGCGCGCCGTCCCAGCCGTGCTCCTCCAGGGCCGTGGCCTGGGCGGCGAGCGTGTCGAGGCTGTTGTGGCCGGCGACGACGTCGTCGCCCCGGTGGCCGGGCCGGGCCTGGTTGGGGATGTACCAGAGCAGTCGGGGGCTCATCCGCCGTCCCTCCTCCAAATAACCCTCATTCCAGGGTTATTTTAGGGGGAACTAGGCGGTCGTGACGGAGGCGAGGATCGCCAGCTTCTCGGCGCTGCCGGTGCCGGGGTCCGGATGCAGGACGACGAGCGTCTGACCCGGCGCGCCGCTGACGCCCAGCCTCTCCCGGTTCAGCCACAGCTCGCCGACCTGGGGATGGTGGAGGCGCTTGGGCGTGCCTTCGCAGGTGTTCACGTCGTGGCGGGCCCAGAGCCTGCTGAACAGCGGGCTGGCCAGGGAGAGCTCGCCCACGAGCTCGACGAACCGGGGATCGTCGATGTCGGTGCCGACGGACTTGCGGAAGCCGGCGACCATGCCCTGCGCGGCGTCCTCCCAGTCCGGGTAGAGAGCCTGCTCGCCGGGGTCCAGGAACACGTCACGCAGGCGGTTGCGCCCCGCCACGAGACGCGGCGACAGCGCGGTCGCCTGCGCGTTGGCGGCGAGGACGTCGAAGGCGCGGCCCTCCACGTACGCGGGCAGCGCGAGCGTGGCGACGAGCTTGGCGACGCCCGCGGGGACGCTCTCCGGGCGGGGCCGCCGCCGTCGCCGCCGGGGAGTCCCCGCCCCGAGGCGCAGCAGGTAGGCCGTCGCGTCGTCGTCGAGCCGCAGCACGCGGGCCAGGGACTCCAGCACCTGCTCGGACGGGTTGCGGTCGCGGCCCTGCTCCAGGCGCAGGTAGTAGTCGGCGCTGATGCCGGCGAGCATCGCGACCTCCTCCCTGCGCAGGCCCGGCACCCGCCGTACGCCGACGGAGGGGATGCCGGCCTGCTCGGGGGTGACGAGCTCCCGGCGGGCGCGTACGTAATCGCCCAGAAGGTTGGATTCGCCGCTCATGCACCCCACGGTAACGGCGCACCTTCGTGCGTGCCTGGCCCCCTCACCCCCAGGATCGCGAGGGCTCTGGCTGCGCCGGCGGACGCGCGGAAACCTCACTCGGGACCGAACATCGGCGGTAAAGGAGCCACATCATGTCGACATATGTCCTGGTACACGGGGCCTGGCACAACGGACGATGCTGGGAACGGGTGGTCCCGCTCCTGACCTCGGCCGGACACCAGGTGGCCGCGCCGTCACTGACCGGCTACGGCGACAAGGCCCACCTGCTCGGCCCCGAGGTGGGACTGGACACCCACGCCGACGACATCGTCAAGCTGATCACCGACAACGACCTCACCGACGTGATCCTGGTCGGCCACAGCTACGCCGGCCTGGTCATCTCCTCCGCCGCCAACCGCATCCCGGAGCGCATCGCCCACCTGGTCTACCTCGACGCGATGGTCCCGGAGGACGGCGAGAGCGCGGTGGACGTGCAACCCATGACCCAGGCCCTCATCGACCGCGCCGCGCAGTCCGGAACCGCCTGGCGCATCCCGCCGCTGCCCGAGCTGCCGCCGCCCCTGGGCCTGTTCGGGGTCACCGACCCGGCGGACGCGGCCTGGCTCCGGACGATGCTGTCGGACCAGCCGGTGCTCTGCCTCCAGCAGCCGGTCCGGCTGGACAACCCCGCCACGCGTACGATTCCGCGCACGCACATCCACTGCGTCGCCGGCGTACCGGAGGGCATCACGCGCCGGCCCGTCCCGGCGACACAGCCCAACGGCAGCCCGGCCCAGGTGTGGGAGCTGCCGACGGGCCACGACTGCATGATCACCATGCCGTCCGAACTCACCGAACTGCTGCTCAAACTCGGCTGACCCGGGCGTCCGGCTGGGCGCCCTTCTCCGGCTTCTTCCACACCCACGCGCCGCCCGCCCGCATCACCGCCTGGCAGGCCAGCCGCCCCTCCAGCCCTTGACCCGGCTGCACGCGCCCCTGGCGGCGGTGACGACGGACCTCGATGCCGTCGAAGCGGCGGCGTTCGCGGCCAGGACGTTGGCCGCCGCGACGTGAACCGGCGGCGCCCGACCGCCTAACTCGTTTGCCGACGACGCGAGCCGGAAGTCATGATCAGGTATGCCGGTGACGCCAGAACTCCTCGCCTACTACGACCAGGACAGGGAAGACGCCCGACTGCGCGAAGGGCGTGGCCGGCTGGAGTTCTGGCGCACGCAGGATGTGCTGCGCAGGACGCTCCCGCCGGCGCCGGCCCGGGTGCTGGACGTGGGCGGCGGCACCGGCGTACACGCCGAGTGGCTGAGCGCCGACGGCTACGAGGTCGAACTGCTCGACCCCGTTCCCCGCCATGTCGGACGTGCCGCCCGACTGACCGGGGTGACCGCGCGGCTCGGCGACGCACGCCGGCTGCCCGTCGCGGACGCGAGCCAGGACGCGGTCCTCCTCCTGGGCCCCCTCTACCACCTGCCGGACCGAGCCGATCGAGTGCTGGCCCTGACGGAGGCCCGCCGCGCCCTGAGACCCGGCGGCGTGGTCGCGGCTGCGACGATCAACCGTCACGCGGCCGTCCACGACACCATCTGCACGGGGCACTACCTCCAGGAACGGGAACGGGAGGCCGCGCACGCGGCGGCGACGGACGGGATCATGATCTCTCCCGGGCGAGGGTTCCCGGCCTACTTCCACGAGCCCGACGAAGTGCCGGGAGAATTCGCCGACGCGGGCTTTCCCGATGTCGAACGGTACGGCCTGGAAGGCGCCTTCTGGCTGTACGGCGACATCGGCGACTGGCTGGACGACCCGGAGCGCCGAGTCCTCCTGCTCGACGCGCAGCGCTCGATGGAATCGGTGCCGTCGCTGCTCGGGGTCAGCGGCCACCTGCTCACCGTCGCCAGACGCGACCAGTGACACGGTCCGCCCGGCCGTGGAGCCGAGGGCGCCCGCAGGGGCGCGATCACCCGCCTATATGATCTTCATGGCCATGCCCCGACGATGAAAGGGCGTGAGCATGCGGCTCAGCCTCCCTCGTAACGGTCTGCTGGCAGTGGCGGCCCTGGACCTGCTCGTCGCCTTGTCGATGGTCGCTGGATGGTGGACGCCCGCGCCGGCGGGACTGCTGGCCGCGGCGGTGGTCGCGCCGCTGTCCGCCATGGGCTACGTGCACGCGTACCGGCTGTCCAGCGCCGCTCGTAAGGCCGGCGCCTCGCCATGGGACGCGCTGAGAACGATCGCCGACGCCCTGGTGCCGCTGCCGGTACGCATGCTCATGAGAGCCGAGCGCCGGAACCTGGCCAGCTTCGCGCTGTGGGTCAGGCGGCGTCAGGACGGGGTCACGCCGGGCGGCACCGCCCTGGCGTATGCGAAGAACCAGCGGCCGATGCTGCTGATGCTGCTGTTCGCCGTGGCCGTGCAGGCCGTCGCCCTGGAGTGGATGCTGGCGGCCTCGGACGGCCCGGCCGGCCTGCGCGCCGTTGTCGTGATGGCCGACGTCTACCAGCTCCTGTTCGTCCTGGCCCTCGGGGCGGCGTCCGCCACCCGCCCGCACGTCGTGACCGCCGAGGAGCTGCGCATCCGCTACGGCGCGTACTTCGACGTACGCGTCCCACGCGAGCTCATCGCCTCGGTGAAGATCAGCCGCAACTACAACGCGCGCGGCGTGATCGCCGTCGCGGACGGCCACCTCACGGTGGGAGTGGACGCGCAGACCAACCTGATCGTCAACCTGACCGCGCCGCTCACCGTCACCAGGCCACTCGGCCGTCGCGAACACGTCACCACGATCCGCTTCTACGCCGACGACCCCGGCTCTGCGTTGAAGAGCCTGACAGGGCGCTGAACCTGCCGTCCGGCAATCCGGCGGATCTCCTCCAGCGGGTACGGCGTCTTCCTGCTCTCACTCTGCAGCCCGTGGTAGAAACCGTTCAGCACGGTGGCCATGGGGCTGTCCCGCGACAACAGGGCCGCGACCCCGCCGGGCACGCCGACCGGCCGCTCTCCTGAAGCCCATGTCCGTACGAGTTCGCGCCGCCCCGCCCAGTCTGCGCCGTGGAAGGCGCCGGCCAGCCAGTTCACCAGATACGTCAGGGTGTAGGTGCGGTCGTAGGTGAGGTGCCGTCGGTAGAAGACCTGTTCCTCCTCCGACAGGTCGAACCGGGTCGACACGGCGCATCCGAAGTCGGTCAGGTAGAAGCGGCGCCCGTCGGTGAGGGCGTTCTCGAAATGCGCGTCGAAGTGAAGCAGACCGCCCGCGTTCATGAAGGACACGGCCTCCCGCAGCCCTTGGTCCACCAGGGTGCACGCGCGGTCGGCGTCGCCCGCACGTACCTGCTCGTCCAGCCACTGGTGCAGGTTGTAGGGAAAGTGCTCCAGGAAGAGCGTCAGGCTCGCCGGCGCCTCCGCCAGCGCTTCGAGCCGCCGACGCACGCCGGGCGCGCCCTCCCAATAGGCAACCGTCCGCTCGATGTCGGCGAGCTCTTCGTACAGCGGGGCGGGCTCGGCGTTGGGCAGCACCCGCCAGTGGTAGAGCAGCGGGAAGGCGGGGGACCGGCCGGTCAGCACCCATTCGGTGGTCATCGTGTGCGCGGCCAGCTCGCGCCAGGCGCCGAAGCCGGGCGAGCCGATGCCGTACTGACAGAAGGGCGGCAGCCCGAACAGGTTGGCCGTCGAGTGCGGATGGCGCAGTTCGAGCTCGGTGAGGGGCACCCGTTTGACGAAAACCGAGGTGCCACCGACGTCGAGCCGCGCCGCCGCCCCGCCGATCCCGGTGCCGAGGGGAACGCCCTCGCGCTCCAGCAACTCGGCCAGCTGCCGGTCGTCGTAGCGGGCCAGGGCCGTGGAAACGTCACGATGGGCGGTCGACCGCGTGTCCGTCATCGTGATCACTCTACTGGTCGGCCTGGGCACAGCGACGGCGCGGTGCGGTCGGCAAGATCAGTAACATGACTGGCCACGCCGTCATCACCTCAGGAGCCCGCACCTGATGTACTTCATCCATCGCAACTGGAAAGCCGGGCCACTGTGCAAGAGCGTCCGGCACGTGCCCGGCCGCACCGTCCTGGAATGGTTTCGCGGCCTGTGGGAGCCGGACGGCCTCGACCGGGCGCGCTCCGACCTGAACGGCGCACCCTACGAGCTGGAATTGCTGAGAGAATGCGGCGACACCCCTCCTGAGGACATGGTCGAGTTACGCCGCCGAATCCGGATGCAGCTGTGGGCCGACAAGGAGCTGCACATCGATGACCACAGCATCCGCATCAGCAGCATGGGCGTGCACCTGGAGGAGGCGTTCTACTTCGTCGACGACGCCCGCGTCGCCGAGCAACCGGACCGCTGGACCTACCCCCTCCACCCCTCGTGGCCACTGCCCGACGCCGCCGCTCCCGGCCCGACGCCGTTCGTTCCACCCTTCCCTTGCGCCGAGCTCGCCCCCTCGACCACTCACGACGTCGGCGCCACCTACGTGCTGCTCACCACATTGAACGCCAGGCACGACACCCTCGGCTGGGATCGGACGTACGTCCTTCCCGGAGTGCGACTGCCTCAATTGGCCGCCGCGCTCCGCCGCCCCGTCCAGAATCGCGACAACTGGCCCGGCCCTCTCCTCGACCTCCGAGCATTGACAGCCCCGGACGAAGACGGCATCGCACCCGCCCTCGAACGTCTCAGCCGTTTCGCAGGCGGTGCCGGCGAACTCCCCGAGCCGCACGACCAGGCGCACCGGGCGGCGCTGGAACACCTGCGTACCGTCACCCCGGACGACGGCCGCCCGCCCGAGTTCACCCTCATCCACGTCGGCGAGCACCTGGCGCAGATGGCCCTGCACACGAACTCCATCGGCCACCGCCCCTGGTTCGTCTTCGACGACATCTGGGCCAGCGCCCACCCCGACCTGGCCGCCTCTCTCATCCACTACGCCTACCACTGGGACCCCGGCTGCACCCGTAAGCACGGGTTCATGATGCCCTGCGGTCACGAGGAGTACCTGGACCTCCGCCTGCGCTACGCGGATCGCGTCCGCGACTACGAGCCCTACGACGAACCGCTGGTGACCGAGCTGACCGGCGTGCGCAGCGTGGCCGAACTGCGCCGGCAGATCTTCCAGGACGCCGGTACCGGCAAGCAGCGCCTCCTGCTGGTCCTCGACCAGGACCATCGAAGCGAGCTGTTCGGCGTCGTCGGCGCCGTTCTCGGGCATCCGACCCCCGACGCCTGCGAACTCCGCTACTTCCACCTGGGCAAACCCCACCGCCACCGTCCCGAGCAGCGCGATCGGTTGATCAAGGCACTCTGTTTCGAGCTGAGGAAAGAGGGCTACACCAACCTCGTCCTGGACCAACCCCCGAACGAGCTGTGCCAGAAGCGGCTGAATCCGGTCACCTTGCGCGGCACGTCACCCACCAGCCAAGTGATCCCCGTGGCCGACTTCTACCCGCCAGAGCTCTACGCTTTGCGGGCGGACCCGTTCCTCCTCTAAGCGAGGAGTACTCCACGGGGGCACGGACAGTCAGGCCGGACGGCGTCTGCTGCCTTCCGGCGTGAAGGTGAAGGTGTCCTTGAACGCTCCCCTTCCACAACGGACGGCCAAGAGGACGGGTTCGTCGTGGATCGGACGCCAGGTCGTTTCGGTCTGGTCGGAGCACCCGTTCCAGAGATGAAAGAAGATGATCGGTTCCGTCGCCTGCTCAGTCAGGTAGGCGAAGGTCTTGCCGTAGAAGGGGTTGGTGCCGCCGAGAAGAACGGAAGGCGGGCCGAACTCCTCTCGGACTTCGCTGAGGGTCCGGTCGTGAGCGGCCCAAGCGGCGATTCTCCGCCGGAGGGACGCATGATCCTCGCTCGTCAGAGTTCTGTCGGCCTCCAGCCACCCTCGATCGTGGGCGAGCTCGGCGTAGATCGAGGCCACGCCGTCGTGGCGGAGATCAGGCAGGACGGTGGCGAGCGCTCCCGTCACGCCGAGCGAGTCGAAGGCGCCCCGCCTTTCCAGGGACCGCATTGCTCGCGCCCACTCCGTCTCCTGGTGTTCGGCGTAGGCCAGGTGATCGAACAGGAGGCGCAGGGACGTCTCACCGCCGAACATGCCGAGCCGGCGAAGCGCGTGGTTGAGCTGACCTTTGAGATAGGTGCGGATCTCGGCCGACGAGCGTGGCCCGGGAGAGGGCGTCATGTTGCTCACTCCAGGTCGCGTGTGCGGGGCTCGGGTGGCACTTCAGACAGCGGATGACAGCCGCGGGTGCGGCAGCACCCGCCAGTGACACAGCAGCGGGAAGCCGGGCGAGCCGATGCCGTGATCACTCTACTGTCCGGCCGGGGCGGTGCGGGCGGCGCGCGCGTTCCGCTCCTCCGCAACCTCTGGACCATGACTCTCCCGTGGGGGAACATGCGTCGGAGGCGTCACGCGCGGCTTCTGTCGATGCGCGAGCGCGGCGGCCACCGGGGGATGCGCAGGCTGCCGTCGCCGGTCGATCGAGCTCCGAGTCCGGCATGTCTCACCTGCCCGCCGCACCACGTCACCGGAGGCTGGCCCTCCGGGAAAGGGGTTCTGTCTTGTCCGTACGAGCATCAGCGAGCTCTCACCGGCCCTGGGCCCGATTAGGCGCGATCATCACCTGCCTGGTCCTGACCCTGAGCGGCGGCGTGACGGCCGCCGCCCTGAACGCGGCACCCGCGCACGCCGCCTACCCCGGAGTCAACGGCAAGATCTACTATCTCGCGGGCGGGAACATCCACAGCGTCAACCCCGACGGCACGGGGAGCTCACCTCTCGTCCAGGGCCCCGAGTACGAGTGCGCGGTGGACGCCTTCCCCGACGGTCAGAAGCTCGTCTTCGCCCGCTGTGACGACCCTGCCGAGCTGTACACGGTGAACGCCGACGGCACCGGGATCACCCAGCTCACCACCGGCTCCGGTTTCATCCGCCGGGGACTCGCCGTGTCCCCCGACGGCAGCAAGATCGCCTACGCCACCGCCGGCGGCCTCAAGGTGGTCAACGCCGACGGCGCCGACCCCGTCACCCTGGTCGAGGGAGACGCCACGCAGCCGGCCTGGTCTCCTGACGGCACCAAGATCGCGTACGTGTCCAAGTCGGACGTCTACACCCGCAACGCCGACGGCACCAACCCCCAGAAACTGACCACCCAGTTCGTCACCGGCTCCTCCACCCGCCCGGACTGGTCGCCGGACGGCACGAAGATCCTCTACATCCAGTCGCAGATGGGCCCGCCCCCGGTCGTCTGGGTGATGAACGCCGACGGCAGCAACAAGACGATGCTGATCGCCATCGCCACCTCGGCGGTGTGGTCCCCGGACGGCACCAAGATCGTCCGCGACGGCGGCTACCTCGTCACCTTGGACGCCGACGGCTCCAACCAGGTCGCCTTGCCCGTGAGCGGCAGCGTCGGCGACTGGGCGCCCTCCCGCTACCGTTTCGGCGGCTTCCACCCGCCCCTGGCCGCCCCACCCGCCGTCACCCACCGCAAGGCGGGCGCCGCCGTACCCGTGACCTTCAGCGTCGGCTCCTACCAGGGCCTCGGCATTCTCGCTCCCGGCTCCCCGTCCAGCCAGCCGTACGACACCGAGACCGGCGAACCGACCGGCCCGCCCGAACCCGCCCAGGCCGCCGGCCAGTCCGGCCTGCACTACGACCCGGACGCCGGCACCTACACCTACATGTGGAAGACCGACAAGGCGTGGAAGGACACCGCGAGGAGACTGACCCTCACCTTCGAGGACGGCACCCGCCACACCGCCGACATCCAGTTCCACTGACCCCGATCCGGTCACCAGCCCAGGCTCAGGCCGAGGGCGGCGATCAGGCCCGTCGTCGCGGTGGCGCTCGCCGGCGCGCGCAGATCCGTTGAAACGCAGGAACGGGCGGCGGGCCAGGGCAGTGGCCGCGGCGACGGGGGAGCCGCCCAACGCCGCATTGAACCGGACACGCGGCCCTCCGAGGGAAGGCCCCGCCATCTCGACCCGGCTGAGCGCGAGCCGGGCGCCAGGCATCGCCACGGGCCGAAGCCGCTTCCAGCATCCCCAACGGGATCGCAACCTCCTCTCAGCCCTCCTGCGAGAGGCCCTCGGCACTCGCCAGGCCGACTGCGAGCGGATCTCAAGCCGGTGTGGCCTATAACACGTTCGTCACGTTGAGTTCGCTCGTCCGGGACCGGCAGCATTCTGGAGGCATGTCGACAGCGGACGACACCTCCTCCCACAACGAGGAAGCGCGGCGTGCCCAGCTGCGGGCAGAGGCCTCCGGCCAGGGCCGGGTGTATCAGTCCGCCAGGGATCTGACGATCCACCATCACTATCCGTCCACGCCGGCCCACGGCCAGATCGTCGAGGGCGACATCCCGCAACGCCCGCCCGGCTTCGAGCCGCGGGAGTCGCTGCTGCGGCAGCTCGGCGAACTGCTCGGCGACCCGGCCTCGGATCAGGCCGTACAGGATGCGGGTGGCGGCGGGGCGGCGGTGATCTGCGCGGTGGCCGGTACGCCCGGGGTGGGCAAGACGATGCTGGCCGCCTCCTACGCCTGGGCGTGCCAGAACGCGCGCTGGCCGGTGGTTGCCTGGATCGCCGCCGAGACCCCCGACCAGATCCTGACCGGCCTGGCCGCCCTGGCCGAGCGGCTGGGCGAACGCCGCCCCGACGAGGACGCCGCCGCGGCCGCCCGCCGTGCCAAGGCCTGGCTGGCCGCCACCACCGAGCCGGCGCTGCTGGTCTTCGACAACGCCACCGACGTGAACGCCCTGCGCGCCTGGACCATGCCGGCTACCTGGAGCTGCTGCGCGGCTTCCCCGTCGGCGACTATCTGACCGCCCAGGACGGCGACGCCTACCCGGCCGGCGCCGCCGAGGCCATCCTGCTGTCGGTCACCCAGGCGGAGTCCGCTCTGCCCTTCGCCCATGAGGTGCTGTCGATTCTCGCGGTGCTGTCGCCCTCCGGCGTCCCGCTGACGGTGCTGTCCGCCCTGAGCGATGCGGGCTCCGAGGCCGGGAGCGCGCCGGTACGCCTGCGGGAAATGCTCGCCGACCTGGCCGACACCTCGCTGATCACTTTCAGCGAGGACGGGACCACGGTCTTGATGCACCGCCTCATCCAGCGCGTACTGTGCGATCGCGCCGCCCACCACGGCGACCTCGGCATCGTACTGAACCAGGCCGTCGCGCTGCTCCGGGACTACGCCGACGCGCTGCCTCACGGCGCCGAGACCTGGGCGGCCCGGGCCGCGGTCGAGATGGTCATCGACCAGAGCGACGCCCTCTACCGGCGAGCGCCCGCCGACGAGCTTCCCAAGGAGCTCCTGGAACTCCGGATCTGGTGCGGCAAATCTCTGCAGGACCTCGCCGAACCTGCCCGCGCCGTACAGCTGCTCGAGGCCACCCTCGCCGACTGTGAGCGGGTGCTCGGCCCCGACCACCCCCATGTCCTGGTCTGCCGTACCAACCTCGCGCACGCCTACTATGCGGTGCAGGACTTGGGCCGGGCCATTCCTCTGTACGAGGCGACGACGGCCGACTGCGAACGCGTGCTGGGCGCCGACCACCACCACACCCTGATCAGTCGTAGCAACCTGTCCGGCGCCTACCATGCGGCAGGGGACTGGCGGCGGGCCATCGCGCAGCTCGAGGCCACCCTCCCCGACCTGGAGCGGGTGCTCGGCCGGAACCATCCCGACACTCTGTCCGCCCGCCACAACCTCGCCCTCGGCCACCAGGAGGCGGGGGACCTGAGCCAGGCCATCCGGCTGTTCGAGGCCGCCCTCGCCGGGCGCGACCACGAGCTCGGTCCTGATCACCCCGCGACCCTGGCCACCCGCACCAGCCTGGCCGGCGCCTATCAGGCATCGGGGGACCTGAAGCGGGCCACCCAGCTGTTCGAGGCCACGGCCGCCGACTATGAGCGGGTGCTCGGCCCCGACCACCCCGACACCCTCAATTGCAGCACCTACCTGGCCAACGCCTACCAGGAGGCGGGGGAGCTGGACCAAGCCGTCGCGCTGTTCGAGCAGACGCTGGCCGAACGGGAGCGCGTGCTCGGTCCTGATCACCCCGCGACCCTGTCCTCCCGCGTCTACCTCGCCGGCGCCTACCGTACGGCGGGGAACCTGGATGGGGCCATCCAACTGCTTGAGGCCACTGTCAGCGACTGCGAGCGGGTGCTGGGCCCCGACCATCCCGACACCCTGACCTGCCGCAGCACCTTCGCCATCGCCCTCCAGGCAGCGGGTGAACTGAAGCGGGCCATCCAGTTGCTCAAAGTGAGCGTCAGCGACGATGAGCGGGTGCTGGGCCCCGACCACCCCTCCACCCTCACCTCCCGCTTCTACCTGGCCGACGCCTACCAGGCGGCGGGGAACCTGGGCCGGGCCATCCCGCTGCACGAGGCCACCCTCAACGACCGCGAACGCGTCCTCGGCCCCGACCACCCATCGACCCTGGCCTCCCGCATCCACCTCGTCAGCGCCTACCAGGCGGCGGGGGATCTGGGCCGGGCCGTCGCGCTGTGCACGACCACCCTCAGCGACTGTGAGCGAGTGCTGGGGAGTGATCACCCCACTACCCGTGTCGTCAGGGCGAATCTGGAGGTTCTCGCCTCCGAGGCCGCTCGTCGAAGGGCTCGTTGGCGGAGTTAGCCCGTCACCTCAGGAACCGCAGGCTCGGACGGCCGGCGGCGGAGCGGGTGATCTCCGTTCGTACGCGGTAGACGCGCTCCACCGTCTCCTCCGTGAGGACCTCCGCCGGAGGGCCGGCGGCGACGAGCCGCCCCTGGTGCAGCAGCAGGAGCTGATCGCAGTACTGGGCGGCGAGGTTGAGGTCGTGCAGGGCGGTGACGACGGTGACCGGGGTCGCGGCGAGCAGGTCCAGCAGGGCGAGCTGGTGGGCGATGTCGAGGTGGTTGGTGGGTTCGTCCAGCAGCAGCTCCGTGGGTTCCTGGGCGAGGGCGCGGGCGATGTTCACCCGCTGGCGTTCGCCGCCGGAGAGCGTGGACCAGCGGCGGTGCTCCAGGTCGGCCACGCCGCACCGGCGCAGGGCGCGGCGGGCGTGTACGAGATCGTCCTCGCCGGTGGAGGCCGCCAGGCGGCGGCGGTGGGGGATGCGTCCGAGCAGCGCCACGTCCAGGACGGTCAGCTCCGCGTCGGTGCTGACCTCCTGGGCGACCACGGCCAGGCGGCGGGCGACGTCGCGCCGGGGGAGGCGGTCCAGGTCGTGGCCGTCGAGCAGGACCGTGCCGCCGTGCGGCCGGAGCAGCCCGGCGAGCAGCCGCAGGAAGGTGGACTTGCCGGAGCCGTTCGGGCCGAGCAGCCCGGTCAGGCCGCCCGGGGCGAACGCGACGGTGATCCCGTCGACGATCGGCCGGCCCTGGGCCGTCCACCTGACGTCGTGGGCGTGCAGGCTCACGCCGGTGTCTCCTTTCTCCGCCGCATGACGAGCGCGAAGGCGGGCACGCCGATCAGCGCCGTCAGCACGCCGACGGGGATCTCGCGGGGGGCGAAGGCGGTGCGGGCGACGGTGTCGGCGGCCAGCAGGAACACGCCGCCGTACAGGGCGCAGGCGGGAAGCAGCGCGCGGTGCCGGCCCCCGGTCATGGCGCGTACGGCGTGCGGGACGATCAGGCCGACGAAGCCGATCGCGCCGCTCGCCGCGACCAGCACCGCCGTGGTGAGCGCGGTGACCGTGAACAGGATCAGCTCCGTCCTGGCCGGCGCGATGCCCAGCGACGCGGCGGCCTCGCGGCCGAAGGCGAACGCGTCCAGCGCCGACGAGGCCGCCCAGCAGGCCGTCATGCCCGCCGCCGCGACCACGGCGCACAGGGCCACGCTCGCCCAGCTCGCCGAGGCCAGCGAGCCCAGCAGCCAGAAGGTGACCCCGCGGGTGCTCTGCGCGTCCGCCGCCCAGATCACGGTCAGGCTGGTCAGGGCGCTGAACAGCTGGGAGACCACGACCCCGGCCAGCACGACGCGGACCGTGCTGCCGAACCGCCGGCCGATCATGGCCAGCACGCAGCAGAAGGCGAGCGCGCTGCCGCCGAAGGCGCCCGCCGACAGCGCCGCGGCGCCGGTGCCCAGCCCCAGGACCAGTACGGCCACCGCCCCGGTGGAGGCGCCCGAGGAGATGCCCAGCAGGTACGGGTCCGCCAGCGGATTGCGGGTCAGCGCCTGCAGCACGGCCCCGCACACCGACAGGCCGGCCCCGACCAGCGCCGCCAGCAGGACCCGCGGCAGGCGCAGCTCCCAGATGATGCCGTCGTCCAGCGGCGCGAGCGGCCGTACCGGCAGGCCGGCATGGGCCGCGACCGTCCGCAGCACGTCGGCGGGGGACAGCCCGGCCGCCCCCACCACGGAGGCGGCCGCGATCGACAGCAGCAGGAGCAGCAGGCCGGCGCTGATCGCGGATGCCGTCCTCATCGCCTGGCGAAGACGACGTAGTCGTCGAGGTACTGCCAGACGGTGCCCACCTCGGTGAAGCCGGCCGTGCGCAGGGCGGCGAGGTGGAAGGGCAGCGGGGCGAGCGGCTGGGGCGGGCGATCGGCGAAGCGCCGCTCGCGCTCGGGGACCCGCTCGGCGAGGTCGGGCAGCTGCCCGGCCAGGGTCCACCAGGCGTCCCAGGTGGGGGTTCCGGCGGTGAAGGCGGCCTGCCGCACCTGCTCGTCGTGGCGGGCCGAGAGCTCGGCGAGGGTGGGGTGCCCGGGGCCGAAGCGCAGGTGGTCGGCGTTGAGCAGGACCGCGCCGGGCGGCAGGATCGCGGCCAGTTCGGTGTAGACGCCGAGCAGCTGGGACGGGGACAGCCAGTGCAGCGCGGTCGAGGTCAGGACGGCGTCGAAGCGCCGGTCGGCGAAGCGTCGGCTCCAGCCCGGCTCCGCCAGGTCGGCGTCGACGACGGTGGCACGGTCGCCGTACTCGCTGAGCACGGTCTCGGCGAGCCGGGCCAGCACGGGATCGTGGTCGGCGGCGACGACGCGGGAGCCGGGCACGCGGGCCAGCACCCGGTCAGCGATCGATCCGGGCCCGCAGGCCAGGTCCAGCACGGTCGGCTCGGCGGGGCAGTGCAGGCGCAGGACGTCCAGCATGACCTCGAAACGGTTCTCGCGGTGGGCGACGTACGCGCTCTGCTGCTCCTCCCAACGGGCCAGCAGGTCGCGCGGGGTCAGGACGGGGGCGGTCATGCGTTCTCCTTGGCGGGTGCGTACAGGCTGGTCAGTCCGCGGCCGACCTGCTCGACGGCGGTGACGGCGCGGATGGACGGGTCCACGGAGGAGCCCGGGACGACGATGAAGCGCTCGTTCCTGACCGCGGTGAGCCTGGAGGCGACGGGGTCGTCGCGGAGGAAGCGCTTCTTGGCCTCGGCGCTGTCGCCGTCGCCGCCGCGGGTCAGGTCGGCCAGCACGATGACGTCGGGGTCGCGGGCGGCGATCTCCTCCCAGTTGCCCTCCGCCCACTGCTGCTGTACGTCGCCGAACGCGTTGCGCGCCCCCAGCAGCCGGGTGATCGTGCCGGGCAGGCCGGTGTCACCGGCGATGGCGGGGGTCTTGGTGCCGGAGTAGTACCACATGAGGTCGGCGTCGAGGTTCGCCGGCGCCGCGCGCTCGGCCGCCTCCAGCCGCCGGCGCAGGTCGGCGACCACGGACCGGCCCCGTTCCTGCACGCCGAAGACGGTGGCGATGTCGTCGATCTCCTTGAAGATCGCCTCGAACTCGGCGGTGGCGGGGATGAGCGCCCGGTCCTCGCAGTCGTTGGACGACAGGTACGCGGGGACGCCCAGCCTGGCGAGGTCCTGGCGCGACCCGGCGGCCTCGGGGGCGAAGGCCGAGGCGCGCATGGAGTAGACGAAGTCGGGCTTGCCGGCCAGCAGCGCCTCGCGGCCCGGGTACTGCTCGGCCAGCACGGGCACCTTCGCGTAGGACTGCGCCAGTTCGGGGAGCACCGGGTCGGTCTGATACGCCGTGCCGGCCATGCGGCCGGCCAGCCCCAGGGTCAGCATGATCTCTGCCGCGTTCTGTTCCATGGCCACCGCCCGCCGCGGCGGGGCCTGGATCGTCAGGGGGAGTCCGCAACTCGTCACCCGGGTCGCCGGGGAAGCGGTGGTCGCCGCCGTACCGCTGCCGCTACCGCACGCCGTGGCCAGGGTCAGCACAGCGGCCGCCACACCCCAACAAATGGGAATGGTTTTCATGTTCGATGACCCTAGCACTACCGGGAAGCACCACCTCATCGGAGCCGGGCCGATCTCCGGGATAATCTGCCGGTGGCAGGCGGAGCCCGGCGCCGCCGCCTCGGAGTCGTGAAGGAGTCGGAGCGTGCAGCTGCGTCCCGCGAGGCATGAAGACGCGCAGGAGATCGCCAGGATCTGGCACGAGGGCTGGGGCGACGGGCACCGGGGCAACGTCCCCGACGCGCTCGCGGCGGTCAGGACCCCGGAATCGTTCGGCGAACGCGCGGAGCAGCGGATCGCGGACACGGTCGTCGCGATCGTCGGGGGCGCCGTGGCCGGCTTCGTGATGGTGGCCGGGGACGAGGTGGAGCAGGTCTACGTGGCCAGGGAGCACCGCGGCGGCGACGTGGCGACCGCGCTGCTCGCCGAGGCCGAACGCCTCGTCGCGGCCAACGGTCACGGGCGGGCGTGGCTGGCGGTCGTCGCGGGGAACGTACGCGCCCGCCGGTTCTACGAGCGGAACGGCTGGGTCGACGAAGGGCCGTTCGACCACCTCGCGCCGAGCGAGACCGGACCCATCGTCGTCCCCGCCCACCGCTACGTGAAGCTCCAGCAGGGCTCATCATGATCGTGGTTCGGCTTGACAGTTGATCTTGTATGCACAAGATTGTTGCGTCCCTCCGACCGATCCCAGGGGAACGTGATGAAGCGAACCGTCGTGGGCGTCATGCTGATCGCGGGTCTGGCGCAGCTCCTCTCCGCCCCTGCGCAGGCAGCGCCCGGGACCGACCCGGTGACGGCGCTCCGGGCGGCTCTGATCCGCGGCAAGGGCGTGGACATCGTGTACACCGCGAAGGTGGATCACGGTCACGGCGTGTACTACACCTTGAAGCTGGACGGCATGGTGGGGTTCGGGCCGCAGGGCGAGATCGCCTCTGATACGTCCCAGCGCGCGCGGTACAGCAAGGTGATGAGGAGCGGTCTGAAGGAACTCGGCTTGGCGGAGTACGCCGCCGTGGAAGAGACGCCCCTGAGGGTGATCTCGTCGGGCCACGACGACTACGTCTCGGGCCCCCGCTTCGCCGACGTACTGCCGCAGGGCACGAACTGGGTCCGCTACCCGCACACCGATCTGCCCGCCAGCAATCCGTTGCTGGAGATACTGGAGCCGGCCACGCTCAAGGCCGCGCTGGCGCGCCGCACGTCCTGGCGGGGCGGGGTGGTGAAGGGCACGATCAAGGCCGACGAGCTGGTCGGGGTGTCTGATTCCTTCGCCTCACGCTTCCGCGGCTCTTCCCGGAGCAAGCCCGTCAGCACCATCTCCTACACCCTCCGTCTGAGCCCGGCCGGACTGGTGGAGCGGGTCACGGCCAAGGGAGTCCTGCACCACGGGAAGGGGGAGGTGCTCCGCGTCGAAGCGGACACCCGCTACTCCACCTGGGGACGGCCGGTCACCGTCGCGCTGCCGCTGAAGGGCGAGGTGCTCGACCAGGAGCAACTCGAAGGCAAGGTCCCCTACCAGGTGCCCGGCGCCTGGAACTAGCCGGTACCGGCATCCGGCTCGTATGAGCCCTTCCGCCGGCGGCGGTCTCGGCATATAAGTAAGTATCTAGTTCGTTAATCAGCGTCCAGAAAGGTGAGACCTCATGCTCACCGCTGATCGTGGCAAGGCCCCTGCCGCCGGCCGCCGCCCCGCGAACCCCTCGCCGGCGCTCGCGACCGCCTGTCTCTCCGGCACGCTCGAGGACAAGCTCGCGGCCGCCGCCGCCGCGGGCTTCGGCGGGATCGAGATCTACGAGGACGACCTCATCGTGTCGAGCTGGTCGCCGGGCCGGATCCGGCAGGAGTGCGACCACCTGGGCCTGGCGATACACCTGTATCAGCCGTTCCATGACTTCGAGGCGGTGCCGCGCGAGGCGTTCGAGGCCAATCTCCGCCGGGCGGAGCGCAAGTTCGACGTGCTGGAGCAGCTCGGCGCGACCACGATGGCGGTCTGCTCGACGACCGCCGCGCACGCCGTCGACGACGACGACCTCGCCGCGGAGCAGCTGCGCACGCTGGCCGAGCGGGCCGCCCGGCGTGGCCTGCGCATCGCCTACGAAGCTCTGGCCTGGGGCCGGTACGTGAACACCGTCGAGCACGCCTGGCGGATCGTCCGGCGCGCCGACCATCCCGCGCTCGGTTTGTGCCTCGACAGCTTCCACGTGTTCGCCCGCGGCGACGATCCCGCCGCGATCCGGGCCGTGCCCGGAGCGAAGGTGTTCCACCTGCAGCTCGCCGACGCGCCACGGCTGAACATGGACGCATGGGAGTGGAGCGAGCACCACCGGCTGTTCCCCGGGCAGGGCGATTTCGACGTGGCCGGGCTCCTCGGGCACGTGCTCGCCACCGGGTACGACGGCCCGCTCTCGGTCGAGGTGTCCAACGACGTCTGCCGGCAGGCGGACCCCCGGCACGTCGCCGTGGACGCGATGCGGTCGCTGCTGTCCCTGGAGGAGACGGTCGGCGCGGCCGGTCCGGCGACGGTGCGTGAGCGCGTCCGGCCGGCCGATCTGCCGCCGGCTCCGCGGCTGGGCGGTCACGTGTTCACCGAGCTGGCCGTGGACGAGATCTCCGGCCCGGTCGTGGCGCGGGTGCTCACCGCGCTCGGGTTCACCCATGCCGGCCGGCATCGTTCCAAGCCGGTGCAGCTGTGGTCGCAGGGCGCGGCCCGGCTGCTGCTGAACTTCGCGCCGCAACGGAAAGTGGCCGCGGGCACCGCCGCCGTCTGCGCGCTGGCCGTGGAGAGCGCCGACCCGGCCGGTTCGGCGCGGCGCGCCGAGCGGCTGCTGGCGCCCGTGCTCCCCCGGGTCCGCCGGGAAGGGGAGGCGCATCTCAACTCCGTGGCGGCCCCGGACGGAACGGCCGTCTTCTTCTGCCGTACGGGCGGGGACGACAACTGGCTCGACGATTTCGCCCCCACCGGGCGCGAGGCCCGCCCCGACGGACCGCTGACCGGGACGGACCACGTCTCGCTCACCGAATCGGTCGACGACTTCGACCAGGCCGCGCTCTTCTACCACGCCGTGCTCGGCCTGCGGGCGACGCGGACCACCACGCTGCCCGCGCCGTTCGGGCTGATGCACAGCCGGGCCGCGGCCGACCCGCAGCACCACGTACGGATCAGCCTCAACACCGCGCCGCTCCGGCGGGGCGACTGGTCGCCGGCGGTGCCGAGCCCGCAGCACATCGCGTTCACCACCGACGACGCGATCGCCGCGGCGCGGGCGATGCGGGCGCTCGGCGCGCCGCTGCTGACGATCCCCGACAACTACTACGACGACCTCGACGCCCGCCTGGCGTTGCCGCAGGAGCTGCTCGCGGCGATGAGACGGCACTCCATCCTCTACGACCGGGATCAGCACGGCGAGTACCTGCACTTCTGCACCGAGATGATCGGCGCGCGGATCTTCTTCGAGGTGGTCCAGCGGGTCGGCGGCTACTCCGGCTACGGCGCCCCGAACAGCGCGGCGGTGCGCATGGCCGCGCACCGCAGGCGACGGCTGACCACGTTGAGACGGCCGCCCGCCCTCGCCGGCGGCGACCACGCGCACGACTACTCCTTGGCGCATCTGACCGCGTTGAGTCTGTCTCCCCCCGAGCTGGTGAGCGCCGCCGCCGACGCCGGCTACCGGTACGTGGGCCTGCGCATGACCAAGGTCACCCCGCACGAGCCGCACCACCCCCTCGCCACCGACCCCGCGCTGATGCGGGCGACCAAGGTCCGGCTCGCGGCCACCGGAATCCAGGTGCTCGACATCGAGCTCGCCCGGATCCCGCCCGAGGCCGATCCCGCGGAGTTCGTGCGCTTCCTGGAGGCGGGAGCCGAGCTCGGCGCCCGCCACGTGATCACGCAGCTCCCGGACCCGGACTTCGCCCGCAAGGCCGACCGGTACGCGCGGCTGTGCGAGCTGGCCAGGCCGCTCGGCCTCACCGTCGATCTGGAATTCCCGTCGTGGACGCAGACCGGCGACCTCGCCGAGGCCGTCCGCGTCCTGCGTGCCGCCCGCCAGCCCAACGCGGGCATCCTCGTCGACCTGATCCACTTCGCCCGCTCCGGCTCCAGCCTGGCCGAGCTGCGTGACCTGCCGCCGGAGTGGTTCCACTTCGCCCACGTCTGCGATGCCCCGGCCGAGGCGCCGCCCACGCAGGAGGAGGTCGTCCACGCCGCTCGTTTCGAGCGCCTGTTCCCCGGCGAGGGCGGTCTCGACGTGCACGGGATCCTCGGCGCCCTGCCGCCGGGAATCCCGTACGCCCTGGAGATCCCCCGGGCCACCCTCGTGGCCCAGGTGGGCGCGAAGGAGCACGCCCGCCTCGCGATCACCGCGGCGCGCCGCCATCTCGACGCGGTCGTCCGGCGGGCCGGCCCCACCGAGGCGGCATAGACCGCTGGTCACGTAACTCACTAGTACGTACATTAGGAGGGTCTGTCAACGGGCCTCAAGGGAGACGTGATGGAGTCGTACCTGGTCGGACTGATCGGCTCGGGCATCGGTCCCTCTTTGAGCCCGCGGCTGCACGAGCAGGAGGCCGCGCACCACGGGCTGCACTACGTCTACCGGCTGCTCGACATCGACCGCGTGGGCGCTGACCTGGGGGAGCTGGTCCGCACGGCACGCAGGTTCGGCTACGACGGGCTCAACGTCACGCACCCCTGCAAGCAGGACGTCATCCCGTTCCTGGACGAGCTGTCGCCGGACGCCCGCATGCTGGGCGCGGTGAACACCGTGGTGTTCGACGGCGATCGGGCCATCGGCCACAACACGGACTGGACGGGCTTCGCGGAGTCCTTCGCCCGCGGGCTGCCCGACGCGCCCGCGCACCACGTCGTCCAGCTCGGCGCGGGGGGAGCGGGGGCCGCGGTCGCGCACGCGCTGCTCACCCTGGGCGCCGACCGCATCACCCTGGTCGACGCCGACCCGGCGCGGGCCACCGCGCTCGCCGGCGAGCTGGCCGCCCGCTTCGGCGCGGGACGGGCCCGCCCCGCGGACGCCGCCCAGCTACCGGAGCTACTGGCGCGGGCGGACGGACTGGCGCACGCCACCCCCACCGGCATGGCCCACCATCCCGGGATGCCGTTGCCCGCCGAGCTGCTGCGTCCCGCGTTGTGGGTGGCCGACATCGTGTACCGGCCGCTGAAGACGGAGCTGCTCGAACAGGCGCGGGCGCTCGGCTGCCGGACGCTGGACGGCGGCGGCATGGTCGTCTTCCAGGCCGTGCACGCGTTCCGGCTGTTCACCGGCCGGGAACCGGACACCGAGCGGATGCTCGCCCACCTGACCGATCTCGTCTCCGTCTGAGGCGGAAGATGTGCCTAGGATGAGCCGGTGACCAGTCAACCCGCAGCCCCTGAACGCCAGCGGGATCCCGACCGCACCAAGTCGGAGATCCTGGAGGTCGCTCAGCAGGAGTTCGCCCGCCACGGTTACGCGGGAGCGCGGGTGGACGAGATCGCGGCCCGCATGCGCACGACCAAGCGCATGATCTACTACTACTTCGGCAGCAAGGAACGCCTCTTCATCGCGGTGCTGGAGAAGGCCTACGCCGAGGTGCGCAAGGTGGAGCAGGCGATCGAGGTCGGGCACCTGGCGCCGGTGGAGGCCATCCGCACCCTGGCCGAGCTGACCTTCGACCACCACGACGCGCACCGCGACTTCATCAAGCTGGTCACGATCGAGAACATCCACCAGGCCGAGCACATCCGCAAGTCGCAGGCGCTGGCCAACCTGGGCACGCCCGTGCTCGACCTCATCGAGGCGATCCTCGACGCGGGCACGGCGAGCGGCGACTTCGTCACCGAGGCCGACGCCATCGACGTGCACATGCTGATCAGCTCGTACTGCTTCTTCCGGGTGGCCAACCAGCACACCTTCGGGGCGCTGTTCGGGCGGGACATGACCGCCCCGGCACACCGCGAACGGCTGCGCCGGATGGTGGGGGACGCGGTCGTGGCCTACCTGCGGGGCGCGGGCGCCTGATCGATCAGGGCGTGACCTCGATCTTGCCGGTGGGCCTCGGGCTGTGGCAGTCGTCGATGGCCATGGCGTTGACGGCCGTGGACTCGACGGCGCCCACCTGGCCGCCCGCGTAGACACGGGCCAGGACCACCGTGTTGTTCACGGCGCCGCCGTCCACCGGGCCGCCGGAGACCGGCCGCCGCACCACGGGAGGCGGCGGGGTGGGCGCGGGGGGCGCGCCGCGGCCCAGCTTGAAGGCCCACAGGTGGTCGCCGCGCGGCGCGGAGTTCCCGTACGGGATGCTCGTGCCGCCGGCGTAGACGGCGACGTACTGCTCGCCGTCGATCTCGTAGGCGATGGGGGCGCTGCTGACCCCGGCCCCGGTCTGCCAGCGCCACAGCTCGCGGCCGTCGCGGGCGTCCAGGCAGAGCAGGTTGCCGTCGGGCTGGCCGATGAACAGCAGGTCGGAGGCCGTGGTGAGGACGCCGTTGCCGTGCGCCATCGAGTACGGCGGGTTTTTCCTCCAGCGCACCCGGTTCGTCGAGGGGTCCACGGCCACGACGCCGCCCGTCATGTACTCGCCCGGCGGGCGCAGCCCGTTGGACGCCTCGGTCAGCGAGTGGGCGGCCGCCACGTAGCCGAAGCCCGTGTAGACCAGGCGGGTGCTCGCGCTGTAGGAGTGGGCGCTCCAGTCGGCCCCGCCGCCGTGGCCGGGGATCGTCAGGATCGGCTCGTCCCAGTGCGGCGTGTAGAGCGGCCCGATCCGGTGGTTCGGCACGGCGCGGTGCGGCAGGCCGGGCACCTCGGTGCCGAGCGGCTGCCGCGCCGGCGTCAGTTCGGTCCAGCCGCCCTGGCGCGGGAACGGCTGCGTCGGCCAGGTCTTCTGCCGGGGCTCCTGCGGCACCGGCACCTCGTCGATGCCGAGCGGCGCGGAGCCGTCGGTGCGGTCGAGGATGTAGTACATGCCGGTCTTGCTGCGGTGCCCCAGAAGTGCCACACCAGGTCGCCGGTGGCGGCGTCGAAGGCGAGGGCCGCGCCCCTCGGGCCGTCGTTGGTGCCGCAGTGGAGCAGGCCGTCGTGGTAGGTGACCGCGACCTTCTCCAGGTTGCCGTACCCGTGGTGCTGCCGCTCCCAGCCCACCTGGCCGGTGCGCTGGTCGAGGGCGATCAGCCAGTTGTCGTTGGCGCAGGTGAAGACCTTGCCCGCGCCGACCGCCACCCCGCGCCGGGTGACCGCGCCGCGCGCAGCCGCCTGACGTTGCCCGGGTGCAGCCGGCGCAGGGCGCTGTGGTTGTGGTTGGCCAGGTTGCCGCCGACCTTGGGGAAGTCGCGGCTGGGGCGCCGGACGGCCGCGGCGGCGGGCGACTGCCCGGCTCCCGCGAGCGCGGCCGCGGCTACGGCGCCCGCGAGCAACTCTCTGCGACGGACCATGACCCTCTCCTCACGTTCTACAGACCGAGATAGATGCGCCGGACCCGGGGGTCGTCGCTCAGCTCCGCCGAGGCGCCGCCGGCGGCGATCTCGCCGTTCTCCATGACCAGGCAGGTGGTGGTGACGTCGAAGGTGAGCTTGGCGTTCTGCTCCACGAGCAGGATGGCCAGGCCGTCGGCGTTGAGCTTCTTCAGCGCGGCGGCGATGTCGCCGACGAGCTTGGGCGACAGGCCCATCGAGGGCTCGTCCAGCAGCATCACCTTGGGCCGGCACATCATGGCCCGGCCCACCGCGAGCATCTGCTGCTGGCCGCCGGACAGCGCGCCGGCCAGCCGGCCGCGCATCTCGGCGAGGACCGGGAAGAGCTCGTACACCTCGTCGATCGGGGTGTGCTTCCAGCTGCTCGTGTACGCGCCGAGCAGCAGGTTCTTCTCCACCGTGAGCCCGGGGAAGACGTGCCTGCCCTCGGGGACGTAGCCGATGCCGTGCCTGACCAGCGTGTGCGCGGGCGCCCGCAGCAGGTCGTGCGCGCCGAACCGGATGGCCTCGGCCTGCCGGGGCGCCAGCCCCATGATCGCTTTCAGGGTGGAGGACTTGCCGGCGCCGTTCGCGCCGATGATGCCGAGCGACTGGCCGGGCTCGACGGTGAAGGAGACGTCGTGGGCGGCGCGCACGCCGCCGTAGTGCACGGACAGCCCTTCGACGGTGAGCGTGCTCCCAGCGGATGTCATCGGGTCGCCTCCTCGACGGCGGCTTCTGCGGTCTCCTCGGTCGGCGCGGCCATCGAGTCGCCGAGGTAGGCGGCGACGACGTCCGGGTGCACGGCGACCTCGGCCGGCGGGCCGTCGGCGATCACCCTGCCGCTGGACAGCACGGTGACCTGGTCGCACAGCGACATGACGAGGCCCATGTTGTGCTCGATGATGATCACGGTGACGCCGGAGTCCCTGATGGAGCGGACGATGTCGGCGAGCTGGCGCACCTCCTCGCCGTTGAGCCCGGCGGCGGGCTCGTCGAGCAGCAGCAGGCTGGGGGACATGGCCATGGCCCTGGCCAGCTCGATGCGGCGCTGGATGCCGTAGGGCAGCGAGCGCGGCTCGGCGTCGGCGACCTCGGCGAGCCCGAAGCGGTCGACCAGCTCCGCGGTCCGCCGGTGCAGCGTGCGCTCGTAGCCCAGCACCTGCCACGGCAGGACCGCGTAGCGCCAGATCCAGCTCGTACGGGTGCGGTCCAGCGCCAGCAGCAGGTTCTCGCGCACGCTGAGGTCCTCGAACAGGCGCAGGTTCTGGAACGTGCGGGCCACGCCGCGCAGCGACAGCCGGTACGGCGCCAGCCCGGTCGCCGCTCGCCCGCCGAGCTCCACCGACCCCTCGGTGGCGTCGTAGAAGCCGCTGATCACGTTGAACAACGTCGTCTTGCCGGAGCCGTTCGGCCCGACGATGCCGCGGATCTGGCCCGTGGGGACGCTGAGCGACACCTTGTCGAGCGCCACCAGGCCCTTGAACCGCTTGGTCACCTCCCGGACCTCAAGAGCGCTCTCCCCGGAGGGGGCGGGCGCGGGGTCGTAGGGCCGGAACGCGCCGAGCTGGGCCCGCGAGCCGCCGGTCCGCCGGCGTAGCAGGGACCGGAGCTGCCCGGGCAGCCCGGCCAGTCCCTTGGGCGCGAACACCACCACCAGCACGACCACCAGGCCGTAGCCGAGCTGCGCGTAGCCGGACGCGTCCAGCAGCGCCTCCCTGACCAGCGACAGCGCGACCGCGCCGACGACGCAGCCGAGGATGCTGCTCCGCCCGCCGATGATGACCATGGCCAGCAGCAGGAACATGTTGGCGATGTTGAACGACTCGGGCGCGACGAACCGGATCAGCCCGGCGTACAGGACGCCGGCCAGGCCGCCGTAGAGGCCGGACAGGACGAACGCGGTCATGCGCAGCAGCGGGATCTCCGCCCCGAGCGCGCCCGCCGCGAGGTCGTCGTCGCGCATGGCGCGCAGGCGGCGGCCGAGCGGGGAGTGCGTGACGAACAGCGCGAAGGCCAGCGCGACCGCGAAGACGACCAGCTCGACGTAGTAGAACAGGTAGCCGCTGGACAGGTCGATGCCGAACATCGGCGGCACCGGGAGGTCGCTGATGCCCTCGGCGCGCCCCGCGATCGTGGAGTTGGTGACCCAGTTGGTGAACGCCAGCGCCAGCCCGAGCGTGACGATGCCGAGGTAGTGCGACTGCATGCGCAGCGCCGGGATGCCGGTCAGCACGCCGAACACCACGGCGATGAGGACGGCCAGCACGGCGGCGGTCCAGAAGCCGAGGCCGGCCTCGGTGGTGAGGATCGCCACCGCGTACGCGCCCACCCCGAAGAACGCGACCTGGGCCAGGTTGATCTGCCCGGCCACGCCCATGGTCAGCCCGAGCCCGACGGCGAGGACGGCGAAGATGATCGCGACGTCGGCGACGTGGATGGCGTAACCGCCCAGGGTGTACGGCAGCAACCAGGCCGCCGCGATCAGCGGGACGAGCCCTAGCCAGCGCTTCATGCCCGGTTCACCGTTGCCTCTCCGAAGATGCCGGTCGGGCGGATCATGACCACCACGGCGAACACCAGGAACGTGACCAGCTCGCTGTACTCCTGGAAGTTGCCGGCCGCGAAGGAGTCGAGCAGGCCGAAGGCGAGGCCGCCGACGATCGCGCCGGGCATGCTGCCGAAGCCGCCGAGCATGGCGGCGGCGAAGCCCTTGATGCCGAGGGTGCCGCCCATGGTCGGGTTGACGTACAGCATGGGCCCGATCAGGCTGCCGGCCAGCGCGGCGAGGCCCGCGCCGATGGCGAAGGCCATGGCGTTGCTGCGGCCCACGTGGATGCCGACCGCGGTCGCGGCCTGGTGGTCCATGGCGACCGCCTGCATGGCCGCGCCCCGCTTGGTGCGCTGCAGGAACAGCGCCAGCAGGCCGGTCGCGGCCGCGGCGACCGCGATCACCAGCAGGCTGTAGGTGGGGATGCGGATGCCGGCCACGTCGATCGGCCCCGTGGCGACCGGGGACGGCACCGCGTGCCCGGTGGCACCCCAGATCAGCACCGCGCCCGCCTCCAGGACGGCGCCGAAGCCGATCGTGCCGATCAGCATCAGCGTGAAGTCCTTGTTCTCCAGCGGGCGCAGGAACCGTTCGATGACCAGGCCGATCAGTGCCGTCACCGCGATGGCGACCACGATCGCGACGGCGAAGGGGAGCCGTGTGGCCAGGTAGAAGGTGGAGGCGGCGTAGGCGCCGATCATGACGACGCTGCCGTGGGCGAAGTTGACCAGCCCCATCGTCCGGTAGACGATCGAGAACCCCATCGCCACCAGCGCGTACACCGCTCCGAACGTGACCCCGCCGATCAGGGTCTGAAGGAAGACCTGCACGTCAGCTCGCGGCCTCGGGCACGACCTTGCCGTCCTTGACCAGGCCGATCTTGGTGGCGTGGATGCCGACGCCGTTGGCGTCGTAGGTGTAGTCGCCGAGCAGCCCGGCGCGCTTGACGCCGCGGATGGCGTCGGCGAGTTTCTGGCCGCCCTCGCCGTTCGTCTGCTTGAGCGCCTCGATGAGGATGGACGCGCCGTCGTAGGCCTTGGCGACGTGCATGCGGGCGTCCTCGTTGTAGGCGGCCTTGTACTTGGCGGCGAACTCCTTGATCTCCGGGGTGGCCTCGTTGCTCAGGTAGGGGGAGCTGACGATGGTGCCCTCGGCGTTGTCGAGGCCAGCGGTGGTGGCGTACACGTCGGTGCCCACGGGGGCGCCGCCGGCGAAGACGGCCTTGATGCCGAGCTCGCGGGCCTGCTTGGCGATCAGCCCCGACTGGACCTCTTCGGCGCCGATGAACAGCACGTCGGGGCTCTGCTCGCGGATCTTGGCCAGGTTGGCGTTGAAGTCCTTCTGGTCGGGGGTGACCACCTCGTCGGCGACGGGGGTGACGTTCCTGGTCTTGAGCGAGCTCAGGAAGGCGTCGTGCTCGCCCGCCCCGTACGCGCCGTTGTTGCTGATCAGCGCGATCTTCTTGTGGCCCTTCTCGTCCACGAGGTACTTGGCGAGCGTCTCGTCGAAGGTGACGCTGGTGGGAGCGTTGAGGAAGAGGAAGGGGCTCTTCAGCTCGGCCAGCTTGGGCGACTGGCCCGAGGTGATGTTGGGGATCTTGGCGTCCTTGAGTATCGGCGCCATGGCGAGGGTGACCGCGCTCTCGGCGGTGCCGAGCATGGCGATGTAGCCCTCGGCGGCGATCTTCCTGGCCACGTTGGTGCCGACGGTGGGGTCGCCCTGGCTGTCGAACAGGTCGAGCTGGATCTGCCGGCCGTTCACGCCGCCGGCCTTGTTGGCCTCGTCGATGGCGAGCTTGACGCCCTTGTGCTCCCACTGGCCGAGCGAGCTGAGCTGGCCGCTCTGGGCGTTGACGTTGGCGATCTTGATGGGGCCGGTGGCGGTGGCTCCCGAGTCGGTGGACTGGCCGGGCGGGGCGCACGCGGCGAGGGCTATCAGTGCCGCGGCTGCGATGGGGAATCTCGTGAAACGCACGGTTCACCTCTAGGGGGGTGGGTGAGGACTAATTCACGGACTAGTACGTTCGTTATAGGCGACGGGAAACGCCGAGGGAATCTCGAAAGCGCAACGGTTCCGGCCCGGAGGGCGGGCAGCCTGGTCAGGCCGCTCAGTCGGCGAAGTGACCCTGATAGATGTCCTTGATGTTCCAGTGCCCCGGCGTGGGCACCGGCTCGTTGACCATCGGCACGTCGATGACGGCGGGCCGCCGGTTCTCGACGGCCTCGCGCAGCGCCCGGCCGAGGTCGGAAGGGGCGGCGACGGTGTGGCCGTCGGCGCCGCACGCCCGCGCGAGCGCGGCGAAGTCGGGGCTGTAGGGCCGCCCGGCGGGGTCGGTGAAGTCGCAGCCGTGGCTGCGGCCGAAGTGCGCCGACTGCAGGTCCGAGATCGTGCCGTGCGAGCGGTTGTTCATCACCACGAACACGACCGGGGCGCCCTGCTCGACCGCCAGCGGCACGGCGGGAAGCTGCGCGCTCATGCCGCCGTCGCCGATCAGCGCGATCACGGTCCTGCCCGGCTCGGCGAGCTGCACGCCGACCGCGGCGGCCGGGCCGAAGCCCATCGTGGAGGCGCCTCCCGGCGTGATGAAGCGGCCCTCGGCGGGCAGCTCGTAGCACTGGGCGACGCCGTTCTTGTTCCAGCCCACGTCGGTGACCAGGACCGCGTCCGGGGGCAGCGTGTCCCGCAGGTCCTTCAGGATGCGCTCGGGGCGCAAGGGGAAGTCGTCGCTCAGGCCGCGCTCCCGGCTGGCCGCGTACAGCTCCGAGCGGGCGCCGGCGATCTGCTTGCGCACCTCGTCCCGGGAGCGGGCGGGGTGGGCCGCGACGGCGTCCGCGATCGCGGTGACGGCGAGCCGCACGTCGGCGACGGCGCCGATCTCCGCCGGGTAGTTGCGGCCGATCTCGGCCGGGTCGATGTCGATCTGGATCAGCGTGCTGTGCGAGAAGTCCCAGGTGAAGCGGGGGTCCCAGGAGCTGGCGTCGGTCTCGGCGAAGCGGGTGGCGAGGGCCAGCACCACGTCCGCCTCGCGGGCGCAGGCGTTGGTGAGCTCAAGCCCCCAGAAGCCCGGCATCCCGAGGACCAGCGGATGCGCGTCCGGAACCGTGCCCTTGGCCATGAGCGAGTGCACGATCGGGATGTCGAGGTGCTCGGCCAGCCGGATCAGGGGCTCGGGGTCCTCGCGCAGGCCGCCGCCCACGTAGATCAAGGGGCGCTCGGCGTCGGCGAGGCGGGAGGCGATCAGCCGCGCGGTCTCCTCCGGCAGCCCGGGCGGGGCCGTCCTGCTGATCGGCGGGTGCGGCGCGGCGGGCCGGGAGAAGACGTCCATCGGCACGTTGACCAGCACCGCCCCCGGCCGGCCCGTGGTGGCGGTCCAGAACGCGCGCTCGACGAAGCGGCCGAGATCCTGGGCCCGGTGCACGTTCCAGGCCCGCTTGACGAACGGCCGGAACACGCTCGCCTGGTCGGCGTCGGCGTGCAGGTTGATCTCCTGGTGCGGGTGCCGGCCGTGGTAGTAGGACGGGATGTCGCCGGAGATCACCACCAGCGGCACCGAGTCCAGCGCGGCCGTCATGACGCCGGTCGCCGCGTTGGTGAGGCCGGGGCCCACGTGCACGAGCAGCACACCCGGCCTGCCGGAGGCGCGGGCGTAGCCGTCGGCGGCGTGCGCCGCCGCCTGCTCGTGGCGGGCGATGACGAAGCGGATCGGGCTGTCGGTCAGCGCGTCCAGGACGGCGATGTTGGTGTGCCCGCAGGTGCCGAAGACGTACTCGACGCCGAGCTCCTCGAGCTGGGCGACGAGGGCGTGGGCGGCCGTGGTGGTCACTGGTCTCCCCAGATGGTCAGGCCCTTGAGCAGGAGGGTCTTGGTCACGGTGAAGTCCTCGATCATCCAGCGCGGCGACTCGCGGCCGATGCCGGAGTCCTTCACGCCGCCGAACGGGACGTGGTCGAGGCGGAAGTTGGACGAGCCGTTGACGACCAGGCCGCCGACCTCCAGCTCGCGCCAGGCGGTGACGATGCGGCGCACGTCGTGGGTGAACAGCCCGGCCTGCAGCCCGTACGGACTGCGGTTGCACTCCTCGACGACCTCCTCGAAGCCGTCGTACGGGAGCACGGCCACCAGCGCGCCGAACACCTCCTCCCGCACCACCCTGGCCTCGGCGGGCGGGCTGACGACGACGGTCGGCGCCATCACCGCGCCCTCGCGCGTGCCGCCGGCCGTCACCCGGGCGCCCTGGCCGGCGGCCTCGGCGGTCCAGCGGACCACCCGCTCGGCCGCGTCGTCGTCCACCATGGAGCCCACGTCGGTCGCCGGGTCCAGGGGGTCGCCCACGACCAGGCCCTTGACCTCGGCCGTCAGCGCCTCGGCGAACTCCTCGAACCGGCTGCGGTGCACGTAGACGCGTTGCACGGAGATGCAGCTCTGACCCGAGTTGCTGTAGCCGGTGCGCGCGCACACCCGCGCCGCCTCCGCGACGTCGGCGTCCTCGCAGACGATGGTGGCGGCGTTGCCGCCGAGTTCGAGCATGACCCGCTTCGGGCCGGCGGCGTGGGCCACGGCGTGCCCGGCCGTGACGCCGCCGGTGAAGCTGACGACGGCGATCTCCGGGGCGGCGCACAGCCGCGCGCCCACGTCACCGCCGCCGTGCAGGATCTGCACCGCCTCCACCGGCATCCCCGCCTCCAGGAGGATCTCCACCAGGGCGGTCGAGACCGCGGGAGCCTGCGGCGGCGGCTTGACGATCGTGGTGTTCCCGGCCGCGAAGGACGCGGCGAGCTTGTGGGCCAGCAGGTTGGCCGGGGCGTTGAAGGGGGTGATCGCGAGCACCGGGCCGGCCGGGGCGCGCTGCGTGATCGCGGTGTTGCCCACCCCGCGGCCCCAGCCCGCCACCGGCAGCACCTCGCCGCCGATCATCCGCGCCTCGGCCGCGGCGACGGACAGGGTGTCGGCGACACGTAAGATCTCGCCGCGCCCGTCCTTGAGCGGTTTGCCCAGCTCCACGGCCAGCAGGCCCGCCAGCCGCTCGCCCTGTGCGGTGACCGACGCGGCGGCGCGTTCCAAGATGTCGGCCCGCGTGGCGGGCGCCAGCCGCGCGACCTGTCTCGCCGCCTGCCGGGCGTAGGTCAGGGCCGCGGTGAGGTCGCCGGCCTGGGCGGTGCGGGCCCGGCTGACGACCTGCCGTGAATAGGGGCCGACGCGTTCGGCCTGTTCGCCGCCGGTCAACCACTCCCCGGCGACAAAGCACCCGGCTTCGTTGATGGTGTTCATGGCTGAGGACTCCCATTGATCCGCGCAGTGGTTCTTTGGCTCCGCACTGTGGATTGCCTCACGGTAAGAGCACGGCGAAGGTTCTGGCAAGAGGGTCACGTGAACCGCTGGATGGAGCTTCTGGACCGCCAAGCGGACTGGGTGTTAGCGTACGGACCACGTGAGAGGGTGAGCGCAGATTCACCTTCAACCCACTAGTGAGGATCCGTGCCTTCGAACATTTCTGCGAGGTCGGGGTCGGGGGAGAGCGGGGGCGTACGCAGCGTTCAGCGCGCGTTCGACATCCTCTCGCTGCTCACCGAGAACCGGCGGACGCTGACCATCCGCGAGGTCGTCGACGAGACAGGGCTGGCCAAGACCACGGCCCTGCGCCTGCTGCAGACCCTGGAACACATGGGGTTGCTGTGGGCCACGCCGAAGGGCTACGCGGCGGGGCCCGCGCTGTGGCGCTGGGCGCACCTGGCCCGCTCGGCGTGGGAGCTGCCGCCGGAGACCGTGCAGCTCATGCGCGAGCTGAGCGCCCGGCACCGCGAGACCGTCAACCTCTACGTGCTGCGCGACACCCACCGCATCTGCATCGCCCAGCAGGAGAGCCCGCAGCCGCTGCGCCACGTGGTGCGGGTCGGCGACGAGCTGCCCCTGTGGGCCGGCGCCTCGTCCAAGATCCTGCTCAGGGACGCGCCGGAGCGGCTGCTCGCCAGGGTGGCCCGCTCCTCCCCGTACGGGGAGGCCCATCTGGCGACCCTGCGGGAGTGGATCGGCCAGGCCGCCCGCGACGGCTTCACGGTCAGCCACGGCGAACGCGAGCCCGGCCTGTCGGCGGTCGCCGTCCCGGTCGTGGGGGGCTCGGGGGCGATCGTGGCGGCGCTGACGCTGAGCGGGCCGACGGTCCGCTTCACCGAGGACCGGGTCGAGGAGTTCACCGCTGATCTGCGCGAGGCGGCCAAGCGAATGTCGGAGCGCGGGTTCGACCACCCTCTGACCTGACTTCTATGGAGCGTGAATGCATCGTCAGCAGTTGCCACTGGACGGCGTCAAGGTCGTGGACCTGACCAACGTTCTGGCGGGCCCGTACTGCAGCTATCAACTGATGCTGTTCGGCGCCGAGGTGGTCAAGGTCGAGTTGCCCGGCGCCGGGGACCTCGCCCGGCGGCTGGGGCCGGACCCCGAGCTCAACCGCGAGCGGATGGGCGCCTCCTTCCTGGCCCAGAACGCGGGCAAGAAGTCGGTCGAGCTCGACCTGAAGAGCCCGGCGGGGCGGGCCGCCTTCGAGACGATGCTCGCCGAGGCCGACGTCCTGCTGGAGAACTTCCGGGCCGGGGTGATGGCCAGGCTCGGCTACGGCTGGGAGCGCCTGCGCGAGCTCAACCCCGGCCTGGTCTACTGCGCGATCTCCGGCTTCGGGCAGAGCGGCCCGATGAGCGGCGCCCCCGCCTACGACCAGATCATCCAGGGGCTGTCCGGCATGATGAGCGTCACCGGCACACCCGACACGGCTCCGCTGCGCGTCGGCTTCCCCATCTGCGACACCGTCGGCGGGCTGATGGCGGGCCTGGCGATCTGCGCGGCGCTGGCCGGGCGGCAGCGCGGCGGGCGCGGCTGCTTCCTGGACCTGTCGATGCTGGAGGCGTCGATCTCCGCGATGGGCTGGACCGTTTCCAACTACCTCGTCAGCGGGGTCGAGCCGGAGCCGATGGGCGACCAGAACGCCACCGCCGCGCCGTCCGGCACGTTCGAGACCGCCGACGGGCCGCTCAACATCGCCGCCAACCAGCAGGCCCAGTTCGAGACGCTGTGCCGGCTCGTCGGCCGGCCCGACCTGGCCGCCGACCCCCGCTTCGCCGAGCGGGAGGCGCGAAAGAACCACCGGCAGGCACTCAACCAGGAGCTCAACAAGGCGCTCCGCGCCAGGACCGCGCTGGAGTGGGAGGAACTGCTCTCCCGGGAGGGCGTCCCCGCCGCACGCATCCTCACCGTCCCCCAGGCGCTCGCCCTCGACCAGGTACGCCACCGCGGCTTCCTGACCGAGGTGCCGCTGCCCGGATCCGGCGAGCGGCCGGTCACCGTCACCGGCAACGGCGTGGTCATGGACGGCGTCGCCCTGCGCCCACGCGGGCCCGCCCCGCTGCTCGGGCAGCACAACGCCGAGTTCGAGGCCGTACGGTGAACGGGCCGACGTCCGCGGCGGCCGACTGGTGGGCCACCGCCGTGTCGCGGGTCGAGCCCGACCTCATCGAGTTGCGCGGAGAGCCGGTCCAGGACCTCATCGGGCGGATCGGCTTCGCCGAGCTGATCTGGCTCATGCTGCGCGGCGAACGGCCCGACCCGCGCCGGGCGGCGCTGCTGGAGGCGGCGCTCGTCTCGTCGGTCGACCACGGGCCGCACGCGCCGTCCATCGCCGTCGCCAGGATGGCCGCCACCTGCGGCGTGGGGCTCAACAACGCCGTCGCCACCGGCGTCAACCTGCTCGGCGACGTGCACGGGGGCGCGGGTGAGCAGTGCGTCGGGCTGCTGGAGGAGGTGGTGGCGGACGGGGATCCGGCCGCCGTGGTCGCCCGGTGGCGCGCCACCGACAAGTACCTGCCCGGTTTCGGTCACCGCTTCCACCGGCGCGATCCGCGTCGCGATCCGCTGCTCGGCCTGGTGTCGGAGGCGGTCGCGGCCGGGGTGGTGACCGGCGCGTACCTGCGGGCCGCGCTGGAGGTGGAGCGGCTGATCGCGCCGGTGCCGATGAACATCGACGGGGCGACCGCCGTGGTCTACGCCGAGCTGGGCTTTCCCGCCCCGCTGGCGCGCGGGCTGTTCGTGCTCAGCAGGTCCGTGGGGATCCTGGCGCACGCCTGGGAGGAGACCGGTCAGGGCCGGCGCAACAAGGGGCCGATCCCGCCGTCCGTCCTGCCCACCTGGCTCTGAACGCGGCGGCGAGCCCTGCCGGGTCAGGCGTTCGCTCGGCGGAGGCGTTCGGCCGCCTGTGCCCTGAGCGCGTCGCCGGACACCGGGGCGTCGCCCTGGAGCGCTTCCCATCGGGCGTTGTGCGCGGCCGGCCACAAGCCGGCCGCCCACGCGACCTCCTGCTCCTCGGCCGTGAACGCGCGCCCCCGAACGTCCTGATAGACCTCAAGGAACGCCTCGGAGCTCTCGATCGGCGCCAGCGTGGGCGGCCCGGCGCTGGCGAACGCGCCACTCGCCGCGCCTGCCAGCGCCGCCTCCGGTTGCCAGGCCAGGCTGTCCCAGTCGTGCACCGCCCATATCTCCCGGCCGTGCCATCGGAGGTTCTGCGCCTCGAAGTCGGCGTGGCCCAGCACGCACGGCAGGCCGGCGGCCAGCATCCGCGTGCGGGCCCGGTCGGCCGTGTCGACGACGTACGCGGGCACCGCGCTCTGATCCCGCTCATCGAGGAACGTGATGGCCGGCCACACCCCGCGATCCGTGTGGTCCCAGCGCACCCAGCGCGGGTTAGGCAGCGGCGGCGCGACGGTCACGCCGGTCAGCTCGGCCATCAGCCGGGCGAACACCTCCGCGTATCGCACGGCCACGTCCGGCGAGTCCCCGTGCAGCACCTCCCCGCCGGGGCGGAAGTCCTCGGCGTGCACGGCCAGCGCGCCGACGCCGACCGCCGGCGTGAGCGGCCGGGCACAGGGAAACCCGCGCTCGGCCAGCCGAGCCTGCGCCGCGACACACGACGCGGCCCGGCCGTCATCGGCGCGGGTCTTGACCGCGACGTCCCTGCCGTCGGCCAGCCGGAGACCGAACACCGCCGACGTCTGCCGCAGCTGGAACAGCACGTCGGCGGGTTCGGAGCCCAGCTGGTCCAGACACCAGCCCGGCAACCAGTCCGGCAGATCATCCAACGCCATACCGAGGACTGTGCCACGGCTTCGGAGCCGGCCGCTCAGTAAACGACGATCTTGCCGGTGTTCTGCGGGAAGATCGCGTCGTTGTAGAAGTACTCGCCCGGGGTGTCGAAGGTGTGGGTGAAGGACTGGCCGGGCATCAGGACGCCGGTGTCGAACTCGTACTCGAAGAACGAGACGGCGGCGTGCGCGAAGGCGTTGCCGGCCGGGTTGACGAAGGTCACGGTCGTGCCCTTGGGGACCCGCAGGTGCTGGGGTGACATGGCGTTCTGGGCCACCGTGTTCTCGGTCGCGCCGGGCCGCTGGTTCGCGGCGTCCCATACCCGGCCGAGCGTGACCGTGGTGCCGGTGACGGCGGCCGTGCGGATGTCGTTGCGCTTCTTCGGCGGCGTCGGCGTGGCGGCCGGCGGGACCTTGCCGCCGAGCTTGAACGCCCACAGGTGGTCGCCCCTCGGGATGTCCGGGTAGGGCAGGCCGTTGCCGCCCGCCAGCACCGCGACGTACTGCTCGCCGTCGATCTCGTAGCTGATCGGGCTGGTGTGCACCCCGGCGCCGCACTGGAAGCTCCACAGGACGCTGCCGTCGGTGTCGTCCATGGCGTGCAGCACCCCGTCGGGCCCGCCCTGGAACATCACCCGCCCCGCCGTGGTCAGGATGCCGTTGCCGTGGGCGAGCGACCACTCCCGGTCCAGCGTCCACACCGGGGTGTTGGTCCGCGGATCGACCGCCGCGATGCCGCCCGCGAAGTGCTCGCCGAGAGGGCGGGAGGTGTTGACCCGCCCGTCGCGGCTGTTGGAGAAGCCCGAGTTGATCAGCCCGTAGCCGACGTAGATCCAGCCCGTGTGCGGGTTGTACGACAGGTGCGCCCAGTCGGCGCCGCCGCCCGCCCCCGGGAAGATGATCGTCGCCCGGTCCCAGTGCGGCGTGTACAGCCCGCCCCAGGCGTAGAACGGCACCGGCCGGGTGGCCTTGCCGAACTCGGGAGCCTGCGTGATGAACGGCTCGCCGCCCGGGAACGGCTGCGTGGCCGCCGTCTTCTGCCGCGGGTCCTGGGGGACCGGGCGCTCCTCCATGCCGTGCAGCGGCTCGCCGCTGGCCCGGTCGAGGATGTAGAACATGCCGACCTTGCTGCCGTACACCACGGCCTTGCGCATGCGGCCCTTGACCTTGATGTCGATCAGCACCGGCGCCATGACGTTGTCGAGGTCCCAGATGTCGTGGTGCACCGACTGGAAATGCCACTTCCGCCGGCCGGTCTTGGCGTCGATGGCCACGATCGAGTTGGCGAACAGGTTGTCGCCGCCCCGGCCGGAGCCGTCCAGGCGCGGGTAGGAGCCGCCGAACGTCCAGTAGACCAGGCCGAGGTCCGGATCGACGGCCGGGTGGATCCACGGGACGGCCCCGCCGGTCTTCCAGGACTCGCCCTCCCAGGTGTCGTTGCCGAACTGGCCCTCGCCGGGGCACGACCAGAACGTCCAGGCGACCTCGCCGGTGGCGGCCTTCAGCGCGTACGCCCGGCCGCGCGCGCCGCCGGTGCTGCCCTGCATGCCGACGTAGATCAGCCCGTCCCAGTAGACGACCGCGCCGGCCAGGGTGCCGGTCAGGCCGCCGCACTGGCCGTTCTGCGGGTCGCAGCCGCCGGTGTCGCCGCCGCCCTCGCCGTCGGTGATGAGCTGCCGCTGCCAGGCGATCTCACCGGTGTCCTGCTTCAGCGCGTACACGATGTTGGCGCCGGAGGTGGAGAAGACCAGGCCCTCGCCCAGGGCGACGCCGCGCATGTTCGTCTGCCTGGTGCCGAGGTTGGTCTTCCACCTGACGGCGCCGGTCCTGCCGTCCACGGCGAAGACGTTCTGCTGGGTGGTCTGGACGTACAGGACGCCGTTCTGCACGACGCAGGTGCTCTGCTGGGCGGCCGACGTGCTGCCGCCCTCCAGGTTCACGTGCCAGGCGCCGCCGAGCCGCTGCACCGTGCGGGGCGTGATCCGCCTCAGCGGCGAGTAGTTGTGATTGCCCAGGTTGCCGCAGACCTTGGGGAAGTCCTTGCCCGTCACGCCCAGCGACGCGGGCTGCCGCTCCAGCGGCGGGGCGGCGGCCTCGGCGGGGTCGGCGAGGGCGGCGGAGACGGTCAGCGTGGCTGCCGCGCCGAGGAGGAAGTGACGTCGTTCCACGGGCACCCAATCTTCGGTGGTCCATCAAGCGGACCAGGAGAACCGTAAGACGGACGCACCTTAAGCTCGGGCCGCCGGTGAATTCAAGAGCTTGTCGTGGTGAGGATCTGTCGTTACGCTCAAGCCCCCGAGTGGACCAACTGTTCCACCTAGCGGTCTCCATGCGAGGTGCCCATGCGCAGCAAACTCTCCGTCGCCGCGGCCACCGGAGCAGCGTTACTCCTGCTCACCGCCACCGCCCCGAGCTCCGCCGCCTCCCCGGAGCCCGCAGGGAACCTCGGCGATCCCGACTACGGCGTCTGCCGGGGCACCGACCCGCGCTGCTACCACGACTGGGGCAACTTCGACCCGGCCAAGGGCTACAAGCTGCTCGTCTACAGCCGTACCGCCGGCCCGCGGCACGCCCACCTCGGCACCCCGCTCGGCCCCGGGCTCAACCCGCCGCTGGGCGACGACAACGTCGCCGTCAGGGCCGTGGTGAAGCTGGGCCAGGAGAACGGCTTCGCCGTCGACTACACCGAGGACGTCACGCAGCTCTCCTCGGCGGGACGCCTGCTGGGCTACAACGCGGTGATGTTCCTGAGCACCACCCGCGACGCCCTCGACGACGCCGCGCAGACGGCGCTGCGCCAGTACGTCAGGGCCGGCGGCGGCTTCATCGGCGTGCACAACGCCTTCGGCACCGAGTACAACTGGCCCTGGTACGAAGGACTGCTCGGCAACGCCAACTTCTACGACCACAGCGCCAACCAGCCCGGCACCGTCGAGACCGTCGACCGGCGCGACGCCTCCACCCAGGGCCTGCCCAGGACCTGGGCCTTCTCCGACGAGTGGTACAACCTCGTCCCCGCCCCCACCCGCGTCCGCGTCCTGGCCGAGGTGGACGAGCGCAGCCTGGCCCGGGGCGTACGCGGCAACCTCGGCCACCCCGGGCACGGCGAGCACCATCCGGTGAGCTGGTGCCAGTACTACGACGGCGGCAAGGCCTGGCTGACCACCCTCGGCCACGACGTCAGGGCCTGGACCGACGAGCCCATGGAAGGCGACCAGTACTTCGTCCAGCACCTGCTCGGCGGCGTCAGGTCCGTGCTCGGCATGTCGGCCTTCTGCCGGTGATCGGCGGGCGGAGCCGCGATCACTCTCCGCCCTGCGCGGCGAGGCGCACCTGGGTGATGGCGTGGCGCTCGACGGCCATCACCTGCAAGCGCCAGCCGCCGATCTCCACGCTCTCCCCGGGGGCGGTGGGCACGTGCCCGAGCAGGGTCAGGACGAGGCCCGCGACCGTGGTGTAGTCGCCGTCGGGCCGCTCCTCCAGGTGCACGTCCAGGTCGGGCAGGTCGTGGACGGGGAACGTGCCGGTCAGCAGCAGCCCGCCGTCGGCCTCGCGGACGGCCGCCAGCACGTCGCGGTCGGTCTCGTCGTAGATCTCGCCGACCACCTCCTCCAGGAGATCCTCCAGGGTGACGATGCCGTTGACGGAGCCGCGTTCGTCGATGACGAGGGCGAACTGCTGGCGTTCGGCCTTGAAGCGGCGCAGCGCGTCGGAGACGGGCAGGCTGTCGGGCAGCAGGAGCGGCGGGCGGGCCACGTCGGCGACGGTCGTGGCGTGCTCGTCGGTGAGCAGGTCGCGCAGGTTGACGACGCCGGTCACCTCGTCCAGGCCGCGCCCGCCGACGACCGGGGCGCGGGAGTGGCCGGAGGCGGCCAGCAGGCGGCGGGCCGGCTCGACGGGGGTGGCGGCGTCAAGGGTGAAGACCTCGCGGCGGGAGACCAGCACCTCGCGCAGGACCCGGTCGCTGATCTCGACCGCGCCGGAGATGATGAGCCGCTGCTCGGGGGTGAAACCGCGGTGGGTGGCGACCAGGTCGCGGATCTCCTCGGGGCTGATCTCCTCGCGGTGCCGGTCCGGGTCGCCGCCCATGAGGCGTACGGCGAGGTCGGTGGACTTGGCGAGGGCCCAGACGATCGGCCGGGACAGGGTGGCGATGAGGCTGAGCGGGCGGGCCACCAGCAGGGCCCAGCTCTCGGCGCGCTGCATGGCGACCCGCTTGGGCGCGAGCTCGCCGAACACCAGCGTGAAGAACGTCAGCACGATCGTCACCAGCACGATGGCGATCGGGTTCGCGGCGTCGCCGAGGAAGCCGAGCAGCGGCACCAGCGGCTCGGCCAGGGTGACCGCCGCGGTGGCGGAGGCGAGGAAGCCGGACAGGGTGATGACGAGCTGGATGGTGGCGAGGAACTGGTTGGGGTCACGGGCCAGGCGGACGAGGACCTTGCCGCCCGGTCCGCGCTGTTCCAGCCGGCGGAGCTGGCCCTCACGCAGGGAGATCAGCGCCAGCTCGGAGCCGGCGAAGACGGCGTTGAGAATGACCAGGACCACGACGAGGGCGAGCTGAAACCAGTAGCCGTCCAAGGCAGAGGGGCTCCTTGAGAGAACGGTGACGCGGCGCGAAGCCGCCGGGGGGAATGCCGAGCGGCGGCTCGGGCGAGAGAAGACCGTGCGCGCGAACGAAGAGGCACCGGGCCACTGCCCGGTCGGGTATCGCACTCTTCCACGGAAGAGCCGTCACTCCACTCGTTCGTCGCGATCAGCACAGGTCATAGGGCAGAACGGCCGAGAACGGGGCGAAGTTCCCAGCGGTGGTCACGCGGGAACGAGCAGCGTGGTCAGCAGGTCGTCCAGGCTGACGATCCCCGACACGTGGCCCGTCGCCGTGCGGACCAGCGCGACCTGCCCGTGGGCGTTCCGCAGCCGGCTCACCGCCTCGGCGATCGAGGCGTCCTCGGCCAGGTCCGGCAGCGGGTGGGCGAGCTGGGCGGCCGTCGTCCGGGTGTCGCCGCGGCGGCGCGCCAGGTAGGCGTCGCGGACGTGCACCACCCCGGACGGGGCGGTGAGCGGCCCGGCGATCAGGCGGGAGCGCCCGGCACGCAGGCACGCGTCGATGATCTGCTGCGCGGTGGCGTCGGCGGGCACCGTGACCACCTGGCCGGCCGGGGTGACCAGGGTGGCGATGGGCGCGTCGGGGGCGCGCAGGGCCTGGGTGAGGACGGCGTGGTCGTCGGCCTCGATGAGGCCGAGCCGGCGCGACTCCTCCACCAGGTGCCGGAGCTGCGCGGGGGTCCGCGGCGCCTCCCCCTCTCCGCGCGGGTGGACCTTGAACAGCCGCAGCAGGCCGTTGGTGATGCCGTTGAGCGCGCTGATGAGCGGCCGCACCAGCAGGGTGAAGCCGCGGAACGGCAGCGCCAGCACGGTGGCCGACCGCTCGGGGTGCGCGATCGCCCACGACTTGGGCGCCATCTCGCCGAGCACCATGTGCAGGAACGTCACCAGCGCCAGCGCGATCACGAACGCCACCGAGTGCGCGGCCGCGTCCGGCAGCCCGACGGCATGGAAGAGCGGGGCGAGGGTGCCCGCGATCAGCGGCTCGGACACCACGCCGAGGCCGAGCGAGCACAGCGTGATGCCGAGCTGCGCCCCGGCCAGCATGAGCGACAGCTCCTTGATGCCCGCCAGGGCGGCCGAGGCGGCCCGGCTGCCCGAGGCGGCGGCCTTCTCCAGGCGGTGGCGTTTGGCGGCGACCAGCGCGAACTCGGCGGCGACGAAGAAGCCGTTGCCGACCAGCAGGAGCAGGGTCAGGACGAGACCGGTGGTCACACTCACTGCTGCTCCTCGCTGTCGTCCCGGTAAGGGGTCAGGCGGACGCGTTCGGGGACGTGCCTGCGCAGGGTCAGGACCTCGACGCGGGCGTGCGTGGGGGCCTGGTCGTCCAGGGTGGCGGGCAGGCTGACGGTGATCGTCTCGCCGGGGGCCGCGAAACGGCCGAGCCGGTGCAGGACGAGCCCGGCGAGGGTGTCGTACTCGTCCTCGTCGGGCAGGGCCAGGTCGGTGGCCAGGGCGATCTCGTCGATGCGCAGACCGGCGTCCACCTCCCACGCCTCGCCCTGCCGCACGACGGCCGGGGCCTCCACGTCGTTCTCGTCGGCGATCTCGCCGACCAACTCCTCGGCGACGTCCTCCCAGGTGAGCAGCCCGGCCAGGCCGCCGTGCTCGTTCACCACGCAGGCCACCTCCTCGCCGCGTTCGTGCATCTGCCGGGCCAGGTCCGGCAGCGCGAGGGAGAACGGGACGACGAGCACGTCCCGGCAGATGCTGCCGATCCGGACGCGGCCGGCGTCCTCGGGCGCGACGGCGGCGGCGTCGCGCAGGCTGACCACGCCGACCACGAGGTCGAAGGTGGCGCCCAGCACCGGGTAGTGGGTGTGGCCGTGCGCGGCGATCAGCTCGTCCAGATCCGCGACGGTGGCGATCGCGGGGACGGCGACGACGTCCACGCGCGGCACCATGACCTCCTCGGCGGTGTGCTCGGAGAAGGCCAGGGCCCGCTCCAGCACGTCGGCCTGGCTGCCGGGCAGGTGACCGTGGGCCTCGGACTCGCCGATGATGTGGCCGAGCTCTTCGAGGGTGGCGCCGTGGTGCAGCTCCTCGACCGGTTCGATGCCCACGGCGCGCAGCAGCCGGTTCGCCGCGGTGTCGAACAGCCTGACCACCGGTCCGGCGATCTTCAGGTAGACCAGGGTGGACCCGGCCAGCGCGCGGGCCAGCGGCTCCGGCCTGGCCAGGGCCAGGTTCTTGGGGGCCAGCTCGCCCAGCACCATCTGGATGACCGTGGCCAGCGCGAACCCGATCGCCAGGGCGACGGCGTCCACCAGGCCGCCGGACAGGCCCAGCGCGGTCAGGGCGGGGGCGATGAGCTCGGCCAGCGCGGGGCGGGCGATGAACCCGACGACCAGGGCGGTGACGGTGATGCCGAGCTGGGCGCCGGACAGCATGAACGACAGCCGCTCCATCACCTGGACCGCCTTGGCGGCCTTCCTGTCGCCCGCCTCGGCCTGGGTGACCAGGGTGAGCCGGTCGGCGCTGACGTAGGCGAACTCCTGGGCGACGAAGTAGCCGGTGGCGGCGGTGAGGAGGAAGACGGCCAGCAGGCCGAGGGCCACGCTCACCTGGCACGCCCTTGTCCGAATCGCGGGCGGGTCAGGTTCGCCGACACGTACGCTCCCTTCTGTCTCACCGGACGGACCGGTGTCATTCGACGCTAGCGGATTCGTGCACTCAGCCGCTAACCGGGGCGTATTGCCCGGCATCGGGCTCGCGCCTCCAGCCGTTCCCCCTACGATGATCGACGATCATGATCCTCTTCCAAGGACGGCCGGAAGTGTCCAGGCAAGAACGCGTTCGAAGGTTCCTGGAGAACCGGCTCGTGCAGCGAGCCGTCATCGTCGTGATCGTCGTCAACGCGATCACCATCGGCATGGAGACGAGCTCCCGCCTCATGGACGAGATCGGCGGCCTGCTGCACGCCGTCGACCGGATCGCGCTCGTCGTCTTCACCACCGAGATCGCCGCCCGCCTGTACGCCTACCGCAGGTCGTTCTTCAAGGACCCCTGGAACTGGTTCGACACCGTCATCGTCGCCGTCGCCCTCATCCCGGCCTCCGGACCCACGTCGGTGCTGCGGGCGTTGCGCATCCTGCGGGCGCTGCGGCTGGTCTCGGCGGTGCCCAGCATGCGCCGCGTGGTCGGCGCCCTGCTGACCGCGATGCCGGGCATGGCCTCCATCATCGGGCTGCTGGTCCTGCTGATCTACATCGCGGCGGTCATCGCCACGAAGCTGTTCGGCGACATCGTGCCCGAACGCTTCGACGAGCTGCCGCGCTCGCTGTTCACCCTGTTCCAGATCATGACCGGCGACGACTGGGGCAACGTCGCCCAGGACGTCATGGAGCACAAGCCGTGGGCGTGGCTGTTCTTCATCGCGTACATCCTCATGTCCACCTTCGTCGCGCTGAACCTGTTCATCGCGGTCGTGGTCAACGCCATGCACGAGAACGAGCCCTCGCCGGCCGAGCTGCAGACCCGGGCGGAGCTGAACGCCGTCAGGCAGGAGCTGGCCGCGCTGAACGCCAAACTGGACCAGCTCCTGCTGCGGGACGAACCGTCCTAGGCTGGTGGCGATGACGGGATCGGCGGCGGGCGCGCGGACGCAGGAGCAGATGCGGCAGCGGAACCTCAGCGAGGTGCTGCGCCGCGTCCACCAGGACGGAGCCGTGTCACGGGCCGCGCTCAGCCGCCGGATGGGCCTCAACCGCAGCACCATCATGGACCTGACCGCGGAGCTCGCCGCGGCCGGGCTCGTCCGCGAGGGCGTCCCCACCGGTCAGGGCCGCGCCGGGCGGCCGTCCATCGTCGTCATGCCCGAGCAGGGGACGGTGTACGGGCTCGCGTTCGACGTGGCCGTGGACCGGCTGCTCGCGGCCCGGGTCGGGCTCGGCGGCCGGATCCTCGACCGCCGCGAGGCCGTACGCGCCCGCGCGGGCGTCGACCTGGAGGACGTCGTCGGCGTCCTCGCCGCCTTCGGCCGCGAGCTGGTCGCCGGAGCCCCTCCGGACGCGGTGTGCGTGGGCGTCGGCGCGTCCTACTGCGGGCTGATCAGGCGCGCCGACGGCACCGTCCGCTACGGCCCGCACCTCGGCTGGGTGGACCAGGCGTTCGGCCCGGAGCTCGCCGCCGGGCTCGGCCTCGGGCTTCCCGTCGAGGTGGGCAACGAGGCGCACCTGGGCGCGGTCGCCGAGCACGTACGCGGCGCGGGACGCGACGTGGACAACCTCGTCTACCTGCACGGGGACGTCGGCGTCGGCGGCGGCATCATCGTCGGGGGCGACCTCCTGGACGGCGACGCGGGCTACGGCTGCGAACTCGGGCACATGCTGATCAACCCGTTCGACGGGCGGCCCTGCCTGTGCGGGTCGCGCGGCTGCCTGGAGGCCGAGGTGGGGGAGGAGGCGCTGCTCGACTACGCGGGACGCTCCGGCGACCTCATCGGACGCCCCGGCATCCGGGCGGTCGTCGCCCTCGCCGGGGCCGGTGACGCGCGGGCACGGGACGCCGTCGGCCGCGTCGGCGACTGGCTCGGCGTCGGCGTCGTCAACCTCATCAACCTGTTCAACCCGGCGCTCGTGGTCTTCGGCGGGATGCTCCGCGACATCTACCCGGCCGCCGCGCCGCGCGTCCGCGCCCGGATCGACGCGCATGTCCTGCCGGTGTCGCGCGAGCGGGTCCGCCTGGCCGTGACGGCCCTGGGCGACGACACCACGCTCGCCGGGGCCGCCGAGCTCGCCTTCGCCGACCTGCTGGACAACCCGCTGAACGCCTTGGCCACCCGGCCCTGACGCTCACGTCATATGGAGGGTCTGGGTGCCGATGACGGACAGCACCTGCAGCTTCTCGTGGCTCTCGCTGCCGGGGACGGCGGTGTAGACGAGCAGCCAGTGCGCCTGATCCGGGTCGATCAGCCGCTGGCAGGTGAGCTCCAGCACGCCGACCTCGGGGTGGACGAAGTGCTTGACGTCCTTCGGGCGGATCCCGATCTCGTGGTCCTGCCACACCCGCCGGAACTCCTCGCTGCCGGCCAGCAGCAGGTCCGCGAGGTGCGCGGCCCGTGATCCCGGCCCGCGCAGGGTGACGATCTCGCGCAGCCCCGAGGCGTACATCCTGGTCAGGAACGCGTGCTCGCCCGGCGCGTAGAGCCGCCGCGCGGCGGGGTCGGTGAACCACCGGTAGCCGATGCTGCGGGCCGGCCCGGTGTAGCGGGTCGTGTCGCCGGTGAGCGCGACCCCCATCGGGGTCTGGCGCAGGGTCTCGCCCAGCTCGGTGACGATCTCCGCGGGCGTGTCGGTCAGGCGGTCGAGGATGCGCAGCAGGCCGGGGCTGATGTGGTCGCCGGACGTGCCCCGCGCCGGCGGGTTGTGCCCGGCGAGGCGGAACAGGTGGTCCCGCTCGTCGAGCGACAGGTGCAGCCCCTGCGCGATCGAGGCGAGCATCTGGTGCGACGGCTGCGGCCCGCGCTCCCGCTCCAGCCGGGCGTAGTAGTCGGCCGACATGTTGCACAGGGAGGCGACCTCCTCACGCCGCAGGCCGCTGGTCCTGCGGCGCTGCCCGCGCGGCAGGCCCACGTCCTCGGGCTGCAGAGCCTCCCGGCGGTTGCGCAGGAACTCCGCCAGCCCGGCCCGATCGATCACCACATGTCCTCTTCCTCTGGGATGCGGCCCTTTTGGGGTACGGCCTTTCTAACAGCTGCGCGCCACGGCAGCCACGGACCGGTGAGCCGGGGATGGGCGGGTCCTGGATCCGCCCGCGCGGTCCGCCGAGGATCGAGGGCACGCCCACCCGAAGGAACAGGACCTCATGTCACGTACCCGAACCGACCTCACCGTGCCCGATCTGTCCGGCAAGCGCGCCGTCGTCACCGGGGCGAGCGACGGGATGGGCCTCGCCATGGCCACCCGCCTGGCCGCGGCCGGCGCGGAGGTCGTCATGCCCGTCCGCAACCCGCGCAAGGGGGAGAGCGCGCTCGCCGCGATCAGGCGGGCCGTCCCCGGCGCGGACGTCTCGCTGCGCGCCCTCGACCTGTCCTCGCTCGAATCCGTCGCGGCCCTCGGCGCGGACCTGTGCGGCGAGGGCCGCCCGATCCACCTGTTCATCGGCAACGCCGGCGTCATGACGCCGCCCGACCGGCAGACCACCGCCGACGGGTTCGAGCTGCAGTTCGGCACCAACCACCTGGGGCACTTCGCCCTCGTCGGGCACCTGCTGCCGCTGCTGCGCGCGGGGCGGGCCCGCGTCACCTCGCAGATCAGCATCGCCGCCCGCCGCGGCGCCATCAACTGGGACGACCTGAGCTGGGAGCGCGGCTACCACGGGCAGCGTGCGTACAGCCAGTCGAAGATCGCGTTCGGGCTGTTCGGCCTCGAACTGGACCGGCGCAGCAGGGCTCACGGCTGGGGCGTCACCAGCAACCTCGCCCACCCCGGCGTGGCGCCCACCAGCCTGCTGGCCGCCCGCCCCGAGCTGGGCCGCAGCCGCGACACCCCGCAGGTCCGCCTGATCCGGGCGCTCTCGGCCCGCGGCATCCTGCTCGGGACGGTCGAGACGGCGCAACTGCCCGCCCTCATGGCCGCCACCGGCCCCGACGCCAGGCCGGGAGCCCTGTACGGGCCCAGCGGCCCCGGCCACCTCGGCGGCCCGCCCGCCGAGCAGCCGCTCTACCCGCCGCTGCGCAGCACCGCCGACGCGGCCCGGATCTGGGCGGTCTCGGAGGAGCTGACGAAGGTCTCCTACCCGGCCTGACCCGCCCCGCTCAGCCGGCCTGGCGGTCGACGATCACGCCGCCGATCCCCGTACGGCCGGCCGGGGTGGCGACCAGCTCGACGGCGATGCTGTCGCGCAGATGCGTCCCGAGGACGCCGGCGACGGCGTCGGTGACGGTCCGCACGAGCCGGTCGGCGATCTCGTCGCTGTCGGGACGGGTGAACGCCGCCTCCCGTACGCCGAACGTGATCGCGGGCGCGGCCTCGTCGGCCGGCTTCCCCCGCAGGCCCCACCGCCCAGGGGGCACGCCGTCGAGGTGGATGACGGCGATGTCGCGCGCCCATTCGCCGTACACGCTCACCACCGCGTCGGTCAGCGCGGCGATGAGGGCCGTCTCGTTGCCCTGGAGCTGCGGCTCCAGGACCCGGACCGTCAGATGTGGCATCGTAGGACTCCTGTTTGTTCCCAAATTAGCTTTGATGTCAAAGGTAATAGGCGAGGTGTCCCATGGTCAACGACGCGGACGGCATGACCACCGATCAGGCGGTGCGGTCCATGTTGCTGCTGATGCCCCGGCTCGTCGGGCGGGCCAAGCGGCTGCCCGTCCCCGAGGTGCTGCGGACGCTCGACCTCGCGCCCCGCCACCTGTCGCTGCTGGCCTACCTGCAGTACGACGGCTCTCTCACGGTGAGTCAGCTCGCCGAGCGCCTGGAGATCGCGCCGACGACCGTCAGCCTCATGGTGGGCGACCTGTCCCGCCGCGGCGTCCTGACCCGCGAGGAGGACGACGCCGACCGGCGGCGGCGGGTCGTCGCGATCGCCCCCCAGTACGTCGAGCCGATCCGCGAGTGGCTGTCGGGCAGCGCGCTGGCCTGGGCCGAGGTCCTGGCCGGCCTCACGCCCGCCGAGCGCGCCACGATCGTGCGCACGATGCGGGCTTACGAGACCGCCCTGGGCAGGCGCACGCACGGCTGAGCCCGGTTGCCCCGGGCGTGGTCCCGCGGCGAGCGACCGGGCTCAGTCGAGCAACGCGGTCGCCTCGACCTCGACGAGCACATCCGGCTCGAAGAGGTGGTCGACGCCGATGAGGGAGGCCGGCGGCATGGGGAGCCGGAGACCGATCTCCTCGGCGACGGCCTCGACCCCGGCCATGAAGTCGCCGATCTTCTCCGGGCTCCACCGGGTCACGTAGAACGTCAGGCGCACCACGTCCGCGAACGAGGCTCCCGCGCCCGCCAGGCCGAGGGCGGTGTTGCGCAGGGCCTGCGCGACCTGTCCGGCCAGATCGCCGGGGGCCACCGGGGTTCCGTCGGCCTGCCGTGCGATCTGCCCGCTGACATGGACATGAGTCGTGCCAGTGCCGACGGCGACGTGGTGGTAGGGGGTGGGCTGCAGCATGCCTTCAGGGGTGAAGTGCTTGACGGTCATGGCTGTTTCTCCTTGTCCCAGTAGGTATCTGTAAGCTACTTAGTAGGAGAAGGACACTTCAACGAGACCAGGTTTCGCCATGGATACCGACAGCGAGCTCCGCATCGACGCCCCGCACCGCGAACTCCTCGACCAGGTGCTCGACAAGTGGTCCCTCGGGGTGCTCAACGAGCTCTGCGAACGCCCCTGCCGCTTCAACGAGCTACGCCGGGCCATCCCCGCGGTCACGCAGAAGTCGCTGACCGCGACTCTTCGCCGTCTTGAGCGCAACGGGGTGATCGAACGCGAGGTCGTCTCCACGCGGCCGGTGGCGATCATGTATCGGATCACCCCGCTCGGCAAGACCTTGCGGCAGCCCATCGACGTACTGCTGGCCTGGGCCGGCGAGCACATGCCCGCCATCGAACGCGCCCGCGACGCGTTCGACCTGCGCGAAGACACAGGCCTCTGAGAGATCCCACCGGGAGCCGGGTGGCCGAGAGGCCGGTCAACGGCCTCCGGATCTGCGGTGGTGGGAGGCGCGGGCTTTGGCGCGGTTGCCGCAGAGCTCCATCGAGCACCAGGTCCGGCGCCGGTTGCGGGAGTGGTCGTAGTAGGCCCATCGGCAGCTCGGCTCCCGGCAGGCCTTCAGCCGCGTCCACGTGCCGTCCGCCACGGCCTCGGCCACGACGGCGAGCAGCCCGGCCAGCGCCGCCTCCACCGGCCCCGGGTCGCGGGCGACCAGCCGGGGCGGGGAGACGGTCACGTCGAGCATCAGCGGGAGGTCGCGAGTGAGCTCGGCGAGCTCGGCGCGGGCGGCGGGGTCGAGGCCGTCCGGGCGCGGGCTGGAGACGGGCTCCTCGTTGTTCGCGGCGATCAACGCGCGCAGTCCCTCGCGGACCCGTCCGGCGCGGTCGCGCTGCTCGGCGGTCACCTCCGTGCCGGCGGGCACGAGGCCGCGGGCGTGCAGCCATGTCGCCAGTTGATCCGGCGTCGCGAGCTCGTCGCCGTCCTGGTGCCGGGTGTTGATGAACTCCTCGATCACGCGCAGCGGCTTCGGCGCCATCCCTGCCTCGGGCTCGGTTGCGCGCTCATTCTCCACGCCTCGCAGCCTATCCGGCTACAGACGATGGTAGGTTACCTAACCGACGTAAGCCTTACGACAGTTAGACGAGAAGGGATCGCTGATGAGCATCAGCATCGGCAACATCGGCATCGACACGAACGACCTGGCCGGCAGCACCGCCTTCTGGCAGGCGGTCACCGGCTACCGGGTCGCGTCATCGGACGAGGGCGCCGCCTACCTGGAGGACGCGAACAAGAGCGGCGTCGGCCTGTCCCTGCAGGCCGTCCCCGAAGGCCGGGAGGGCAAGAACCGGCTGCACCTGGACCTGTTCACCGACGACCTGGCGGGCGAGGTCGACCGGATCCAGGCCCTCGGCGCGAGCGAGGTGCGGCGCTTCGACAGCTGGGTCGTGCTGGCCGACCCCGAGGGCAACCAGTTCTGCGTCGTCGCCGCGTAGCCGCACGCGCCGCCGCGGCCTGCTCACCGTCAGCCGGTAGCCGGTCGTGGGCGGAGCGCGTCGGTGAGGAGGTCGAGCAGGCGGTCGGTCTGCTCCTGGGGGGCGCCGGCAGTGATGGCGAGGAACACGCCGACGAGCAGGGCGGTGACGTCCTCGGCGGCGACGTCGGCGCGGAGGGTGCCCTGCGCCGCGCCCTCGCGGAGGATCGTGGCGATCGTGGTGGTGACGCGCTCGCGGGAGGGAGGCGCGATGCGTCCGGAGGCGTACCCGGCGCGCAGCGTGTCCATCATCCCGCGTTTGGTGGTGACGAAGGCGGCGTAACGGCCCAGCCAGGTCCGCAGCGCCACGTCGGCGGGGTGCCGGCCGAGGAGGGCGGAGACGCTCGTGGTGACGGCTTCGAGCTCGGCCGCGTAGACGGCGTCGACCAGGTCCTCGCGGGTGGGGAAGTGGCGGTAGAGGGTGCCGATGCCGACCCCTGCCTGCCGGGCGATGGCCTCCAGCGCGACGGGGCCCTCGGCCGCGGCGAAGGCGGCCTGGGCGGTGGCGATGAGCTTGTCGCGGTTGCGGCGCGCGTCACGGCGCCCCGGCTGCTGAGCGGGCTGGGGCGGAGTGGTCTCGGGCGGACTCAAAACGGAGGCACCTCCGGTAGTGCTACAGTGGAAGTAACGGAGGCACCTCCGTTTCCTCCATTCTCTCATGAGGGCAGGTCACCCATGACGTCCCCATCCTTCCCCGCCACCCCTGCTCCGCGCCCCGGAGGCGCCGGCGAACTGGCCGGCCGTACGGTCTCCCGCGTGGGGTACGGCGCGATGCAGCTGGAGCGCCTGCACGGCGACCGCCGCGCCGCCGTCGCCCTGCTGCGCCACGCCGTCGAGCTCGGCGTCGACCACGTCGACACCGCCCAGTTCTACGGCGACGGCTTCGTCAACGAGGTCATCCGCGAGGCGCTCACGCCCGAGGACGACGTCCTGGTCGTCAGCAAGGTCGGCGCCGTCTCCGACCCCGGCGGCCCGTTCCCGCTGCGGCTGGCGCAGCGGCCCGAGGATCTGCGGACGAGCGTCGAGGACAACCTCGCCACGCTCGGGCTGGAGCAGATCCCGGTGGTCAACCTGCGCCGTACGGACTCCGGGATCAGCGTCCCCGTCCCCGACGACCAGATCGTCGGCCTCGACGACCAGCTCGCCGAAATGATCGCGCTGCGTGACGAAGGCAAGATCGGCGCGATCGGGCTGAGCAGCGTGACCGCGGACATCCTGCGCCGCGCGCTGCCGGCGGGCATCGTGTGCGTGCAGAACGCCTACAGCCTCGTGGCCCGTGACGACGAGGACGCGCTCCGGCTGTGCGAGGCCGAGCAGATCGCCTGGGTCCCCTACTTCCCGCTGGGCGGCGCGCTCCCGGGGCTGGCGAAGGTGGCCGACGAGCCCGCCGTGCTCGCCGCCGCCGAGCGCCTCGGCTGCACCCCCGCCCAGGTCGGCCTGGCCTGGCTGCTGCACCACTCGCCCCGCACGCTGCTCATCCCGGGCACCGCCGACACCGGCCACCTCGAGGCGAACCTGGCCGCGGGCGCGATCACCCTCGACGACCAGACCCTCGCCGCCCTCGACGCCGTCCCCACCCGCCCGTTCCAGACTCTTGATGGTCTCAAGAGTTGACGTTATAAAGGGTCAGTGAGCGAGACGCCAGAGGACCTCTTCTTCCGTGAACTCGGCGGCGCCTGGGCCGAGCTGCGACAGGCGTTCCCCCGGCACATCGGCATGAGCCCCCAGCGCGTCCAGTTGCTCATCCGGCTGTGGCGCGACGGCGAGACCAGCCACAACGACCTCCGCCACACGCTGGGCATCGACGGGGCGAGCGTCACGCGCCTGGTCAAGGAGTTCGAGGCCGACGGGCTGATCGGCCGCCGTCTCGACCCGGCCGACAATCGCTACACGCTGGCCGCGCTGACCTCGGCCGGCGAGCGGGCGGCGGCGGAGCTGGAGCGGGCGCACCAGTCCTACCAGGAGCGGCTCCTCGCCGGCATCACCGCACAACAGCAGGAGATCGTGCTGGACGTGCTGCGCCGCGTCCGCGCGAACATGACCGAGCAGGAGAGCCCATGACCGACGACGACGTACGGGCCGCCGCCGAGCGCATGTACGCGGCGTTCAACGCCCAGGACTACGCCGCCACGACGGAGGTCTTCACCGCCGACTTCTACAGCCATCCCCTGGGCACGACCGGCCCCGGCAGCGTCGCGCAAGCCTGGCGACGGCTCCACGAGGCCTTCCCCGACGTCCACGTCATGGTCGAGGACATGGTCGTGGAAGGGGACACGGCCGCGGTCCGTACGAGCATGCGCGGCATCCCAGGCCAGGGGTCGCCGACGATGCTGGAGATGTTCCGCGTGCGCGACGGACGCATCGCCGAGTTGTGGGGCCTGTCCTCACTGCCGCGCACAACTCCCTCGTTCAGCCGGTAGGTTCTGACGGAGCCGGCGCCGACCTGCGGGCCGCCGAGCCGCGCCTGGTGCTCACCACGGTGCTGGGCGAGCTCATCCCCTACGACGCAACTTTTCCCGTGCCGGCGGCATCCGACAAACCATGGGAATTCATACGTCACTGGCGGCACTCACCCTCGCCGGCTTAACAGCGGCCACCCAGCCTGCGGCCGCTGAGGCTCCCGCCACGATCGCCTACGCGCAGCGGACGCAGACCTGGGAAGTGGTGCTGACCAGCGGGCAGGTGATGGAGGTCCCGGAGGCGCTGACCGTGGCGCCCAAGGACGCGGTCAACGAGGGGACGACCGCGCCGTTCCTGATCAGCGGGGACGGGCGGCACCTCTTCTACTACCGGAAGAAGGACGGCCTGTTCGTGGAGCGGACCGTGCACGGCAAGGAGCGCGTGGTCGCCAAGCGCATCACGGCGTACGCCATCGGCGAGGAGTGGCCGTTCGTGTCCTTTGACGGCAGCTACGTGATCACGGGGACCTCGGGACCGGGCTTGGACGTGTTCGCGGACCTGCGAAAGCGCAAGGCTATGGGGCCGCCGGAGAAGACAGACGCGTGGAGCCTGTCCGGGTTCAGCCCCGACAGCAAGCGAGTGCTGCTGGGCGGGGAGCAGATGGTCGTGTTCGACCGGGCGCTGCGGCCCCGGCTGCGGCTGAAGACGCGACTGGACCCGAGCGCGCTCGCGGGGGACTACACCACCTCGGCCGTGCTGGTCGGCAAGGGAGGCAAGTACCGCAAGGTGCGCATGCTGAACCTGCGTACCGGTCGCGCGGGCGCCGTGGTGGAGGTGCGGCTTCCGCGCGGGCAGTACATCGACGACATCGACTTCGACCGGTCCGACCGGCTGATCGTGCGATCGAAGAGCGCGAAGGGAGTGGCGGTCTACCAGGTCTCGCGGAAGACGGGCGCGGTGAAGCTGCTGAAGGAGATCGAGCGGCCCGACGTGGCGGGATGGGTGCTCCCGGGCGACGACTGCTACGAGCCCTGGGCCGACAGGAAGTGAGCGGCCGGGTCCCTTGAGGGGGCGGCTGCACCCTGCCGAGGACCGCCGAATCTACAATGTAAAGGCGGGGTGACGGTGCTGAATTGTCCCGGCAACCGGCTCGCGTGGGAGACTGGAGGCGGCGAACAGGCGGCGAGACAGGAGGTCCGGTGGGTTCCCGAGCGTCGGGCAGCGCCCTGCGGCGCACGCCGATCCAGGCCCGCAGCCGGGACAAGGTCGAGCGCGTGCTCGCCGCCGCCGAGTCCCTGGTCAAGGAGCTCGGCTACGACGGCTGCGTGGCCTCGCCGGTGACGCTCATCGAGCGGTCGGGGGTCAACTCCGGCTCGTTGTACACCTACTTCCCCAGCGTGCAGGCCGTGCTGGAGGAGCTGACGTTCCGGTACATGGACCGGGCGTACGAGCTGATCGAGGAGGTCGCGGCCGGCACGTACGGGTCGTGGCAGGAGGCCAACGACGCGGTCGTGGACGCCTTCGAGGAGTTCCACCGCGATCCCGTGGTGCGCGAGCTGTGGAACCGCACGCACATGAGCGAGCAGGTTCTCAAAGCGCAGGCCCAGTTGCAGGACCACCTCACGGCCTGCGTCCAGCGGCTGTTGTCCGACAGCTCCGGCGGGCGGCTCGACGCCCCCGACATCGCCTACACGGTGACGACCATGGTCGGCAACCATCTCGTGCAGGCGGCGCTGGGGCCGGGCCCCGACCGGCCTGACCTCCTCGCCCAGGCCAAGGTCGTCATGCGGGCCTACTTGGCGACGTTCGTGCGGGACGAGGAGGACAGAGACGGCGAGGACGCGGCCGGAGGGGCCGGGCGGAGCGGCTGACGGGTCAGGCGAGGCGGGCCAGCACCGTCGGCAGCCCGTGCCGCGCGGTGGAGGCGAAGTCGCCGACCGTGTGGACCGCGCCCAGCACGCCTCCGACCGTCAGGTGCTCGCCGGCGTGCACCAGGCCCTCGCCGAGGCGTAGCCGGGCGCGCCCGCGCCGCTCCTCGTGCAGGACGAAGTCCGGCGAGGTGTCCCGGGACAGCACGTCGAACCGGGCGAAGCCGGGCCCGTCCACCTGGGGCACGGCCCGCACCAGCAGGTGCGGGTAGAGCCGCAGCCCGGGCGGCTCGGGCGCCGTGTCGTCGGCCTCCCATTCCAGGTCGACCAGGGTGCGGCCCTCGGCGGCGACGGTGCAGGCGATCCGGTCGCCGTCGCGCTCGACGCGCATGGCGGCCATGCGTTTGGGATAGCCCCACAGCTCGCGGCCGGCGGCCACGCTCCAGGAGTGGTTCTCGTACTCGGCCAGGTAGAAGCCGCCGACGAGGTCGCCGTAGCGGACCGGGACGATGACGCCGCAGTCCATGAAGCCGCCGTTGGTGGCGGTGGAGAAGTCGGCGAAGCTGACCGCGAACCGGTCGTCGGCGGGCAGGAACGGGGTGGGCCGCAGCAGCCGTTCCAGCTCCTCCGCGTCGCCGCGGCAGTAGACGGTGACGGTGCTCAGGCCGGGCGCGGAGTACGGCTGCGCGGCCGGCGGATAGTCGAGCCGCCGCCAGAAGTCGAGGGGGTCGTATCCGGTGCGCATCACAGTCCTCGGGGTCGCGGGGCGAGGGGGGCGGGGGCCGGTTCGTCCAGGGCCGCGCCGTTGGTCTCGGGCGCCCAGGCGGCGGTGACCGCGATGCCGAGCAGCAGCACCACGGCGGTGGCCACCATGACGCCGGCCACGCCGAGGCTTTCCAGCCCGATCGGCAGCAGGAACGTTCCAGCGGCAGCGCCGATGCGGCTGATGGCCGAGGCCAGGCCGAGGCCGGAGGCCCGCAGCTCGGTGGGGAACAGCTCGCTGGGGTAGATGAACTCCAGGTTGGCGACCAGCGCCAGCAGCAGCCCGAACAGCACGAACAGCGTCACGGTGAGCCAGGGCGGGTTCGGCGCCAGGCCGATCCACAGGCAGATGGCCGTGAGCGCCGCCATGAAGCCGATCAGTGCGGTCCGGCGTCCCATGCGGGGCAGCAGGAAGATGCCGATGACCGCGCCGAGCAGGGCGAACGCGCACGGCAGCACGGTGCCGAGGAATTCGTCGTCCACCTTCAGCGCGGCGAGCACGTCCGGCAGGAAGACGAACAGGGAGAAGTTGGGGATGGCCAGCGCCATCCAGAACAGGCCGGATACGGCTGTCCTGCGCCACATGTCGGGCGCGAACAGCCGCCGCCAGGAGCCGGCGCCGGCGGCACGCGCGGCGTCCGCGGGCGGCAGCGCGATGTCGGGGCCGAGCCACCTGTCCACGATGCGGCGGGCTTCCTCGACGCGGCCCTGGCTGATGAGCCAGCGCGGCGATTCGGGCGCGCCGGTCCGCATGATCAGCACGATCAGGGACGGGGTGGCGCTGGTGGCGAGGGCCCATTTCCAGGCGTCGGGGCCGCCCAGCCCGGCGACGTAGTGGCCGGCGACGGTGGCGACGAGGTAGCCCAGCGCCCACAGCACGCCGAGCGCGCTCATCACCGCGGTGCGCAGCTTGCGCGGGGTGAACTCGGCCAGCAGTCCGGGGCCGATGGCGTAGTCGCCGCCGATGGCCAGGCCCAGCACCAGCCGCAGCGCGACGAGCTGCCACGGTGCGGCGGTGAACACCTGCAGCACCGAGATCACCACCATGGCGAGCAGGTGCAGGCGGAACAGGTCCTTGCGGCCGAACCGGTCGGTCAGCCGGCCGAACACCAGGCCGCCGACGAACAGGCCGACCAGGGGGGCGGCCGAGACCAGGCCGCTCCAGACCGGCGTCATGCCGAAGGCGGCCGGGATGGCGGGGAAGGCGAAGATGACGATGCCGAGGATGTAGCCGTCGATGAACATGCCGCCGCCGACGACCGCCGCGATGCGCAGGTGGAACGGGCGCAGGGGCAGGTCGTCCAGGGTCATGGGCTCTTTCACGCGCGGTCCTGTTCCGAAGGGTTCGCGAGGGGGATGGACACGGCGGAGCCTCAGGCGGCGAGCTCGGAGCGGCCGACGACGTCGCCGGGCCCGAAGTCGAAGTCGGTGAAGTCGACGCGGGCCGCGACGACCTCCAGCGGGCCGAGGAACTCCAGCGGGTCGCCGGGGCCGTCGTGCAGCTCCAGGGTGGCCTGGCCGTGGACCGGCTCGCGCAGGGCGGCGGCGGGGAACTCGAAGCGGATGATCTCGGCGGTGACGGGGACGTCCTGGCGTGGCGTGGTCAGGTGGCGCACCTGGAAGGTGGGGCCGGCGGCGGGCCAGGAGGCCGGGGCGGGCGGGCCGGGGGTGAAGTCGGTGGTGATCAGGGTGCGTCCGTTCCTGCGGCACTCCAGGTGGATGCGGCCCTGGCCGTCCTGCTCCCAGGTGAGCTCGCCGCCTTTCTTGGGCCAGGCGAACACCTCGCGGCCGACGCACAGGCCCATGTCGCTCTCAATGTATTCGAGCGGGACGTGCGAGCCGGCCTCGCCCTCGAAGGCGCACGGCAGGATGAACTCCATGTTGAGCATGCCGGTGAGGTCGACGACCCTGCCGACGCGCGACCACTTGACGCGCAGGTAGTCGCCCGTGGGGGTCAGCGGGTACGGCAGCAGCTCGCCGACCAGCCCCGGGCGGGTGCGGCAGAGCAGGGTGAGGTTCTCGGTGTCGCGGAACTCGTGGACGCCCAGGGGATACAGGGGCGACCAGCTCGGGATGGTGGCGATGGTCTGGCGCACGGCGCTCTCCGAAACTTAACTTGAGTCGAGTTGAGTTTTGTTCCGAGAGTATGGCGATCCCGGCGCCGCCACGTCAAGAGCAGAACGCCCAGGTCAGCCCGGCCGCCCAGCCGCGGCTGTCCCTCGTGCGCGTGGAGGAGCTCCTTGCGCCCGATCACCGTGCCGGTCCCGCCGGCGGCGGCGGTGCGGATCACGGCCCCGAGGCGACCCAGCCACAAGCTCTCCCGTGGCAGGGGGCCTGTCAATACCGGGGACACCCCCGTGGGCCGAACCTCACAGGGCGGGTTAACCAGAGGTTCACCGGTCACCCGTACCTTGACGGGCCATGAGCTGGAAGTACAGGGCCAACGCGACACTCGAGGGACTGACCGGTTACACACTCACCCGCGCGGGGAGGCAGCGGGCGGCCGGCCCGCCGAAACCGCCGCCGCCGCCCAGGCCCGCCCCCGAGACGCAGCGGCTGCCCGGCGACGCGGTGCGCGGGCCGGTGGACCCGGCGCACGACCGGCTGCTGCGTGAGCCCGTCTTCCTGCTGTCGTCGGTGCGGTCCGGCTCGACCCTGCTGCGGGTGATCCTCAACTCGCACAGCCAGGTCCACTCGCCCATCGAGACCCATTTCCGCCGCATGACGGTGGGGTTCACCACCGAGCCCGTACGGCAGGCGATGCAGCTCCTCGGCCACACCCACAGCGACGTCGAGCACCTCGTCTGGGACCGGCTGCTGCACCGGGAGCTCCGGCGCAGCGGCAAGCCGATCCTGGTGGAGAAGACGCCGAGCAACGTGTTCGTGTGGCAGCGGCTCAGGACGTGCTGGCCGGACGCCAGGTTCGTCTTCCTGCTGCGGCACCCGATGTCGATCGTGCAGTCGTGGCACGAGGCCGACCCCGCCAAGCGGCCCATGACCGAGGCGGTGCCGCGGACGCTGGCGTACATGACCTATCTGCAGGAGGCCCGTACGCACCTGGAGGGTCACACGCTGCGTTACGAGGAGCTGGTCGCGGACCCGGAGGGGACGCTGAGGCCGCTCTGCGCGTTCCTGGGCGTGGAGTGGGAGCCGGGGATGCTCCAGTACGGCGACAAGGACCACGGAGCTTTCGAGAAAGGAGTGGGCGACTGGCGGGACAAGATCAAGAGTGGCACGGTCGTCGCCGGCCGCCCGCTGCCCCCGGCCGACGAGCTGCCTGCCGAGCTCAGGGAGATCGCCGGGCTCTGGGGTTACTGCTGACGGACGCGGGCTTCCGTTCCGGCAGAGTCCGCCTGCCGTTCGTCCGCGCTTCGCATGTCGATCACGCACGGCGTCGAAGGTGTCAGGAATGATCATCGCTCCCTCGCGCCGGACCCTCCTGGCCGGCGCGCTCGCCGGCCTGTCCGTCCGCGCCGCCGCGTCACCGGCGCGGGCGGCGGTCGCGCCCCGGCCCAACTTCCTCATCATCCTCGCCGATGACCTGGGCTGGGGCGAGATCGGCGTCCAGGGGCAGAAGAAGATTGCCACGCCGGCCATCGACCGGCTGGCCGCCGAAGGGGTGCGGTTCGAGACCGCCTACTCGGGGGCGCCGCTGTGCGCGCCGTCGCGCTGCTCCCTGCTCACCGGCCTGCACGCCGGGCACTCCACTGTGCGCGAGAACCCGGAGGGCGGCCCGCAGCGCGCGCTGGTGGAGGACGACCTGACCTTCGCCGAGCTGCTCCAGCTGTCCGGTTACCGCACCGCGTGCATCGGCAAGTGGGGCTTCGGGCCCGAGCGGCCCGGCCAGCCGTCCCACCCGAACGAGCGCGGCTTCGGCGAGTTCTTCGGCTACATCACCCACCGCCACGCCCACCAGTACTACCCGCGCTACCTGTGGCACAACGCCGGCAAGGTGGCGCTGGGCGGCAGGGCGTACGCGCCCGGCCTGTTCCTGCGGCGGGCCGTCGACTTCATCAGGGAGCCGTCCGAGCGGCCGTTCCTGCTCTACTTCCCGACCATCCTGCCGCACTCGCCGAGCGTGGTTCCGGGCGACGCCGGCCCGTACGAGAACCAGCCGTGGACCCGGCCCAACCGGCGTCACGCCGCCCAGGTCACCCTGCTGGACTCGCACGTGGAACGGCTCGTGGCCACGCTGCGCGAGACCGGCAAGGCCGCGAACACGATCGTGCTGTTCATGAGCGACAACGGCCCGCACCGCGAGAAGGGCGTGACCCCCGGCCTGTTCGACTCCAACGGCCCGCTCCGCGCCGACAAGCGCGACCTGTACGAGGGCGGCATCCGGGTGCCGCTGATCGCCTGGTCGCCGAGGCTGCGCCCCCGGGTCGAGGCGCGGCCGGTGGCCTACTGGGACGTGCTGCCGACGCTGGCCGACCTGGCCGGGGTGCCGGCGCCGGACGGGATCGACGGCCGCTCGTTCCGCGGCATGTTCGACGGCGGCGACGGGCCCGGCCACCACCATCTGGTGTGGAACCGGCCGCGCAAGGCGCAGGCGATCCGCCGCGGCCGCTGGAAGGCGATCAGGTTCGCGCCCGGCATCGCGGGCGCCGGCCCCGGAGGCCGGATCGAGCTGTACGACCTCGACACCGACCTCGGCGAGCGCGAGGACCTGGCCTCCGAACGGCCGGAGCTGGTCGGCGAGCTGATGGAGCTGCTCGACCGGTCGATCGGCCCCGATCCCCGCCGCCCGTACGGGTTGAGGATGACCGTCTCGGGCGACCGGGTCACCGTGACGCTCGTCAACGGCTCGGCCGTCACGTGGCGGAGGGTGCGGCTCGCGCTGGACCTGCCGGGCGGGCGCAAGGTGACCGCCCGCCAGGAGGCGGCCGAGCTGGCGCCGGGCGAGAAGATCAGCGCGACCTTCCGCGTCCCCGGGCACGGAGTGGTCACCGGGTCGGCGTCCTTCCGCACGGACGGCAGGCGGCACACGTTCCGCCGTGCCTATGACCACCAGCGCGGTCTCGTGTGAGCGGGCGAGCGCTGCCGAGGCCGGGACCGGCGCGTCAGATGTCGAACTCGACCCCCTGCGCGAGCGGCAGCTCGCCCGAGTAGTTGATCGTGTTCGTGGCCCGCCGCATGTAGCCGCGCCAGGCGTCGGACCGCGCCGCCGGTGAGCTCGACGCCGCAGCGCTTGGCGGTCTCCAGGGCGAGCGCGGACAACTCGGCCGGCGAGGGGAGCGTCGTGTGCATGGACAGGGCTCCTTGGGAGAACGGGTTCAGACGATGTTGAGCTCGGGACGGGACCCGGCGTGCGCGAAGCGGCCGGCGTCGAAGCCGCTGACGTCGGTGAACGGCGTCCGGTCCAGGTAGAGGTCGCGGACGACCTCGCCGACGGCCGGGCTCATCAGGAAGCCGTGCCCGGAGAAGCCGGTGGCGTAGAGGAAGCGATCGACGTTCCTGGCGACGCCGATGAGGGCGTTGTGGTCGGGGGTCACCTCGTACAGACCGGCCCAGCCGGTGGCGATGCCGGTCTCCATCAGGGCGGGTGCGCGGCGCGCCATCGCCTCGCCCAGCCTGGGCAGCCAGGCGTCGGAGCGGTCGAGCTTGAAGCCGGGCGTCTCCTCCGGGTCGGACATGCCGAGCAGCAGTCCCTGGCCCTCCCGGTGGAAGTAGAACGTGGTGCCGAAGTCGATCGTGAACGTGGTCGGCGGCAGCCCGGGGATGGGCTCGGTGAGCAGCACCTGGCGGCGCAGCGGCTCGACCGGCAGGTCCACGCCGGCCCACGCGCCGACCGTGCGGGACCAGGCGCCCGCGGCGCAGACGACGGTGCCGGTCTCGATGCGCCCGCCCTCGGTGTGCACCGCGACGATGCGGTCGCCGTCCAGCTCGATGCCGGTCGCGGCGCAGTTGGGCAGCAGCCGGGCGCCGTGCCGGCGGGCGGCGCCCGCGTACCCGAGGACGACGGACTCGGGCGTGCAGTGACCGTCGGCGGGGGAGTAGGCGCCGGCGAGCAGGCCGTCGGTGTCGATCAGCGGCGACAGCCGGGCCGCCTCGCGCACGGAGACCATCCGGCTGGGCACGCCGAGGTCGTTCTGCACGGCGACGTTCTTCTCGAACTCGGCGACGGCCTCCGGCGAGTCGAGCAGGAACAGGTATCCGGCCTTGTGCAGGTCGATCTCCTGCCCGAAGCGCCTGGTGAACGTCTCGAACGTCTCCAGGCTGCGCGCGCCCAGCTCGATGTTGACCCGGTCGGAGAACTGCGCGCGCACCCCGCCGGCGGCCTTCGACGTCGAGCCCGACCCGAGCGGGCCCTTGTCGACGAGCACCACGTCCTGGGTTCCGGCCGCGGCGAGGGAGTAGGCGATGGAGACGCCCATGCAGCCGCCGCCGATGATCACCACTGACGCGTGGCGGGGCAGTTCGCGCCCGGTTTCGTTCATGGACCTGTTCCTTTGTCGATGACAGAACCGCCCACGCTGTCGCGATCGAGGAACCGCGTGGGGACGACCGTGCGCCGGCCGCGTCCGTCGCCGGCCGGCGCGGGGTGGGCGATCTTGGTGAAGAGCTGCTCGGCCGCGGTGCGTCCCATGTCGTAGGTGGGCTGCACGACGACGGAGATGCGCGGTCGGACCAGCGTGGTCCACTCCAGGTCGTCGAACCCGAGCAGCGACATCTCCTCCGGGACCCGCACCCCCAGCTCCGACAGCAGCGAGAACGCGCTCTTGGTCATGTAGCTGTCGGCGGTGAACAGGGCGGTCGGCGGATCGTCGAGCGCGAGCACGGCCGCCACCGCCTCCAGCCGGCGTTCCGGCGCGCTGCCCTGCGGCACGAGGGCGATGAGGTCACGGTCGGCGGGCAGCCCGGCCCCGGCCAGCGTCCGCAGGTAGCCGCGGATGCGGTCGAGCGACGGACGCGACGGCCCGGCGACGCTGGCGCGGATCTTGCCGATGCGCAGCGAAGGCGGCTCCTCCGGCTGTACGGACCCCAGGAAGGCGATGCGGCGGTGCCCGCGAGCGATGAGATGGCCGATGGCATGGGCGGTGCCGTCCTCGTTGTCGGCGACGACGCTGTCGATGCCGGCGTCGCTGAGCTGGCGGTCGAGCGAGACGACCGGGACCCCGGCATCGGTGACGGCGTCGATGTGGGCGTGCTCGCGCACGGAGACGGGGGTGATGACGATGCCGTCCACCTCGTGCGAGAGCAGCACGCGGGTGGCCTCCTGCTCCTGGGCGAGCTGGTCGTCGGTGTTCATGACGATGACCTTGGAGCCCTGTCTCCGCGCCACGTCACAGATGCCGCGCATGGCGCTGGAGAAGAAGGCGTCGGAGATGTCCGCGCAGACGAAGCCGATGATGTCGGACTTGCCGCTGCGCATGGTGCGGGCGATGCGATTGACCTCGTAGCCGAGCTCCCTGGCCGCCTCGCTCACCCGTTCCATGACCTCTCGGCTGCTGTAGCCGTATCCGCCGAGGGCGCGGGCGGCGGTGGCTCTGGAGACGCCCGCGCGGGCCGCGACGTCCTTGAGGTTGGGCCGCGCGCCCTTGGCCGGTCTCGGCGGTCCGGGTTCAGTCGCCACGTTCACTTCCTTGTCGAGGGGATGCCGTGTGATCGACGGCCGGGGCGGTGGCAGCGTAACTCACGGGCGGGACGTCCGGAGGGCGGCAGCTCACAGCGCGACTTCGACGCCCGTGCCCGACCGGCGAGCCCGTTCATAGGCGCGCCAGGCGAGCACCGCGTCCTGGACGCCGAGGCCGTTGCCGTGGAAGAGGACGACCTGGTCGCCGCGGGTGCGTCCCGGATCGGCCCCGCTCAGGACGTCCGCGAGAGGACGGACGGCCTCCGGCGCGAGCACGCCGGACGCGACGGCCTCCATGATCGGGCCGTTGCCGCGCAGCGCCTGCTCGGGCAGGTCGGCGTAGGTCAGGTCGGCGCGCTCGGCGCAGGCGAGGTCCAGCTCGCGGCGGTCGGGCGCGTACGAACCCATGGTGAGCACGGTCGTGCCGGGGCGCAGCCAGGCGCCCTCGACGACGGGGACGCGGCTGAGCGTGCAGGTGGCGATCACGGTGCTGCGCTCGCACAGTTCGCGAGGCGAGGCGGCCACCTCGGCGCCGGCGAACGGCCGGCGGGCGCCGGCGGCGAGCCGCGGGCTCCACATCAGCACCCGTCCGACCGGCAGGAGCGCGCGCATCAGGCGGACGACCTCCGCGGCCTGCACTCCCGCGCCGAGCACACCCAGCGTGTGCGGTCCGGCGGCGAGCGCGAGGGCGCGGGCGGCCGAGACGAGGCCACCGGCCGTGCGCAACGCGGTGATGGTGGCGCCGTTGAGCAGCGCGACCGGCTCTCCGGTGCCGGGGTCGTGCAGGGTGACCGTGGCGTGGACCGCGGGCAGGCCGAGCTCGGCGTTGCCGGGCTGCTGCGTGCCGGACTTGACCGCCACGCCCGTCTCGCCGCCGACGACGGCGCTGTGCACGAACGCCATCCCGTCCGGCGCGTACGTCGCGTGGTGGGTGTGCGCCGACCGCACCCTGTCCTGGCCGGCGGCCAGCAGGAAGGCGTGGTCCTGGGCGGCCACGACGTCGGCGGCGGTGAGCACCGCCCTGATCTGGGCGTCCGACAGCACCAGGACGCTCATCACAGCACCCTGGCCAGGAACGAGCGGGTGCGTTCGTGCTCGGGGGCGCCGAAGATCTGCTCGGGCGGGCCCGACTCGACGACGACCCCGCCGTCCATGAACACCACGTGGTCGGCGACGTCGCGGGCGAAGCCCATCTCATGGGTGACCACGACCATGGTCATACCCTCGCCGGCGAGGTCGCGCATCACGTCGAGCACGTCGCCCACCAGTTCGGGGTCGAGCGCGGAGGTCGGCTCGTCGAACAGCATGAGCTTGGGCCGCATGGCCAGCGAGCGCGCGATGGCCACCCGCTGCTGCTGACCGCCCGACAACGACTCCGGGTACGCCTCGGCCTTCTCGGCCAGCCCCACCTTGGACAGCAGCTCCATGGCCTGCCGTCGGGCGGTGGCGCGGTCGACTCTGTTGACCACCATGGGGCCCTCGGTGACGTTCTCGATCACGCGGCGGTGCGGGAAGAGGTGGAAGCCCTGGAAGACCATGCCCATCTGACGGCGCTGCACCGCGAGCCGGCCGGCGGACATCTGGTGCAGCACGCCGTTCTTCCAGCGGTGCCCCATGGGCTCGCCGTCGAGGTAGACGTGGCCGCTGTCGGGCGTCTCCAGCAGGTTGACGCAACGCAGCAGCGTGCTCTTGCCCGAGCCGGAGGGGCCGATGACGCACTGCACCTGGCCGGCGTGCACGTCCAGGGACACGTCGCACAGCACGCGGTGGCCGCCGAAGCTCTTGCTGACCTGCTCGATGCGCAGGAGGGGAACGTCCATTACGCCTTTCCGATCGACGGGAGGAAGCGCAGCTGCCTGGTGGTCCGCACAGGGGTGGCGCGCGTCAGCTTGAGCCGCTTCTCGATCTGCTGCTGAGCCACGGTGAGCAGTGTCGTCAGCACCAGGTACCAGATGGTCGCCACGAGCAGCAGCGGGATCGTCTTGTAGTTGCGCGAGTAGATCATCTGCGCGCTGTAGAGCAGGTCGGGCGTGGCCAGCACGCTCACCAGAGAGGTGAACTTCAGCATCGAGATGAGGTCGTTGCCGATCGGCGGGATGACGATGCGCAGCGCCTGCGGCAGCACGATCCGCCGCATCACCTGGTAGCGGGACATCCCGATGGCCAGCGCCGCCTCGGTCTGGCCCTTGGAGACCGCCTGGATGCCGGCCCGGATCATCTCCGCCGCGTACGCGCTCTCGGTCAGGGCCAGCCCCAGGATCGCCGCCGAGAACGACGAGATCAGCGTGTTGGTGTCCCATTCTCCCACCGTCGGCCCGAACGGGATCCCGAGCGAGATCGTCGGGACGAGCGTGGCCAGGTTGAACCAGAACACCATCTGCACCAGCGGCGGCACGCCTCGGAAGAACCACAGCCAGAGCCAGCTCACCGACCGGAACAGCGGGTTGGCCGACAGCCGCATGATCGCCAGCAGGATGCCGATGGCCAGCCCGATCACCATGGCCAGCACGGTCAGCTCCAGCGTCGTCAGCAGGCCGCGCATGATCTCGGCGTCGAAGAGGTACTGCAGGACGACCGACCAGCGCAGGTTCTCGTTCGTCACCAGCAGGTGCACGAACGCCACGATCAGCAGGACGAGCACCGCACCGCCGACCCACCACCAGGGATGCCGCAGCGGCACCCGCCGGACGCCTTCGGCGCTGCGGAACTCCCTCGTCTGCTCTGCCATCGTCATCGTCGGGCTCCTTGGTCAGTGGGGTCGGAGGGCGTGCGGGGCGGGCTTCTCGTGCGTACGGGGTCAGCCTTCGGGGTTGGCCTGGGTGATGAGGACGGCCTGCTTGAGGTCGCCCTGACTGGTCACGCCCCACTGCGAGCGGATCTTCGTGTAGGTGCCGTCGTCGATGACGGCCTGCAGCGCCGCCTTGAGCGCCGGCCCGAGCGGGCTGTCCTTCTTCACGCCCAGCCCGTTGTAGACGGCGTTGACCAGCAGGTCGGAGACGTCCATGGCGCCGCTCTGCTTGGCGCTGTACTTGAGCTTGCCGGAGCCGGCGGCGACGAGCTGCACCCGGCCGGAGGTGACGGCCAGCTCGGCGGACGGCTGGTCCTTGAACTGCTCGATCTTCATCGGGGTCGAGCCGCAGAGCTTGGCGTTGTTGTCGGTGAGGTACTTGTACTCCCACGCGCCGGTGAGCACCGCGACGGTCTTGCCGCAGGTGTCCTCGACCTTCTGGATGTTCAGCCCGGCGCCCTTCTTCCAGCCGAAGGCCGTGCCCTCCTTCTGCAGGGGCACGAAGTCGAGGCTCTCCAGCCGGTCCGGCGTGACGCCGAGCGAGGCGACGGCGAGATCGTAGCGGCCGTTGTCCAGGCCGGGGATGATCATGTCGAAGCCGGTGGCGGTGTAGGCGAAGTTCACGCCCATCCTGGCCGCCATGGCCTTGGCGACGTCCACGCTCCAGCCCTTGATCTCACCGTTCTCGGCGTACTCCTCGGGCGCCCAGTCACTGAAGACGGCGACCTTGATGTCCTTCACGCCTTGCGGGACGAGCTTGGCGACGGCGGGGTCGGCGGCCTGGGCCGCTGCCGTGGCGGCCGCGGGCGAGGCCGAGGTCCCGCTCTGCGAGCCGCCGCCGCAGGCGGTCAGGACGAGGACCGCGCACGCCGACAGCGCGGCGAGCGTGGCGCCGTTGCGGCGGCCGCTGGTTCGGATCATGTGGTTTCCTCCGCTGATAGGGGGGTTACGGGGGCCAGATCGGGAGTGAGAGGTGAGGGGTGCCCGAAGGCGCCGAGCGAGGTGCACACCTCGGCGGCGCGGGTGACGGCGCGGCGCAGGATCTCCCGCCCGCCGAGCCCGGCCGACAGCCCGGCCAGGGCGTGCGCGATGAAGGTGTCCCCGGCGCCCAGCGTGTCCACGACGTCCACCGGCACGGCCGGCTCGACGAGCAGCTCATGCCCGTCGAACAGCCGCGCGCCGCCTGCTCCGCGCGTGGCCAGCGCCGCCCGGGCGCCCTTCGCGCAGGCCCAGCGCAACAGGTCTGCCGTCTGCGCCTCGCTCAGGTGGGAGGCGGAGAAGAAGGCGTAGGTGACGTACGGGATCAGCGCGGCGGCGTAGTCGTCGCCGGTGTGGGCGTCGAAGTCGAACGACAGCGGCACCCGCTCCGCGACGGCCGGCAACTGCTCTTCCAGGGCGGCCGAGTAGCTGGAGTGCGCCAGCTCGTGCCCGGCGATGAACTCGAGGTCCCGCTCGTCGAGCCGGAAGGGGGCCACGCCGCGGTCGAAGGGGCCGAAGGTGCGCTCCCCGGCGACGTTGACGACGGTGGCGTAACCCGTCGGCCCGGCCAGCCTGCGCAGCCGGGAGATGTCCACGCCTTCGGCCAGCAGCGCCGCCGCCAGCCGCTCGCCGCGCTCGTCGCGCCCGGCCGCGCCCACGTAGGAGGAGCGGGCGCCGGCGCGGGCCGCGTGGACGGCCACGTTGACGCAGTTCCCGCCCGGGAACATGCGATCGGCCTCCACGTAGCAGTCCATGATGTTGTCGCCGACGGCGGCCAGTCGCATCAGTACTCGACCCGCCACATGTAGCGGCGTTCGGTCAGCGGCCGGCCGGAGTAGGACTCGAAGTGCTGGGCCAGCCGGGCGGTGACGGCGCTGGCCATGACGAACGCGCCGACCGTGGCCCGCAGCTCCTTCGGGACGCCCGGCAGCGAGAGGGTGGCGCCGTCGATGATGTGGTTGCGTTCGTTGTAACGCTCCAGGAAGCGGATGGCGCGCTCGCCCATGGGCCGGGTGGCGTCCTCGCCCAGCAGCACGATCACCGGCACGCCGCCGTCGATCACCTCGAACGCGCCGTGCAGGAACTCGCCCGAGCCGGTGGCCACGGCGTGCTTGAGCTGCATCTCCTGCAGGTAGCACGCGGCGAAGGTCTGGGCGGCGCCCTCCAGTGGGCCGGAGCCGAGGACGTACACGCACGGCTCGTCCACGCACGCCTCCGCGATGGCGCGCAGCCGGTCGTCCAGTTCGTGCACCGCGCTCTCGAACGCGGCTCCGCAGTCGCGGAACACGGCGACCGCGGCGTCAAAGTCGCTGTCCACGCCCTGGGCCTTGAGCAGGGCGTAGGCGATGTAGCCCTGCAGCACCTGCTTGGCCTCCACGCTGCGGTGGAGCACGATGTCCGCCGCCTCCTTCGCCACCAGGCTCTCGGGGTCCTTGGTGACCAGCAGCACGGGGGCGCCCGCCGCACGGGCGAAACGCACGGCCCGCGCCGTCTCGGGCGTGCCGCCGTTGGTGCTGGCGGCGATCACGACCGAGTCCGGGCCGAGAGCGGCGGGGCCGCGCAGCATGAACTCGTCGGCGTTCATCGCGACCACCGGGATGGGGGAACGTTCCAGCACGAATCGCATGGCGCCGAACATGAACAACGATCCGCCGCAGCCGACCAGGTAGATGGCCCTGGTGGTCGGCTTGAGCGCCTTGTTCACGAAAGCGGTCACCTGGGCTTCGATTTCCGGGGTCACCGCCTGGTCCAGGTCGGCGCGGAAAGTCTCGGGAATGTCGCCGAGGGGACGGAGAAGCTGGCGTACCTGCGACATCAGGATGCTCCAATGTGAGATCGATCTCAGATGCGGTAGATGATGCCCCTCCCGGTGGTCCACCGTCAAGAGGTCACCGGACGGCGGCGAGAGCTCTGGCACCGCTCGCGAACCGCAGGGGGACCGGGCCGGAGCCGGGCGGCTGCGCGGGCGCGCCATCGGGGGGTCCTCCTTGACCTGCGAGAGCACGCGTTCGACGCCCTCATTCAGGCCACGCGGGTGATGGCCGGTGCGCCGGCGTCCCAGGGGCGTTGACAGAGTAACCAACCAAGCGCATGCTCGCTTTCGGCGGGTGGGCCGATCGGCTCGCCCCTGTCCGAAGGGATCACCGATGCGACCTGCCTCACCGGCCTCGGACGACCTCACCCCCCGTGGGCGCAGCCGCCGTTCCCTGCTCATCGCGGGCGGGATCATGGTCACCGGCGCGGCCCTCGGCCAGGACCCGGCCTACGCCGACGCCGACTACGACGTGGTGGTGGTCGGCTCGGGAGCCGCCGGCATGACCGCGGCCCTGACCGCCGCCAAGCGCGGGCTGAGCACCGTCGTGCTGGAGAAGGCGCCGACGTTCGGCGGGTCGGCGGCCCGGTCGGGGGCGGGCATCTGGATCCCGTGCAACGAGGTGATCCTCGCCGCCGGCGTGCCGGACACCCCGGCCAAGGCCGCCGCCTACCTCGCCCGCGTGGTGGGCGACACCGTCCCGGCCGCGCGGCAGCAGGCGTTCCTCGCCGCGGGACCGGAGATGATCTCGTTCGTGATGCGCAACAGCCCGCTGCGCTTCCGGTTCATGGACGGCTACTCCGACTACTATCCGGAGTTCCCCGGCGGCATGCCGGGCGGGCGTTCCATCGAGCCCGACCAGTTCGACGGCAACATTCTCGGGCCGGAGCTGGCCCGGCTCAACCCGCCGTACATCCCGACCCCGGCGGGCATGGTCGTCTTCAGCGCCGACTACAAGTGGCTGAACCTCGCCCTGGTCAACCCGCAAGGGGCGGCGGTGTCGGCGGCGTGCCTGCTGCGCGGCACGCAGGCCGCGCTGCGCGGCGAGAAGCCGCTCACCATGGGCCAGGCGCTGGCCGGGGGACTGCGGGCCGGGCTGCTGGCGGCCGGGGTGCCCGTGTGGCTGAACACCCCGCTGCTCGACCTGCACGTCGAGAACGGCCGCGTCGCGGGCGTGGTCACCTCGGCCGGGCTGGTCAGGGCCAGGCGCGGGGTGATCGTCGGGTCGGGCGGGTTCGAGCACAGCGCCGCCATGCGCGCGGAGTTCCAGCGCCAGCCCATCGGGACGAGCTGGACCGTCGGCGCCAAGGAGAACACCGGCGACGGCATCGAGGCCGGCGAGCGGGCCGGGGCGGCCCTGGACCTGATGGACGACGCCTGGTGGGGGCCGGTGATCCCGCTGCCCGACGAGCCGTACTTCTGCCTGGCCGAACGTACGCTGCCGGGCTGCGTCATCGTCAATGGCAGCGGCCGCCGCTTCGTCAACGAGGCCGCCCCCTACAGCGACGTCGTGCACGTCATGTACGACCGCAACAGCCCGTCCGACCCGCACATCCCCGCCTGGCTGATCGTCGACCAGCAGTACCGCAACAAGTACCTGTTCAAGGACCTCGCCCCGCTGCTGCCCTTCCCCGACTCCTGGTACGACAGCGGCGCCCTGTTCAGGGCCCCGACCATCGAGCAGCTCGCCCGGAAGATCGGCGTGCCCGAGGCGGCCCTGCGCGCCACGGTCACCCGCTTCAACGGGTTCGCCCTGACCGGCCGGGACCCCGACTTCCACCGCGGCGACAGCGCCTACGACCACTACTACGCCGACCCGTACGTGCGGCCCAACCCGTGCCTGGCGCCGCTCTGGCTGCCGCCCTTCTACGCCTTCAAGATCGTCCCCGGTGACCTGGGCACGAAGGGCGGCCTGCGCACCGACGCCCGCGCCCGCGTCCTGCGGGCCGACGGCTCGGTGATCTCCGGCCTGTACGCGGCCGGCAACGCCAGCGGCGCGGTCATGGGCCACAGCTACGCCGGCTCCGGCTCGACGATCGGCCCGGCCATGACGTTCGGCTACATCGCCGCCAACGACCTCGCCGGGACGCGGCCCTGAGCTTCCCGCTGTGACGGCTCGTCGCCTGCCCGCCGCCGCGCCTTGCGGAGTCCACCACGCGGGTCAGGCAGGCGCCGGGCTGGTCGTCGTCGCCGAGTGCATGGGATCGTCGCGGTGGAAGATCGCCAGGAGGGCGAACCAGACCAGGATCATGATCCCGGCCGGGCGGAGGAACTCCTCGGCGAGAACGGCGCCGACGAAGGAGTAGCCGGCGAGCCAGACGCCGGTGACGACGCCGACCACGCGAACCGGCCAGGAACGGCTGACCAGGGAACTCGCCACGATCCAGACGCCGGCGAGGACGTGGCCGCCGAGCCGGACCGCCCAGGCCGTGTCGTACTCGATTCCGTTGATCATCAGGATGCCGGCGAGCACGTCGAGCGTCACCCAGCCGTAGCCTGCGGCCTTGGCCCAGGACGCCGCGTCCAGCCGCGATACCAGGAAGAGGATCGAGAGGTGGAAGAAGACGCCCAGGTATTCTCCCCATGCCACGTCCGGGTCCACGAAGAAGGCGATCACGGCAGGAAGGAACAGAAGCAGGGGCAGGAGCGCCACCAGGCGCAGGCCGGCGTAGTGCCGTCCGGGATCGAGCATGGGAGTGGTCCTCTGTACGTCGAGTTGTCCGGTCGGGTCGAACACTAGAAAGAGAAGTGTTGACATGTCAACAGTTGGGTCGGGCGAAGCGACTGAGCTGTGGCTGCGCTGGAAACGCGCCCACGAGACGATCCGCGCCGCCGTCGTCGCCGAGACCACCGCGGCCTCGGGCGTCTCGGAGCCGGAACTGAGCGTCCTCGTCTGCCTGCACGAGTCCGGCGGAAGCCTCCGCCAGAACGCCCTCGCCGCCGCCCTCGGCTGGGACCGGACCCGGCTGTCGCACCTGCTCACCCGGATGACCGACCGCGGCTACGTGGCCCGCGACAAGGTCCCGAACGGAATGGAGGTCGCGCTGTGCCCGCAGGGCAGGCAGGTGCTTGACGCGACGTTGCCGACACTGGAGACAGCCACCCGCCGTCACCTGCTGGACCGGCTCGGCCCGGACGACGCCAAAACCCTCAAGGCCCTCGTCGATCGCCTCCTGTCCGGCGCCGGCTCCAACTGACGGCCCGGTTCTGCCGCCGGGCGTCCGGGCTCGGCTGCGACCAGCGGGTGATCTGAGCCGCAGCGCGTCGATCGCGGCCTGCAGGGCGTAGGTGGTGAACGCCACCTCCGGCACGCATTGCGTGAGTACATGGAATTTTCGGCAGGCACAAGGTCACCCCAGGAAGCGGCGTGGCCGAGTCCGGGGAGACGCGGGGTCAGCCGCGCCCGAACCTCGCCTCAGCTGCGGGAGCGTCCGGCCTGGAGCAGCTCCAATGCCTCGTTCAGGGCAGGGGCCGGCGCGAGATCACAGGCAGCTCGGATCGCGCCCGACAGAAAGGTGATCCACATGTCGACCAGCGCCGCGATCTCGTGTGGGCGGCCGCTTCTGAGCCAGTGGCGGGCGGTTTCGTCGCAGGCGGCGGAGTAGCCGCGCATGGGCAACTCGAGCGCCGGGTCGTCCGCGTCGAGGCCGAGTAGCCGGCAGATCGCGTGGATCCCCTCCCGGCGGGTCGCCTCGAAGGCCTCCCCTGCCGCGTCGGTGCCCTCCGCGCGGCGCAGGATCAGGTTGAGGGCGGCGTCCTCGTGCTCCGCCAGGAATTCCAGGTGGGCGGTGAGATGGCGGCGGAGACGTTCGAGGACGGGCCCATCGGTGGTGAGCTTCGCGGCGGCGCGGAGCTGCCGGTCGATCTCGCGTACGGCCTCCGCGTAGAGGCTCTCCTTGCCGTTGAAGTGGTGGGACAGGAGTCCGTGGGCGACTCCGGCCGAGCGGGCGATGTCCCCGACGGTGACATCCGCGTAGGGGCGCTGCGAGAAGCACTTCAGCGCGGCGTGCAGCAGCTTCTGGCGCGTCTCCTGGGCGGCCAGCTGCCGCCGCGTCGGCGGCTTGCCCGTGACGGACTGGGTCACGCCTGATCCTTCCCGACGATGTCTGCTTGCCCTGTCATCAGCGTATCGGGCCATGTCGCGCGCGGTCTCCATGCTCCAACTTGATTGACTGTCATTCAATGACTTATATTCAACGAACGGCGCACCGCGAGGAAGGATCGCAGCATGTCTCTCAACCTGCCGCTCCCGGACAAGGACGACCCTGTGTGGACGGCCGCCAACGGCTTCGTCGTCCGTAAGGATGGAGGTGTCATCCGGCTCACCGGGCATGAGACGTTCGCGGTAAAGGTCACAGGAGAACAGACCGACGGGGCATTCGCTTTCATGGACGGTCTCATCGAGCCGGACCATGGCAACCAGCCGCACATCCACACCAAGGAGGACGAAGCGTTCTACGTCGTCTCCGGGGCATTCGAGTTCATCAACGGGAACGAGAAGATCACGGCCGGTGCCGGCGATTTCGTGTACATCCCCAAGGGCACGCGGCACGGCTTCAAGAACATCGGCGCGGAGCCGGCCAGGCTCCTCGTCTTCTACACGCCCGCCGGACCGGAGTCCTTCTTCCTGGCGTACGGCGAGACGGACCGAGCCCCGGAGCCCTGGCCGGACGAGAAGTTCAACGAGATGGTGGACATCCTGGGCGCCCACAACATGGTGCTACTTCCGGGAGACCACGACTGGGACTGAGCCGCCCAGGCAGGTCACCTTCACCACTGCGAACCGGCACCCGGATCGCCACGGAGATCGCCCGGGCCGCCCCGGTCAAGTTCGTCGATGGCAACCCGTACGGCACGTCCCACCGTGCGGTGTGGGGCCCTGACCTCGGTCCGATCGACGACGACACCCGAAACGCCGCACGTCACCAGGCCGAACGGACCGTGGTCGCGCGCGCTCAAGCAGGGGTAGTCGCCTGACCCCTCCGGCACCCGAACATGGCTGGTCACCGGGAACCGGTTCCGGCCTCGACCGGGAGATCTCCTGAGCGGCACTCGCCGCAGAGGACACAGTCGTGCTGACCGGTCGCCGTACAGCGGACGTGAGATCAACGCCGCCGGCAGCCGGACGCAGGACGAGCGGGCCGCCTGTGAGCACGTCATCCGGGCACCGAATTCGACGAATGACAGCCTTCGCACCGGGTCGGTGCAAGGCGGGAAAGGAGCTCGCCATGGGGCGAGTAATGGGAAAGACAGCGCTGGTCACCGGTGGCGCCATGGGGATGGGCGGCGCCACCGTCCGGCGGCTCGTCGCCGAGGGCGCGAACGTGGTCATCGCTGACGTGAACGTCACCGCGGCGCAGGCCCTCGCCGACGAACTCGGACCCAATGCCATCGTCGAGAAGCTCGACGTCCGGTCTCCGGAGGAGTGGGCCCGGGTCGTCGACCGGACCGAGAAGCGGTTCGGCTCCATCGACATCCTGGTCAACAACGCGGGCATCGCGGACCCGGCTCCCCTGGAGCAGTGGGACATCGCGCGACTGCAGCGCACGTTGGACGTGAACCTGATCGGTGTCTTCAACGGTATCCAGGCCGTGGTCCCGGCGATGAAACGGGCCGGGGGTGGATCGATCGTCAACATCGGTTCCGTCGGAGCGTTGCAGGGGGTGCCGAGGATGTCCGGCTACGTCGTCTCCAAGTGGGCGGTCCGTGGCCTGACCAAGACCGCCGCGCTGGAGTTGGGCGCGTACGGGATCCGAGTGAACGCCGTCCACCCCGGGCAGATCAAGACCCCGATGACCGCCGGCGTCACTTTCGACACCAGCAACGTGGCGCTGGGCCGGGTCGGCGAGCCGGATGACATTGCCGGGATCGTGCTCTTCTTCGCCGGCGACGACTCCCGGTTCGTCACCGGCAGCGAGGTGGCCGGCGACGGCGGACAGATCGCCGGACAGGCCGACTACCAGGGCCTGCCCCAGTAACAGCATTGTGGTGCGGGACCTCGGACGGGCACCGCACGATCGTCGGTTTGTCGCTCATGTCACCCGAGGCTCGTGTGGTGACGACGCCACCGCCGCCCGCCTGCAGTCGGGCGCAGCCCGTGGCGGTGTGGTCAGAGGTTGTCGAGGAACTCCAGGAGGAGGCGGTTGACGTCGTCGGGGCGTTCCTGCTGAATCCAATGGCCGCAGTCCAGGAGATGGCTGCCGGTCAGCTGCGGAAGGGTATGGGGATAGGCGTCGATGGCGTCGGACAGCCACATCGTGGAGGCGTCCCGCTTGCCGCCGACGAACAGGGACGGCTGCTCGATCGGGGCCCCGGCGTAGGGAGCCAGGTCCTCCCAGTCACGGTCCATGTTGCGGTAGCGGTTGAGCGCTCCGGTGAGACCGGTCCGCTCGAACTCCGCGGCGTAGAAATCGAGATCCTCCTCCGTCAACCAGGACGGCATGGCCCCGGTGGGGAACCGCTCGCGCAGGGTGCCGCCCTCGCGGGTGACGAAATGCGGGTCGGGAGCGCCGGGTCCGGCCATGGTGTCACCGGACAGGGCGCGGTAGAACCCGGCGAGCCAGCCCCTCACGTCGGGCTCGATCTCGGACTCGGCCCGGCCGGGCTCCTGGAAGTACGAGACGTAGAACTCCTCGTCCCCGCCCATCTGAGCGAACGCCTCGCTCGGCCGGGGACCGCCCGGCGGCGCGTAGGGCACGCTCAGGATGCCGACCGCGCGGAACACCTCCGGTGCGAGCAGCGCGGAGTGCGCGGCGATCGTCGCCCCCCAGTCGTGGCCGATGATCACCGCCGAGGACTCGCCGAGCGCCCGCACGACCGCGACGTTGTCGGCGACCAGGTCGAGCATCCGGTACGCGGCGGGGTCCCGCGGCTTGGACGAGCGCCCGTATCCCCGTACGTCGAGAGCGACAGCCCGGTAGCCCGCCCGCGCCAGCGCGGGCAGCTGCCGCCGCCAGGAGTACCACGACTCGGGGAACCCGTGCACCAGCAGGACCAGCGGCCCGCTGCCCTGCTCCACCAGGTGGATGCGCCCCGCGCCCGCTTCCAAGATCCGATGCTCGACCCTCATCGTGCCCCCTCTTCGACCTGCGCTTCCTTGATCACGCCGACCCTAGGCGCGCGGCTTCCCGGGGGCCAAAATCCGTTGCCATGTCGGCAAACGCGCGTTGTGCCTGATCTCCTGGAACGACCTTCCGCCCCTACGTCGTCAGCCAGAGGCGCGGCGTGAACAGCGGTACGCAGGCGCCGCGCAGCGCCGAACGCAGGTAGTCCGGCCCGTAGGCGATGGACACTCCGCCGCCGGGGCGCGGCGTGCACAGCGGCTTGGCGTAGAAGCTGTCGGGGCGTCCGCCGGATCTGGCCGGGCGCACGCACAGCAGGGCGACTGCGTCGCTAGGGTCGCTGTGGTAGCCGAGCCGTCCGCTGTGCTGGTAGCTGCGGGTGGTGGCGCGGGCCGCGCGGCGGCCTCGCACTGCCGCTCGCTCATCTCATCCAAAGGTCAGACTGGCCAAAGGAGCAGGTGCCGATCACGTTGATGAACATGCTGTGCGTCGGCGGTGACCATCAACCGATCCGATAGGCGGCAGCGCCGTTGTGCAGGAAACGGGCGCGGCCGTGGCCGTCGGAGCCGACCAGGGACAGGACCTGGTGGCCGGAGGGCTTCGGCTCGGTGGTGATGACCGCGCTGTCGTTGAGTCGGACGACCTCGACGCGGTCCTCGGACCTCCCGAGGAAGGACTCGGCGAGTTCATTGCGCGGGCGGTAGATGAGGAACGCGCGGTCGTACTCACTGGTGAGGGTGATGTCGTACAGGGTGGAGCGGTAGGTGCCGCACATGCGGTCCGCGTCGATCCCGGCCGGGTCCAGGGGCGGCACGGGTCGCGGCGCCGTCTCGGCGCCGGCAAGGTCCCTGAGCGCCGCATCGAAGATCTCGTAGGCCAGGGGCTCGCCGCCCGTGCTGTTGGTCAGGACGGCCACCGCCACCCCCGCCGACGGTACGACGCGAAGCCAGGCCTTCTGCCCCTTGGCGACGCCGGTGTGGCCGACGACGCCGTCCTGGTGGAGCATCCAGCCAAGTCCCCAGCCGATGACGCCGCCGCCGAAGTCCGGGACGGTTTCCAGCTGAGGCTCGCGCAGTGCCGCCAGCGCGGGGTCGGCCAGATGCAGGCGTACGAACTCCAGCAGCTCGCGCGCGCTGATCGCGAAGTGCGAGCCGCTGGGCGCGGAGTAGTAGGAAACCGCCCATTCCTTGGTCGGAACGACCTTTCCGCCGGTCTGGACGTGGCCGACCGCGGCGCGGTGCAGGATCGCCTCGTAGGGGTCGGTGGCGGCGGTACGCAGGCCCAGCGGTGTCACCAGGCGTTCGCGGAGCACGTCGTGGAAGGGCTTGCCGCGCAACACCTCCACCAGCCGGCCGAGCACCACGTACCCGCTGTTGGAGTAGGAGAAGACGGTGCCGGGCGGGAGGAGGTGGTCCGCCTCGGCGAGGGTGGCGACGAATTTCTCGATCGCGTCGTCGTTGCGACCGGTGTCGGTGAAGTGGTTGCCGTCGATGCCGCCGGTGTGGGTGAGCAGGTGGCGGGCGGTCAGGGACGCGGTGGCGGCCGGGTCGCTCAGCCGGAAGCCGGGCAGGTGGTCGCGCACGGGACGGTCGAGATCCAGCACGCCGTCGTCGACCAGTTGCTGGATCAGCGTGGCCGTCCAGATCTTGGTGATCGAGCCGATCTTGAACACCGAGTCGGTCGTGGCCTCGACCTGGGTACGCAGACTCAGCACGCCCGCGGCCTCGTCCTGGATCTCCCCGTCGGCCAGCACGGCGACCTGCGCGCCCGGTACGTCGTATTTCGCGACAAGCTCGCCCAGATCCCATTCCATCCCGCCAGGCTAGCTCCATGATCGAAAGCTACGGGCGCAGCCTGTGCGGCTGTTCGGGCTGAGAGGGCATGGCCAGGCGATGAAGCCCGACCGAACGAGCGACTCGCCGCCCGTCAGCACCTCTCCGGTATCGCGGCCGAAGGGGCTTAACCTGCAGAAACAGGATCAGGCGTAGATCAATGCGCGGCCGCTGTCTGGTGAGCGAGCAAGGAAAGGGCCCGACATGTCCAACCACTTCACCGGCCTCAGCCTCGGGCCGCCACTCGGGGACCAGCGCCTCGATCTCTGCGACCTGTACGCCTTCACCGCACCCGGGGATCCGAGCAGGACCGTCCTCATCCTCAACGCCAATCCCAACGCCGACGCGCTGCACCCCGACGCCGTCTACCGGCTGAACATCGACAGCGACGGCGACTACCTGACCGACGTCGCCTTCAGCTGGGTCTTCAGCCCTCCGGCGGCCGACGGCTCCCAGACCTACAGCGTGTTCATGGCGACCGGCGCGGAGGCTCGCCAACCGGAGGCGGCCGGCGACGAAATCGTGTCGGACGCCGTCGTCTCCTTCGGCCCTCAGGCCAACGTGGTCAGCAGCGGCGACTACAAGGTGGCCGCCGGCAGCCGCAGTGACGCCTTCTTCTTCGACTTCGACGGCATCAAGAGCTTGTTCGACACCAGCGGCAAGCGGAACTTCACCGCACCGCACCTGGGCGGGGAGTCCCCCTGGACCGGCGTCGACTCCAACCTCACGGCCAACGTCTTCTCCATGGCCATCGAACTGCCGACCGCGGACCTGGCACCCAAGCCCGCGCTGCACATCTGGGGCCGGTGCAGCGTCCGGCGCGACGGCGAACTCGTCCACGCCGACCGGGCCGGACACCCGTCCATGAGCAGTTTCTTCAACACCGACGACACCAAGGAGGACTACAACGCCGGCGAGCCGGTCGACGACCGCGACAAGTGGACGGATCAGTTCGTTCACCTGCTGGGCCACACCGGTGGCTACTCGCGTGAGGAGGCCATCGCCGCGATCGACGAGCACGGCCTCCTGCCGGACGTGCTGCGCTTCGACCCGTCCGAACCGGCCGCCTACCCCAATGGCCGGACCTTCACCGAAGACGTCATCAACATCCGCGTCGCGTTCCTCACCAGGAACGAGGCCCCGCCCACCGGCCTGCAGCCGCACACCGACACGCTGGACCGATTCCCGTACCTGGGCGACCCGCACCCGGCAGCCGCCTCCTGACGGATCCCGGAGGAGGACCGCCGCAGGCTCCGACGGCCGAGCCCGACTCAGCATCGTCTTCCAGCGCGCCGAGACGTGGGAAGGGCCTCGGACCTCGGCTTCGGCTCAGAAGCGTGTGATCTTCGGCACGGACTGAGCGATGAGGTTGACGTGGTCGAAGAAGACGGCCGGCCCTTGAACCAGGTTTTGGTAGCACCGGAGATTGACCGGGCCGGGCACGGTGGTCGTCACAGCCGTCTGGAACGACAGGCTGCCCGTCTGCTCCGGGCCCACGATCGCCGTCTGCATGCCGAACCAGACGCGGGGCTCATTCGGCAGCTGGAAGTCACAGCGGACGCCGTACTTCTGTGGGGCGCCGTCTTGCTGGGCGAAGTCGAGGCTGGCGTTCAGGAGGTAGTTTCCCGCCCCGGGCAGTTGGACGGTGGCCACAATGATGGGAGCTGTGTTGGCCCGGTGGAGGCCGTAGCTGTCCTCGTCGATGAACACCTCGCCCGGAACGGGAGCCGCGGCGGCGGTGGCTTCCTCTGCCGAAGCGGCGCTGCCAGTGGTGATAACGGTCAGGGCGGCACACGCAATGACGATGATCTTGTTCATGTGAACGGACGTTATAGATCGCGACTGAAAGGCGAGTTGGAGATGACTGGGATCGGGGCGTGAGGGGCCGGCCTGAGCGCCCAGCGCGGGTGCGCGCGTGCCGGTCACGATCGACAGGATGCGCGGCCGCACCGGATCGTCCAGCGCCGGGTGCCACCCGGCCGCCCGCTCGACGTCGAGCAGCTCGGGTGGAGGGTGGCCCTTCCTGTCCCTGGTCGTACGTGACTCCTCCGGCATGGCCACGCCGTCCAGGGACAGGAAGGTGGATCGCTCTCCTTATGCGCCGTCGTCGCTCAGCGGTCCGTCGTCAGAAGCGCTGCCAGGTGTTCTTCGTGCGCTGCTGGGACACTCCGGGCTTGGAGTAGTCGCACACCCCCTGAGGGAAGATCGTCCGCAGCCGCTCCCACTGCTGGTCCGTCCACTGCACCCCGTAACCGTCACGCTTCAGCTTGGTCAGCCGGCACGTGACGATGTCGGCGGTGACGTCCTCGCCCGCCACCTCCCGGGGGAAGGACGCGGTCGGGTACAGCCGCTCGCACGCGCTCGCCGGGTCGCGCTCAAGTGTCTCGGCCACGAACCGCGGCTTCTCGTCGCGGGTGTTGCAGCCCTCGACCAGGGTGTCCGGCCGCGCGGTGGTGATCCGCTGAATGGCCTTGCCCCCGGGGCGGAGGCCGGCGAGGTTCGTCAGCCAGTGGTCCATCTGGGTCACGGCGTGCCGCACCAGCGCGCTCTCGGTGCTGAACAGTCCGTATCGGGCGTCCTCCAGCAGGCTGACGTGGTTGGCCGCCGTCCCGTTGGCCTCCTTCAGCCGTTCCCGCATGGAGAAGGTGTGGTAGCGGACGTGGATGTCGCCCCAGGACACGTCGTCCCAGTACGAGCGGTAGTCGATGATCGGCGTCGTGGCCAGCCCGCGACCGCCGCTGATCACCCGCCCGGTGCGGTACGCGATCTTGGTGGCCGCCGGGTCGGCCTCGGTCCGCCGCGGCACGACGTTCGCGTCGGCGTCGAGGCCGCCGATGCGCTCGTTGAGGTCGAGGAACTGCTCCGGCGTGATGGCGCCGTCCTTCAGCGCGCCGAGCCCGTACTGGATGCCGACGTTGTCCAGCGGCCTGCGCGCGAAGCCGGTGGCCGGGTCGGCGCCGTAGATGTTGATCATGTGGTCGTAGACGCCGCAGCGGACGCCGCCACGGTTGGTGTCCGGGTTGTAGCGCTGCTGCTCGGGGACCATGTCGCAGTCCAGCCGCGGGTCGATCCTGTTGGCGCCCCGCGACATGGCCGACACCATGGCCGCCGTCGCGAAGCCGGAGGCCTTGCGCTTCTGCTCGTCCGTCCACGCGAGCGTCGCGCCGGAGTTGAAGTACGTGTCGAGCAGCCGCGCGTCGGTGAGGAAGTTGACCGTGCTGATGCCGACCTCGGGGAACGAGCAGCCGACGACGATGCCGTCGAAGATGCCCGGGTAGTTGTCGGCGATCTGATGAGCCTGGTAGGACCCGCCCGAGCAGCCGTAGCCGATCGTGTGCTCGACCGGCCCGTGCCTCTCGACGAACAGCTCCTTCGTCATCATCGCCGTCTCGGCCGCCGTGACGTCGTTGCAGTTGTTGCCGAAGACGTTCAGCGAGGACGACATCAGCGCGAACCCGCGGCCGAGCATGAACGCGTCGGTGACGGTGCCGGTGCCGCTGCCCGACCGGTACCACCCGCCGGCGCAGCCGCCGCCGAGGGTGAACACGGCCCGGCCGTTCCAGCCCGCGGGGCGCACCGCGGGCGAGGGCGCGGGCTCGGCCAGCGGGTCGTGCAGCATGCTCATCTGGACCACCGCGCGGTTGGCGGTGGACGTCTCCATCCGGACGACGAACTTGACCGTGACGCCGAGCGAGTTCGTCGTGGTGGCCAGGTCGGAGGGGTAGGCGGTGGCGCCGGCCGGCCAGGCCTTGTACGCGTTGCCGGTGGTCCGGTAGAAGTAGTCGACCCGGGGGGCGATCGTGCAGTCCGCGTCGAGCGGCTCGCCGAGCCTGCCGCCGATCACCGGGATCGCGAACGCCGCGGTCTCGCAGGCGAACGGCCGCTCGTGCGGGCCGGAGAACACCGGGCCCTGGGCGGGGTGGTTGACCAGCGTGATCGAGGCGCGCGGCCCGCCGGGCGTCCGCGTGGTGACCTCGACCGTGTTCTCGCCCTCCCGCAGCCCGGTCACCAGCCCCAGGAGCTCGCCGGCGCCCGCCCCGGCCTGGAAGGCCGAGGTGACGTCGGCCTGGCCGTTCACCGTCACCTGGAGGTTCTCGCGCGAGACGGCGCGGGGCAGCGCGATCCGGAGCAGCGAGTCGCCGCCGGTCACCATGTCGGGCCTGCCGGAGATCGCGGAGATCCCGAGCTCGTCCGGCCTCGACTCGTCCGGCTCGGCGGTCACCGTGATGGTGACGGTCGCGGTCGAGCGCTCGGAGTCGTCGCCGACCCCGTAGGTGAAGGTGTCGACGCCGACGTACCCGCGGTCGGGCCGGTAGCGGAACGACCCGTCCGCGGACGTCGTCAGGGTGCCGTGGGCGGGCTCGGACCACGCCGTCACCGCGGGCGTGACGCCGTCGGGGAAGCTGTCGTTGCCGAGCACGCCGGGCGCGTCGGCCACCAGCTCGGTCCCCTGGGTGACGGTGCGGAAGTCGTCGGCGGCGACGGGACGCGGCGTGGGCGGTCCCTCGCCGGGCGCTCTGACGACCAGCTCGTACAGGCGGGCCGCGTTCGTGCTGTGCCGCGACTTCTTGGTGATCACCAGGCGGAGCGTGTCGGTCGTGAGGTCGGTGCTGAACGTGACCACCGGCTTGGTGTTGTCGACCGCGGTCCCGACGGTCACCCAGCCGTCATCGGTCTGGGCCTCGACGGTGAAGTCGACCAGGACCGTGTCGGCGTACGGGTTGGGCCAGCCGGAACCGCTGTAGATCCCGACCGTGCCGACCCGGGTCCGGGCCGGGAACTTGATCGTCAGTGTGGGGGTGGCGTCGGCCGCCGACGACATCCAGCGGGAGGACTCCGCGCACAGGCCGTCGACGGCGTTCTTCGCGCCGTAGCTTGAGCTGAAGGTCGAGGACGCCGTGACGGTCGCCCCCATCGCCCGATGACCGGTGCATTCGATGTCCGATGCCAGGGCGGAGTTCTGGGTGGTGGTGGTCTCGGCCGACAGCGATGGGGCGGTCAGACCGCCCGCTGCCAGCAGGGCGGTGGTCAGCAGCGCGATGACCGAGGACCTCGGGTGCATCCTCGCGGACACGACGTCTCCTCGTCTACGTGGTGGGGGGTGGGGGCCCGCCGGCCACGTGGCCGGCGGGCCTCGCGATCACTCAGGGGCCGTCGGGGTAGGTGAGGTGGACCCGGATGTTGGTCCAGTTCTGCGGGCAGTTCGCCGCCTGGCAGGTGCCGGGGTCGTGCACGCCGGTGAACTCCGGGCTCAGCTGCCAGGTCTTGCCGTAGTCGTAGGAGACCTCGAAGTAGGTGGACTCGCCGAGGTTGTTCGGGTCGAACGTGGTCCGGGCGTACATGCCGAACACCGGCGCGATCGCCTCCCAGCCCGGGGAGAACGAGGTCTTGCCGTCGATGATGTACCGCTTGTCGAACAGCCGCTTCGGGTCGGCGCCGACCGGGCCGACGATGAGCCACTGGGGCCGGCCCATGAACGAGTTCTGGCCGAGGTCGTTGCTGAGGAACTTCACGTGGTTCGCCGGGACGATCTGGAAGCCGCCGCGGACGTTCTCGTCCCAGCTGAAGCCGACGTACGGCGAGGTCGAGAAGGTCATCGCGCCGGGGTGGTTGGTGTCCATCTGGCCGATGTGGGCGAACTCTGTGCCGCCGAAGCGCCCGGTGCCCTCGACCCGCTGGACGACGTCGGCGACGTGGCGCTTCGCGCCCTTGGCGTAGCCGACGTAGATCCCGCCGTTCTTCTGGTGCGTCTTCCCCGCGACCGTGTCGCCCGCGGCCCAGTTCTCGAACTCGATGTAGGTGGGCGAGGCGTTGCGCACCAGGGGCTGGTAGGCGGTGAAGCGCAGCTTGCGCGGGGGCGCGGCGTTCGGGTCGGCGCGGAAGTGCTCGGCGATGGGACGCCAGTCCTGCTTCGCCTCGTCGAGGTAGGACAGCGGCGCGCCGGTGGGCAGCGAGCTCTTCCCGCCGAAGATGCCCGAGCCGCCCGGGATGTCGGTGTAGATGGTGTCGGCCAGCCAGTTGCCCCAGTCCGCGCCGATGTACCGGTCGGGCCGGATGTTGAGCAGGCTGGTGGTCCAGTCGCGCTCGCCGGTGGCCGGGTCGAAGTTCTCGTAGCGCAGCGGGTCGTAGCTCTCCTCCGGCCAGACCTTGGAGCGCAGCACGTAGACCGACGTGGCGAGCAGGTGGCCCGCGGTGCCGTCGATGGCGCGCGAGTACTTCGACGCCCAGAAACCGTCGTTGGCCTTGACGGTGGCGGTCGCCGGCCGCTGCACGTGGCCGAGCACGGTACGCGTGCCGTCCAGCGCGACGTGCTCGATGGCGCCGCCCGTGGAGTTGTCGATCTCGACGTGGAACTGCGCGGCGAAGCGCGGGTTGTTCTCGGGCGTGGCGTGCGGGGGGATCGGGGTTCCCGCCATGTTGCTGATGCCTGCCGGGGGACCGCCGCGGTGGTCCCCGACGGGCGACGCGGTGGCCGCGGTGGCGGGGGCGAGCAGTGCCACCGTCGCGAGGCCCACGCACCACAGGCGGGCGCTGCGACGTCGGCGGGTGGTCGTGGTGTGGGGGGTGGCTTGCACGGTGTCCGGGCGAGCCGCCCGGCGATCGGGAACCACGGGATGGTCCCTCCTTCTGGTGTTGCGCATTATCGCGGCTGCAAGTGTCGGCCAGTGTTCCGACCCGATCAGCGCCTGTCAAGATCTGGTATTGACTGATAATGCGCAACACCACCATGATGTTGCGCATTATCGAACCGGGGGGCAGCCCTCAGGAGGTACAGATGATCACAAAATCCCGTGGCGCTTCTCGTCTGGCGGCCGGGCTCATCGCGGTGATGGCGCTGAGCGCGTGCGGCGGCGGCGGGACCGCAGGCGGCACCGCGAACGGCGGCGGCTCCGGCGACGGCGCGAGCACCCTGCGGGTCTGGTTCCCCGGCAACCTCGCCGAGGAGATCTCCTGGGTGAACGAGAAGCTGGTCCCCGCGTTCGAGGCCGAGCACAAAGTCGACGTCCAGGTCGAGTTCGTCGACTGGGCCAACCTGGCCACGCGGCTGTCGACCGCCTTCGCCGGCGGCACCGCGCCCGACATCTTCGGCCACGGCAACGCCGCGGCGGCCGGATACGCCGCCAACAACCGGGTGATCGCGCTGGACGACTACCTCGCCAAGCTGCCCGACTCCGACGTGAAGGACCTGACCTTCCTCGACCAGGGCAAGGTCGGCGGCAAGCAGGTCATCATGCCGCTGCGGGGCTTCGGCCACCTGCTCGCCTACCGCACCGACCTGTTCCAGGAGGCCGGGCTCGACCCGGCCACCCCGCCCGCGACCTGGCAGGACCTGCGCGCCGCGGCGGACAAGCTCGTCGTCCGCGACGGCGACCGGATCACCCGCTCCGGCGTGATCTTCCCCGCTGACGACCCGACGAGCATGTCGCAGGCGTTCGGCAGCTTCCTGTTCCAGGCCGGCGGGAGCTTCGCCGACGAGAGCGGCACCACCATCACCTGGAACTCCGACGCGGGCAAGCGCGCCCTGCAGTTCCTCGCCGAGTTCTACACCGGGCCGAAGGCCGTCTCCACCGGCCTGGGCGAGGCGACGAGCGGCGCGGGGGCGCAGCACCCGCTGGTCACCGGGCGCGCGGCCATGGCCGTGATCGACGAGGCGACGCTCAAGAGCATCCACGAGCAGGCCCCCGACGTCGCCGCGAAGATCAAGCTGGCCCCGCCGCTGAAGGACACCACCGCGGCGTCGTTCGGCGGAGCCGGCAACGGGCTGTTCATCAGCGCCGACTCCGGCCACAAGGACCAGGCGTGGCAGTTCATCGAGTTCCTGCTCAAGCCGGCGAACGCCAAGGCGTACGTCCAGGCCGTCGGCGGCATCCCGGCGCGCGCCTCCCTGGCCACCGACCCCGACCTCGCCGCCCAGCAGTACATCAAGCCCTACATGGACGCCGCCGCCCAGTTCCGCGGGAACCCCAACATCGCGACGTGGACCCAGCAGCGCGAGGCGCTGGCCAAGCAGGTCGAGGCCGTGCTGCGCGGCAAGACGCCCGCCGCCGAGGCGCTCGACCGCGCGGCGTCGGAGGCCGCGGCCCTGGCCAAGCAGAACTGATCGGCCAACTCGAACGGATCTCCGAACGGATGAAGCTTCATCATGGTGACTGAGACCCGGCCGCCGGGAACGTCCTCGGGGCCCGAGCCCGTGACGGCACGCCGGCCGAGCCGGAGCCCGCTCCGCTCGGCCCAGCGCCGGGCGGGCTGGCTCCTGGTCCTGCCCGCTGCCCTCGCGTTGTCGCTGGTCACGATCGTGCCGATCGGGTACGGCTTCTACCTGAGCCTGACCTCGTACAATCCGGTCGAACGCGGCGGGCCCAGGTTCCACGGCCTGGACGGCTACCTCGCCGTGCTCCAGTCCGGCGAGTTCTGGCACGCGATCTGGATCACCGTCCAGTACGCGTTCGGCACGCTGATCCTGGCCGTGCCGGCGGCCCTCGCCCTGGCGCTGCTGGTCAACGGCCGGTTTCCCGGCGTGGCCCTGTTCCGCGCGGTGCTCTACCTGCCGCGGGTGGTGCCGCTGGTGGCGGTGAGCATGATCTGGCTGTGGCTGTACTCCCACGACGGCCTGTTCAACTATCTGCTGGACCTGGTCGGGCTGCCACCGGTGGACTTCCTCACCGACGAGGACACCGCCCTGCTGTCGCTGATCGGGATGCGGGCCTGGAAGGCGCTCGGCGGCAGCATGATCATCTTCTTGGCGGGGCTCCAGGCGGTCCCGGCCTCGCTGCTGGAGGCCGCGTCCGTGGACGGCTGCGGACGCTGGCGGACGCTGCGGCACGTGATCCTGCCGCTGCTCGTGCCGATCACGACGTACGTGGTCGTGGTCGACCTCATCTACCTCGCCCAGTCCTTCTCCGAGATCTACGTCCTGACCTCAGGAGGTCCGCTGTCCTCCACGACCGTCCTGAACATGCTGATCTACAACGAGGCGTTCGAGCACTACAGGCTCGGCAACGCGAGCGCCATGGCGTTCCTGCTGTTCTGCCTGATCTTCGGCCTCGCCTACCTCAGCATCCGCTCGATGGCGAGAGGAGGCCGGCGATGAACGCGCGAACGGCCGGCGCCGGCCGGCGCAGGGCGCTGCTCACCGGGGTGGTCACCCTGCTGGTGGCGATGCCGTTCGTGTGGATGGTGTCGCTGGCCTTCAAACCGAAGACCGAGGTGTTCAGCTACCCGCCGAAGCTGCTGCCCGACCAGCCGACGCTGGACAACTTCGCCTACGTCTGGAACTCCACGAACATCCCCGGGGCGATGGCCAACAGCCTCCTCGTGGCGACCCTCACGGTCGCGGGGAACTGTATCGCGGCGACGGCGGCGGGCTACGCCCTGGCGCGGATCGACTTCCGCGGCTCGCGCCTGCTGTTCACCACGGTGCTGGGCAGCGCCATGGTGCCGTCCATCGTGCAGCTGATCCCGCTGTTCCTCATCGTCAAGGGCTTCCCGCTGGCCGGCGGCAACGACCTGTTCGGCCAGGGCGGCAGCGGGCTGCTGGACTCGCATGTCGGCCTCGTGCTGCCGATGCTGGTGCAGCCGCTCAACATCTACCTCGCCCGTCAGTACTTCCTCGACATGCCGGCCGAGCTGGCGGAGGCCGGCCGGCTGGACGGCGCCGGGGAGCTGCGCATCTTCTGGCAGGTCTACCTGCCGCTGGCCCGGCCGATCGTCGCCACCATCGCCATCCTCTCCTTCACCGGCGCCTGGGAGGACTTCCTGTGGCCGCTGGTGGCGGTGTCGTCGCCGGAGATGCAGACGCTGCCGCTGGCGCTCAGCTCGTTCGCGGGCAGCGGCGTGACCCAGTACGGCCCGCTGATGGCCGGGACGTTCATCGCGATCGTGCCGGTACTGGTGATCTTCGTGGCCGGCCAGCGGCACTTCGTGCAGGGGCTGGGCGCGGGAGGGGTGAAGGGATGACGCACCGCAGACCGGTCGTGACGCTGCTGCCGCTCGACGACCGGCCCGTGAACACCGGCCACGTGGCCGGGCTGGCCGGCGCCGCCGGGACCCTGCTGCGGCTCCCGCCGGCCGGGCTCCTGCCGGCGGGTGGCGTACCCGCGGACCTGGACGGCACGTCCCGGTGGCTGGAGGACGCCGCCGCCGGCAGCGACGCCGTCGTGGTCAGCGTCAACCAGCTCGCCCACGGCGGATTCGTCGCCTCGCGGCGCACCGCCGAGCCGCTGGCCCGGACGCTGGCCCGCCTGGACGTGCTGCGGCGCGTCCGGGCGGCCCGGCCGGACCTTCCCGTCCACGCCTTCGTCACGCTGATGCGGACCAAGAAGACCGACGGCGCCGGAGCCGAGCCGGCCTACTGGGACCGGCACGGCCGGCGGTTCTTCACCCTCTCGGAGGAGCTCTACCGGGCCGAACACGGACGACCCGGCGCGGTGGCGCCCGCCAGGGCGGAGATCCCCGAGCCGTTCGTCGCCGACTTCTTCACCCGGCGGCTGCGCCTGCACGCCATGCACCTCGCCTGCGTCGAGCTGGTGGCGGAGGGAGTCGTCGACACGCTGTCGATCCTGGTGGAGGACAGCACGGTCGAGAGCGTGTCCACGAGCGAGCGGGAGTGGCTGGAAGCCTGGATCGGCCGCCTCGGCCTCGGCGACCGGATCGGCTGCTACCCGGGCGCCGACGAGGCCGGCGCCGTGCTGACCGTCCGGGCCGCGCTGGAGCACGCCGGCCTGCGCCCGAGGGTGGCGCTCGCCTGCCCCGACCCGGACGCGCTCGGGCGGATCGCGGCCTACGAGGACGTGCCCGTCCGCGACACGATCGCCGACCAGGTCGCGGCCATCGGCGCGGTCCTCGTCGAGGACACCGGCCAGGCCGACCTGGTGCTCGCGGTGCACCCCCCCGGCCTGCCCCCGCGCGACTGGTGCTCCGGGCCGGACCAGCCGGAGCGGCCGACCGGCGAGGCGGCGCGCCTCGCCGGACGGGCGCGGGACCTGCTGGAGGCCGGGCTCCCCGTCGCGGTGGCGGACGTCGCCGACGCCAACGGCGCCGACCCCGCGCTGGTCATGGCGTTGCGCGAGGCCGGCCTGCTCCCGCGCCTCGCCGGGTACGCGGGGTGGAACACCGCGGGCAACACGATCGGCAGCGCGCTGGCCCAGGGATGCAGCCGCCTGCTGGCCGCCGGCGACCGGCAACTGGCCGAGCACGCCCGCACCCTCGTCCATCGGCTGCTCGACGACTGGGGGTACCAGACCTCCGCGCGGCGCGGGTTCCTCACCCCGGGGACGGCCCTCCGGCCGGACCAGGTGGAGCGGGAGCTCGGCGAGCTGCTCGCGGACCTCGGCCCCCCGGCCGACAAGTTGCGAATTGCGCCCGGCAGCGTCAGCTTCCCGTGGGATCGTCCCTTTGAGATTTCCTTTGAGTTGGAGCACCTCGAGGAAGGGAACGATCCCCGGTGAAAGACGCGCCCCGCCGCAGGCCGCGCCAGTCCGACATCGCCAAGCTGGCCGGTGTCTCGCAGACCACGGTCTCCATCGTCATCAACGGCAGGCATTCGGACACCATCCGGATCCCTCCGGAGACCAGGAGGCACGTCTTCGAGGTGGCCCGGTCCCTGGGCTACACCATCGACCCGGTGGCGCGCAGCCTGGCCGGCGGGATGAACCATCTGATCGGCGTCTACACGTTCGAGTCGCTGTTCCCGATGGATCATCACGACTTCTACTACCCGTTCCTGGTGGGGATCGAGGCCGCGGCCGAGGCGCTCGGCTACGACCTGCTGATGTTCACCAGCGCCACCGGCTCGGACGGCGGCAGGTCGATCTACCGCGAAGGCGTCAACCGGCTGGGACTCGCCGACGGCTGCGTGATGCTCGGCAAGGAGACCAACCGGGACGACCTCGTCCGGCTGCGGGACGAGGGGTTCAGGTTCGTCCTGATCGGCCGTCGTGACGTGCCGGGCCCGGTCACGTACGTCACCGCGGACTACGCGAACGCGACCGGCAAGGTCGTCGACCACCTGGTGGGCCTCGGGCACGAGCGCATCGCCTACCTGACGGCCGCCGATCCGGGCGAACCGTCCGCCGACCGTGACGCCGGGTTCCGGGCCGCGCAGAGCCGGCACGGGCTCGACACCGACGGGCTCGTCCTGTCGGTCCGCAAGGAGGAGGGGCCGTCGGCCGAGGAGGTACGGCGGCTGCTGGCGGCCGGGGCCACCGCGTTCATCGCCCACGAGTCGGTGGTCGCGCTCAGGCTGCTCGACCTCCTCGCCGGGATGGGCGTCGACGTGCCGGGCGCGTGCTCGGTGGCCGCGCTCAGCGACGCGCCCGACGCCGTGCCGGGGCCGGAGCTCACCTGCTTCCGGATACCGCGGCGGGAGATGGGGATGCGCGCGGTCGAGCTGCTGGTCCAGCAGCTCGAGTCGGCGGAAGAGGTCGAGCCGCGGGCCGTCGAGCTGCCATGCACCTTCGTCGCTGGGCAGACCAGCGGCTCCAACCGAAAGGAATCATGAGTGACCGAGTTCCGCGCAGACGTACTGGTGGTCGGGGGAGGTTTGGGCGGCGTCGCGGCCGCCCTGGCCGCGGCCAGGAACGGTGCGCAGGTGGTGCTCACCGAGGAGACGGCCTGGCTGGGAGGGCAGCTCACCACGCAGCTCGTCCCGCCCGACGAACATCCCTGGATCGAGTCCTTCGGAAGCACCGCGACCTACCGGCGGCTGCGCGACGGCATCCGTGAGTACTACCGGAGGGAATACCCGCTGCGGTCCGCGTCGAGGTCGCTGGCCCACCTGAACCCCGGCGCGGGCCGGGTCGGGCCGCTGTGCCACGAGCCGCGGGTGGCCCTGGCGGTGATCGAGGCCATGCTCGCCCCGTGGCAGGCGGCCGGGAAGATCACCGTGCTGCGCCGGCACGTCCCGGCGACCGCCCAGGTCGACGGCGACCACGTGACGGCGATGGGCTTCCACGACCTGGAGACGGGCGGCGACGTCACCGTCACGGCCAGGTTCGTCCTGGACGCCACCGAGGCCGGGGACGTGCTGCCGATCACCGGGACCGAGTTCACGACCGGTGCCGAGTCGCAGGCCGACACGGGCGAGCCGCACGCCGCGGCGATCGCGCGGCCGGACAACATGCAGGCGGTGTCGGTGTGCTTCGCGCTCTCCCACCACGCGGGGGAGGACCACACGATCGACAAGCCGGACGACTACGCCGCCTGGCGGGCGGTGGCTCCCGAGTGGTGGCACGGCCCCCAGCTCGGCTGGGTCGCCCCGCACCCGCACACGCTGGAACCCCGCCGCCACGTCTTCACCCCGAACCCGGACGACGACCCGACGGGCATCGTCGCCGACCAGAGCAAGGACCCGGGGTCGGACGAGCTGTGGACGTTCCGGCGGATCCTGGCCCGCAACCACTTCCGGCCCGGCGCGTTCGACAGCGACATCACCATCGTGAACTGGCCGATGATCGACTACCTGGGCGGCCCCGTCATCGGCGGCACCGCCGAGCAGAACGCGGCCCACGCCGCCGCGGCGCGGGCCCAGAGCCTGAGCTTCCTCTACTGGCTGCAGTCCGAGGCGCCCCGGCCCGACGGCGGCACCGGCTGGCCCGGCCTGAAACCGCGTCCCGACGTCACCGGCACCGCCGACGGCTTCGCGATGCGCCCGTACGTCAGGGAGTCGCGGCGGATCCGCGGCCAGTACCGGATCGTGGAGCAGGACCTCGCGGTGGCCGTACGCCCCGGAGGAGCGGTCTCCTACCACGACAGCGTCGGGATCGGCTCGTACCGGATCGACCTGCACCCCTCGACCGGCGGGGACAACTACATCGACGTGCCGGCGTGGCCGTTCCAGATCCCGATGCGGGCGCTGGTTCCCGAACGGGTCCGTAACGTGATCGCCGCGGGCAAGAACATCAGCACCACGCACATCACCAACGGCTGCTACCGCGTCCACCCGGTCGAGTGGACCGTGGGCGAGGCGGCCGGTCACCTGGCGTCGTTCTGCGTGGCCAGGGAAACCGAGCCGCAGCAGGTCACCGCGACGCCGGACCTGCTGGCCGAGGTCCAGCGATCGATGGCCGCCCAGGGCATGGAACTGGACTGGCCCAATGTCACCTACTACTGAGACGGGTTCTCGCATGCGTCTGCCCGAATCGCGGCCGGCCCTCCTGGTCAGTCTGCCGCGCAATGACACCGCGCTCGCACAGGCCGCGTCGCAGGCCGGAGCCGACGGCCTGAAGGTGCACACGAACGTGCGGCACCGGGCCTCGGGGACGGCCTTCGGATCGCTGGACGCCGAACGTGAGGCGCTGCGCGGCATCCTCGCGCTCGGCGTACCGACGGGCCTCGTCGTGGGCGCGGCCGGATCGGTGTCGCTCGCGGAGATGGCCGCCGCGCGGGAAATGGGGTTCGACTACTTCGACGTCTACGCCGCCGACGCGCCCGCGGGCTACGTCGAGGCGTGCGGGCCGGTGACGCCCATGGTCGCCCTGGGGCCGGGCGACGGCCCGTCCCAGGCGCGGGCCCTGGTGCGGCGGGGGTGCGGGGCGCTCGAACTGTCCACGCTCGAACCCGACAGGTACGGCACGCCGCTGACGCTGGCGACCCTGGCGAGGCTGGAGGCGGTGGCGTCGGCGGTCGACGTCCCCGTCATCGTGCCGAGCCAGCACGCGCTGGTCCCGGACGATCTCGCGTCCCTGCGGGACGCCGGGGCGGCCGCGGTGCTGCTGGGGGCCGTGGTGACGGGGGCCGACCCGGCGGAGTTCGGCGCCAGGATCGCGCCGTACGCCGCCGCCCTCTGACTTCCGTCCGGCCAGCCTGTGGGCCCCACCGTCCGGAGGCCGGCGGGGCCCCGACCGGTCCACTGGCGGGCCGGCGTGCGGGCAAGGGCCGGCCGGTGCTCGACAGCCTCGTCCGCGCATGCGCCGATCCCCTGCCGGCTTCGCGGGCGAGAGCCCGCCCCGGCGTGGCGCAGGAAGCTGGAGTCCGCGGGGAGTCTCCTTCGGGCGAGGACGCGGGCACTGGACTTGACGACCTGCGCGCCCTCCCCGCCTATCGGTGGAAGCGGTATCGCCGTTCGTACTCCAGCCTGCGGCGCTCCTGCTTTCGCGCCCGCCATTGGGCGGCCACCACGAGCGGGTCGGGCACTCTCAGCCAGCCGAGGCCACGCTCGACGAGCCGATCCAGCCTGCCCCTGCTCGCCGCGTAATCGTCGATCGCCTCCCGGATCTCGTCGAGCCACCGCTCCACAACGGAGACGGCGTCGGCGTCGGAGAGCGCCCGATACAGCGCCAGCGCCCGTTCGAAGGAGTCGCGGGCACGTACGAAATCCAGTTTTCTGTGATAGGACCTGCCGATGCCCTCCAGCGCCTTCGCCTCGCCCGCCAGGTTGCCGAGTTCCCGGAACAACGCCGCCGCCTGCTCGAACGGGCCGATCGCCGCAGCGGGATCCGAGTACACGAGGTCGCTGCCCATGTCGTTGAGCACGATCGCCTCACCCAGGCGGCTGCCCAGATCGCGGTAGATCGCCAGAGCCTCGTCACGTACGGCATCGCGGTCGCGCCCGTCCCTGGTCCGATCGTGACCGCCCATGTGCCAGCTCAGCCCATAACTGGCATTGGCCACGCCCAGCCGGTGCCCGACTTCCCTGAACAGCTCCAGCGACTGCTCGTGCAGCTTGCGGGGAGCAGGTGACCAGCCGGGCATCCCGGACAACGACCACGCCAACTCGGTACGGGCGTGCGCCTCCCCCGCCCGGTCGGCCAGCGCGCGAAAGAGCTTCAGCGCCCGGTTGTGCATGCGCGCCGCGCCACGGTAGTCCCCCGCCGCCTGCTTCAACCGGCCCATCTGATTCAGCGCGCCGGCCTCCCCCGCTCCGTCGCCGACGGCGCGGAACAGGTCCAGCGCCCCCTGATGGGCCCGCTCCGCGCCCGCGAGATCACCCGTCAGTTGCGCGACCCACCCCAGATCGTTCAGCGCCCGAGCCTCCCCCCGCTGGTCGCCGAGGCCGCGGAACAACGACATGGCCCGCTCGTACGTCAGCCTCGCTTCCCCGTACTCTCCCAAGGCCTGCTCGATCCAGCCCAGCTCCAGCAACGCGTCCGCCTCGGCGTGGCCGTCACCGAGGAGGGCCGCCGCGTCCGCTGCCCTGCCGTGCAGCACCGCCGCCTGCCGCCACAGTCCCTCCCCGCGCATGAACCCGGCCAGCATCCTCACCAGCCGCACCAGGACCGGCCACCGCTCCTGCGAGGCCGCCCATTCGGCGCAGGCGACGACATTGGCGTAGTGCGCCCGCATCAGATCCGGTGTCCGCGCGTCCCGGCCCAGCTCCTCGAAGTGCGCCAGGATCCGGGCCATGGCCGCTTCCCGATCGGCGTCGGTGTCCTCGCGCTCCGACAGCTCGCGGGCGTACACACCGAGCAGGGCGTGCAGCCGGAACCGGCCGGGCGCGGTCTCCTCAAGCAGGTGATCGACGTACAGGCCGTCCAACTCCCGAGCGGCCTCCGGCGAGGGGACACCGGCCGCCGCGGCCGCCACGCCCACGTCGATATCCGGTCCCGGATGCAGCCCAAGCCTGCGGAACATGAACTGCCCGGCAGCCGGCAGACTCCGGTACGAGACCTCGAACGCCAGCCGCACCGTACGCGGGCCACCGGCCAACTGGCCCAGCCGGTCGTCCGCCGCACGGAGCGCCGCGGCGAACTCCTCCACGCTCCACGAGGGCCGATGCGCGAGACGTCCGGCCGCCAGCACGACGGCCAGAGGCAGTCGCCCGCACAGGTCCACGATCTCCGCCACGGCATCGGAACCGGACGCGGGACGCCGGGACACCCGTACGAACAGTTCCGCCGCCTCCTCGGGCGGCAGTTCGCCGAGCGACAGCGGCACCGCACCGTCCAGCGCCTCCAGGCGCCGCCGGCTCGTCACCAAGGTGAGACAGCCGGAACCCGCGGGCAGCAGCGGCTCGATCTGCTCGTGCCCCACCGCGTCATCGAGCACCAGCAGAACGCGGCGCGCGGCCGTCCGGTCCCGCCACAACCGCGCGCGGCCCTCCAGCGACGGCGGGACGTGCTCCGGCCGCACCCCCAAGTCCCGCAGCAAGCTCTCCAGCACCTCCGCCGGATCCGCCGCGGCCCCCTCTCCCGCCCGCAACGACACGAAGAACCGCCCGTCAGGAAAGTCTCCCGACAGCAGGTGAGCGGCGTGCGTGGCCAGCGCGGTCTTCCCTACGCCCGGCATGCCGTCGATCGTGATCAGCGACGGCCGCCGCCGCGTCCCCCGTAACAGGCGCTGCAGTTCGCCGCCGCGCCCGGTGAAGTCCGTCAGGTCCCTGGCCAGGCCGTGCCGGACCAGCGGCGGCACCGGCGCGGGACCGGAGAAGGAGGCGGTGTACTGGTAGAGGTCACGCCCCGCCAGGGCGACGGGGGCCAGGATCGTCCGTTGGTCGATATGCGCCTGTACGCCGGACACGTTGACGTTCGCCTGGACGAGATCCCCGTGCACCGTCGAGCCGTCCACCGCCTGTGCCACGTCGGCCCGGCGACGCCGCCTCAGGGCCATCACTCGGTGTTCTCTTGGCGCTGCGACACGTCCCCGCCGACCTCGGAACGCTCCACGCCCTGGTCTCCTGCCTCCGCCAGGGTCTGCCGCACCGAGCCTGTCACCCTCGTATCGGTGACTCGCTGGCTCGCCCGCGCCCGCTCGCCGACCGTCAGCCACGCCTGCAACCCGCCACCGAGCAGCACCAGCACCCCGGTGGCGATCCACCAGGCCACCGCCCAGTGCTGGGTCAGCATGCCAGTGGTGACACTCACTGCGGCGGCCACCACCACCGTTCCCGCGGCCGCCACGCCACGCTTGATACCCGTGCTCAAACGGCACCGCCATGACAGAGGAAAGCCCGCTCCCTGCAGCGTCACCTTATTCCGTGAGGGCGCGGCTGTGAATTGCCTGCGGTCGTACATGACCGTCCGGGTCCTTCGCCACGACGGCCCACTCGTCGAGGGCTCGCCGGAGTAGCGGTGGTCGGCTTCGACGGCCAGACGACTACCACTGCGACGAAGACGGGTTTTGTCGACGACGGCGCCCCGGTCATCCACAGCGCGCGGACGCCCGCCCTCTCGGTGAACGTCATGAGCGTCTGCTGGGACTCCGGGGCGCCATCGAACTGATCCGCGATCAGCGCGAACGGCTCCCCGTGGATGCCGGCCAACTCGACCAGGGGGAGCCGCAGGACCTGGATACGCACTACTCGCCCGCCCCGTCGTGCAGGACGTAGTCGTCGAGGCCAGCGCGCTGCATGCCCTCGGGCGTCTGGATGTCCACGTACTCACCGGCGCGGCGCCGGATTGCGGCCTGCCCGACGATGCCGCCACGACGACAGGAGTGAACCTTCGCCGGATCCGGCCCGGTGGCCACCCTGAGCAAGGCGTGCATCGCCTCCGGGCTGTCCTCGACGCCGCAGGCCTTCTGCAGGGGTGTGCCGCCGCCCATGTAGAGCGAGCCGCCCGCCATGGCGGAAGCTCCGCCCCAGCCGCCGGCGGCGTCCAGGACCAGCACCTCCGCGCCCGCCCGCGCCGCCTCGATGGACGCGCTCGCACCGGCGCCGTCGCTGTCGTCTCCATGGCGGCCCCTTCCGTTCACACGCCCGCTGACGGGCCCTCGCGCACGGACGATAGGAGGGCGGCGCGCCGCGCGCAGGGCCGCATCCCGCTGGGGGGGAGGCCTCACGCCAGAAGCAGGCCCTCGGCGATCGCGTCGATGACCGGCTCGGCCACGCCGGAGGAGCTGAAGTGGCTCATGGGCTGCCAGCCGCCGATGCAGTAGTCGGGCGCCCAAGGGCGGACGCCGGACAGAGGCCCGTCGCCGGCGCCCCAGGCGACCACGTCCCGGACGAAGTCGTGCTCCCCTTGCGGGGAGATCGGGTAGCCGGGCAGCGCGCTGTTCCACGGGTAGGGCGCGGACATGGCGGCCGAGGGATATCCGAGCTCGGCCACGAACACCGGTTTGCCGAACGTGCTGCTCAGGGTGGTGGTGACGTCCTTGAACAGCGCCAGGCGGTCGCCGTAGTCGTTGCTGGTCGGGTAGAACGAGGTGCCGAGCTCGCTCGCCTGGTAGCCGGCCGCCCGCATCGCCTGCCAGAACGCCACCGACAGGTTGGGGCTGGCCGCGCCGATCGTGCTGGTGTGGCTGCTGAAGCGGGCGCCGGGCTGGACCGTGCGGATGCCGGCGGCGGTGGCGGCCAGCATGCGTCCCACGTGCGGCCACAGGTGGGCGCGCAGCCAGGCGATGCGGTCGGCCTCGCTCATGGTGAACAGGGTGGCGAAGTCCATCTGGCCGATCGCCGGATCGACGGCGTCCGGCGGGCTGTAGGTCCAGTCGGCGGTCTGGGTGACCAGGCTGCGGATGGCGACGCCGGCCATGCCGAACTCGATCTCGTTGCCCAGGTCCCAGACCCGCACCGTCGCACCCGTGGCGAGGATCTTCGCGGCGACGGTGACGCCGTAGCGGTAGAGGATCGGCAGCATCTGCTCGATGGTGAGCGAGGTCCACGGCCCGGGCAGGGTGATGCCGGGATAGTCGGAGAAGTCGGGTTCGGGCTGGTAGGCGATGTCTCCGTAGACGGCCCACAGACCGAGCTCGGGATTGAAGGGCAGGCCGAGCCGGCGGGCCAGCCGCGCGCGTTCGAGCCCGCGGTCGAGGCCGTGCTGGGCGTCGTTGTCGGCCGCGACGCGGCGGGTGGCGATGCGGGCGTACACCTCGGTGGCCCCGTGAGCCACGAACAGGCGCTGCACGGCCTCCGCGGTGCGCGCGGTGCGAAGGCCGTCCGTCAGGGACACCTTGGCGAGCACCGCTTCGGTGAACGGGCTTACCGAGAGCGCGGCGCGGAAGGGCCGGGCCCGGGCCGGCGTCTGCCCGGCGGCGGGCAGGGCGGGTGTGGCCAGAGCGAGGCCCGCGGCGGTGGCGGTGGTGAGGAAGGCTCGGCGGGTGACACGGGCATGGGGGGTGTGATGCGGCATGTCGATCCTTTTCGGTGGGGGAGTGACTCAGTTGCTCTTGTAGGCCTTGTCCATCTCGGTCAGCACGTCCTGCGGGGTGGCGGCGCCGGAGAAGAGCTCCTGCACGCCGCTCAGGTGAGCCTGCTGGACCTTCGGGTTGGGCCAGAACTGGTCCATGAACGGCACGGTCCTGCCCGACTTCTGGTAGTCCAGGAGCGCGCTGAACGCGGGGTCGGGGGTGAAGGCGTCGTTGGGGATCGCGGGGGCGGCGTTGCTCTTGGCGGCGTAGTCGTTCATGGCCCGCGGCTGGGCGAGGAAGTCGATGAACTTCTCGGCGGCGGCCTGGTTGCGGGCCTTGGCGTTGATCGCGTAGGAGGTGCCGACCGCGCCCGGCATCCGGGTGGCCTCGGCGTCGTCGGTCGCCGGCAGCGGGAACATGCCCAGTTCGGTGCCTTGGGCCGCGGCGTCCCTGATCTGCCCGGCGGTGGCCAGGACCTGGACGGCCGCGACGGCCTCGCCCTTGCCGACCTGCTGGAGCGCGGTCTCGACCGGGGTGCCGAGCGGGTCCTTGGAGAAGCAGCCGCGCTTGTTCAGCTCCAGATACTTGTCCATGGCGCCCTTCCATCCGGCGGAGGCGGCGAAGCTCGTCCTGCCGCCGGCCAGGTCGGCGTCGAAGGTGGAGCCGGGGGTGTGGACGAGGGTGGCGACGAGCGCGTAGTCGATGAGCTGGGTCACCCAGGGCGTCTGGTTGCCCAGGGCGAACGCGCTCTTGCCCGCGGCCCTGGCCTTGTCGCACAGGTCGAGCACGTCCGCCCAGGTGGTGGGTTCGAAGCCGCCGACCTCCCGCATGGCCTTCTTGTTGTAGATCGCGCCGATGCCGGTGAAGGTGACCGGCAGGAGGTACTGCTTCCCGTCGGCCTGGGTGACGGCCTTGACGTCCTGCGGGACCTGCCCGGCCCAGGAACGGGCGGACAGGTCCTGGAGATAGCCGGACGGCGCCAGCACCTGGACCGCGCCGGCGTTGCCCTTCGCGGGGAAGGCGAAGAAGACGTCAGGAGCGGTGCCCGAGGAGAGCTGCGTGCGCAAGGTGGTCAGGTACGGGTCGGTGTCGGCGTACGTCACCTGCACGTCGATGCCGGGATTGGCCTCCTTGAAAGCGGCGATCGCCGCGTCCAGCGCGATCTTCTCGCTGGAGTTGGACGCGATGCGCAGGGCGGCCGAGGCCGTGCCGCTCCCGGGTGGGGTGGCGGTGTTGCTGCAGGCGGCCAGCAGGGCGCCGGTCGCCAGGACGCACAGCGCCGCGGGCAGCCGTCGGTTCGTCATGGTGGTTCTCCTGGGATGTGATGATCGGTGATCAGCCCTTGAGGCCGCCGGCGAAGCCCCGGATGATCCGCTTCTGCATCAGGAAGTAGATGAGCAGGATCGGGACGACGCTGATCACCAGGCCGGCGAAGACGAGGTGCCAGTCGGCGACGTACTGGCCGACGAACTGGAAGACCGCCACCGGGACCGTCTGCTGCGCACTGCCTGACAGGTACAGCAGAGGTGTGAGGAAGTCGTTCCAGATGAAGATCGCGTTGAGGATGGCCACGGTGCCGGTGACGGGCCGCAGCAGCGGCAGGACGACGGAGAAGAACACGCGCACCGGTGTGCAGCCGTCGATGGCGGCCGCCTCCTCGTACTCGGCGGGCACGGCCCGCAGGAAGCCCGCGTACAGGAAGACGCTGAAGGGGACCTGCAGGCCGCAGTAGAACAGGACCAGCGACCACACCGAGCCGAGCAGGCCGAGGTCGCGCATGCTCTGGTACAGAGGGATCAGCGCGAGCTGGGCGGGCAGCAGCAGGCCGAGGGCGAACAGCAGGAACGTCCATCGCGACCAGCGGCTCGTCACGCGTGCCAGCGGGTAGGCCGCCATCGCCGAGACGATGACGATCACCACCAGGCTCGCCAGCGTGACGATCGCGCTGTTGGCCAGGGCCGCGCCCAGCCCGGCCGCCTGCCAGGCGTCGGCGTAGTTGGCCAGGGTGGGTGACATCGTCAGCGCCACCGGCGAGGCCGGGTCGGCCGGGCGGCGTACCGACAGGTTGACCAGGACGTAGAGAGGGAAGACGAAGACCGCGCCGACGGCGATCATCACCGTCTCCAGCAGCGCCGTGCGCGCCGTGTAACGCTTCACGAGGAGCCCTTCTGCTGCCGCAGGCCGC